>NZ_JBIAOR010000001.1:998626-1644040 GCF_042878995.1 Brevibacillus sp. NPDC003359
GGGTTTCCGAGACTTTCAATCATGCAATATGTATTAGCTTTCCATTGTCGAACTCATACGCCGTGGTTGCTGTGTCCCGATAAAAATGGAGGCAAGCACCAGCATCATCCCCACTCCATGCATCCACGTAAATGCTTCGTTCAAGAATAAGACAGCCACGAGAGCAGCACTGATCGGCATCATTCCTGTGAACAAGCCAGCTTTGGAAGCCTCCACCTTCTCCACTCCCTTGTACCAGAGAAAGAAGGATAAGACGCTGGCGGTAAACGCATAGTACACGAGAAGCCACCATACATTTGCAGGTACGGCACTCCAATCAAACCGCAAGCTTTCCCAAATCGCAAACGGAAGAAACAAGACAAAGCTGATGACGTTAATCGCAGCTGTCATTTGGAAAGGTGTAATTTTTCCAGACAGTCTTTTGGCGAAAATCGTGAAGAGCGCTTCGCTGACGACTGCAAAAAATACGAGCAGATTCCCAATCATGCTGATCCAGTTTTGCTCTATACCGCTTCCTGTGAACGTAATGAAGCCAATGCCACCGACTGAGAGACCGATCACCACTAAACTGTTGGGGTGTAATTTTTCCTTGAGAATCCAGAACGAAAACAAAGCGATGCAGGCAGGTACCGTACTCGTAATGATTCCGGCTGAAGTAGCTGTCGTCCACTGAACACCGTACAGCATGCAAATACTAAACAGAAACACGCCGAAAAACGACTGCCAGAATAACACCTTGCCTTCCTCACGGCTCCATGACGTTTTCCATTCCCCACGCACAGCAAGCAGCTGCAACAGGATGACAATCGCGAGCAAAAAGCGAAGCTCCGAGAACAAAAACACAGGAACATGGGAAACAATTTCTTTACCGATGGAGATGTTGCTTCCTACCAAAGCCATAGCCACGGCTAACTGAATGTAAGCTAACAGCATGACGACTCGCTTCTCCCTTCATCCTCCTACTCTTCTCTACATCTGGCCAAACTGCTTTCGATTAACCTGCGTTTTGCCATTCCTTTTGAGAGGACGGGATCTTTTTTGTCTTTTTCTCTGCTGCCCCCACCAGCCATGTACCAAACGGCAGTTTTCCCAGCCCATATGATATGGCAAAAGAAAGAATGGCGCACAAGACGAATGCTACCACACTTCCCCACACGCCCGTGTGAAAAAGCTGAAGCTCTCGCAAACCCTTCATCAAGTATGTCAAGATCAGCGCATGAATCAAATAAGCGCCATACGAATATTTCCCAAGGAGCCCCAGCCAATGTGTCCATTTTGATTGCTTTTTGCTCATCCATAGGCAGAGACCGTACACAGCCAGCAAACAAGCCATCGTATAGAGGAACATGGACGGTTTCAATGACGTCGCGACATTTAAATCAATCTTACCTTCCCCTGAATAACGGAAAAGTTCATAACCAATGACTGCGTACAGGACACCAACCGAAACGATGATCCATTGCCAGTATTTTTTCAGGATGGCACGAAATGCAGGCAGCGTGAAGGCGACCAAGCCACCAAACAAAAAGTAATAGAAATAATAGAACGCATTTCGATCGCGGTACTTGATGAAATATGTATCCAACCAATTCATATCGAACCGAAAAGGGTGCGCCGGGATGTACCGCGCTGAAAACCACATGAGGCCCCCATAAATCAATCCGGTGAAACCAAGAGCGACAACGAGACGGAAGCGACTTGTCACGAATCTGCGGAAAAGTTCAAATACTCTTTGCCAAAAAGGATACAAAAGGTAGAACTGAAAAATCATCACGACGAACCACAGATGATACGAGGAAGTCCCTGTCAGGAAATTTTTGCTTACATTCCAGACGAACGCTGCTCCCTCACCCAAGGGCTTCTCCATCAAGTACAGATAAACCACCGACCATATTCCATACGGAACCAAAATCTCCGTGATCCGTTTACGCGTGAAGGAAATATAGTTCACTTTTTCGGAGTAGTTGTAAAACAAAACAAGACCCGTGATGAAAATGAATGCTGGTACCGCGAATTTTAGCAAATGAAACAACATTCCGTAGACAATCGACACCTGCTCTGTCAGTCCCGGCTCACGGATATACACACCAATGACATGCTGATAAACCACAGCCAAGAATGCAAAGGCCCGGATCAGATCCAACTCACCAATTCGTTCTTTTCGAGCCATAAACAAATACCAGATCCTTCCTGTTTTTCGAAAAAAAGTGCTACCTCCCATCTTACCGACCAAAAGTCAGTCTGGCAAGCTCAAATCATAAAAGACTGATACCCTTTTGTACTGGTATCAGTCACGAATATCCTCCTGGATCCGAAGATAGATCCGCTAGACTTCGAATCGGCCAAATAAGACTTTGTACCCCACGTGAATACAGTACTAGATGCGGAGATTCCACTAGTGGAATCGACAAATTCTCGGTCATCGAATTTTCATGAATATGAAAGGCTGTCTCCTGTAACTGCCATGGCTCGTGCACCACATCCGCATACATCATTTGCTGCGTTCTGTTACACCGGCAAAAAAGCGTGTATCGCTCCGTCAGCCAATGCGTCAGCGTTCCCTCTTTGGCGAAAAATTTATCAGCGAGGGGCTCGTAGCTGCCTACGAACGAGGGGGATTGAGGAAGACCGACTATACGGCGAGAGGTAAAATCAATCCGATCCCCTTGCCGATGAAAAGCCATCTGGGCCCGAAAATAAGGCAGCCGGTACCAATACTTTGCAATCTTGATCACTAGAGGATTTGACGCATCCAGCGAAAGAAAGTACACGCCTGTCTTCCCTTTCGCCTTCACATACGTCCGGACATTGATTTCAGGGAAGGTCGTCGTAAATGGTACGGATGGCATCCGACGCAAACGCACGCCGCTCAGCAAAAACGGGATAATACTGATCCATGCCTTGCCATCGTAAGTATCGAGCTCAAGTCCTGCTGGAATCAGCGCTTTGATAGACGTTGGGGAAATCGCCCAATGTAAAAAAAGAAGATGCTCCCACGTCTGTGTCATGGTCCATCCGTTATACTGTGCAGCCGAATTGATTTGGATGATCCTCTGTTCGATACGAATCCCTCCATTCGTACGTCAATCAAGCTGTTTAACTGGAAGAGGATGAATGATAGGCAAGGGGTACTTTCGTCACTTTGCTCGTCATCTCATCGAGTGAGACGAGATCCGCAGATGTTACTTCACGAATAGACGTTTTCCCCAGAGCGAGGATTGCAATTTCCATCTCATCCACAAACGAAAGAAAAAAGTTGGCCAAGTATTTCGTGGCTGAATCTGGATCGAATTTGTTTTTCAAGCTCCCCGGATAATTGGTCAGCTCAGTCGGCGGTTCCCACGGGATTGCTTTTGTCACCTGATCATGAGTCATCGCCCACAGAACAGCCGTCCCCATAAAAATGCCGTCTGCTCCTAAAGCCATAGCTTTCAAACACTCACCCGGGGTCGTATAACCGCCTCCCGACAATAAGGTGATCCGGTCTTTCACACCTTTTTTCTTCAAATATCGCACGGCCCGGGTCAACGCATAGATCGTCGGCAAACCGAAATCATCCTCCAGGATTGGAGGTCCTCCTTTTGTTCCCGCCTGTCCGCCATCAATACTGATAAAATCTACGCCGGCTTGGATCGCAATCTCCAGGTCTTTTTCAAGAACGGCACTCGCACAGATTTTGACACCAATCGGAACACCATCTGTTATCGTACGCAACTTGTCTACGAGCTTCTTGAGATCCTCCGGATTCGATACTTCCGGTTGCCGCGAAGGAATGACAATCATTTCTTCATTCTGAACTCCCATGATTTCAGCAGCTCTTCCCTGGATATATTCAGCGGGGATAAAGCTCGCGGCAGCTGCAGTTGCCCCCTGCCCAAAATGGATTTCGATGGCATCCGCCTGTCGCAAAATTTCCGGCTCCTTTCCCCACTTTCCCGAGTTGTATTGGATCACCAGATGTTTGGCGAATTTCCTTTCTTCCGGCAATAACGGGCCTTCACCCGTATTCGTCAAAGTCCCCACTGCGGCCGTTCCTTTTGCAATCGCGATTTTCACATCGGCACTCACACCGATACCGTACCCCATGCCCCCTACCATGAGCGGAATGTCCAAAGTTAACGGCTTTTTTGCCATGGGTCCAATCGTGATTTGCATATCCACTTCTGTATCCTCGCTCGAAGGCAGCACAGCCAGCTGAGCGGGAGAAAATATCAAGCTATCGAAGTTCAAGAACTTGCGTGGACTCCCGAAAGGACGTTCGATGGCTTGGCCAGTAGCTGCTCGCAAGCTGTTCTCCAAGACGTATCGTGGACTGACTTTGGTCATTGCGGAGACCATCTCAAAAATATTTTCCGGATAGCGGTCTGACATGAGGCGCTTCATAAACCTGGCGAGCACCCACTGGGTAAGAGGTCGAAAAAGACAGATCAAGAGCAGTCCCAACACGATGAGTGCAGCCATCGATCCTACAAAGGAGCCGATCAAAAACGGAATCCAGTTGCCAGTCATCCTCTTTCTCCTTCCTACTGTCAGAGCGCTGCTGTATGTTACGAGGCTTGTGAGATAGGAAAATTTTGCCCCAATCATGTCACTTTTATCCTGTTTTCCCTCCTGTTACTGAAGGTACAAAAAAACGCCCAGATTACCTGGACGTTTTCGAACAAAGCCATTTCCACAAATAAAAATAACAGGATGTCAGCATAAGCACGACAGCAATAGTCATGATAGTGTCAAATTGCATGAGATCCTCCTTTTCGTTTCAAGGGTACAAATTTGCCGTATGTCAAACAGCGCCAAAGCCATTCTGCCGGACCAAACTGATAGTTGGCGAGCCACCAGCGACTCACGAAGATTTGCGCAATGAAGATCACCAAGCTAAATACCAATCCGATAGCCACCCCAGGCGTCCCGTACAAATGTCCAACACGCACAACCACTACTGCAATGATGGTTTGGCTCAAATAGTTGCTTAATGCCATTCTGCCTACCGGTTCCAAATGCTCCAGCACGCGCTTGCTGCTCTCTTTCCGATAAAGAAGCAGGAGTGACGTAATGTAAAAAGCGCTCAGGGAAAGGCCGCTCCAGGTAACGAATGTCTGAACGGCAATCGAGATCGAGGCTGGAAATGAAACGATACCGAATTGAATAAGCGGAATCATCGGTACTAGCACAGCACTTAAGCCTAGTGCAATCCACCATACACGGCGAATGACCGGAATAAATTCTTCCGTTCTCTCAAATACTCCCCGCTTGGCTGCCAGAAATCCGAATAAAAAGAGAGGCAGAACGGATAGGATGACAAAAAACTCAAGGGAGAGAACTACCGGAATTTCGTAAGCAACCCGGAATAGCAACCACTCGATGAGCGACCCATTGGTATAAGCATCGATTGCTTTTTGAACAAGCGGTGATTCATCTGGTACAGGAACGAAGCTCTCAGGAACGGTTAGCATAAGAGCGTACAGGGCCTGCACACCGATCAAAAGCGTCCACGCCCATCTTTTGATCGTCTTTTCTTGCCTGTGGTAAAACAGCAACAGAAGAAAACCAGCTAGGGCGTACGTATGAAGAATGTCTCCATACCAGAGGAAAACAAGATGTGCCATCCCCACAATCAGCAGCACCAATAATCTGCGAGTAAACAGACTTTGATAAGGCAGCTGTTTGCTCTCGGCACGATGCATAAACAGAAAAAAGCCTACCCCAAACAAAAACGAGAAGATGGTGTAAAACTTCGTCTGTACAAACATGTTAAACAAAAGCCGTATCCAACCATCCATTTCCGAATGGGTATTGACCATCCCTGCATCTGGTAAAAACAAGAGCGGATACATAAATGACGGCATGTTCACCAGCAAGATCCCAAAGAGGGCAAAGCCTCTAATCCCATCTAGCTGTCGAATGCGCTCACCTTCCGCAACAGGTGCTACTTTCACGTACTGAACCTCCTCAACGACCCTTTCGGCTTTAACACTTTTAATACGAATGAACCTCGATAAAAGTAACAAAATGCTTCCTCCACGACAAGAGAGCTTCGCGAAAACGAAGCCCTCTCGTGCGTACTGCCTTATTTTGATGGGGAAGTCGTTGGTCCTGTTCTTGTACGGTTTGTCCTTTTACGAAAATCGAGCAGAACACCGACAAAACCAGCGAATAACGCTGGCATGATCCACCCGGCCCCTTCCTTGTAAAACGGAAGAACACCCAAGATATCGTTCCAGCTCTTATTAAAAAACGTAAGGTTCATCAAGTCCACGACACCAAAAACCGTTACAACTGCGACAGTCGTCATATACACAGACGAATGCTCAGGTATCCAGCGCTCAAGCAGTGCCAACAAAATGAGCACGATAGCAATTGGGTAAATAGCGCCCAGGATTGGAACAGATACACTTAAAATCTCCGATAGTCCCAAGTTTGCGACCCCCATGCTCAGGACACAGAGAATCACTGCCCATTTTCTGTACGACAAACGGCTGAATCGTCCATGAAAGTATTGGCTGCAAGAAGTTACGAGTCCAATCGATACACAGAGGCAAGCGACGGTAAAGATGACACCAAGAATCAGCGTACCGCTTGTCCCAAAAAGCTGCCTCATAATAGCAGTCAGAAGCAACCCGCCATTCTCCGGCCTTCCTAAAGAGGCACCGGATGAACCCAGCAATCCCAAAATGACATAAATAAATGTCAGTAGTATACCTGCTCCGAGACCTGCTTTGATCATATTCGCCGACAGTTGCTTTTTGTCTTCGATTCCCTTACTCCGCAGCGTGTTGGCGATCACAATACCAAATACGAGTGCTGCCAAAGCATCCATCGTTAAATACCCGTCCAGAAAACCTTGCACAACCGGACTAGTAGCATAATTTCCTGCTGGTATCCCCGTTGGACCCAGTGGTGTGAATAAGCTTTTGATGTAGATCAATGCAATCATGGTCAACAGTGCAGGAGTCAGTATTTTCCCAAAGCGATCAATCAATTTGGAAGGAGTAAGACTAAACCAAAAGACAATGCCAAAAAATACGATCGTATAGAGGAAAAGACTCCAGGTAGAATCAGCGGCTTGTGCCGGCAAAAATGGCGCCATCCCCATCTCGTACGCGAGACTGCCTGCACGCGGGATCGCAAGTGCGGGTCCAATCGACACATAAATCAAAATAGGAAAAATAAGAGCAAAGCTAGGATGAACACGACTTGCCAATTGGTAAAAGCTCCCTGCTTTTGCGATGGCGATCACCCCAAGGATGGGAAGACCGACAGCAGATAACACAAAGCCTACAATCGACAGCCAAACATGGGTTCCAGCCTCTTGACCAAGATAGGGTGGAAAAATAAGGTTGCCCGCACCAAAAAACATCGAAAACAGCATAAAACTGACCAGCAGCATTTCTTTCTTAGACAAAGTTATCATCGACGTGTATATTACCTCCCACCTTATTGAGAGGCATTCTATCAACTTTTGCGTTCCTTCGCTAGTAGCAGCGTCATAGTTGTAATTGCAAGATCATTATCATTATTCCCACGATAATTAGAAATAGCAAAACAAAGGAAACCACCTGTCCATATCTTACCATTTGAACATCGACAAGTGGTTTTCCTCTTATCGTTTTCTCATGGAGACAATTCGTTTGTAAAAGGACTGATCCTCCAGTTTTTGAAAGAGAGAAAGGGATGGTCGGAAGTTGGCTTCAATAATCCACGCTTTGCCATCCACATCAATCCCTAAGTCCAAACCGATCTCACGAAGTGTCGGATAGGCTCTTCCCAATCGACGAGCGGCCGCTGCAGCTACCATGCGGATTTCACTCAAGAGATGCGGGCCAGCTTCTATATCCGACAGCTTGATTGCCGTACGAACAGGCAACACTTTTCCGCGACTGCGAGCTACATTTGTTACAACAAAGCCCGGACCTGCAAGCTTTGCACACCACCCTGTTATGACCCAAGACTCTTTCCGGTTTCTTCGCTGGATCATGACACGTACATCAAAAGGCTTGCCGTTGATTCTACCGAGTGGGATACGTGGCTGGAGTAGGTATGTTTTTGGTCGAAACAACGATTCCACGTATCTGATCGTGGCTTCCTTCCCAGTCACGAGACGCCGATGACTCCCACTATGCACCGAATACTTCTCTTCTCCTCGCGCCGTTACTTGAATAATTCCTGCCCCACCCCCGCCTCCCGAAGGCTTCAGCATCACGTGTGTAAATGCTTCTGCATACTGCCATAGCTCTTCAGGAGAATACACGCGGGTTTTGGGCAAATGCTCCTGCAAAAATTCGTCTTTGACCAAGTGCTGATGCTTACCCCATTTTCCTACGTTTGGCGGTTTTATGGCAGTGTCTCTCCATTCTTTATCAGATAATGCTCCTCTATTTTCGTGATACCATTCCGTTCGTCCACAAACACGACCTTCGGAACGAGCTGTTCGATCTCGGATTCATCGTACATGCCCATACTCAAAATAATGACCAGATCTCCTGACGAGAATAGATGGGCAGGTGGACCGTTCAGACAGATGACATTAGTCTATGTGCTACGTATTGTCCATGAAACCACCGGCGAAAGGAAATCTGGTTAGGGGATATGATACGCTGCCTGCAAGTCGACTCCATAGGTGCGGCATAATTGACTGAGTTCTTCAGTCAGATTCGGATGGAATGGAATACCATTTTCCATGCGTTGTTGCTTTTTTCGGCTCTCGATCTCCCCTGGTATGAAAATTTCGGATACGCCTTCTTTCGTCGGCACGCTTTTCACCTCACGGATGTACGCATCCATATTGGCGCAAAAATCGGCTAATGGCATAAATCGCTCAATATCCACCGTCAAGAATAGATGTCCGACGTTTTGAGGATCGTTCCCGTTGTCATACAAGCTCTTTACATGTGGTCCCGTTGCTGCACCCGTTAGCAGCCCACACATAATATCGATGAACATCGCCAATCCGTACCCCTTTGCTCCCCCGATCGGCAAAAGTGAACCTAGCAAAGCTTGTTTGGGATCAGTCGTTTCTCCTCCATTACGATCGATGGCCCAATCAGCAGGAATGGATTCCCCCTTTTTATCGGCCAAGGCGATTTTTCCCCTGGCAGCGACACTCGTGGCCATATCTAACAAAAAGGAGGGCTCTTCCCCTGCAGGTATTCCCACAGCAATTGGATTCGTTCCGAAAAAAGGGCGAATCCCTCCAGTTGGTGCCATCGCTTCAGGAGCATTGGAGAGGACAAGAAGAATCATTCCTTCTGCTATCGCCCGTTCGGCATAGTATGAACAGGATCCAAAGTGGTTGGAATGACGTACACCAACTACCCCGATTCCCATTTGCCTCGACAGCTTGATCGCTTCTTCCAATACCGCAACCCCAACTACCGCACCCAGCTGGTTTTTGCCATCTACCAGAGCTGTTGCTCCCTCCTGTTTCCATACCACTGGTTCCTCGTTCAATTCGATCAAGCCTGCTTCAATTCGTTGGATATAAATCGGCAACCTCTCCAAACCATGAGACTCAATGCCTCGCAAATCAGCATGGACGAGAGATTCGGCGACAAGCCTTGCATACTCGCATCTGGCACCTGCCTGTACAAGCACTTCTGATACGACTTGCTCCAGACGCTTCCATAACAACATAAAAAGGAGCTCCCAGAATTGGGGCTCCTTTTTTGCGATATTCCTATTCGTAACTAGCCAGTATCGTAATGATCTGATCCTGCATCTTGGTAAACAGCTCTTCATCCTCGACATACCCATTAAACAGTATCGAAACGATGAGCTTCTCTCCGCCTTTGGTCGTGATATAGCCCGACAGCGTGTTCACACCTGTCATCGAGCCTGTTTTCGCATGAAGATTATTCGCGGCGGGTGTTTCTTTCAAGCGGTTTTTCAGTGTACCATCAATGGCCGCTATGGGTAAAGATGCTTCATAAGTGGCAAATGTCGATTCCTTGGTCATCCCCTCAAGTACGGATGCGATCTGACGGGCAGAAATAAGGTTGTAGCGCGTCAATCCTGATCCATCCATCATGTCAAAGGTGGTATTCCCGCCGAGCGAAGATACAGCTTCCAGAACGACCTCTGCACCAGTGGCAGCGCTGCCTTTCCCTTTCTTTGCGGCTCCGAGCGTCTTGAGGAGCATTTCAGCGTAGTAATTGTCACTGCGCTTGTTGAGGTACGCAACGATGTCCTTCAGCGGCAGTGACTCAAATTGTGTCCATTTCACTGCTGCTTGAGGAACTTCCTCGAGCATCACCTCACTTTTTGGAGCAAACGCAATTCCTTGCTGTTCCAATGTTTCCTTCAAGACGGTCCCCACGTACTTGGCTGGGTCTTCCACTGGTACGCGCTCGTAATCCCCTTCGTGATCAAGCGGGAGGTTCCCTGACAGCCTGATTGTATTTGTTCCACGGTCTCGCAGGATCGCAAACGTATTTTCTTCCCCTTTTTGTACGGTCTTGGCTTCATTGATCACTTGCACATACGCTGTCTTGGGAAGCAGGTTGATTTCCACCGGTTCACCAGCATCGTTAGCGGGCTTGAATTCGATCATGACCGTCCCACGATTTATAGCAAGAGCCCCAATCGTCGGGTTGTAATAGTAGCTCTCATCATCCCATGCCCAGCCGAGGCCAAGCCGTTGTTGGTCAAAGTAACTTTCATCCATCACGAGATTCCCGTTGATACTCGTGATTCCTTGTTGCTTGAGCCATCCTGCTATTTTTTCAATCGACACACCTTCCTGCACCTGAAGCGCATTCTCCGTATGCAGGGTAGGGTCACCGTATCCTTTCATATACAGATTGCCTTGTTGTACGCCCGTAGAGTTGATCGGTGCATCTCCATACAATTCCGTTTTGAATACGTAATCCGAACCAAGCTGGTTCAACGCTGTAGCAGTCGTCAGCAGCTTCAGATTCGAAGCTGGGGTAAGCAATGTGTCTGCATCCCGCTCGTATAATACGGGATCTCCTGTTGAATCCAACGATTTGATCAGGATTCCAGCCGTTACACCTGCTGCTTCTGGTGTATCGAGGATGGGATCGATCAAAGCAGAGAGTGGGTACGTCTTTTTCTCTGGTGGGCTGAATCCTTCTGGTGCTGCGATATCAGGGTAGGTGGTTAACAAAATTCCGATTCGATCCTGTAGCTCCCTCGCATACTTCGACTTATAGATGCCGTTGATCAAAATCGAAAAGGCCAGCTTATGACCATTTTTTGCCGTTACATAACCCGAAATAGTGTTAACTCCGCTTAACGAACCTGTCTTTGCTACCAAATTCTTTTCCGCACTTGTTCCTTTCATCCGGTTTTTCAATGTACCGTCCACTCCTGCGATTGGGAGTGATTTTTCCAGTTCCGTTCGATATTCTTGCTCCTGCAAAAAGATGAGGGTTTCGATCATCTGTTCTGGAGTGATCATATTAAATCTCGATAACCCCGAGCCATCGACCTGCCGGAAGCCTGACTCAATGCCAGCGCGCTTCATCATGTCTGCTACCGCTTCACTCCCCGCCTCAAAGCTGCCCTCGCTTTTCTGGGTGACGCCCAGCGTCTTTACAAGCATCTCCGCATAGAAGTTGTCACTATCTTTGTTGAGCTCCACCGTGATCTCACTCAACGGTTTGGACAAATGGGTATAGAGTGGCACTCCGCTTTTCAGCACTGTTTTTTTCACGTCTGTCTTTGGATGTAAGGCAATCCCTTGTTTTATCAACTGATCCTTCCATAGATCGCCCACATAAAAAGCCGGGTCTTCCATCGTGACATCTTCATCATAAGGAGCTGCTTGAATCCCGATTGTACCGGATACGATAATTTCATTTTTTCCACGCGGTCGCTCGACAAGCACGTTGCTCTCCTTGCCCTCTGTTGTTTTCAACTGGTTTGTGACTGTTATGTAAGTGGTAGCCGGATTCATGGTCAGGACGGGGGCATCGTTCACCGTTTTTCCGGGGGTTGCCGTTAGGGTCGTAAAGTTTTTATTTACGGCTAATCCGCTTACCTGAGCGCTGTACCCATATGGTTCGTCATCCCACATCCAGCTCGTGCCCAATCTGGTCTCATCGAAATAGCTGTCATCGAGAAGCAGGTTTCCATTGATTCGTTTGATCCCCATATCTTTGATGGCTTTTGCGATTTGTTGCAAATCGTCTGGCGTCAGGCTAGGGTCTCCATAACCTTTTAAAATCAGATCTCCTTGCAAAATGCCACCGTTATTTACCTTTCCTGAGATAAACACCTCGGTCTTCCACTGATAATCCGGCCCCAGTTTATCCAGGCCCGCGACTGTTGTAAACAGCTTCATGTTGGAAGCAGGGATAAAATTCCGCTCGGCATTGTGCTTATATAAGTACTTTTTGTCGGTTAGATCGTAGACTGCGATTCCAGCGTACATCCCCTTGCTATTCTCATCATTTTTCAAATCGGCAAGGAATTTTTCGATGCTGAGGGCTAGAGGACTGGAAGAAACGGACTCTTCCTTGGCTAGCGCAGGCGAAGCTGCTACTTGCA
Source organism: Brevibacillus sp. NPDC003359 (assembly GCF_042878995.1). Classification (NCBI taxonomy): domain Bacteria; kingdom Bacillati; phylum Bacillota; class Bacilli; order Caryophanales; family Paenibacillaceae; genus Brevibacillus; species Brevibacillus sp. NPDC003359. The sequence continues at coordinate 1,011,134 of NZ_JBIAOR010000001.1, forward strand.
AAAAGAGTGCCAACACGAAAAACCACATACCGACACGTCGAAAAGCAAATAAATAGTTCATGATAACCTCCTTGTCATAGTCTGGGCGATTTCAACCAACAAATCACAGTACGCCATCATGATAGCACGTATTCTATTTATTCGGAATATTACCATTATACTAAAAGTCTACAGGCATGAATGATTCCGATTCCGTTCATACTACCTTCAAGACTTGTTTCGTTTGGAGGAAATGGTTTCATGTTCTATCGATTGCTGCTCTGTCTGTCACTTCTCTGCGCCTTTTCATTCCCCGTTCATGCCCAAACCGACATGGGGCGTGTACAAGTAGATCCCTCACCCTATCCTTCTCTTGCGGAGCTCGTAAAAAAATCTGACTTGATCGTCATCGCCTGGGTAGACAGTGCCCATCGGGCGTATCCAACGGGACGCACCATTCCCCAAGGCAAGATCATGAACTACACACAAAGCCTCCAGGTAAAAACAGCCATAAAAGGCTCGTCATCCAGACTATTAACGGTGATTAGCACTGGCGTAGAGCCGCTTCCCGATGCCTCCAGTCCACTCAACCTACAATATCCTGGGCCGCTGTCGGAAGGGAATTACTTATTGTTTTTACGAAAAGTGCGCGGATCACAGCTGTACAGTACAGCAGGTCTCTGGCAAGGCGTTTACCCCATCTATCAAGGAAAGACGATTGCCCTGACCAACGCTGGCTTTACTGAGCTGAACCAGCTGTCACAAGAAGAAGCTGTCCGAAAAATAACAGCCATATCCCGCTAAAGCCACAACAAAAAACCGCTCTAGTAAATGAGCGGTTTTTTGACGCTTCCATTATGTGCTGTTAGTTGCGCATCACGTAGATGAAAATCACCATAGACACAGCACAAGCGAGTACGCTGAGAATAAAACCCCAGATCACCCATTTGCTATTCGTCTTGTTTATGTGTTTGTCGTCCATGGAAACTTCTCCTTACTCTCACATTCACCTTCTATTATAAGGTGGTTTGACAGGAAAGGGAAACGGTTAATGTAGCGAAAACTGTTAGAGACCTGCTCTCGTAAGATGGCGAATCCCCAGCGTACAGCCACTCGTCACAAATAGTACACACATGACTGCAAACGTCCCCAGCTCTCCTAGCGATAAACTCTCTTGACTGAGCACGCCCATGCCAATCGTTAAAATCGACAGAGGAAAAAACATCCCGAGCCCAGACACATACAAGCCCAACCCTACAAAAACAGAGCACACACTAATGCCGACAGGTACAGCAAAGCTCTGTATCCGCGTGGAAAGCCATAGTTGGAAGGCGATGATGGTGAACGAAGCCAGCCAGCCTCGCATAATCCATCCGAACACTTCCGGAGGAAACGAAAAATGCGCGTGTAGTCCAGCGATGAAACCCGCGCAAATATACAGCACGAGGAAGAAAAGCTGCACAGCAAACAGGAGAACGCCAACCACCAGCAGCTTCGCGAAAAAAATCGTTGGAGTAGCTACCGGCGCTGTCAGTATCACGTTCCAGTTACGGTTTACATGCTCCAGTCTGCACACGAACGAACAGCAGATCGCGATGAGAATGGGCAAGAAAAATTCTCCGTAGAACAAGCTCACCTGCGTCCACAGGCTATACCAGCCATTTTGCAGGATCGCTTGGTTCATCCAGTAATTGCCGAAGCCGATCAGCGTACTGAAAACAGGAAGCACAAGCAAAACGAGCCAAATACGAGAACGCCGCAGTTTTACCCATTCTGCTCCCAAACATCTGAGTAGCATAAAAAGTCCTCCCTATACGTCTTGCCGGGATACGTGAATGCTCCCAGCAAGGTAGAATGCGATGCCCATGACTACGACGATGATCGGCAAATGAACGCCGATTTCACGTGTAGTAAACAGCATGGTTTCGTTCACGTACTGATACGTAACGGGCGAAAAGTCTACATAGTACGACCAGATGAAAGGGCGTCCGACTTGTGGCGGAAACAAGCTCGCTGTCATGCCAATGAAGCCCCCGATCATCCCGAGGCATAGGCTAAATGCCTGATTTTTGATGGCGAGAGAGATCCATTGTTGCAGAGCAATCACCACGAGATTCGTAAGCGTAGTCCCTGCTACAAAGCGGAGTAATATACCAATCGGGACTGGCTCTGCTAAACCAAAGCCAATGCCAAATGCCACGATCGCCAATGCCTCTAGAATGACGGCACCCCCCATCAAAACAGCCGCAGAGACGAATTTTGCCGCATAAACCGCTTTTCGACTGACAGAAGTAGCCATCAGCAGCTTCCATGTACGTCCTTTGTGTTCCATATCACAAATCCGTGAAACAATGACAGCTGAACCGATCGGCAAAAACAATCCGTTCATCGCTGTAATCGTGACCAGTATAGCGCTCCACGTCGCGGCATCTGGATTTTTTGTCATGGAGATACTGACAGCCATAAACCCCCATGCCATTTCGATACTCAAAAGAATGGCGAGCATGAGAAACAAACGCTTATGTCGAATTTTATAAAACTCCATCCAAAGCGTTCTCATTACAAGCTCCCCTCCTTGCCTGTAAGGGAGAGGAAAATGCTCTCCAAGCTTCTTTTGTGCTCTTCAATGCGATAAACATCAATGCCCGCCATAATCAGCGCCCGGTTTGTCTGCGCTACCTCTCTATCCCCCATGCCTTCCATGACCAGGAAGCCATCTTGGAGACTTGGAGAAAGCTCCATACCTTGAAGAACTCTTCTCGCTTTTTCATTGTCCTGCGTTTTCATCCACACATGAGGCTGACTATTCCGTTGCAACTGCTCCATACTCCCTTGAAACAGCAGTTTCCCCCCGTGAATAATGCCGATAGACGTAGCCACTTGCTCGATTTCCGAGAGCAAATGGCTGGAGAGCAAGACGGTCATTCCATACTGGTGTGGCAACGATTGAATCAATTCCCGAATTTCACCGATTCCCGCAGGATCCAGACCATTTGTCGGTTCATCGAGGATGACGAGCTTTGGAAAATGCAGCAAAGCCATGGCAATTCCCAATCGCTGCTTCATCCCGAGAGAATACTGATCTACCTTTTTGTTCTTTTGTTTTTCCAAACGGACGATTTGCAAGGCTTTCTCTACATGTTGGTCCGGGACATCTCGCAGCCGCTGCATGACGCGCATATTTTCCAGGCCGGTAAGATGACCGTAATAGGAAGGAGCCTCGATCAAGGAACCCGTCTGACTCAAAATCTCAATTCTGTTCCTGCTAAAATCCTTCCCGAATACGGACACACTCCCTTCAGTCGGCTTGACTAATCCTAGCAGCATTTTAAGTGTCGTAGATTTTCCTGCACCATTTGGACCGAGGAAGCCATAGACCTCCCCTTCTCCTACCGCAAGATTCACCCGTTGAACGGAATAGACCCCTCCATAGCGTTTTGAAAGGTTTTCCGTTTGAATCACAGTATTCATCTTTTCTCGCTCCTATCTGTTGGTCTCTCCTACGAAATCATAGAGTTCCAACCCGTCGATAAGCTGACAGGAACCTTACGACAACCTTAAATTGACTCCGAATGGGGTAGAACACACAAATCGAGCGAGTATAATGAATACGGGTGATTCAATATGGAAGAGTGGAAACAGAAAAAAGTGCTCATCGTGGAAGATGAGCTTGAAATCAGAAATATGATCGATGGATTTTTGCGTAAGGAAGGATTCTCTCGTATTTTTCATGCGGGTAGTTGTAAAGAGGCGTTAGTGATTTGCGCTTCGGACAAGCCTGATGTCGCGATCCTGGATGTCATGCTGCCTGATGGAGATGGATTTGGACTTTTGACTTCGATCCGTCGCTTCTCGCAAATCCCGGTCATTTTTCTTTCAGCTAGAGGGGAAGATGAAGATCGGTTGCTCGGACTTGGCCTGGGGGCTGACGACTATATTGTGAAGCCATTTTTACCGCGCGAGCTCGTTCTTCGTCTCTTGGTCATTTTACGACGCGTTTACGCTCCTCCCCAAATCGATCGTCTGCCCGTTTTCCAGCTTGGTGACAGTACGATCGATCTGGAGGCGGCAATCGTGACGAGAGATCACCACGAATACACTTTGACAGCCAAGGAACACGCACTCTTGCGAAAACTCTATGAAAATCGGGGACGAATCGTCACGAGCGATGCCCTTTGCCAATCTGTATGGGGTGATGATTACTACGGGTATGAAAACACGCTGATGGTTCATATGCGGCGCATTCGCGAAAAGATCGAGCCTTGTCCGTCCACTCCTGAATATTTACTGACAGTAAGAGGACTCGGATACAAATTACTCGTAAAGGAAGAGTTGTAGATGGATGGAGCCGCACGAATTTTACGTCGTTATACAGGTGCTTCTATCCTGATCTCCGTCTTTTTGCTCATCGTCAATTACGTCATTCTTGGTACATTTGTTTTCAAAGGCATGAACGAAGGATCTCCTCCCGTTCATATCACTCAAACTGTCGCAGAAGGTCTTCATCAGAACGGTTCCCACTATACGTTGGGGCTAAATGCACAGGAATGGTTGCAAAAGAGCCAGGCTTGGGCCATGCTTGTTGCGAGCGATGGAAAGGTCATCTGGGACTACGCCATACCGGACCAATTGCCCCGCGCCTATTCTCTGGCAGAAGTGGCGCAGTTCTCGCGAAATTACTTACAGGACTATCCTGTTTTTGTTTGGGAGCATGAGATGGGGCTGGTCGTCGTGGGCTACCCGAAGGACAGTCTCGCCAAGTATCAGTTTCATTTCCCGATCAGTTGGATAAGCGATTTGCCGTATCGATTACTGGCTTTGCTTTTCGGAAATATTCTACTCGCCGCTCTTCTCTCGCTATTCATCGGCTCTCGACTCATTCGAGCAATCCGCCCACTGATTAGCGGGATTCACGCTCTTTCAGAAGATCAGCATACACATGTCGTGGCAAAAGGAATGTTCAGCGGGATTGCCAGAAGCATCAATCATGCATCGTCGCTACTACAAGAAAAGAACGCTTTGCTAAAAGCAAGAGACGAAGCACGCTCGAACTGGATCGCTGGAATCTCCCACGATATACGCACGCCATTATCGATGGTGCTCGGGTATGCCAGTGAATTGGAAGAGAGCGACGTGGTTCCTTACGAACAGCAGCAAAAAGCAAGCATTATTCGAAAGCAAGGGGAAAAGCTCCGGTCTCTGGTCAGCGACTTGAATCTCGTTTCCATGCTGGAATACGAAATGCAGCCCATTCATACCAAACCGATTCGGCTATCGACACTTGCGCGGCAAATTGTCACTGACTTTTTGAACAACGATTTGGCAGAGACCTTTACCATCGAGCTGGATGTCACGACTGAGCAATGCTTTGTGATGGGCGATGAAAAACTTCTTGTCCGCGCCATCACGAATCTGGTCCAAAACAGTATCGTGCATAACCCATCAGGCTGTCACATCCACGTGCAAACGACCCTGTCACCTAACCAGCGCCATGCTCTCCTGATAATCACTGACAATGGAAAAGGCATCGAGCAAAGCATGCTGCCTGACTTGGTGGAATTGCCTTATTCATCAAAAAGAAAATCTCCCTCCCACAATGGTCATGGTCTCGGTTTGCCCATGGTTGCGCGTATTGCTGCCGCTCATCATGGACGCCTTCTGTTAACAAGCGATACAGGAAAAGGGATGACAGCAGAACTTTGTTTCCCCCTCTCCTCCTAATCGGAAAAGCACCTCCTCTGTCTCGCTAATGGAGAGTAAACTCTCAAAAGCGTGCAAAGGAGGTGCTTTTTGACTACTTCTGCGTCAATTACTTCACGAGAGCGCGCATGATCTCTTCTGCTTTGACGTCAGCCGTAATCAACTTCTCTTTTTTCATCCAATCAATCAGTGTTTGCCAAGATTCGGTCGTCTGGTATCCAAAAGGCTTTTCTCCCGCATCCATCAACGGAATCAGGATATCCAAGCTCTTGGTCTCAATGTCTTCTTCCAGCGGGAATTCGCTCGCTTGTTTGCTCAATAACAGATCAAGTGCTTTTTCTTTGTTGTTCTTCACATAGTCTTGGCCCTTGCCAATCGCACGCAGGAAGCCTTCCATCGCTTGCTGCTTTTTGCCCAACGTATCGTCGCTGGTCGCCAATACGAGCTCATAGTAGTCCGGTACACCAAACTCAGAAGGCTTGAAAACATTCACAGAAACACCGTGCTTCTCCAAAATCGGCAGTTCGTGATTGATATAGCCACCTACTACGGCATCTACCTTTTTAGCAGTCAACGCTGGCACAATATCGAAACCGATATCGGTGAATGTTAAACCAGAGTCGTCTGCCCCCACGTGCTTGATGACTTGGCGGACAATCGACTCATTAATCGGAATCGAAGGATAGCCGATATTTTTGCCAGCCAGCTTTTGCGGAGTATCGAGTCCGCTATCTTGTCGTGTCATGATCACGTTCAGCGGATGACGGACGAGAGCGCCTACAGATATAACCGGAACACCTTCGGAGCGAGCCTGGATAAGCTGATGCTGATAGCTGATTGCCAAATCTACTTTACCTGCAGCCGCCATCTTCAATGGATCATTGCTGTCTGAAGGCATTTGCATAGTCACCTTGAGGTTCTCATCTTTGAAATAGCCTTGCTCCTCTGCGACATACAAGAAGGAGTGTACGGCATTCGGATACCAATCGAGTGCAATCGTCAGCTCGGTTAGCTCCGCTCCTTTATTTGCAGGGGCTTGCGTCTGACCAGCATCCGGGCTCGCCTGATTGCCGCAAGCAGCAAGACCTGTTGCCAATGTGAGTGCCATGAATGCGTTCGTCCATTTGCTGAGTGGTTTCATTGTTGTTCTCCTTTGATTTTCATATGCGGGGAAAAATGACGTTCGACTCGTCCCGCCAGCCAAAACAGCAGCATGCCGATAATCGAGAGCAACAGGACCGAGGCAAACAACGCAGGTGCCTGAAAATTGCCTGATGCTCGTCTGCCAAAGTACCCGAGACCCTCGCTCGCTCCCAGCCATTCCCCAATCGTCGCCCCAGCCACACTGTAGGTAGCTGCCACTTTGAGGCCGCTGAAGAAATGGGGCAAACTCGACGGCAGTTGCAGCTTGGTGAAAATTTGTCCGTCCGTAGCACCCATTGTTTTTAAGAGCTGAAGCATTTCCTTGTCCGTCGAGCGAAGTCCATCATACGTGTTGACGACGATCGGAAAGAAAGTAAATAGAATCGTTACGGCGATTTTTCCTGATAAATCATACCCGAACCACAAAATAAATACGGGTGATAACGCTATAATTGGGATCGTTTGGGAGATGACGATATACGGATAGACCAAGCGCTCCACAATCCGACTGCGAATCATCGCAAATGCAAGGCAGATTCCAAACACAATCGAGATCGATAGTCCTAGTAATACTTCCTTTAACGTCGCCCAAAGATGTACACCTACTAAAGAGGCACGTAAATCCCACAAAGACACGACCACAGCGCTAGGTGGTGGTAAAATGAATGGCGGCACTCCGAGGAAGCGACATCCAGCTTCCCACACCAGGAGAAAAAGGGCGATGGAGATGCCAAACCAGATGCCTCTCCCCATCATGCTTCTCTCCTCAACGGCTTCATCGTTTCTTGGCGCTGCTGTCGAAGAAGTTCCCAGATTTGTTCACGTAATGCCAAAAATCCGCTTTGGTTGCGGCTGCTCGCCGTTCGCGGTCTGCTCACCGGAACGGTTAGTTCAATCGGCTTGGTGATCGGACTACCTGTCAACACAACGATACGATCTGCAAGCAAAATGGCTTCGTCGATGTCATGTGTAATCATCAGCATCGTACTGCCTGTTTCCTGCCACTTTTCCATCAGCCACTCTTGCATGTCCATTCTCGTAATCCCATCCAATGCACTGAACGGCTCATCCAACAGCATCATCTCCGCCCCGGAAAACAATGCGCGCAAAAAGGAAACACGCTGACGCATTCCACCGGATAGCTGGGCTGGATAGCTATCAGCCCAATCCTGAAGCCCGTACCTTGGCAATTGCTGTCTGACTCGCTCATGCGCTTCTTTTTTCGTCATACCTTTGATTTCTAGTGGCAAAGCTGCGTTCTCGACAATCGTGCGCCATGGCATGAGCAGATCGCGTTGGGGCATATAGCCGACCTGCCCCAAACGATTTGCTACTGGTACACTGCCGAGTCTGATTTCGCCTTGTTCCGGCGTAAGAAGACCTGCGATGAGTTGAAACAAGGTGCTTTTCCCAATCCCGCTTGGACCGATTAAACTGACAAATTCTCCTTTTTCCACACGCAGATCAAAATGATCGAGAATCTGCTTGTCACCATACGAAAAGCTGACGTCGGCGAAAGCTAGTTGTTCTCCCAAGGCCACATTTCCTCTCTGTAGGACATGTCCCAGAACATGTACTCCATTTTGGAGGTATTGACAAAATACTCTTCCATTCTAGCCAGCTCTTGCTCGCTCTTTCCTTCCGCCAATTGATTCATGATATCAATTAGCCAGATCGCAAGTTGCCCAAATTCATCGGAGCTGTACATGCGTACCCATTCCCCGTACAGTTCGTGATCCAAGGCCCCTTCTACTTGAGCCAAGCGCTTTCCGATTTCCCAATAGCTCCATGTGCATGGGAGAAGTGCACTCACCAATTCTGCCAGCGATCCTTGATGAGCGACACGCAGCATGTAGCTGGTGTACCCCAGCATGACAAACGAAGGCTCTGTCGCTTCCAGCTCCGCGCGGGAGATGCCAAAGCGCTCGGCATACTGACGATGCAGCTCCATCTCCGTATTCAGCGTCGATTCTTGCAAAGCAGCGAACCTGGAGCTTGTTTCCAGATCGTACGCCTTCACACTCGCAATCGCGAACATTTTCGCGTAATCAATCAAATAGATGTAGTCTTGTTTCATGTAATATTTGAATGCACCAACGGGCAGGCTGCCATCTCCAAGTCCAGTGACAAAAGGATGTTGATGAACACGCTCCCAGATCGGGGCTACACTTTTTCTCAAACGATCAGTAAAGGTTTTCATGCGATACTCACTCCTTCGCTTCCTTTGGGGTATTACACCAAGTGGCAATGAAGCGGGCCATGATCTGGGCAAAATGAACAAGCTGGTCAGGATCAATCGACTCATCAACGGCATGTGCATGCGTAAGCTCACCGGGTCCAAATAGCACCGCCGGAATGCCTGCATGCGCAAACCAGCCTGCATCCGTTACCGTAGGCGACATATTCACGATAGGCGCTTGCTGTAATTGACTCCCATATGCGGATTGCAGCGCTGCCAGACCCGAATGCTCCGTATCCAACTCCAGTGAAGGAAAGATTTCACCACGCTCTTCAATCATCGAACGTCCACCCCAGCGGAATGTTGGGGGATTGTCTCTCAGCCAAAGATCAGCTGCTGCTGTACGTCCGACGTGATCCTCGATCTCTCGAATGATCTCTTCGTAGGATTCATTCGGATAAAAATGAACGGTAATCCATAGAGCACAACGGTCTGCGATGAACGCAGCGTGACGACCTCCCTCGATGACTGCGGGATTGATCGTATTGCTGCCTGCCGAGAAGCCGGGATAAGATTTCATGACAGCCCAGTCCCGCTCCAGCTCCTGTAGGGCGGTGATCACCTTCGTCATTTTTTCAATGGCTGAGGCTCCCCGGACACGTCCGCCTGCATGAATCGTCTGCGCGCGCATTCCGTCATGCAGCGTCGTCGGACTCTCAATCGTGATCCAGCCTGTAATGACCCCACCCTGTCCTTGCATTTGGAGATTGCTCGTATCCACGACAACGGCGTAGTCAGCCTGATACCCACGCTCGATAGCGACCAATGTCCCCGCTTCACCTGCTTCTTCTCCGATGACGGATTGAAAGAGCAGATCACCTTGGAGCTCCATTCCTTGTTCACGCAGCATTTGGATCGCAAACAAGCTCGCTGCGAGTCCGCCTTTCATATCGGCAACACCACGGCCGTAAAGGCGCCCATCCTTGCCATGTGTCAGAGCAAAAGGTGGATAAGTCCACCCCGTGTCATCTCCGACTTCAGCCACATCGATATGCCCGTTGATGATCAAGCTGTTTGCCTGAGTAGAGGCACTCCCTGATAACCGACCGACGATATTGTCATCTCCTGGATATACCGTCCAACGATCCACCTCGAATCCCATCGCTTGCAGTCTGTTGGCGATGACTCCTTGTGCGACATCGCTGTTTCGCGCGGGAGGACTCACAGTCGGATGAGAGACGAGCTCTGCCACTAATGCGAACAACTCTTCTTTACGGCTGGCAATCGATTCTACCGCTTCCGTCAGCCGATCCATGCTACTCAATCATCCCTTCGGTCGGGCTGCTCGCGGACGCGTAACGCTTTTTCGCGATACGGCCTGCCAAGAACCCTTTGCGACCTGCTTCCACAGCGAGCTTCATCGCTTCTGCCATCAGGACAGGATTGTCAGCGAGTGCTACTGCCGTATTCAACAAGACACCGTCCGCCCCCAGCTCCATCGCTTTTGCGCAGTCTGCTGGCGAGCCAATTCCTGCATCCACGATAATCGGAACTTTCGCATCCTCGATGATAAAGCGGAGGTTGTTTTCGTTGACAATCCCTTGTCCGGAACCGATTGGTGACGCACCGGGCATAACCGCATGTACGCCAACCTCTTGCAGACGTCTAGCTAGAATCGGATCGTCATTGGTGTAGGTCAGTACGATAAAGCCTTCTTCCACCAAGATTTTCGATGCCTCAAGAGTGCCAATTGGATCAGGGAGAAGTGTTTTCGGGTCACCAATGACTTCGACCTTGATCATGTCACACAGTCCAGATGCTTTAGCCAAACGGGCAATGCGCACTGCTTCTTCTGCTGTATAGGCACCTGCTGTATTTGGTAGCAGGGTGAATTTTTTCAAATCGAGTTGTTCCAAAAAGTTCGGTTCTTGCGGATTTTCCAAATTCAAGCGACGAATCGCAAATGTCAAAATTTCTGCTTCCGACACCTCTACCGCTTTCCCTTGTGTATCCAAATCAGCGAATTTACCAGTCCCTAGCAGCAAGCGGGAGCGAAACTCGTAAGGTCCAATTTTCAATGTATCCATCATGATCATCCTCCTCCGACAAAATGAACGATTTCTATGCGATCTCCGTCTGCAATCGGTGTTTGTTCGTACGTTGAGCGATCAATAATTTCACCATTTCGCTCTACGACGACAATCTTCTCTTGCAGGGAATAAGAAGTGAGCAAGGCTCGCACTGTTGTGATCTCTTCCGCCAACTCTACTTTTTTCCCATTCAGCTGAACAATCATGGATAACCTCCTTCTACTGGAAAAAAAAACGGCTTCCCCCGCCTGCCTGAGTCGATTCAGACAAACAGAAGAAGCCGTATACCCATCCCATCTCACCGGACGAATGGCATAAAAAAACCATCCGCCTCGGATGGTTGAGTGTCATCTTATCATACGTGCACGCAAACAAGCTTTTCTTCGCCTCGAATGCGACACCGTGATTCCGATTCCCTATACCTCTTCCTCCGCTGGCATGACCCAGGTCAGGTTCAACGGTCAGTAACACACTCGTTACAATCTCAGCCAACGTTGCTTGGCCCCCGTTTGGTAGTAAAGCTATGCAATTGTCGTACATTCGAGTATTACAGTACCACTCTATTTCGTGTTTGTAAAGGCTTCCTTGTGCATCTTTTCCAGCTCAATGAGACAACGCTCTGCCCAAGTAGCCATTTTTTTCAGCTTATCCATTTCTCTCTCCATTGCCTGGCGCACGGATTCCTTGTAGTCTGGAATGGCACCATTATAGCGAATGACTCCTTGGACAGGCGTCATGAATTTTTCCATGTAAGAGAGTGCTGGACGCTGGTGAAACAGCGGCACATCTACTTCGTAGGAAGAATGCAAATCGCCTTGTGTCGGGTATTTGGTGACTGCCAACACTTTTACCAACAGCTTCGAATCGTGGATTTCCAATACTTCTGCAATATATTCTCCCGTTCGCTGCGCAACGCGAACGATATCTCCCGGATTCCAGTTCATCGCGGTATCCTCCTTTAATTAGATCGAATGCATTTACATAAGGGAGGCTTCGAGCAGTTTGCGAGCATGCAGCAATACTTCTTCTGCATCCACCAGTCGCTGCCCGCCGCCCTGTGCCATAGCAGGATTTCCCCCACCTTTTCCGTCAATAACCGGCAAGGTTTCTTTCAATACTTGATTGATGGCTACGTTGACTTCTTGCCCACGAGCAAACACGACTTGCATCTTGTCTTCGGTAGTAGCAGCCAAGAGACAAATCGCATCTGGCGCCAGAGTAGTAGCCAGCTGTGCGAACTGTTGAAGCTGTTGAATGGTTTTGTCTGTGAAGGTCCGCATGATGAGACGAGAATTACCCAGCTGGCTAGCAGCAGATAGTTGTTGATTGACTTCCACTTCTAAGATCTGCTTATCCACATCAGCCAATTTTGTCTTCAAGGCATCACGTTCTGCGAGGAGGCGTTCCGTCTGTGCGATCAGTTCACCTTCGTTGGTAGCGAGCAGCTTCGCCGTATCACGAACGACAGCTTGCTTTTGGTTGTAGTCCCGCAAAGCTCGCCAGCCACAGATGAATTCCAGACGAATGTTTCCGCGATGTCGCTCCCAGCCCAAGATCTTGATCATCCCGACTTCGCCGGTACGCGCTGGATGTGTTCCTCCACATGGATTGTAATCAAACTCAGGTATCATCACGACGCGAATATTTTCGGTAACGGTCGGCTGTTTTTTCAAGGGCAGCGTTGCCAATTCCTCATCATCAACGAACCGCGCAATGATGGGGTGGTTTTCCAGAACAATCTGGTTGGCTCGCTTCTCTACCTTCTCCCATACATCTGCTGTCAACTCATCCAGTCGTACATCAATGGTGACACGCTCTTTGCCCAAGTGAAAGGCAACGGTCTCAGCCTGCACGACCTCCAGGAAGGACGCAGATAAAATGTGTTGGCCAGCGTGCTGTTGCATGTGATCAAAGCGGCGGTCCCAATCGATGTGAGCCGTCACTTCCGCTATGCTTTCGGACAAAGGAGCTTCCAGCCGGTGACGAATTTCACCTTCTACTTCTTCCACATCTACCACACGAATCTCTTCCAATACTCCCAGGTCGGAAGGCTGTCCACCTCCAGTAGGGTAAAAAGCCGTTTGATTAAGGACCACGTAAGGTGTTCCATCTTGTTCGACACCTGATCTCGTCACCTGGGCCGAAAATGTTCTCGTATAGGCATCCTGATAATAGAGTCTATCGTTCATCGTTACTCCTCGCTGCATGGAACAAAGGTTCCAGCTTGATTCTCCCACTAGGGGGCAAAAACAACAATCATATGTATAGGCTTAACCAAACAAACGATCCATTTGTTTTTCGCGCTCTTGGCGCTCCTCTGGGCTTGCCAGGTCATACTTTTTCAATAAATGAAATAGCTCGTTTAGACGCTCTTGGCTGAGTTCGCCATTCAACTGATTTTTGAATTGACTCACACGCAGCTCCGACAGATGTGGAGCTTGTTCTGCCAGTTTTTTGAGTACGTCCTCATGGCTGTGATCCAATTTGCACTCTCCCATGATTTCCCCCCTTTTTCTTCCTGTCCTCTTCATCATACCATGATTTTTCATTCGAAAAAAAGGCGTACAAACCGAGATGGAATGTACGCCAGTTGACTACGCACGCTTACGGACGCGAAAGTTCTCCTCAATCAACAGCCAATTTTGCGGAAATGGCAAACCGAGTTTCCAGTAGCTGACACCTCTCAAACCAAGTTGTTTAACCAGATTAAACTTAGCATGGATCGACCGCGCATCCTCAAACCACACCTGATGTCGCTTGCCTTGATCATCGGTGTACGTAAAAAACGGAGCCTGCGCGCGATAATCATACCGGATGACTGCATTATGCTGCGCAGCCAGCGCAATTGCCGCCTGTGGACTCAGAGCTTTCGCTGTCGTTCCTCGCTCATACGGTAAGGTCCAGTCGTATCCGTACAGATTTTGACCCATCATAATTTTCTCGGCTGGTATTTCGGTAATGGCGTACTGCAAGACACGCCGCACCGGTCCGATCGGAGAAACCGCCATGGGAGGTCCACCACTATAGCCCCATTCATACGTCATGATCACGACAAAATCGGCAAGCGCTCCTATCGCCTTGTAATCATGGGCGGAATACCATTTTCCTGCTTGCTCGGCACTCGTCTTCGGTGCTAGTGCAACAGACATCATCAACCCCGCTGCATGTATGCGGTCCCTTGCTTTTCGCAAGAAGTTCGCGTATGCTTCTGCACCTGTTGTGGGCAATGCTTCCAGATCAAAATGGATATCCCCCATTCCCAGCTCACGGGCTGTCGCGAGAATATTATCCAACAATTTGTTCTGGAGCTCTTGATCATTTAGAATGAGTGCGCCCAATTCCGTACTGAACTGTCCTTTTTCCAAATTCGTAACGACCATCATGAGCAGGACTTGATTTTCTTTTGCGATCGCCGGAAAATTGTTCAGCGTTGGTCGCTCGAGGGTCCCATCCCGTTTGATGCGAAAGCTGAACGGCGCCAAATACGTAAGATGTGGTGCAGCCGTCCGAACATCCGCTTCCAGCTCTGGTGGAACGGTGCGGCGGGGTTCCACATACGCATTGAAATCCGCCGCTCGTCTAGGTCGTGGCGGGATGTATAGCTTTTGCCCGACTTGTAGCGGTTTATAGGGAGAAATCCCATTGACGCGAGCCAGCTCTGCTGCGCTGATCTGATAACGCTGTCCGATGGTATACAGTGTATCTCCTTGTTTGACCCAATAGTAGCTTCCTACAATCGGGATCACCATCGCTTGCCCAATCGCCAGCTTTTTGGGATCTGGCAATTCATTTGCCTTGGTAATCGCTTCCGGCGTCGTTCCGTACGTCTCGGCGATGCTCGCTAAGGTTTGTCCTTCTTCCACCACGTGGATTTGCATACGCCTCCTCCTTCGCATTTCTTCTCTCTCTGTCATATTCATGGCGAAGGAAATAGGTGTATGTCTAGGCAAGGGGTTTAAGAACTTCGTACAAAAATCCAACGGACTGGATGGCGTAATGGCGTTCCATTAATTCATTTCTGCGAAAAATAAGCAAGGCGGGAACGCTGGTCACTTGCCATTGTTCTGCCAATGCTGGCGCCGTATTAATGTTGATCTGATACAGAGGAACGGTAGGTAATGTTTCTTGCATGATGCCGAGCATACGTGCTGCGAGCTTGCAGGTCCCACACATCGGTGTATAGACAAAAAGAGCGACCGACTCCTTTTCTTGCAGGTATTGGATCAGTTGTGTTGAGGTTAGTTCTTGCAAGTCGTATCTCTCCTTTCTGCACATTGGACATGATGCAGAATCTAAACAACCTTTATCTCTTTGCAAACAAAAAACGACAGCACCCAACCATAAGGTAGCACTGTCCATTTGGTACTCTTATACAATTATGGAACAAAGCCAACCACTACTCTACACCTCATTGCTTGATTGTAGTTGGGGCGGCATTTACACATGCTACATCTTGGCTATATTTTGTATTTTTATAAAAATCATCGATATTTATTAATGGAAGCCAATATAATGGGTTATCTTTCAATATCCCCTCTAAAGCTAGTATAATACCAGAGCTCCCTGTTTGAAAGTCATCAGATAAACGATAACAAAACTGTCCTGGAAATAAAATATGATTTTCCTTAGGAATTAAAAATAGACGTAACAATTCTATTACACAATCTTTTTTGTTTGAATACGCAGAATCACTTTTTCCTAGTAGAGGCGGTATTATCAAAAAGCTTCCAGCGCCATCGTAAAGCCCCCCGCTTATGCTACATCTAACACGATATAAATTAGTAATTAAGCTCAATTCTCTTTGGTAACGTTTTTTATCACTAACATGATTTAGGTATACGATTGCTATTCCTATACCTAACGATCCCCCTGAAAGGTAAGGTAATAAGCGATTGGAGTCATCAATCGTTTGCAATGTGCTTTTGTCTTCTTTGGTTTTTTCTAAATCTTTATCAATGCATTCGATAGATTTCAAGTAATAATTTTCCTTTTTGGTGACTGCATACAAAGCCGAGTAAAACAACGAGACTCCAGACCAACCATCCATTATACCGATTGGAATCCCGGCCCAATCCTGAACTTTTAACTCTTTCTTCTCGCTCATAAAAGTATTAATGATACTCGCTACAAATATTGCTTTGTCCAGAAAACGTTCATCTTTTTCTTCTAAATAAAGACTAACGAACCCAAGACCTATACCTGACAATCCTGACCTTAAAGATATATCAGACGAATTAAGATTCATGTTTGCAAAGATGTTCATTGCTTCTTTTTTATAACCGATTTCATATAATGTTGTCCCTATGCCTGCTTTACCTGTTAATAATCCACCTTGTTCAATAGAATCGATGTTTTTCATTAATTCATTTTCAATCCAATGGTTTATATTCTCACTCACAGTACCAGATCTAAAAAATGCTAGCGCAGCTCCAGTGCCTCCATTTTGTACATTGTATTTCCCAGCTTTGCTTTCATATTGCCTGATATCACCATGAATTAATTTTTCGCTACGAACAAAATTTTTCTCAATACCGTTTCTGAGACCTTCTATAATGGAGGAAATATCCTTTTTCATTGCATTTTTATTTATGGCATGCGACCTATTCTCTTCTCCTATAAATGATAAATGCTGATTACATTTTCCCCTTATCATTTTTACAAATAGTAGAAAATCCTCTCCATAAACTTTTTCAATCCATTGATCTTGATAATAAAACATATCAGAATCAATATCCTCGATTGGTCCAATTGGCAATAAGCAATGTCGTAGGATTTTCTTTATTGCATACCAATCCCTCTCTCCGTTATTTTTATTACGTGGATGAGAGAATCCGTATGTTTGCAGTGTAGGCTTTCCTTCAGAATCCTTAGGTTGTGCTGTTTCAAAGTCAATCAGAGTCACGTTTAAATCTTCGGATATGATGATATTTACTGGTTGTAAATCTCCCATTCCTACACCATTTTTATGCATTTCTTCAACAATAGACACCAATTTAGTAAGAATATTATGTATTTTGTTCTGATAGACTTTGATATCACCATTATTAATAAAAGGGTAGTTCGCTACAATCCAGGAATCTAAGTCAATTCCATCCACATACTCTTCCACAAGAAAACTATGTTTCCAATGTGTAAAGTAATCTAGTATATTTACAATTCCATCTACTTTCGATAGCTTTGATAAAGCATCAAGTTCGATTTTTTGTCTTTCTAATGCATCAACTTTTTGACCATCCAAGCCTGATTTTGGCCTTGCTTCTTTAATAATGACTTTCTTTTTATCTTTCTTCCTTTCTGTCACATAGATTCCTCCACCATTCGTAAAGCGAAGTGCACGTTGAAATTCGTATTCATCAAATTTATTATTTTCTACTTCATCCTCCATAGATGTGGTATTTAAAGAATCTAAATATTGATCAAATTCTTTAACAAAAGAAGGTACTTGATAGTAAGGAACTCTTTCGTCTACAAGCAATTCACCATTCTCATCTTTCATGCACAATTCGCCTTGTTCGTTCAATATCATTGCAAATCCACCATACCTATAGTAAACATTGCTGTTTTTCCAACACTTGTCACTCAGAATGTATGGACCACTCTCAAAAGAATGAAGGGTGGTATATAGTAGATCTAATAAATGTAAAAAATCATCGTCACTAGGAGGATAGATCGTAATAAACTTTCCCGAACTTGCTCTATTTGCGATCTTTGAGTTTGTAGTAAAATAATCCCATTCGCTTGCAAGATGTTTGAAATGGACTTTACGTTCAACCAATATATGACTGACCTTCTGTAAAATCTGTTCTGCATTATCAAGTGTTGCACTAATATGGATTTTCCAACCTTGAGCTTGCAAGGATCGTTCTTTAAACTTGTACATTTTCCATACAGAATTTTCTTCCCTGCTAACTACACAATCATCTGATAAATTTGTCACATTAAATTCTCTCTCAGTAACGATTGATTTGTTAGGAGTGAAATATTTCGAGTTTTCATTTAAATAATCATAATAAACCATGTCTGCTTTCATGATATACTCTCCTCTCATAAATGATTGATGTACCTCTCCCAATAATTTGCAAGCTACATTTTATGTATTCGTCTCAATCAAAAGGACCTAGTTGAAGTTACCCTTCAACTAGGCCTTCTCTGAAGAAGCACTTTACAACCATTACCCCCATGGCCAATGGCAAATGTTACTATACAATGACCACCTAGCAGCTACTTCACTTGCCTCGTTTCGAGGAAGTTTTTGTAAATTTAGTACTTGATTCATTTTAATTCACCTCCTTCCAAAATTTAGATGAAATGTCGTGACTATTATTTTTCAAATCTATAAAGCTTGTACTATATTAATGCTCCGGTCTTCATCGTGAACTAAAATTCTAACCACCTTTAAATCGAATCCATATTACATATTTTAACAATAAGTGGATATTATTGTCAAATGAATTCGAAATCTGCGATAAATTCAGTAAATTTCTCAAATAGCTGATGGTACTTATATAAGGGCTTTCCAGCGCCACTTGCCCCACAATAGCTGTCACTCGGTTACTGAAGATTCTTGGAGAGTCACCTCTACTGAGTTTTTCATCTTTTATTTGGGGAAGGGAAGCCTACGAAGAATAAAAGTAGACTACTAGCAATAGTTGCTGTAGTCTACTTTCTCTTTCAGATTCAACGCTTAACGCGCAATCGTTGTATGAGCCAACTCCTCCGTCACGGTACAGACGGCACTCGAATCCCAGCTTCCCTTGCCTTGTGCTTTTGCTGCCTCATACATTTGCGCAACCGTACCACCAACGAGAACAGGCACTTGTTGTTCACGTGCGGTTTGCGCATAGAGCTGCAAATCTTTGTGCATATGATCCAATGAAAAGACCGTATTTTCATACGTACCGTACAAGATGTTAGGCCCAAAAACGGAGATCACACGATTGTGGGCAGAACCTTTGTCCATGACGGCTGCCAGCTTGTGTGGATCGACACCTGCTTTTGCACCGACACTGAACGCCTCTCCCAATGCTGCTGTGATGACGGCAACGACAGAGTTGTGGCAAAGCTTCGCCACTTGTGCAGAGCCAGATTCCCCCAGATAAAAAATTTCCTTTCCAATTGCCCTGAGATAGTCCATGATTTCTGGAAGCTTTGTCTCATCTCCGCTGACCATAATGGTCAACGTTCCGGCCACAGAACCCGCAGGTCCTCCACTCACCGGACAATCGTAGTAGTAGATCCCTTTTTCTACGCCGTGCTGATTCATACGTTTTGCTGTAGCAGGATCGATCGTACTTGTATCAAATACGAAACTGCCCGCCCCTAATGATAAGAAAAGTCCGTCCGCACCCAGCATGACTTCCTCAACAATCGCAGGACCTGGAAGCGAAGTGAAAACGACACGTGCTGCGCTACCCACTGCCTGTGGAGACTCGACGACTGTCGCTCCTTTTTCCTTTGCCCAGGCTTTTGCTGCCGGACTTGGATCATAGGCATACACGTGGTAGCCTTTTTGCAACAGATTACAGACCATCCCTTTACCCATTGCACCAATGCCGATAACACCAATCGCTTCCATCTTCGCTCCTCCTGCTTTCCTTATACTTATGGCCGAATATAAACCGTTTTTGTCTCTACATAAAAATCGAGCGCTGACTCCCCTTGCTCTCTCGGACCCAATCCCGATATCTTTTTGCCACCAAACGGAAACTGTGATTCAAAATGAGTCGACGGCATATTTACATGTGTGACTCCTGACTGAATGCCTTTGACAAATTGGAAGGCTTTTTGCAAATCGTTCGTAAAAATCGTAGAGGACAAGCCGAATTCCACCTGGTTAGCCACTTCCAAAGCATGCTCGAAAGAATCCACATCGATCACCGCGATCACAGGGCCAAAAATTTCTTCGTTGGCAATCGTCATCTCCTGCGTAATGCCGGTAAACACGGTCGGCGCGACGAAGTAGCCCTGGGCGAGATCACCTTCTACAAGGCGCTTACCGCCGCATTCCAATACGCCGCCTTCTTCGATTCCCTTCTTCACATAGTGCAAATACAGATTGAGCTGATGCTCGTCCACTACTGGACCATTATGATTGTCTGGATCGAATCCATTCCCGATTTTCAAGCTCTTCGCTCGCTCGATCAGTTTTGCTTTTACTTGTTCGGCTGCTTCGGGGACGACCAGTACTCGACTGGTACCTGTACAACGTTGGCCATTATCGAAGAATCCACTCAGGACGATGGAATCGATGGCGAGGTCAATATCGGCGTCCGCGAGAATGATCGCCGGATTTTTTCCGCCCATCTCCGCCTGAATTTTGCCTCCTCTGGCTCCCACTGCACTCCCCAAGGCAAGTCCCACTTCAGAAGAGCCCGTAAATGAAATGCCCTTAACCAGTGAATGATTCGCCAATTCATCACCGATTACTGCACCGGGTCCTGTTACCAAGTTCACTACGCCACTCGGAACGCCGCTTTCAATCAGGAGCTCTACCAGCTTTACGCTAATCAAGGAGGTGTTGCTCGCCGGCTTGAACACAACCGTATTGCCTGCGAGGATGGCAGGGACGATCTTCCACAAGCCAATCCCCAGCGGGAAATTCCATGGGGCAATAATCGCGAAAACCCCGATTGGTTCTCGCACCGTATAACCGATTACCCGTTCATCAAAGGAAGGTACCGTTTGACCTGTCAAGCGAGTGGCTTCCCCGGTCAACTGCTTCATAGAAGTGATTGTCTTGGTGACCTCGCCTCTCGCTTCCCGCAATGTTTTTCCTACTTCACGGGTGATCGTTTCTGCGAGCTCTTCTTTGTGTTTTTCCAATAAGTGAATAAGGGAGAACAAAAATTCTCCACGTGTGGGAGCCGATTTTTGTGACCATTCACCAAAAGCATTGGCAGCAGCTCCAATGGCAGAACGCGCATCTTTCCCGTCCGATTTTTGAAAATAACCGAGAACCTCATTCGTATTGGCAGGGTTCGTACTAAGAAAAACTTGTCCCGTATGGCTCGGCACCCAAGCTCCATCGATGTAGTTATTGTAGGTTGCTGTCAAATCGTCTCCCACCTTCCGCGTCTTATAGGAGTATTGTATATAGTGAAAATTATGAATACAATGTATATACAGACACTTATTTCCAACTAACAATGTGTATTTCTCTACATGGAGGACACGTGGATGAATTCATTTTCGCTCCTGCTTGAAAAGCTGCATGAATGGTTTGGCGATCAGCCTTTTTCGGTATGGTTCCAATTTTCGCGTGATCGACATTTTCGGCTTATTTTCTCATCTTTTCATGAAAACGCTACCACGATTACTCCCCCGATGACAGTCCCTTTCAGTGACAACGATGCTAGCCACATGCGCTATCGATATGAGTCCCTTCGCTCACAACAGAAGTTCCGTTTTTTCTACGAAAAGGAAGGACAAGCCGTTATTTGCCTTGAGCATAGAGCCAAACAACAGGTCATCCTTACCTCTGACCAATGGGACTTATTATGGTACGGGATTCGTTTGTTGCTGGCAGAAGAAAAAATGACAGCCAAAGTGGAGGAAAGCAAGAAGCTTTTTGAAGGGATTCGCTCGATCTCTGCTACCCTCGATGTTCACCAAATCATTCGTGGCATCATTGGTAATGCACTGGCAGTTATCCCTGCTGCTGACGCAGGTCTTTTGCACTTGTATGATCCCACAATCGATCTTTTGATTCCGAAAGCGACCGTCGGATTTCATGATACGGTATTCAAGGATCTCAAAATGCGGGTTGGAGAATCCATTGCTGGTAAAGTGTTTGAGGACGGTATTCCTCGCATGTACAAAACCAGCCAAGAGACAAACCTCGCAATGAAGGATATCTCCGCTGACAACTTCCACTCCCTGAACCACGCAAAAACATTGCGAGACTTGAATGGGTTGTTATGCGTTCCGATATCACGTGAAGAAAAGCGTATCGGCGTGCTTGTCCTGCATCAGTTTCATCAAGAAAATGTGTTTACTGAGTACGACCTCGACCTCCTCCAAGGCTTCGCAGACCAAACTTCCATCGCCCTGCAAAATGCCGAGCTGTATGCAGAAGTCAAGCAAGCGTATGAACATATGGCTACCATTAGCGCCCAACTGCAAGCCAAGCACGATGATTTGATACAACGCAACTTTATTCATGAATCCATCAAGCAGTTGTCCTTGCAAAATAAAGGGACGGAAACAATCGTTAAAACTCTCGGGAAAATGACAGGCCATCCCATCTATTTCGCAGATTGGCTTGAGCAGAAAATGTATCCGGAAGAAAGTGTTATCTATTTTAGCTGGGATGAGCTGTATGCCTTGCTGAACAAAAGAAGACAGCCTGTTTCTGTCAACCTGTTCTCTCCCACTGCTGGTGATAATCAACTGTTTTGCTTGTATCCGCTGATCAATGGGAGCATCTTTCTCGGATGTCTCATTATTCCCTTAGACGAACGAGGGCTAACTGATCTCGCACGGATGACCGTCGAGCAAGGAAGTGCAGTGCTCATACTTGATTTAGTGAAAAAGCAATCAATCAGCTCCGTGCTGTACAAGCGGGCACACGATCTTTTTCAAGAACTGATCGCAAGTAAAGGAAATGAACTGTTTGATCGCGCCCGTTCGATGGGGTTACAGCCGCAATCAAAATACTACGTGATTTATGCCCATCTGACGCAATGCCATGATCTGGCTTTGCTCGAAGCGAACATTCACCGTCTCATTACCCGTTGGAAATGGGAGTTCAATAAAACACAGATGTTTGTCTACGGATTCCACAACCATGTCACCCTCCTCATCCGATCTTACGGCTCTCGAGATGGCAGGGACATTCGGGAGAGGCTACAACAAGCATCCTATGAGTGGCAACTCGGCAAAGAAGCATCTTTATCGATCGGCGTGGGAAGTATGGCAACCGGGATTGAGCAAATCAGCAAAAGCTACGAAGAAGCCAAGAAAGCCGCTCACTATTTGACCAACCGCAGCCGTTATGGTGTGGTGCACTATAAAGACCTGGGTGTAAATCGTCTCATGCTGAACCAGAGTCAGGCCGATATTGATGCATTCATTCACGATGTCTTCGCCCCTTTCTGGCAAGACCCGGAAAAATATCAGGAATGGGAACAGACGATCATAACTTATATGGAATGCAGTCAATCCCCTCAACTGACCGCCAAAGAGCTGCACATTCACGTCAATACGTTGTATCAACGATTGCGTAAAGTCGAGGAGCTTCTTCAAATCGATTTGCGAAATCCGGAAGACTTGTTGAAATTACAGCTCGCTTGTCATTTGCGCCAGGAAGGATGAATTGTAAAAGGCAGGAGTAGCTTCGGACTGGAAAAAGTCCTGGACTACCACTGCCTTTTTTGTTAACAAATTCTTTATTCGTGTGCTTGATATTAAGTTTACCATAATTTTATTATGTAAATTTTTTTGTCCCGTTCAATGTTCTACACTTATTCTTACTTTAATACATCCATCACGAGCTTGGTAGCCTCGGCAATGAGGGCATTATCATAAGTAGCATCCTTTGTATCTCGGCTGGACAGAACAGCCAAGACAATCGGCTTTTTGTCAGGTGGCCAAATAACAGCAATGTCGTTTCGCGTTCCATAGCTTGCGGCTCCCGTCTTATCTCCAACCTTCCATTCTTTCGGTAGGCCTGCACGGATCAATTTATCGCCTGTAGTATTCCCCTGTAGCCAATCGTTGAGAATCTTCCGCTTGTCTTCTGTCAACACGTCACCGACGGTATAAGCCATGAGACTTGTTGCAAGTGCTTTTGGTGTGCTTGTGTCTCGAATATCTCCAGGGATAGCCTCGTTCAAATCCGGCTCGTTACGCTCGGATGTGGTTACTTGATCACCGATCTTTCTTAGTGCTGCTTCGAACCCTTTAGGACCGCCCAGTTCTTTGAACAAGAGATTTCCCGCCGTGTTGTCGCTGTAGCGAATGGCAGCATCGGAGATTTCCCGAAGCGTCATTCCAGTAGAAACATGTTTTTCGGTGATCGGCGAATAGGTGACAAGATCACTGCTTTTGTACTTGATTACTTTGTCGAGCTCTTCCAGCGATTTTTGATGGAGTAGTGCGCCTACCACGAGAGCCTTGAACGTAGATGCAAAGGCGAAGCGCTCATCAGATCGAAAAGCAACCACTTGATTCGTGTTCGTGTCGATCGCATAGACTCCCAATCGAGCTTCAAACTTTTTTTCTAGATCAGCGAATTTCTGATCAATCTCAGCTACTTGTTCTGTTTGTTTCGAGATTTCCGTTTGTGTAACAGGGGCTTCTACAGCCGCAGAACAACCGGCAAGCGTGAGTGTGAGCAAGCAAGCTTTCGCTGTGATTCCGATGAGTCTAGATGGATAGATTTCCTTCAAGTTCCTAACCTCTTTCTGTAATATCGTTCTGTAGAAGCGTAATACGATTAGGACTGGGATTCTATGACAGTACAATCATATTTCCATGTAAAGAGTGCAAAAACAGATGGAAAAGCATATGAGAGGTTCCAAACGATAATTTCATCCCTTCTCTCATATGCTATGGGAGGAAATGATCAGCCTTGTTGACAAGCCCCCAAGGTATTTTTCTAGGAGGCAGTGTTGATAATCCCCTCTTCTTTGAAGAAGTGAATACATTGCTCAAAGAAGAGATATTACCGCAGCTTGCTGCTGATGAACAGCTTGACTACGTCCTGTTTTATCCTACTGATGAGAAGTGGGATGACATTCTCGAAATCGTGGTGAAAGATGTTTTTCCCATGAGAAGCGGACGAATGACCTTTACTCACCATTTACAGAATCTTTCCTCTTATATTGACGACCATATTGTCCCAATCGACAGGGACTTGTTGAATCGTAAACACTTGGTAGGTCTTGAGGATATCATCGATGAAATAGCAGAAAACTGGCCATCCATGAAAGCCTATGAAAACAAAGGCTTCGGTTGTGCCGCGATTCAAGATACCGATGAGGAGCCGACCATTATTAGTTGGTGCATGACGGATTGGGTAGTTGGAGACGAATGTGAATTGGGCATAGAAACCCATGAAGAGTATCGGGGTAACGGATGGGCACGAAAGACAGCCTTGGGTGCTCTCTCACTCGCCAAACAACACGGAATCAATAGAGTGGGATGGCAATGCTGGTCGAACAATTATGGATCGCAGCGAACAGCCCTATCTGTCGGTTTCGAGCTACTCGCGGATTTCCCGGTTCTGTTCGGATGGAACCTTCCTTTAAACAATTTCCTTGTCAATGGCAACCACTATATGCGTGGCGATCTGAAATATGGCGTGGAAAAAGACTACGCCCGCGCAGCATGGAGTTACGCCCAAGCACTTGATAAAGGCTGGGATTGGGATGGCGATGCGGCCTTGTATTGGAATGCTGCTTGCCTGTTCAACCTGATTGGTGAAGAGGACCGCGCAAAGCATTTCTACAAAAAGGCTATCGAGCATGGCTGGGTAAGCATTCACCACCCCCATTATCATGATTATGTGTACCGAGAAACGGACAACGAACAGATCGCTCACATTCTTGCTGCATCACTTAAATAAATGAAAGGGCCGCCGTTATATTGGCGGCTTTTTGCTACTTCTGTTCCTTTGAATGAAAAAGAAATGGCGTGCCTTTCAAGTAGTTTTTGATTATAGCCAGCGCATAAGGCTGTTCTTCTTTTAACCCCTCGGTTTCCCTGGGATCAGGAGCATGATGAGCATAATTTTCAATCATGACCATCACCGTGAAACTCTCTAGCGCGGGAAGCCATTCCCCTTCAAGTTTCCGCAAACTCTCGTAACCTTTTATGACAAGATCTCTTTGTACAGGATATAAACCCAAAATGGTATGGGCGATATCATAAAGATAGTAGCCAAACCCACATCTGCCAAAATCAATGGGTCGAGGATCTCCGTTGTGAAAAACAATGTTACCTTGGTGCAGATCGCCGTGAATGATACCATAGCCGTTGCAATTCTTATCCAAGCTGTCAAAACTAGTGAGTATTTTATCCGAAGCCATTTGATATAGCTCGAATTCTTCGTCTGTCAGAAACCGATCGTAATACTCGGTCAAACGAGTCATGGAGTGCTGAAAGCTATCCTCTCCCCAGACAGGACGGGCAAATTCAAGGGGCAATTGGAAATCCTGAGATACGGAATGGAGCTTTGCCAAAAGGACGCCCTCTTTGTAAACTTGGTCTTGCGAAAGCTCTTCCTCTGCATGCTCCCCTTCTACCCATTGCATGACGGAAACGAAGACACAGTCACCTTTTGCAAGTTCGATGCTCACTGTCTTGGAACCATTTCGGCAATCTACTCCCGTTGGAATCGCTACATCTATTTTTTCATGCAAATAATTGAGAAAAGCAAGCTCGGAATCAATTTCATGTCTGTTCCTGGTTCCGTGAATGCGGAGTAAATACTTCCCATCCTGCTTTGTTTCAATGACAAACGTACAAGTGTCGGACAGTTGGTTGAAACGAATGTGTTCCCAATCCAAGTCGTATTCGTGCATCGCTTGTTGTGCGATTTGCTGTGACTGGGCCACTACCTTCTCGATGTCATCTTCAGAATCCAACTGAAATAACCTCGTCATGCGAATCCCCCTATCCAATATATGGATCATATACTTACATTCGTTTGATTTCTTCCATACTCCTCTTTTCATTTTTTTCGCTTGACTCCAACCTAAGGTCAGACTGCAAACTCAACTTCAGGAGGTGAATCGCTATGTTGTATACCGTTAACGATGTAGCCAAATTGTCTGGTACCACAATCAAGACACTGTACCATTATCAAAAGATTGGTTTGCTAATGCCCGAGATCATTACAGAAAATGGATACAGATATTATGGTGAGAATGAACTCAAGCGGTTACAACAAATCTTGTTTTATCGTGAGCTTGATTTTTCATTGGACAGCATTAAAGCTGCACTTGATCACGAACCAGACAGACTTCGTTGCTTATGTGAGCAGCAAGCGATGTTACAGGCACGCCAGCTTCGATTGGAGCGCATTTTGCTTACTTTAGAAGAAACGATTCGACACGAAAGGAAGAGAGGAAATATGTCCACTACGAACATGTTTGATGGATTGAACGAAGAAGAATGGAAGCAGGCATTGGCTCAACAAAATAAGCATTTGCAGGCAGAGTATGAATATCAATTGGATACAGAAAATCTGAACGCGGCTACCATGAATGAAAAAGCTGCCGAAGCGACAGCATTCATGACATTTATGGCAGAGGCGTTGAAAAACAACAGAAGTATTGACGATGAGGCTGTTGCTTCCGCGCTCGAAAACCATCTTGCTTTTTTACAAAAAGACCATCCGATTGACGCGAAGGCTTTTGCAGAGCAGTCAAGGTTTTTCCTATCCGATGAGTTCCATCGCTCTATGTTGGAAGAACAGCAAACGGGATTAAGCTACTACATTTGCATTGCTGCCGAAAATTACGCTACCAAGTAAAGTGTGGTTAAACGATCGTTTAACAGTTAAACCGGGTGAGCTGCACCTCCCCGGTTTATTATTCCAATTCCTACCTGTTTCCTGAAACACTTCTGAGGGATCAAATTACCGCAGGGATCAAATGCTCCTTGATCAACGTCCACCGATCACGAGGATTCAGCATGAATTCCGATGCAATAGCTACGACGAGGTTTTTTTCTGGTATGCAGCAGATTACATTCCCGCCATCGCCCAGTGCAGCGTATGAAAAAACACCGTCCTCTTCACGTAACCACCACAGATACCCGTATTGATTGGCGTTCATCGCGGTTGATTCATCTATCCAAGTCTCAGGAATGATCTGATGATTGTCCCAACTGCCTCGATTCAGATAGAGCAATCCAATACGCGCCATGTCACGAGGAGTTAACGTGAGCCCCCAGCCTCCTGTGGAGTTGTTGTTTGGATCTTTTACCCATCCTCTCACATCTTTACCGAATACATTTTCAAACGCAAACGCCTTCATTTCATAATCGGGGATTTCTTCCATGCCGATCGGTGTAAACAAGCGTTCGTTGGCAAACTCTCTCGCACTTTTTCCTGTGCTGCGTGTGAGGATGGCTGAAAGCAGATGCGCTCCAGCAGTTGAATACTTAAACGTTCCTATCTTTCCCTTTTGCCCGAGCATATCCAGCGTATACTTTACCCAATCGGACTGCATGCACATCTTGTCCAGTGGTTCTTGCCAGTCCTCAAAAGGATAGGGGGCTGTCATCGTGAGAAGATGGCGTATCGTGATTTCTCGTTTTTGCGTATCAGTAGAATCGGGAGCATAGTCTGGAAAAAAATCCAGTACCTTTTGGTCGACATTTTTGATAAGCCGTGCATCTATGGCAATACCAATGAGGGCAGACAGAATACTTTTCGTTACAGAAGCTACATGGTGCCTATCTTCCGGTCCATAGCCATGATAGTAAGTTTCATGGGCGATATAACCATTTCTCACAACAACGATTCCGTTTATGTTGCTGTACGCAGATTTTATGATTGGGTCTAGCTCTGCTAGTTTTTCAGCGTCTATGTTCAAGATGGCCGGGTTTACTGCTTGCCATTCTGTAGTGGGCCAGTAGTGTCTTTGCATGATAATTCCCTCCTCCACAAGCGAATGTCATTTTTTTCTGACTGGAAAATACACTTCCGTAACGAGATTCTCAGGAACATTGGCTTGATCGGGTGCGGTTACGTAGACTTCGTAGGGTGATCTCACCCATTCATAGCCTTCATTTTCTATCCATTCCCTCAACCTGGCATATACTGCAGTCAATTCTGGATATGGGCCCTTACATATAGACTTCGCGCAAAGGCCCCCAGGCAGATCTCTTGTTCCCTTTACAGACTCCGCGATCGGGAGGGCAAACTCAGTATCGTTCCCGGCAGGATTATATTCAGGGCTGTGATAAATCGTCATCGGCGTACCGAGCAAGGTAAGTTTTTCAGTCGCAATCCTTTCATAAAGCCGGCTGAAATACATCCCATATCCTGTAGCATAATCATCACTACTCATCATCTGACGAATCGATAGAATATGGATTGGCTGCGTCTCCACCAACTGTACTTCTATACTGTCAAGGTATGACATCATCGAGATACCCTGCTCCATCTTGGACAGATCATGGGTCAGTTGTTGTAAGGTATAATCCAAAGCGTTTCGTTTTTCATACATCTCCCTTTGCTTGCGAAGAAGGGCAGAAACAAGCTTCTCTTCCGATTGTTCTTCTTCCCATTCCAGCATGGTTTTTATTTCCTCCAGCGAAAAATGATACGATTTCAAACGGTTGATGAAGAGCATCTTCTTTAGTTGCTTGATGGAATAATACCGATAACCATTTTCAGGATTAATCTCATCGGGCTTCATTACTCCTATTTCTGCATAATAGCGAAGCGTTTTGGTAGAGACTCCGCATATCTTCGAGAATTCTCCAATTGATAGCACAGGCTCACCTCCATTGGTCATTTTTGTATCCATATTCTACTTATACCCCTTCCCCTAAGGGCAAAGTCAACTGGAAGTCTAATAGCTAAACGTGCTTCATCAAAAGAGTGTCGAATCATTAAGGTTCACAGGTTTCTTCCTCTGCATCACTTTCAAAAAATGGCATATTGATGTATGGTAATGTATATGCATTTATCTACTATACTTCACAAAGGAGAGTGTGCTTTGTGCGTGAAACCTGTGTTCCAACTGGCGTAGAGCTGAAAGACACTGGCTTTGGATACACATTGTCTTTAATAGGCGGTAAATATAAAATGATCATTTTGTATTGGCTAGCTGAAAATAAGGTGATGCGGCATAATGAACTAAAGCGAAGTATCGGTACCATTTCCTTTAAAACGCTTAGCCTGATGTTAAAAGAGCTGGAGGCAGATGACTTGATCATCCGCAAAGAATATCCCCAAGTCCCTCCCAAAGTGGAATATTCCTTATCTGAGCGTGGTATTTCTCTCATTCCCTTGTTAAACATAATGTGCGACTGGGGAGAGAAAAACAGCTTACCCCCTCAGGAGGCTGTAAAACAGCAGGCATAACGACTGAATCTAACAGCAAAAGAAGTATCTCCTACACGAGGAAATACTTCTTTTTTCATGCGCTCTCTTACAGATTATCAACGAATTTCAAATAATCTTGCGCGCTCTTATCCAATAGCTCAAGTACTTTACCAGGTTCATTCTCGCCAGGCTCAGTCTCTGCACCATAATACGCAAAGAATGAGCGATAATCCGCATGGCAGTAGCGGAAGGTTGTTTCAAACGGGGTCAATATTTGCTCAAGTGTATACCGATATCTTCCTTCTTCATGATAATCCTCTTCCCTAATCCCGGCAGATACCGCTAATGCAGCTTTGCGATTCTTTAATTTATCGCCTCCCTTTGAACCGTACGCCCACCCATATGCGAAAACATCGTCAAGCCATTTTTTCAGGAGAGGCGGACAATTAAACCAGTAAACCGGGAACTGTAAAACAAGCTTCTCATGCGATTCAATCAATTGCTGTTCTTTTTGCACATCAATGTTTCCATCTGGGTAAACCTCATGCAATTCGTGTACGGTATACTTTTCTGGATATTTTTTGAGTTCTTCTACCCATCGTTTATTGATGACGGATGTTTCTAAGCTTGGATGAGTGACGATGACAAGTGTTTTCAAAGTATATTCCTCCTTGAAGATGTGTTGTTTTATGAGTATAAAATGCTTGCTGCAAATTTGTAAGTATGCACATTTTGTTCAGTTACTTACATAAAGGTGAGTGTAAAGAACAGAAAGAAGCCTCCCCTCGACCTAATGATTCTAGGTTGCATCGGTGGGAGGCCCCTTTGAAAATGTTTGTTTTATAGCAGCTTATTCTCCATATACAGCGTGCCTTCAATCGGATTAAAACGATAGGGCTCAATTGGATAGAATCCTAACGAGCGGTATAGCTGAATCGCTTGTTCCATCGTCGGAAGCGTATCTAATCGGATGAATGAATAGCCTCGTATTTTCGCTTCTTCCATAATCGCTAAGGCTAATTTTTTCCCTACTCCTCTTCCCTTCCATTCTGGCTTCACGTACAGTCTCTTCATTTCGCAAACCTGTTCATCTATTTTCCGTAAGGCGACACATCCTGCTGGCTGCTCGTTATCTAACGCCAACAAAATGCATCCATCTGGAGGTGCGTATTCGCCCGGTATATGTCG
This sequence comes from Brevibacillus sp. NPDC003359, assembly GCF_042878995.1. Lineage (NCBI taxonomy): Bacteria > Bacillati > Bacillota > Bacilli > Caryophanales > Paenibacillaceae > Brevibacillus > Brevibacillus sp. NPDC003359. The sequence goes on from NZ_JBIAOR010000001.1 coordinate 1,042,416, forward strand.
CAATTCGGTCACAATGTTTTGAAAACTCAAATCAACTCCTAATGAATCTACATATTCCAAGAAAAGTTCACGTGCTTGTTCGTATTGATATTCCTCCGTTGCATGCATCAAACGCAGCAATCCAAACACCCCTCATTCCGTTGTTCTAGAGGTGCGTAATGAACGACGCAAAATTTTCCCCGTACTGTTTTTGGGAAGCTCCGCTACGAATTCGACCTGTCGAGGAACTTTGTATTTCGCCAGCTTGTCACGACAAAATGCCATGATATCCTCTTGGGAAATGGCTATTTCCTTCAATGCCACAAATGCCTTGACTGCTTCGCCATGCACCTCATCAGGAATCCCGATCACAGCCGCCTCGATGATTGCAGGATGCTGGTAAAGAACTTCTTCTACCTCACGCGGGTACACATTATAGCCGTCAACGAGAATCATGTCTTTTTTGCGATCAACGATGTACACATACCCTTCTTCATCCATATGAGCCATGTCTCCTGTATACAGCCAACCGTCCCGGAGCGCCGCAGCCGTATCATCTGGCAATCCGAGGTACCCTATCATGACGTTGGGCCCTTGTACCACCAGCTCGCCCACTTCTCCACGTTCTAGTTCGTTTCCTTCGGGATCGACGACCTTGTTCTTCACAAGCGGAATATCGACCCCAACCGATCCTGGCTTTCTAGTCCCGTGCAGTGGATTAAATGTCGTAGCTGGAGCTGCCTCTGACAACCCGTAGCCCTCCAGTACCTTCGCATCGTATTTCGCTTCGAACTTGTGCAATAGCTCGACGGGCATGGATGCACCTCCCGAGCAGTATATCCGGATGGAGGAAAGATCTTCTTTTGTCGCAGTCGGCGATTGTAGCAAATAGTTGTACATGGTCGGTACACCTGCAAAACATGTGGCTTTTTGCTCACGAATCGTTTGGACGACGTCTGCCGGATGAAATTTCGGCATGATAATAATGGTCGCTCCCGTGCGAATCGGGCCATTCATGCATACTGTCATGCAGAAGACGTGGAACATCGGCAGTACCGCTACCATGCGATCTTCTGGCACCAGCTCGAACAATTTTCCCATCGCTTCTGCATTCGAAGCCATGTTGCGGTGAGAGAGCATCGCTCCTTTTGGCTGTCCAGTCGTACCTGATGTGTAAAGGATTACGGCGAGGTCATCTTCGTTACGTTCCGGTTCCGCGTACTCTGCGTCTGACTCTTGCCCTGCCTGTACAAGCTGATCGATCGTTAATTCATTTTCAATGGGTTCTGTGTATATGAGAAGCTGCAAATCTTCTATTTGATCCTTCATCGGGGTCAGTACCGGCTGCAACGCGGATAAAGCAATAGCTGCTTTTGCCTTACTGTTCGATAGGATAAAGCTAATTTCACGCGCCGTATAGATGGGGTTCATGGGAACAACGACAGCTCCTACGCGGAGAATCGCAAAGTAAGCGCTAACAAAATGCGGCCGATTATCCATGAGCAGGGCGACAGCGTCCCCTTTTCCAATCCCGAGCTGGGCAAGTCCTGCTGCGAGATGTTCAACTTGCTGATAAAAGTCCACATACGTAGTCGTTTCTCCCATGAAGACGTAGGCTGGGCGATCCGGAAACTGTTTCGCGCTCTGCATGAGGCTCTCATTCAAATGATACATCACACATCTACCCCCTTTTCAGAAAATTTTAACACTTAGAGTCAAGCCTATAAAGTATTACTTTTAAGAAACATGGGAGATTGACGGGGCTGTTTGACTCGCTTGTTCATTTCGCATCACAAAGAGCAGAAAAAGCACGCCGCATATGATAAAGAGCAACCCGTTGACGATCATGGCGTTGCCAAAACCTGTGCCAATATCTCCGGCTGACTGAACGATAGAGCCCGTTACCAGTGGCGAGATGATCCCTGCCAATGTAACCAGGCTAGACAACACACCGACCAAAAGTCCCGTGCGTTCCGGCAACAAGCTGCTGACAATGACAGAGGCAGCTGTACCAACAGAAAAAGCAAATCCTTTTCCTAGGCACAGGAAGATCAAGACAAGTGCCGTTGATTGAGCAAGGGTAACACCGTAAAAGCACAGTCCCCCTAAAATAATCGAAACACCGCCAACCAAAACGTATGATTTGCGATAGCTGCGGTGTTTTTTAAAGAAACGATCACCAATTGATGAAATTAGTATGGTCATAAGTCCAGCCAAAAGCCCCGTGCCTGCAATCGCATAAGCCATTTCCTGATTCGTAAACTGGAAGACCTTGACGAGATAGACAGGCTCCCATACCGATGCGAAGGTCGTCCCCCATATTTGTGCGAAATAGATCAAAAAGCAGAAAAGAAACGTGGATGAGAGCAAGACACCGGATATATCTGACCATTTCGCTTTTGGCAAGGTGGGAGCTTCGACTTTTGCAGGAGCTACGCTGACAAGTGGTTTTTCTTTTCCAATCCACAGCCAGACCAAGAACCACAGCAGACTGAGTGCGCCCATAAACGCCCAGGAAAATCGCCATCCATAGCTATCGATTAGCGCGACGATCAGCGGTGCCGAAGCAACCGCACCGACGAAAGCACCGAAGTTCACGGTGGAATAAACCAGTCCACGCTTTTCTTCGGGAAACCATTTGTTCAAATGGCTGACAACCGTTGCCCAAAAAGGCCCTTCGCCGATTCCAAGCAATACCCGCGCAACGACGAGCATCGGCAGACCTGCGATCGCATAAGCGCCGAATTGGATGACTGTCCAGGACAGCGCCATGATCGCCAGCATTTTTTTCGTCCCGATGCGGTCCGACAATGCCGCGCCTACAATCCCAGCAATGGAAAAAAACCAGAAAAAACTGCTTCCGACAAGCCCCCATTCCTTCTCATTCAACGAAAATTCAGCCATAATCGGCACTGCAGAATATCCCGCAATTGTTTTGTCCGCATAATTGATCATGTATAGCACAAACAACATAACCATTGTGATTCTCGCCATCATCTGAATCACTCCATTTGTCTAGGAAGTAGAAGCAAATACGGGTAAACATGATTTCGAACGGTGCTGACAAGCTGACGATGACTCCTTCCGCATTCATCTGAAACGTAATCGGCAAGCAGAGAATGTATGGGCATCGACATGTTCCCCGCTATTTTGCCAGTCTTACGCGCCCAATTCCATCCGTAATCTCAATCACTGTGCCATATGGTTCACTCAACGTCTTGAGCCCCTCCAAGATCGAGGTATCGCCGCTTACTTTCGGCCATCCCATTCGATGTACAGACTGATCAAAGCCTAATTCAATCGGATGCAGCTCCAGTTCGAGCAGTTCACCATCTTGCATTTTCCATAAGGGAATAACCGACTCCCACACCTCTTTGTGCACACACAGTCCGCGTGTGTAGTTGGCACTCATCGCTTCCAAGGCATCTGCCACATTATGGGTGTGATTTAAGCCATAGTGCTCATAGAAATCAGCGGGCTGACTCGTAACGGTTTCTGTCTGAAAAATAAAATCTCCCAAGCTGTAAAAGATCGGTCGATTGTTGTAGATTTCAATGCCACGCAACAAATGGGGGCCGTGTCCCACCACAGCGTGTGCGCCTGCATCGATGCAAGCTTTTGCAAATACAGGCAAGAAATCAGCCGCAACCTCTTTCGCATCACCCTTCATCTCATGAGCGTGAATACTCACGATAACGTAATCAGCCCTCCTTTTTGCCTCCTCAATCGTTTTGACGATTCGGTTCAGATCGCGCGGATGCGGCTGGGTAGTCGTTCCCTCTTCGTCACTTACCATGAAACGTGCATTTCCGAAGAGAAAAATATCTTTGCCCGGATCGTTCATGAAGCCTTCCTCGATCAGTAGTTTGTTGAAGGCGTTAATGTCGGTCGATTCCGTAATGGCTTGCAAATCAGCGAGCTTTTGTTCCGTAATGTGGTGTGTCATCACATAGCGCATCGGATTGATCCCTGGTCTGCCGATGCTATCCGAACGCTGATCTCCGGCCGCCCACCATGGATGAAAGGTCGACGTCGCGGCGATCAAGGCTACCCTGGCCCCTTCGCATTCGAGATAACGCGGTGCTCCCGCTTCTGCGAGATTTTTGCCTGCGCCAGCATGGACAAAACCGTACTCATTGAGATACCGTTCGGTTGCTTCCAGTCCACCATACAAATAATCGAGCGTATGGTTGTTCGCCCAGCCAATCATGTTAAAGCCGTAATCTTTCATGACTTGCAAAACGGAAGGTGGTGACATCGCCCACGTTCCTCCGCTCTGCGCACTGGGGTAGCCCTCGTTATCATGTACGGTTGTCTCCAGATTCGCAATACGTACGTCTGCACGGTGCAGCAAGCTGGATATTTCTTGAAAAGCTTGGTCCTTGTATGGCAGATTGCGTGTAATGAAGCTGTCGCCAGTCGCTGTGAACCAAATCGGCTTGGTCATTGGCAGGATTCCCCTTTCCCTTTTCTCATTTTTTCTGCTTTCAAAAGATCGAGAAGTCTTCCTCATCCTCTCCGACAAACGAGTATAGCTTCGAGCTGATTACATCATAGTGCTGCAATCGTTTCTGGACATTTTCCGCATCGTGGAGCATGACGCCTTTGATCAAGACATTTAGCATGGAGAATAATGTGGGCATACCGCTAGTGGCAACGGGTTGGGGGGTGGTGATTTTCAGAAGATGATCTGCGACTTGGCTGATGGGGGAGAACTCGCCTTCCGTAATCGCCAAAATCTTCGCTCCCAGCTCTTTTGCTGAATGAACCATGGCGACCGTCTCGCTAGGATGACGAGGAAATGAAATCGCAATGACCAGCCATTCTTGATCTCGTTCGGTGAGAAAATAATCCGCGTTATCCACTGCTCCCGTATACAGATGTGTGTTTCCTTTGATGGCATTCAACGCTGAGAACAACCATTTTGCAGGAATATGGCACCAGCGAAATCCTACCACTACAATTCGATTTGCCTGCACGATGCTTTTGACCACCTCTTGGAGCAACGTGTAGTCAATTTGCTGCAAGCCTTGCTGGAGATACGCAATATCACTCTCCATCACTTGATGTGCGTAATTGCTCTGATCGAGTGTAACCTCAGTGTCTCGATATTTCTGGATCGGCCCCTTCCTTTGGTCTCCTATCAAAAGAGACTTTTTGATTTCTTCCTGAAGCTCTGTGTATCCGGAGTAACCCAATGCATAACAAAAACGAATGACAGTCGCTTCACTGGTATTCGTAAATGCCGCGATTTTTTTAGCGGTATGGATCGCTAGTAGGCTTGGCTTTTCAATAGCGATCTTACAGATGATTTTTTGGCTTGCTGTCAGCTTCCCATACTGCTTCCGAATCCGTTCTTTTACGAGTTGTGCCATGCTGAAGCTCCTTTATCACTCTAATTTGTTTTAATTTTGAGAATAGTATATCTCTTGCAAGAAATCACTTCAATACTTCTTGGAAAATGTAGTTTTTGCTTCATTTTGGTGTATGACAGTTTGTAAAAAGGGACCTCCACAATTGGAAGGCCCCTTCTCTTCTCTTCTTTTTAATGTTCCGTGCTGAGACATTCATTTGGTATCCAGCCGCACTCCCCTGTGCTCTCTAATTCGCACCAACTCCAGCCGTTCAACTCATGCAGAAAGATTACGCGATCACCAACGTCCACATTTAGCTCTTTTGCCGTGTAAGCAGCGGTCAAAATCCCAATCTCCCCAGCTTTTTCAATGATTTGCTCACGTACCCATCCCTCCAGTTGCTTATCCAAAGTTTAGCAATACAGCATTTTTTCCAATTCGGCATTTTTTTGAGCTATCTTTTTGGAGACCAAACACATTGAAGGAATCTGATATGTAAGAAGATTGGTTCAAGGAACTAGAATCAACCATTCAATAGGATGAAAAAAGGAATTTATACTTTGAAAGTATAAGTATCCAGTGTATTAAGTAGAATACAATGTCTGTTTTGGATCAGTTGGCCAAGACGAATATAAAAGCAAAACTGGGTTTCTGACTGTAACTATTCAGATAAAGTAAAAGCATTTAGTAAAGAGGTGGCAGACCCTAAATCTTATTGATATACCTATTTATCACTTAGTTTATAATTCAAATCCCGACCATCAAGATGTGGAATTCCAACCGTATCTTGGCGTGGTTTCTTACAAGTATGATCATCATGGGACAAGATTTAGAATTGATATGAACTTAACTGATTACTTTATTAAAGAAGTTGATAATAAAAACATCAAACCAACAAATTTTAAACGAGATCACACCCCTATGTAGGAAAACCGTATTTCCTACATGGGGGTGTGATCTCTCGATATGGGTATAGTTCAACCGTAATCATATTTCGCGTATATGAAAAAGCCGCTTAACTAAACAAGCGGCTTTGTGTGACTATCTAATTCTGTTTCTTGAATCCTATCCGTTCTTACGTTGTTGTCTATGCTCATTTTGAGTATCCATCTAAATCGTAACGAGACGAGCACTGCAAAATACTTTGTTTCATTGATCCACTCCAAGCAATTTTTATACCCTTTTTTAGTTGTTCCTCAATGTATGAGTGGGTTTGTGTACCTTCGCTTCCTTCAGATTCCACCTCACGCTGGACACCCTTTCTCTTGGCTAACGGTAGGCGCTCGCCAGCCCCCGTTCGGGACTTTCACCCTTGAGACGACGCCCCTGCTAAGCGCACCAAAAAAAGCCGATATTGCTGCGAGAGCAAATCGGCTGTCGTCATTTATTGGCGGGACACCTTGACGAGCTCCCCTGTCGAAGCATCGATAAAGCTATAGCCATTCTTCCATTTGCGCTGATAGACCAACTGCGGTTCGGGAGCTCTTTGACCATCATACTGCTCCCACACGTAGACCAGTTCCAGCTCAATTTCTTGTTGGATCGTTTCTTTTGCTTCTTCTGCACTTACAATCTTCTTGGAATCTGGAAGGGTAATGCCCGGGTTGAGAGGGTGGAGGTTTAACTCTGTAATCGTACCCGTTGCCTTGTCTACCCCCACCATATAAGACTCGTCAGATACTTCGATCCCGTTGCGTTTTACGAGGAAATTGAATGAATACGTTTTATCCTCTTCCTTATCCAGCTTGTTCTTGTCTACCCACTCCGGAATATCTGCTTCAGGAGTCTCTACGATAAGCGATAGCTCCGTTAACGCCGGGTCAAGATAAGGTACGAGTGCTGCGATCGCTTTTTTCTTCGCTTCCTCTACACTGATTTTCTGCTCTGTTTTTCGTTGGTCTGGCAAAATCAGATCGAAGTCGATGAGCCGATCACTCTGTTCATCTGTCGTGAGGCTAACCAGCTCAAATGCAGGCGTACCTTTATTTGAATCGTTCATCCAACGATAGGATTCGATTGTCTGAAGTCCTTCTAGAAGATTGTCCTTGTGATCATCGTATTCAAAGTTCGCACCTGAAACATCAATACCAAACTGTGTTTTCAGCCATTTCTCTCCTTGTTCGCGGGAAGCTATTTTGATGCTCTTCCCTTCTCCTTTTACACGAAAACCCTCCCCTGCCAGTTCGGCTTCTTCCCCTATGACTTTGCCGGTTAGAGCATCGATCCAACCAATGGTATTCAGTTGATAAATAAGCATCGGTTTCTTTTCTGCCGGTTTTCCATTTTGAGCATAGGAAATCGGCGGCTCCGATACGTATACCAGGTCCATCTTAAGCTTGTCCTTATAGATTTTGCTAGCTTCCTCAAGTGTTATCGCTTTTTTCGGATCAGGCCAGTTCACTTTGCTAGGTTCGATGAAATCATACGCTTCATAGCGAATAATATGGCCAGCATGATCAACGGATACGGAGATAGAATTGTTGGACAGAGGGAGGTCATTGATGAGAGAGTGGTATTTCACGGTGGAGCGAGCCCATTCCAGCTTGTTGCCTTTCCCGTCACCTGATCCTGATTTTCCTCTGCCGAGTTTTTTTTCGGCTTTCAGCTGTTTTGCTTCCGTACCGAATAAGTCCTCGATAAAAGTTGAAGCCTTGTCTCTGGCAAGCTTTTCTTCCGGATAATCGGTTGATGCCCATGCTGGATTTTGGATATCCATGAAAAGCAGTCGGCCCGTATGCGCATCCAGCTCAAGGCTAACGGATGAGTATGCGTCATACTCTTCTTTTTCATCTGTTTTTGGCATGTTGGTGAAGTTCAAGCTCCAGATCGGTGACGGATAACCGCGAAAGCTGTCTTCCTCATAATGTTTATCTATTAGTCGATAACCTTTCAACTCTGGAATCGCCTCAAATAGCTTGTCCAGAGAATTCTGAACATCTTGGGAATAATCATTTTTTTGAGTCTCTTCCTTTTTCACATCGCTTGCTCCTTGTACCGTTGGTTGATGGGTAGTCCATGCTGGTGCAGAGGCAAGTAAGCACGCCGCTATAACCGACATCATCGATGGATTGAGTTTCATTTGGCACCTCCAAAAAGTGTTCAGATTTGTGGATAAGTTCGGTATGACCTTACCAAGGGTAAGACGGAGGGGCAATTGTTTGTGTCACATATTATTCCAATATTTCAAGATAATCCTATCAAAAAGCACACCCTCGTGTTAATCGACGAGGACGTGTTGGTACCACATAAGTTAAATGTTACTTGAACAATAGCACAAAAAAATGCAGTCTATTTTAGCAATTCAAAAGCTAGAATAGGCTGCTTTTTTTCGCTTAAATTTACTTCTAACACTCCAAAAAAACCGCCTTTACGTCAAGGGTGATCTGTGACCCGTATGGTGGAAAAGTGACCCCCTTGTGGGTCATTTGTGTTTTAATCAAAGTAATTAAGAATACACTGAGGGATGTATATATGCGTAAAACAGGGCAAGTATTTCAAAGATTTTTAGCGAACATGCAAAATAAAGATGCCCCCGGTGACCTGTTGCAAGCAAGCTGACCGGAGGCATCTATTGTATTTTTACTTACATCTCTACCTTCCGCTTCCCTCTCAATACATGGCGTTCTTTTGCTTTTTCATACTGCATGCGTTCTTCCTCTGTATCAGGTATGACACCTGGTACAACTGTTGGCTTTCCTTCATCATTGAGGGCAATCATCGTCAAATAGGCGCGTGCTGTTATCCGTTTTTCCCCCGTCAACAAATTCTCCGACTCCACCTTCACGAATACTTCCATGGACGTCTTATGGGTCCAGGTTACATATGCTTCCAGGTTGATCGCTTCCCCTGTCTTGATTGGTGCGAGAAAATCGAAGGAATCGCTGGACGCTGTTACAACGGGCTTACGGCAGTGCCGCATCGCAGCAATGCAAGCGATCTTGTCCACATATGCCATGACTTTCCCGCCGAAAATGGTATGGTGGTGATTCGTATCCGGAGGAAAGACGAGATCCGTCAAAAAGGTCCTCGATTGTTGGATCGGTCGTGATTCCGTCATCATTTGTATGGCTCCTCCCATGATGTTCACCTTTGCGACCGGGCTATCAAACGACTCCGAATCGCCTTCGTTGCCGCTACCATGTTTCGCAATGACTGAACCGTTTCATCCCTTCCTCTCGTCTTCAGCCCGCAATCCGGGTTGATCCAAAATTGACCGGGTGGAAGCACTTGTACCCCCCGTGTGACCATATCTTCCATTTCTGATACAGCAGGAATTCTGGGGCTATGGATATCGTAAACGCCGAGCCCGATACCTTTGTCATACGTACTTGTTTCGAAAACAGACACGAGCTCTCCGTGGCTGCGCGAAGTTTCAATCGAAATCACATCGGCATCGAGTTCGCTGATAACATCCATAAAATCATGGAACTCGCAATAGCACATATGTGTATGAATTTGGGTACTCGGCGCAACGGTAGAGGTCGCCAGACGAAATGCTCTGACAGCCCATTCGAGATAAGCTTCCTGCTCTTCGTTTTTGAGCGGTAATCCTTCGCGCAGTGCTGGTTCATCGACTTGAATCATGTGAATCCCCGCTTCTTCCAAGGCTTCTACTTCTTTTCGTAATGCCAACGCGATTTGTTCGCACACTTCTTGTCTGGAGACATCGACTCGAGCAAACGACCAATTCAGAATCGTTGCTGGGCCAGTTAACATACCCTTCATTGGTTTGGCGGTCAATGATTTTGCATACACACTTTCCTTGACCGTCATCGGTGCCACAAACTCCACATCTCCGTAAATAATAGGTGGCTTCACGCAACGCGAGCCATACGACTGCACCCAGCCGTTTTTCGTGAACAAAAAGCCATCGAGCTTTTCGCCAAAATATTCCACCATATCGGTTCGTTCGAACTCCCCATGGACGAGCACATCCAGACCAAGCTCTTCTTGTATATCAATCCATTCCTTGATTTGCGCCTGAATGAAAGCATCGTATTGCTCCACTGTCCAGTTACCTTTTTTAAACTGTTGTCGGGCGTGGCGAACCTCCGCCGTCTGTGGGAAGCTTCCGATTGTAGTCGTTGGCAATAGTGGTAGCTTCCACATCTTTTGTTGAATCTCTCGACGTTCGAGATAAGGAACACTTCTTTCAGGTTTTTCAGCAGCCAGTTGACGTAAAGTCTTCTTCACTTCCTGCCGATTCCTTGCTGGGGAGAGTGCCACCTTGAGCAAGTTCGCTTCATTTTGGGCGATCTCTTTTGAAATCACATATTTTCCATATCGGAATCCTTGGACTAAGAACTGTACTTCCCCCAGCTTTTCGTCGGCAAACGCCAATGCAGGCATGACTTCCTCTGGCAAGTCGCTCTCTGCTTCAACCGATACAGGTACATGCAACAAACTACTGGACGGTTGCAGCCACAGCTTTTCGAGTGGTACGATCTCAGTTAATTCTTTGACCAGCTCCCATTTCTCCTCGATAGACGCACGCCATATGTTTCGACCGTCGATGATTCCCGCCGCGAGAATCTTGTCTGCTGGAAACCCTTGTGTTTTCAGATTGGCCAGATTGCGCTTCGCTCCGTGTACAAAATCTAGACCGATTCCTTTTACCGGTAAGGAAACCAGCTCCTCGTACCAATCCACCGCTTCAAAATAGGTTTGCAGCATGCACTGTAGATGCGGTAGTGCTTGACCGATTTGCGCATAGATACGTTTGATGATGGCGCGATCATGGTCCGAGACATCCCGTACAAATGCAGGCTCATCGATTTGCACCCATTCCACGCCATGCAGCTCCAACTCCCGGAGAACATCTATGTAGAGTGGAACAAGTTGATCCATGACGCACTCAAATTCGTTTTTCTCATATCCTTTGGACAATTTGACAAACGTATACGGGCCTACCATGACAGGCTTTCCGATGATGCCGAGCTTTTCTTTGGCCTCCAAATATGCCTGGAGAGGCTTGTTTTCCGTTATGGCTGGTTGTCGTTCACCGAACTCCGGAACGATATAATGATAGTTCGTGTTAAACCATTTCGTCATTTCGCTGGCTACCGCTTCCTTCGAACCGCGAGCCATAGCAAAGTAAGTGCGTAAGGAAACCGGGCCTCCCTCGTATTCATAACGCTGGGGGACCATTCCAAACATCACAGCCATATCCAGCATGTGATCGTAGTACGTAAAGTCACCCACAGGGATCAGTTCACCCCCTTTTTCCTGCTGACGCAACAGGTTTTGGAGACGAATTTGCTCCATTTGCTGAACGAGGCTCTCCTCATCGGTGGCGCCTGCCCAAAATGCTTCCAATGCCTTTTTCCACTCACGGTTCTCCCCGATCCGTGGATATCCCAAATTGCTGCTTTTCATGAGCTTCCTCTCCATTCTTTATTCGATCTTGTCTTGAATCCGCCCAATAAAAAAGGCATCTCCAACGATCAAAAAGAACGTTAGAAATGCCAAATAAGCACTGAGATCACAGCATCCTAACACCTCCCTATCTCCCGTAGGTTAAGCAGTGTCGTCGAAACAGGCAGGTCTCCTGACTTTGGGATCATCATCTGCACATGCCTTCCCAATCCGTTTGGATCAGTGGCGATAAATGTGCTGACTCCCCTCATACAGTGGCGGGACCGTGTCGGATTCTCACCGACTTCCCTTTTCATCCTTGGCCATTCTTCCTGACCAAAGAACCTGTTCCCACTCCTATGAAGTTGTAAGGTTATGTGAAATGCCCCTAAAAACTAGCAAGGCAACATTCTTTTCATACAGTAACACAGAATCCAATTTTTGTCATACTAAAAACGAAAATCGTCATCCGTCAATGGCTCTACGTTCAAAGTGCGGACATAGCCATTTCCTTTTTTCGAGAAGAAGTCGTGCTGCTTCGTCTGTGTGCGAATGCCGTTCAGTACGATCGGATTCACATCTTCCTCCGGGAAAAGCGGATCGAGACCCAGATTCATCAACGCCTTGTTCGCGTTGTAGCGCACGTAGGCATGTACCTCGTCAGCTAATCCGACTTGCGTATATAACGAAGTCGTATAGGCCTCTTCATTTTCTTGCAGCTCATGCAAAAGGGCATACAGCTCCTCTTTTGCTGCGGTCTGCTCTACCACAGTCAGACTCTGATATACTTCTTGGGCGAGAACGCCGACATAGAGTCCATGAATGCTCTCGTCGCGAACAATCAGGTCGATGATTTCCCCGCTACTTGTCATCTTGCCTTGACCAGCCAAATAGAGCGGATAGAAGAAGCCGCTGTAAAACAGATAGCTTTCCAGGAAGACGGACGCTACCATCGCCATATACAAGTCTTTCGGTTTCTCGATTTCCTGATAGCGTTTAGAGATGAGGGCCGCTTTCTTTTGCAGATGGGGATTGTTTTCTACCCACGAAAAAATACCATCAATCTCTTCAGTCGATGCCAGCGTGGTAAAAATACTGCTGTACGATTTGGCATGGATTTGCTCCATCATGCCCATGAAGGCGAGAACCGCTTTTCTTTGTAGTCCATCGACATGCTCCATGATCTTCGGCATCCCTACCCCACCCTGAATCGTGTCCAGCAAGGTGAGGCCGCCCAATACTTTTTTATACGTATCCCGTTCAGTTGCACTGAGCTCCATCCAGGACATCTTGTCATCTGACAGGGGAATCTCATCATCCGTCCAGAACTGCATGATGTTTTGATTCCAAAACGTCATCGTAAAATCGTCGTCCGGCCTGTTCCAATTGACTGCTTTCATATGGCGTTCCTCTTCTCTTTTTGCTTGATGCTGTTCCTTTGAAGAATCGATTTCCCTAAACTGCGCAGCTAATGCACTCTTCTACAGTCAAATGCTTCGTACGCGTATAGTAGAGCGACTTCAGACCTTTTTTCGCTGCGTAAATGTAATAGCGAGCCAGTTCTCTAGTTGAGATATTGCTATTCACGTGCAACACGGTCGAGATTCCTTGATCGATGTGCTCTTGAATTTCGGCAATCAGATCAATCACTTTGAATTGATCAATGACATACGCCGATTTGTAGTAAAAATAGTTTTCCTGCGACAAGTACGGCATCGGGTAATACGTCGTTGAATTGGCATACGTTCTCGTCTCGATATGCTCGACGATTGGCATCACGCTAGAAGTCGCATTCTGAATGTAGGAAATGCTCTGTGTCGGTGCAATCGCCAAACGATACGCATGGTAAACGCCATGCTTTTGCACTTTTTGCTGTAGTTCCGCCCAATCCGCTGGCGTCGGAATGTGCATTCCTTCAAAGAGAAGCTTTGCTTTCTCCGTCCGCGGGCTGTAATCGTTGGTTACGTATTTCGTAAAATAAGTGCCTTTGGCATATTCCGATTGTTCAAAGCCCAAGAAGGTCTGCTCTGTTTCCTTGGCAATTTCCATGCTTTTTTCCAAGGAGTAGAAGTTCATCATCATGAAAAACGTACGAGCGAAATCTTTCGCTTCTTCACTCTCATAGGCGATTCTGTTCTTTGCCAGATAACCGTTTAGGTTCATCGCCCCGAGACCGACTGAGTGCAGCTCACGGTTCGCCTTTTGAACGCCTGGAGCGTTTTCTACACGCGTCATGTCGCTCACGGATGTAATGGCTTCGATCCCTTCGTGGACGGATTCACGGATCATTTTGCGTTCCATCACGTTGACGATATTGAGCGATGCCAGATTGCAGCTAATATCTCGACGGATGATATCCATTTCGCCGTAATTGGCAATCGTCGAAGTTTCCTGTAGCTGGAAGATCTCCGTGCACAGGTTGGACATTTTCACCGATCCGAGATCTTTCAGCGCATGGTTGTTGTTCGCATTCGTTTTGTTCATGATGTACGGATAGCCCGATTCCATTTGGATCATCGCGATTTTGGTCAACATCTCGCGTGCGCTCATCACTGTCTTTTTCTTGATGCGATCGTTTGCCAAGAGCTCCTCGTACATGTCATCGAGGTCCATATCATCCAGATGCACGCCGTATTCTTTGTACACGGAGTACGGAGCAAACACAGTCAATGGCTTATTTTCCTCAGCCAGCTTGTAGAAAACGTTTGGTACGATCAGGCCGATGGACAACGTTTTGATGCGTGCTTTTTCATCTGCATTGATTTTTTTGCAATCGAGAAACTCGTTGATATCCCAGCCGAAGATGTTGTAGTACGCTGCACCTGAGCCTTTGCGTTGTCCCATTTGATCCGCGTAGGAAAACGCATCTTCCAACAGCTTGAGAACTGGCATGACACCTTTTGCTGCGCCCTCGACGCCTTTAATCGGCTCTCCTCGTCCGCGAAGCTTGGACAGGTTCACAGCTACACCGCCGCCAATTTTGGATAGCTGCATACAAGTTCCCAAAATAAAGTTGATAGAGTTCAGGGAATCATCCATTTCGAGCAGGAAGCAGGAGACCATTTCTCCACGGCGGCTTTTACCTGCGTTCAGGAACGTTGGTGTAGCCGGCTGCAAGCGTTGATCCATCATGGAAACCGTTAAACGCTTAGCGAGCTCAAAGTTACCTTGTCCAAGGGACAGTGCCACTACGGCCACCCGGTCTGGATACTGCTCCAAATACATTGATTTATCGTTCGTTTTCAAGGCGTAATCTTTATAAAATTTGGAGATAGCCATGTACGAAGCAAATTGAAAATCAGCGTCATAGGCCAAACGGAAAACTTCATCGACCTGTTCAACAGTGTAAGTTTCATAGACGTTTTCATAGAAATCATTCTCGATCAAATAGTCCATTCGTTCTTTGACACTGCCAAAGGTCATCGTGTTGGACTGCACTTCTTCCATGAAGACCGCAACCGCTTCCCGATCCTTTTCCAGTTGGTAAAATCCGTCGTTGCCACGCTGCATCAGTTCGTTGTTCAATTCAATATGCCGCAATTGCTGCCACCCCACTCGTAAATTGTTCCACATCCCGGCCGGTACCGGACAGTTCAAATTTAGAAATCACCGGAACACCATATTCGCTCGCGATCGTATCCGCACTTTTGGCAAAGCTAGCTCCCCAGTTGCGGTTCCCGCTGGCGGATACCCCGCGCAGATGGACATGATTTCGCTTCAGGAAAGTCGCCACCGTCTCCGGCACTTGTCCGAATCCCGTCGTGTACGTAATCAAAATGAATGGCTCGTCCAACACCATATCTTGATCAATTTCCACATGTGGCAAATTAATTTTGTTGACGAATCTTCGGACGTTTCCTGTTTTTGAATCATAAGCGATTAACATGTCCCTCATCCTATCCTGCTATTTTTACTCTGTATGTATGATATTTAGCCAAAGTAAAAGCGCATCCGACGTTTACATGCCGAATGCGCGTGATGACTTCCATCTAGCAATTCGCCAATGCGAATTGAGCGCTCGAACACTTCCCTATCTCCCGTAGGTTAAACAGTGTAAGCGGTTAGGCAGGTCTCCTGGCTCTGGATCATCGCTCCATTTTCACCTTCCCGATCCTTCATGATCAGTGGCATTATTCGCAAATGGAACTCTCTCATTACAGTGGCGGGACCGCGTCGGATTCACACCGACTTCCCTATTAAGTCTACCAAATCTGGCTGGTAAACACCTTACCGCATCAATATGTAGTTGGTAAAACTTACTTTACCTCAATATATCGTAGGAGTCAAGCTCAGTATGCGCTCTTTTCGAAAACTAACTATTCTCGTTTTTCGGCTATTGCCAATCTCTGGTTTTCGTCCATATAATAGATTTTGTGCGTGTTGGTTAGCCATGGAGAGATTGGAGTGTAGCCCTCATGAAAAGCACTGACTATCAACCTGTTGTCATTCCTCGATCGTACAGTAAAATCATGACGTATCAAGAGCGTGACTATCACATTTTCGTAAGTATACCTGCCGATTCCCCTCCGGAATCAGGCTTTCCCGTCATATATTTGTTAGATGGCAATTCTCTTTTTGCAACTATGACAGAAGCGATACGGATACAATCACGCGGCCCTGAACGAACCGGCGTGTATCCTGCTATCGTCGTCGGGATTGGATATCCAACAGACGGGCCGTTCCATCCTGCCCGTTTCTTTGATTACACGTATGAGGTTCCCACCTCGGAGCTACCTGGCAACCCAAGAGGGGCGGAGTGGCCTCAGATGGGAGGAGCAGAGCAGTTCCTCGCCTTTTTGGAGGAGGAGCTCAAGCCTAGCATCGAAAACGACTTCCCCATCGATCGGACACAGCAAGCGATTTTTGGCCATTCGCTAGGTGGCTTGTTTGTCTTGCATGTACTTTTGTCGAGACCACATGCTTTTCAACGGTATATTGCGGGCAGTCCTTCCATCCACTGGAATGAGAGCGTACTGCTTGCGAAGGAGAGTCAATTACCGACCCTGCTGACCGATGACCTCGACGTCCATGCGCTTCTCACCATTGGGGAATTGGAAAACGATGGCCGATTCTTTGTCAAAGAAAAATCTCTGGCGATGGTCGAACGATTGTCCTCCATGGGCAACGGTCAAATCAAAGCTTCCTTTAAAGAATTTGCCGACGAAAATCATTCGTCCGTTTTGCCAGTCTTAATTAGCCAAGGACTTACATTCGCTACGAAAAAAACTGCCCGCTAAAAACGGGCAGTTTTTGTTTATCATGATTCGCTTACTGTAGAGATAGCACTTTGGTGATTTTGGGTAGCTCTTCGATGGCAGATACAATCGTCGGTGTAATCTCTTCATCGGTCACAGAGATAAGCAGGGCATTCTTCCCTTTTTGCTCGCGCGATACATTCAACTTAGATACATTGATTTGATGATCGGCCAATTTTCGTGAGACATCATAAATCACGCCCGGATAATCGATATGGTGGACCAACAATCCATGAGCCCCTGGAGGTATGCGACACGCGCAGTAATTGATTTCACTGATGTACACTTCTCTCCAGTCTTGCGCAAAGGTGTACTTGTTCGGTCCTACCCGCAAAACCGCCAAATGATTCGCATATTCGCCGGAGCTATGTTGGACAGAAACCTTCGTCCCGAGTCCTTCCACTAGCAGTGTTGCGATTGCCTCTTTATTTTCATGAGCAAGAATACTTAATTGTGCACCCGCTAGCTCTGACTCGAGTCTT
Organism: Brevibacillus sp. NPDC003359; assembly: GCF_042878995.1. Taxonomy (NCBI): domain Bacteria; kingdom Bacillati; phylum Bacillota; class Bacilli; order Caryophanales; family Paenibacillaceae; genus Brevibacillus; species Brevibacillus sp. NPDC003359. The sequence goes on from NZ_JBIAOR010000001.1 coordinate 1,059,840, forward strand.
CGAATCAGTTCAGCCAGTTCACGCAGTCCATCGTGTTGGGTCATGTGATGCCTTCACTCTCCCAGTCAGGTTTATCCTTGTTTTACGGCAGAATCCATGCTTCCGGCTCTTTCTTAATGGAGGATTCGTTATCAGCACGATACCAAGCCGTCAACGTTTGCCCATCCTTCGTATAGTAGATTCGGTAGATCGTATTGCCTTTTCCACCGTTGGTAAAAGGACTTTCCTCCAGCGGAACCGCTGTCACTCCACTCGCGGCTATAACCCCGCCGTTCTCCTTGATGACGTTTTGAATCGTCGCCATATGCTCTTTACCCATGGAGGCCATCCCGAAATAAGAAATGATCGCCAAGAGAACCGCTCCAGCCAAAAACGAAACGATAATCACTTTTGATTTTTTCGTAGCATCCACCGAGTGCTTCCCCCGTATTATCTTAGTTCTCTTTATCGACTAAGCGTACCTTGTCAATCATACCGCCACCCAAGCATACTTCCCCATCGTAAAAGACGACGGCTTGACCAGGTGTCACTGCTTTTTGCGGCTGATCAAAAACAACTTCTACAGTACCTTCCTCCAGCAGGTGAACGGTTACTCCCTGATCTGGCTGGCGATAACGGAATTTGGCTGTACAAGTAAACGTTTCGGATAGCTTCTTATCACTCACCCAGCTAACGTTGGTCGCGAGGAGGCTCTTCGAGTACAGCCGGATATGATCAGAGCCTTCACCGACAATCAGAACATTCCGCTCCAGATCCTTGTCTACAACAAACCAAGGCTGTCCACTTGTGCCATGACCTCCGCCTATCCCTAAGCCTTGTCGTTGACCCAATGTGTAGTACATCAGACCGTCGTGCGTACCGATGACGGCTCCATCTACAGTCTCGATATTTCCTGGTTTGGCAGGCAAATAGTTTTGCAGGAACTCGCGGAAGTTGCGCTCTCCAATAAAGCAGATCCCTGTACTGTCCTTCTTTTTCGCCGTATAGAGCCCGGCTTTCTCCGCGATCTCCCTTACTTGAGGTTTCGGGAGATGACCAATCGGGAACATCGTTTTGGACAGCTGTTCTTGTCCCAATACATTTAAGAAGTAAGTCTGGTCCTTGTTGTTGTCAGCTCCACGAATGAGTTTGTACTCGCCGTCGATGTACTTGACCTGCGCGTAATGGCCGGTGGCAATATAATCCGCCCCAAGATCCCTGACCTTGGAGAGAAGCTCACCGAACTTGATTTCACGGTTGCACATGACATCCGGATTCGGTGTACGTCCCCGTTTATATTCATCCAAAAAATACTGGAATACCTTGTCCATGTATTCTTTTTCAAAGTTTACCGTGTAATATGGAATGCCGATCTGTTCACAGACGCGCCGGACATCCTGGAAGTCTTCTTCCGCCGTGCAGTGGCCGAATTCATCGGTATCGTCCCAATTTTTCATGAAGATGCCGATGACGTCATATCCCTGTTGCTTAAGCAGGTAAGCCGTCACGGAGGAGTCGACTCCGCCGGACATGCCGACAACGACGCGTGTATCTTCTGGTCGCTTCATAAGTCTTTCTCCTCTTATTTTCAATTTGTACCATTACAGATTACCATGTTTCGCAAAACAAATCATGTTTTGTTGCACTTTTGCCCATAGAATGAAAAAACGCCTGACGCATAGTTGGCGCCAGACGTTTGGTAGCAAGTTTATGCCTGCGAAGATTCATCCTTGATTTCCGCGCGATATCCCTCGATGCTTTCTCCACGACGTTGGTTTTTTGCTTCGAGGTTTGCTCTCTCTTCAGCAGAAATCTCTCCAGTATTAGCCGCCAGGTAATCTTCGGACTCGCGAATGTTTTCTTCCGTATTGGAAATCATGTTTTGCAGTTTTTCTGCGTTGTCAGAACGGTCATCCGGCTTCGCCATAATCGATACGCCTCCTACAAAGGGTTATATTCAACACCTTTACCATTGTGCGCCAATCATGGTTTCTTTATGTACCCATGCTATAATGGAAGAAACGGATTAAAACGAAAAAGAGGGTTTCACCTATGGCTTCCTTAGATTTGTTGGAAAGAAAGCTGCTTCGAGTCATCTCTGATATTGATCCCGTCCGCCTGAAACGACAATGGGTGAAGGGGCAAAAGGTACCTGAATCCGAAGTAGAACAGCGCATGCGAATCGATCTTCTCTTGCGCAGACTCGACAAGCTACCTGAGGCCAAGCGTCAAGAAGTGCTTGCGCTACTCAAATGGTTTAACTGGTAGAGATTAGCGGATGGACGTTCCCAGACGCCACTGACCGTCTATCCGCTTCATTTGTTTCATATCCACGATCGCATCTTGATTCAGCGGTCCGTAGATGTGCGGATACAGCAATCCATCCTTCGCAGCCTCGTATTTAACCTCCGAAGTCGATTTCGTTTCATCGACAACGAGTACATACAACTCCTCGTCAAACTGTGCGTAGACGCGGTTTGCTACCTTTTCAAGAAGCGCGTCTCCTTTTGTCGCGTGGATAAAACCTTCCTGCTCGTAATCGCGCGGTAAGTAGTGATCCCGATCGATCCACTTTTCCCAGTATGCTTTTGGTACCATGCAGTAAATGATAGAGTCTTGCATGTTTCTCCTCCAATTATGAATTATTTTTTAGGCATTGCTTTGTTCAGGTGACGCATAGCTTTATCATAGAACATCTGATCCATTCGTCCCTGATCGTATCGCCATTGAATGAAGTTACGCAGAGAGTGCAAATCCACCCAGGCATCCTTTGCTTGTGGATTGCGTTCAGGTACGTCTCCTGTTACTTCACCGTCGTAGACAAGCTTCGCCATCTCGGTTGGGTGCATGCCGATCTGATAAGCGATTTGGTGTAAAGCGATTTTCATGGTACCTCCCCTTGCTTTCGCATGGATACATCTTATCTTTCGTCTATTGTGCCAGTCTTTTCGAACGATGCCAAGCCCCAAGCACTACTCCCAAAGGATGTACCTTCCTCCCTTGCGTTTTGCTACAATGAGCAGAGTAATTTAAGGAAGGGGCCATATCCCATCATGTCAAAACAACGAGATCAACCACGAAAGAAATGGTTCCAGCGAAAACGCCTCTGGATTCCCCTTCTTTTCATCGCTTTCCTGTTTCTGGGTAACAGCTCTTATCTTGCAAAAGAGCCAGAAGGCGAGCCTTTTTTACTTGCTCACCGCGGGATGGCCCAAACATTTCATATGGAGAACATCACCAATGAAACTTGTACGGCGGAACGGATTTATCCACCGGAGCATCCATATCTGGAAAATACGATTCCTTCCATGCAAGCGGCTTTTGATGCAGGCGCGGACGTTGTCGAGCTCGATGTACAATGGACCAAAGACAATCAATTCGCCGTGTTTCATGACTGGACGCTCGACTGTCGCACAAATGGTACAGGCGTCACGAGAGATTATACCTTGGCCCAATTACAACAGCTCGACATTGGCTACAATTATACAGCGGATGAAGGGAAAACCTTTCCTTTCCGCGGAAAAGGGATTGGCATGATGCCTTCTCTCGATGATGTGCTACAAACATTCCCTGCTCACTCGCTGCTTATCCATATCAAAAGCAACGACCCTCTCGAGGGGAAAGCGTTGGCGGATGTTTTGGCAGCATTGCCCCTAGAACGACTGTCACAGCTCTCTGTTTACGGCGGTGACAAGCCAATCGAAACATTGAAACAACAAATACCAGAGCTGCGTGTCATGTCCAAAGCAACACTAAAAAGCTGCCTCATTCCCTACATGGCAGTAGGATGGTCCGGATATGTGCCCGATGCCTGTTCACAGACTCAACTACATATCCCCGATCAGATTGCCCCATGGCTCTGGGGTTGGCCGAATCGTTTCATGGCAAGAATGGGAGCAAAAGACACGCGCGTTATTTTAGTCGCAGGCAGTGGAGATGTGTCACAAGGCTTTGATGTTCCGACAGATTTAAAACAAGTGCCCGCAAGCTTTACAGGGGGAATATGGACGAACCGAATTGATTTGATCGGTCCAGCTTTTCACGAAAACGTAGAAAAATAATGAAACGATCCTCTGACATATTCGTATATACTTATACGGAATAGACTTCCAACCTAAGTAGGAGTGATTGATATGCTCAAAAAGCTTTTGAAAAATTTACTCGGTAATCACTCATCTTCGCACAAGCCCCGGAAATACAGCAGCAGCGATTACAAGCATCGGAGAAAATACAGCTCTAGCAATCGGTACGGCCATTCCCATCACGGTAGCTCTCATTATAAAAGAAAGCGCTCCAGCCGTAGCTTCTTCAGTAGTTAAACAATTGTTTAACACTAATGAGTTCACAACAAAACTCCGCTAAACACTAGCGGAGTTTTTTCATCTAACGAGACATGATTTCTACGAAACGATCCAGTGGCAATGCATGTACGGTTCTGCTTTTCTGGCCTTTGATCGTTTCCGCCATGAACATGGAGTTCAAGATCGCTTCGTTGACCGCTTCGATCGCCGCTTCAAACTGTGCATCCAATTGTTCAGACGGAAACATTTTCACTGTACTCATTTGCTCGTCACCATACGAATAGCAATTCCCTGTGGAAAAGGTCAGGAAGAAACTCCTTTTACATCCGTAATCGCATTATACGCACCTGGTATACCTGACCCAATCAGTACGCCACATTCTCTCGCTCGTTTTCTCGTCATGTTGCTCTCCTGTCATTTTTGAATCTTCCCATAATAATGGTGTTGTAATAATTGCCATCGGAAAGAACTTTGTCGTTTTTGAGTACCCCTTCGACTTCAAAGCCAAACCGTTTGTACAACTCAATTGCTTTCTCATTCGTTTCCATCACATTCAATGTCATTTTGGTAATATGGTTGGAATCTGCCCAGGCAACCGATTCTTGCAAGAGATTTTTCCCAATACCATAACCCCAGAACTCTTGTAAAACACATACACCAAACTCTACTTTGTGAGCAAATCGATTTAAGTAAACACCTGCACATCTGGAAAAACCGACAATCCGATCCTGTACTACAGCTACTAAAAACAAGTTTCTTGGACTTTCTGCATCCGAATGGATGATGTGTTCGAATCCTTGCACATCGATGAAAGCCTCTCCACTTTCTCTATCCAAATTTTCAGTCTCTCCATCGATTTGCAGTCGCAGATCCGACAACTGTTGTGCATCTGCTTCCATTGCAGAGCGAATCGTGTACGATAACCCATTCACAGAAAGGAGTTGTTGGCTGATTATCATCATTTTTCTCCTATTGGTAAAATTTTGGTCTTTTATTCTATCATAGGTAGAAGTCTTTGTGAATCTTCTCTCTTCAAAAAGGGTTGTTTACATAACATTTATTATGTTCATTTATACGACAAGCTGCGGATATGCTACAATAAGGGAAAGGAGCGTGCTCGCATGAATTTTTCCAAATCATTTTATTATACGGTTGACCATTCCAAGGTAGAGGAATACAAGAAGATGCTTGATCTGATGAAAATCCCCTATATGGTGGAATCACCGATCGCCTTGCTGAATCAAGGATCGAATGAATACTCCTTCGTTTTTCCCAACATGTCAGGTCGTCTTTATGGAATGGTGAGCAAGTTATTTCAAGCGGATGGCAAGCCATATCCAAATAATGGAACATAGGCAAAAAAAAGGACCCAATTACTGGGTCAAAATAGGAAGTGGAGAGAATGTATGCTTATGTAATATATTCTAACATAAAAAAGCAACCATCAATCAAACTTTCGAATTTTCAATGTTTTTATGTTAGGATTTATTACATATACGCTTTAATAACAAAAAAAATCATACGACTAGTTTTTTTACGTGAGGTTTCCGTACATCTATGCATGTACATTGATAATTTTCTCCATCTCGATCCATTGACTACTCGTTTGGTTTGCTAATTGAACACGCCTCGCCTTCGGGTCTACCCATTTGACCACACCCCACATACTGCACGTATTCCCCCGCTCCCCCTCAAAGGACACACACCAGCTCACATTCAAGGGGTAGTTCTCTCTTGCCGAATCTCGTATCATGTACATAAATGCCTCTCTTTCTTCGTTCGTTACTTCAAAATTGCCGTTAGCCACGCTTTTCCACCCGCCTAATTACGAACATTTGTTATCGAGATACTCATCATGTGTGGGAAATTGTAATTACATTATAGTGAGTACGAACATAAGTTCGCAACACTTTTTTTCAATTCATTCTCCGATTTATTTGAGGTTCCTCTCTAAAAGTCTCTCCACTTGACTAGAGCGGATGCAACAAACTGACCAAAGGAATTGTTTTGGATTGAAGGCGCCACACATATCGCTATGTATGATAGTCCCGAATATGTAGGTAAGCTGTAACCAAAGAAGTGAGTTCTTTGGTAAGAATCTGTAAGAAAAAAGCCATTTTCCAATTGCTTAACGGAAAACGGCTCTTGCTCTTAGTTTGATAGTTCCTGTGGATGATGTTGTGGTCTTTTCTCGACTAGCTCCAAAAACTTTCCGAAGGTAGAAGCGAGTATTTGCTGGAAAAGCATGCCGAGAACAACTGGAAGAGCAACAGGAGCAGGAAAGTACGTGATCGCCATAACTGCACCTGCACTAATGTTTCGCATTCCACTATTGAAGGTTAACGTGACGATAACATCTCGCTCCCACCCAAATAGCCTTGCGATCCCCCACCCCATCAAATAACCCAAAATGGCCACTACCAGTACAAGGACCGCCATTCCCACCAGTTTGGCGTCCATCATATGAAAGTAAGACGACACCATCGAGCTGTTGATCGCGACGACAACACCCATTCCCATCTTAGAGAATGGCGCTAATTTGGGTGCCAGCGTTTTTTTGACGTTCCCTTTTGACAAATGATTGAGCAGCATACCGACAAGAGACGGCAACACGATCATATAAAATAAACCCTTCATCAGTTCAGCCAAATCCATCTCAACTGTTGCCCCTAAAAACAAGGACATTCCCAACGGAACAATCAATGGGGAGAGCATCGTATCCAACAAAATAATGGATAGCGTCAGTGCGATGTTCCCGAAATAAATCGATGACCACAAAAAACTCGTGATCCCTGTGGGAATTAAAGCAGCCAACAAAAATCCCGTGATGACATGAATATCATCTGGATAAAACAACGTAGCCATCGACCAAGCAACAAGTGGCATAAGTGCATGAAGAATCAACAAGTTGACGATTAAAGGAAGCGGTCTGGTTAGTACCTTTGCAAATTCTTTAAATCCTGAACCCAGACTGCCCGCAAATGTCATGAAAGCAAACACCCAAGGAGACAAAAAAGCAAATGGTTGCAAATGTGTCCCCGCTATTACGCCAATGGCAACACTACTCGGCGTTAGTATGGGCATGATTTTCTCAAGCGATCTATTCAGTTTGGCTAACCCGTTCATCTGATACACCTCAAGTCTCGTCCTTTGATGCTATTGATGTGAGGTATGTTATCATGAACAGATTGTTGTTACAAGACCAAAGTTCATTATTAGATTACATACGCTTCATTTATTCGTAATTTCACACTGCATACTTTCGCGCATGGGAGTAAAGCCTATGACGGAAAGGAGGTATTTTATGAACGGAATGGATTGGGTAGAATTTATCCGAAAAACCGAAGATAAGATGTATCACCTCCATCGAGCGATAGATGGAATCTGTAATGATCCCGACTATAAAGAATCCGTAACTACCTTGACGGAAGTGGTAAGAGATTATCAAGTCCTTGTGGAAAAAGCCAAGGGTGAATTACGCGGAATCGACCTCCATCGAGATCGAGAGCGCGAGCATCATTACGATCGTGATCACCACTAGCCTACATAGACTCCCAGCTAGGGAGTTCTTCTTTGGCAATTAATCACGGAATATTCAATCCGCTTTAATCGTCCGTTAAAAGAAACAACAAGAACCTCACTCTACCCTTGTAGGGTGTGAGGTCTTAATAGTAGGCTAGCCCTTCATTTTCTTTTCAATTTCTTTTAAGGATTTCTTCTTCTGGCATGCCGCTTTTACATCGGTTGGCCACTGTTCGTCACTTAGGCTTTGCAAATCTTTTATCAATCGCTTGTCAGCTGTCACATGGATATTAGCATCTGGGAAGGCTTCTTTTAATTTCTTTCCGACTTCTTTTTGAATCGATTCCAACTTGAACCGATTAAAATTCGTCACTTGAATAGCCACATCGAGCTCTTTATCGATTTGCACAGCCACTATTTTATCGATGCCCTTCACGCTGGCTGTAATCGATTTTGCGCGCTCTTCCCATTGATAATGTCTGACGGGAACAGGCATGCACAACGGTTCCGGTTCCGATTCCGTTTTTTGCTTCGTTTCTGTACCAGACTGCTTCGTACACCCCGTTACGGTCAAAGCAAAAGCCAGTGTCAGCACCACGAAAGTTGCCCGCACACAAAACACCTCCTGACCAATATCACCTGTTACTAGCTTGACCTTGATCGGAGGAAGTATGTAAAGAAAAAAGCGGTGACTCCTCTGCATAGTTTGAGTCACCGCGGACCCCAAGAACATTTCAAGTCCTATGTATAAGGATATAAAAAATCACATCAAAACGCGATAGGAGATAACTGGATATGACCTTGAATAAAAAAAATCCCAACCATCAAAAAGTGGTTGGGGCGTACGGGGTAGTACGCATATGTCATTACGTGAATGATATAAGCATATAGGACTTAGATTCTGTTGACAACGAACAATAGTAGGTATATTTACCTACAGATGGAATAAAAAAATTGCGCCGACTTTGACTGCATCATTTAGTCGAACGCGTGGAATAGAATCCCCAAGGTTGGATTATACTAGCTAGCTTGGATTACTTTTCTATTATGATTCGAAAGTGTCATTCACGCTATGCGTAAATAATGGTAACAGGTGAAAATTTTACCAAAAAAGCTTAATCCACCAAAGACACCTCCACTGAAATGTGTCATCCGGTACAAAAAAAACAGCCAGAAGTTTCTAATCGTGTTATGATATCCCTGTAAAATCTTGAGGAGATGAGATCATGAATAGAGAGCAATGGACAGCGGTCGATCACTATTTTACGGATAAATTACTGGAAACCGATTCCGTTCTAGACACAGTTCTCCAAGAGAACGCAGCTGCAGGCCTGCCAGCTATTGATGTCGCACCCAATCAAGGTAAGCTCCTTCATCTGTTAGCACGAATCCAAGGCGCTCGCTCGATCTTGGAAATTGGCACTCTCGGTGGATACAGTACCATCTGGCTAGCCCGCGCACTCCCTGCTGACGGTCGTCTCATTACTCTCGAATATGATCCTAAGCATGCAGAAGTTGCACAATCGAACATTACCCGCGCAGGACTGGATCATATCGTGGAAGTGAGGATCGGTCTTGCCCTTGATTCTCTCATCCAACTGCACAAAGAAAATCAGGGTCCTTTTGATTTTATTTTTATTGATGCAGATAAAAAAGGAAACCCCGACTATTTCCAATGGGCATTGAAACTCTCTCGCAAAGGGACAGTGATTATCACGGATAACGTTGTACGAAGTGGTCAAGTTGTAGATGAAACAAGCACAGATCCCAATATTGTCGGAGTACGCCAATTCACCGATTTGGTTGCTGAAGAGAAACGTGTCAGTGGAACCGTTGTACAGACAGTAGGCAGCAAGGGCTATGATGGCTTTGCGATCATGCTTGTCACCGAGGATAACTAGTCTTTTTCACTTTCAAAGGTTGTAACGAGTAGGAGTGTGTACGTTTTGTTTAGGCTTGGTTTACCTAGCTTTATGCTCATCGCTAATGTCATTTTGGTTCTCACGATACTGTCGTTAATTATTAAAGTGTTCGTGAAAAGAGAATAGCTGATGTTTATGGAGGTGCTTTTCCTTGGAGCCTTTGCATGATCAGCCCCTTTATTTACGAGAAGTAACCGAGGCAGATCTCCCTGTATTTTTTACTCAGCAATTGGACAAATCCGCTCATATGATGGCGGCATTTACTGTCAAGGACCCTGCTGATATAGATGGATTCGCCGCGCATTGGGCAAAGATTTTGAACGATGATTCGATTGTGAAAAGAGCCATTCTTATGAATGGGCAAATTGTCGGTAATGTTTTGTACTTTGAGCTATTTGGCTTTCCTACAATTGGATATTGGATTGACAAAAGCTGTTGGGGCAAAGGAATCGCGACAAATGCACTTTCTCTCTTTTTAGAAGAACTCCGAACACGTCCTGTATATGCGCGTGTCGCTCATGACAACATCGCATCCATTCGTGTCTTAGAAAAAAACGGTTTTCTGCCTTTCGGTGTAGACCGGGCATTTTCGGAAGCACGAGGCGAAGAAGTGGATGAACTCATTCTGATCAAACAAACATGAGGTCAGAGGCGCTTACCTTCAGCGCTTCTCCTCTTTTTATGCAGTCTTCATTTTCTAATCCGAAAGGGAAATGCTACATGCAAGCGATGATATCTGCCATGCACTTAGAAACAGAACACCTTATCATCCGTCCTTACGTAGAAGATGATTTAATGGAATCTTTTGAACTTATGCAAAACCCAGATTTGTTTACTTACCTGCCCATGGATGTAATGCCTTTGGAAAACTACAAGCGCTTATTTCGTTGGCTACTAAGCAGTTATGACACCCCTTTTGACAAGCCTTTTAAATATTCTGTGGCCATACGAGAAAAGACTACTGGCAAGTTCATTGGTTGGTGTGGTGTGGGCGTTCTCGATTTTCTGGCCCCGGAAAAAGAACTCTATTATTTAATTGGACGTGATTATTGGGGGAACGGATACGCTTTTGAAGCTGCCTCCGCTCTTACTGCGTACGCATTTGATGTAATCGGATTGGATAAATTGTACGCAAAGGCACACTCAGACAACAAGGCATCACTGCATATCATTGAGAAACTCGGCTTCTCATTTGAACGCGTCTTAGAAGGCTTGAGTGGGGACGACGAGGACTGCAATGGTGAGTGGTTGTATGTTTTGACGAAATAAACAAGAAAGCACAAAAAAAGGGACTACTGCTTCATAAAATGCGCCATTTCTCCCACAAAGCCCCGCAAAATAAACACTCCCGACAACCCCGTTTTCAAATTGCACGGAGAGACTGTTCGCAATCCTTCGATTATCGTGATTGCTAAACCCAGAGACTTGCGATACTTCACCAAACAAGTATCGCATCAGATCAACCATGTGAATGGCGACAAGCTTCATAAGCTCTTCCTCGTTTGTACAAAACGGCGTGCTGTCAACAGCGAATGTCAATTGAAAGGAACGCGCCTCTCCCAGTGTCCCCCCTGAAATCAGTTCTTTTATTTTCATGTAGCAAGGTGCATAACGTTTCATAAACCCCACCATCAGCACAACTCCGGCTTGATCGGCTGCATCTGCGATCTGAGTCGCTTCTTTCGCATTCCATCCCAGCGGCTTGTCCACGTACACATTTTTGCCTGCACGAATGCAATCCAGCGCTAAGGAAAATTGATCATGTGGTTGAGCTACGATTACCACTCCATCGCAATGCTCCTGTTTGAGCATGCTGGTCACGTTTGTTTAAATTGATCTACCGCTTGCATCAGCCTCCGAAGCTGCTCTGGTTCGATCACAATTTTCCCCTTCGCGATGGACAAATAGTGGTTCTCTCTCAACCGTTTGATTACTCTGTTAACCGATCTGATGCTAATACCCAAACGCTCAGCCATATGCTGGCGCTTCAAGGGTATAATCGCCGCCTTTTTGTCGACCGTATTCTCTTGAGCCAGCTGGATCAGAAGAGATGCCATATTATAGAGAATAGGATAAAAAATGTTTTCTCCAATTGTGGAAGACCGGTGATGGACCTTGTTGGCAATCGTTCTGGCGAGTTCTTTCGCAAAGACGTGACTACTTTCAAAACAAGTGAGGAAGTCTTCACGACTCATCTGGAGCGTCGTGCAGTTCGTAACCGATTCGACTGTATAATCATAGCGGTGAACCCCCGCCAATAATTCTGTATCGCCAATCCATGTATAAGGTTCTGTATCGGTAAATGCATAGACATTGACATTGCCATTGTCAAACTCGTTCACGATCCGCATCGTTCCTTCTCAGTTGATATATACATGACGGATGACTTCGTCTTTTTTGCAAATGACAGTATCCCTAGGAAATTTTCTGCCTATAAAACGGTTACGGATCTCAGAGGGTATCTCCGTCAACATGCTATCCAGCTTCTCGTACTTTTTTAAGTATTCGTCAAAATCTTCCTACATGTGTTATAATAAAAGGACAGTATTCTCTTCTTACCGAATTTTTGAGTAACCAACACAATTGAACGCAGCAGTGCTTAAGATGATCTCCTGATTCAAGGAGGATCATCTTTTTTGTTTTTTCTAACAAACATTACATAGCGAAAGGTTGTAGATTCAATGGAAGCATTACCTTGCCAAGGCTGTAAAGGATTGTGCTGTGGTCCTGTTCCCGTAACAGAGAAGGAATATAAAATCATACACAAGAAATTGAAAGCGCTCCCAAAAAGACTTCGTGACGATCTGAAAAATCAACCGCGAATGTTCGGTACTTGTATCTTCTACGACATGCACAAAGATCAGTGTGGCATTCATAGCGTTCGACCGGAAGTTTGTCGCGCTTTTGGCTATCACAAAGACCTCGTCTGTTTTCGCAAACCGGAATTGGCGACGAAGGAAACGATGACCTTCAAGGTGAGGCATATTGGGTATTTGAGTATTGATATAACCTGGAAGCATTTTTAATGAAATAGAGCTGAGAGTATCTCATAATCAGTTTTCCTGACTTTCATCGGATTCATGACAAACAGGCGAGCTCGTTTAGCAATGCAAACAGACCGGAACCCCTTATGGTACATTGAAAATTAATTGTAGACTCAACGTCAAAATGAAGCAAATCATGCATATAAACTGAATAATAAAGGTATAGATCGATCGCTCCTAAAAGAGGAAATGTCATCATTGCTACATCTTTGACCTCTTCATTCACACGTCCCGCAACCATCCGCCAAGGGTAGGTATGATAAGGAGGCTAATTATGTTGAGGAAGAGTAAAAATTCAGGTAGAAGGTCTGCAGTCATTACTGGAGTGTTATTAATAGCCGGAGTGGTTACAGGTATATTTAGTGTTGTCCCTGTTATAGATGGAGCAGATTACCTTGTCAAGACTTCTACAAATGAAAATCAGGTACTAATAGGAGCTTTTTTCCAGTTATTAATGGTTGCTGCATATGTTGGTATTCCTATTGTGATGTATCCGATTTTAAGTAAGCATAATAAAGGCTTCGCACTTGGATCTGTTGCTTTCGGTATCATTGCGGGTGTGTTCATAATAATTGGTGTTATCATTCTTCTGTTGCTATTGGCATTAAGTCAAGAATTTACAAAAGTTGGAAATCTGGATGTATCGTATTTTCAGACCCTGGGTGGCTTGTTACGGGAAGGCCGTGATTTAGTAAACCATGTGGCAACGACACTGGCATTTGTTTTGGCTATGCTCTTGTTTACCTGCATCTTTTACCAAACAAAATTAGTTCCACGTTGGTTGTCAGTTTCGGGTCTGATTGGGTCTACCTTGTCCATATTGGCAAGCTTATTATTTATGATTCGCTTCATCGGTCTGGATGCAACCTACATGATGTTGAACATTCCCATAGCCATTCAACAATTGGTTTTGGCTATATGGCTAATCATTAAAGGATTCAACACACCGAAACAGAATTCTATATCCAATTAAGATGAAGGATGAACTTTTAGACATAGAGGGATGTCTCACGACTTGTCACGTGAGACATCCCTTTTTCGTTTACACACAGCCAGCCAATTACTCCACACTTACCAAAACGCGCTCCAACGCATCCAACGCCTGCTCTGCGTCTGCACCATCCGCAGTCAAGATGACCGACTGTCCTTTTGAAACAGCAAGGGACATGACCCCGATAATACTCTTGGCATTCACCTTCTTCTCATCTTTGTTCAATCCGATTTCACTGGAAAAGGAAGCTGCCACTTTCACAAACAAAGTAGCCGGACGCGCGTGTAATCCCTGTGTTAACTGGACGATAACCTGTCTCTCTCTCATTCGATTCACTCCTATCCCTTTCTCGTAAAATGGCTACAGACCTTCTATAGCAGCCAGCAGTTCTTCTACTTGGTCCAAACGCGTCAACCCCGTTTCTTTGTCGACGATCGATGTGTAAATGTGCGGAATGACCTGCTTTGCACCTGCTGCCAGGCATACCTCCACAATCGGACGAATCGAAGCTGCATCGATCCCGCCTGTCGGCTCAAAAACTGGAATCCCGTAACGTACGGCTGCTTCTGCCATCGCCTTGATTTCATTCAGCCTTTCCAGCCCATCGACTGGATAAAATTTGACTGAGTGAACGCCAATCTCCGCCAGCATCGCAGCGGCTGCATCGCAAGAGAGCAATTCTGACACTTTGTTGCTTATTGGTCCCGTGGTGACTTGAACCTTTCCTGATTGTCCACCAGGGGCAATCAATGCATTCACGATGGTATGTGAGTTGCCGACTGCCTGTAGTCCCCCGAGCGTATAGCCTGCTGCCGGAAATACTTGATTGACGTGATCCGGTTGTGTCTGCACCGCGACTTCTGCGACCTTCTTCCATTGAGTAGGATCACCTGCGCCCAGCCCTACTGACACTGGTACACCTGCTTGCTGATATTGTTCCACTGCGGCTATTGCTGCTTCTACGGACGCAAATCCTTTAACCAAGATCCCGATCAAAGCCCGGCCATCCGCTATGGAGCAAACTTGTTTCGCGTTCTCTACATCCCTTGCCAAAAGGTTTAATCGAATTTTCGGTGTGCCCACTTTTGTTATTCTCCTTCTCCCTGTTTTTGCAGAAGCTCCTTCATTCGCGCTGCAATGATGTGCTCCTGTCCTTCGTGAAACGGTCGTGGATCAAAGGCAATCATTCCCGTATTCACATAATGGTTGCGGGTAAAAATAGCTGGATTTCCTTGCTCCAGTTGCCGTATCAGCTCCGGCGCCGTCATTCCCGTCACGCGTTCGTCAAGCTGAACTTGCACACGATAGATCGCCCTGCCAGCCTCATCCTGTGCAATCGTTGCTCTTACACCGGGTAAGCTGTTCAGTTCTCCTGCCAGCCACTCCACTCGCCTGCGCTGCTCGGGAACGTTTTGCTTTTCAGGGTCGTACTGTCCAAGTGCTACAAGCAAACCGGCAATGGATTCCTTTCCTACCTTCATAGCACGACCGACGCCTTTATACTGCGCGCGACATGCTGCAACCAGATCGGCACGACCTGTAATAAAACCAGAGGTTGGTCCGCCGATTGCTTTTCCGCCACTGTAAATGATCAGATCGGCACCCATCGCCACGTAACGCCGCAGATCCTCCTCCGCCGCTGCGTCTACAATGACCGGAAGTCCAAACTCACGACCGAGTTGAATCATCGTGTCTAGCGACTGCATCCCTTTTTGAATCGCATGATGAGATTTGACATAGAGCAGTGCTGCGGTCTGATCATCAATGGCTTCTCGCAAATGGTCTTCTTCTACGTGATTGGCATGCCCGACCTCTACGACTTTTCCACCCCCCAGTGCAATCATCTGTTGAACAGACGCCCCGAAGTGCACCGCGTGTCCTTTTTGTATGATGATCTTGTTATTCAACCCTTCGGAAAGAGGAAGCCGCTCGATCAGACTCAAATGGCAACCAGCTATAACTGCCGCTACACTAATGGCAATACCTGCAGCAGCTCCTGAGGTAGGACAACCGTCTTCTGCGCCTGTCGCCTCTGCGATATGACGACCTGCTACCATCATCAGCTCACTGATTTCTACATAATCCATGGCGGCTTCTCCCATGGCCTGTGCGATAGAGGGATGGACGGCACTTGCACCCAGTGCCGTCATCTTACCGCTTGCATTAATGACTTGCTTCAACCCTAGCTGCTGATAGATTCCCATGGTTTGCCCATCCTTCCTGTGAAAACGCTTGGCGATTCTCTTATTGAGTCGGGATCGGGAAAATGGCGCCGAGGATCATGGCCCCGATAATCGCACCGCCAGCGATCGGTTTGTTGTAATAGTAGAAAATCGCTGCTCCTGCTGTTGCACCGAGTCCTACTGGAATCGAAGCCATAATCGCAGAAATGACAATCAACGGACCTAAGTAACGACCTGCAGCGTTTCCAGCTCCCATCATGACATCCGCACCAAAGGTGGAGTTCGATGCATTGATCGTATACTTCCGAATCAAAATAATCACGGTTCCAATGATGAAGCCCAAGAGCGCACCTGTCGCCAGCGCCAAAGGAAAGGAAGTCAATGGAGCTGTAAAGCCTGCTCCCAGCATCAATGCTGGAACACCAATCCCGATACCTGTTTGCAACGAGCCGCCAATATCGAGAATCCCAACCAGCGGTCCCTCCAAAACACGGGCGAACAAAAAGCTCGCACCAAACGCAGCAGCCGCACCGTATCCGCCACCCTTGATCCCCGCCTCCAGCATCGCAACGATGGCAATATCGTTAAATGCCCCGACATGATACACATAGTACAAATGAGTACCCGCAAAGATTCCTGAAGACAAGCACGCCACAAAGAGGGGAAATGCCCATTCTGAATACCAAAAACCTTTTGCCTGCAATTCACCCATTACTTTTTCACCACCGATCCGAATGTTTCATGAAGCTCTATCAACCACTGTGGAATGTCTACAGACATGCTCCTCAAGAGCGCTACGTCAAAGCCACGGAAGAAACCACTGAATACAAACAAGAGAATGACTGCAATAAACATGGATTTCGTAATTTTGTTCCAGCCACTGTCATCCAGGCCTTTTCCTATCAAAATACCCAAGACGATTCCTGGCACGGCATTCCCCATGACCAAGTGCGACATACCACCTAAGACCGTTCCCCACATCCCTGTCCGTTTGCCTGCATCCATCGCCGCCATCCAGAACACTATCGGCATGATCGGGTTGATCAACCAGTTCGCAGCCGGGACCAGTACCTTCGTCGCTACGAGCTGCATCGATTCAGGAATCGCCGTCGCGGTTGAGTTCAGCAGGGTGACCACAACAACACCGACCGCTGCCCCGGCAATCGCCATTTGCTTCGGATTGTGCAAGGTCTCTGCGACATTCTTGTTGCGCCAGAGGAGCACGGCAGCTGCCCAGTTCGGGATGACGCGATGATCCACATCTTGCGTCAAAGCACCAGCACCAACAACAGACGCCCATGAGTTAAACAAAAAGCCTAGACCAAATGAAAAGTGGGAAATGGGATCGCCCGCACATGCGTTCAGCTCTCCAAAAGTCCGGAATGCTCCCATCCCTTGGACATTGGGTGCATGGAACATCCTCGCTGCCCCCGCACCAACACCAAAGCCGACCAATGCCCCGATGACGATCGACTTCAACACAATCATCAAAGTAACCATGAACCTACCCCCTGTTAGCTTCTATCGCTGACGAACCAACTGCCCCACACCTGCAGTCTGCTCGGTCTGCTGCTGAAACGAGATGTTTTCTATCTGCACCATTCCCAACCTCACTTGAATATCTACGGTGATGTCATACCGGGTTCTCTTTTTCGGGAAAAACAATCCAAAAAAACGCTCATGCTTCACTGTTTCTGTCGCAGACACAATGGAAACTCCTACAGGCTCGATCCGCACGACCAAATCATTCGTCTGTCTCGCCACGACATGCTTGATTTGGGAAAAAATCTTGTTGAAGGCTCCCTCTTTGGTATCGGCACTGCCAGATAATCTCAAGGTCTGCGTCGTCTCCGTGTACATGGATTACTTCCCTCCCAGCTTGATGTATTCTTCCGCTATGCGTCTGCCCAGCTCTTCTGTATCCATGAAGCCAAAGCCAATCACTTTTTTGCCGCTACGTAAGGCAGTAATGCCAGCATCTACCGAGCGCAAGCCGTACTCGACGGGAAAACCATACTTGGTCTTGGCAGTCAGTGCCCCAGCCCCACCACTTCCGCAAAAGGACAGCCCGAGATCTGCACTCTCGCTGACCATGACATCTCCTACCTTCATATCTGCGCCAACACCTGGAATGACGATCGCGGTCCCACCAGCAGCTTCGATTCCTTTTGCAATGTTCTGTCCTTTTCCAAGACGATCACCAATCACGATTTTTACCTTAGACATATACATACCCTCCTTTTATTCACAGCGATGTTTTAAGATGGCCCCAACTGTATCGCACGGATAGCTTCAAAATGGACAGCCAACAGAAACGCTTCTGTATCATCTACCTGCCACGCATTCTTTTCTTCCGAGAGGACTTTATGCGAGAGCGTAACCATATCGGGATGAATTTCGGCGAATAACTCCGCTTCAATCACAGGCAGCCTTTCACCGTTTGTCATCCGTCGTACAAATGCCAGCACATGAGCCCCAATGGCCAGCCAGCGATCTCGCGGTATGTGAATCTCCATGAGGCGGAACTCCTCCTCAATTTTCCGGAGAATCTCCTTTGATTCAGAAATTTCAGATAAATAATCCGATTTTGTCTCAGCTAATTCCTTGAGGATGTCATCAATCATTTGCATGTCAGTACCTTTCCCGAAGTAATTACTTGATAGGCAACTACTCTTTCCTTTGTCTCCAACGTTTTTTGTTCACTGTCTATCAAGATAGTCGGCTCTTTTTTAATTTGTAAAATGGATACGTCCGCGCATGCCCCTACTCTCAACGTTCCGATCTCGTTTTCCAGTCCGAGAATTCGTGCGGGTGCAAACGTACTAGCCGCAATCACATCGTCGAGAGAGTAGCCCATGGCGAGAAACTTTGTAAGTGTGAGCGTCAAGCTATGCACGGGACCCTCGATGTTGCGTCGGTGAACATCCGTGCTAATGACATGTGGCGCAATGCCTTGGGCCTGCGCATGACGCAGTGTTTGAAAGCTGAAGCTCGCTTCGCCGTGTCCGATGTCGAGTAAGACGCCCCGCTCCAACGCGTCTTTCGCCTCTGGAATCAACTCACCGCGCTCGTCGAACATCCCTCCTTTTTTTCCGTGGAAAGCATGTGTCACGACGTCTCCCCGGTCTAGCCGAGGCAATATTTCCGTGAGTGTTGGCGGAGCGTTTCCGATGTGCACCATCATCGGTACGCCCGCTTCCCTCGCCGCTTCCTTGGCTACGAGCAAGGGATGGATCCCGTTTTGCTTGACGACAGAACTGCTCATGCGGGCTTTAATCCCTCGTAATATCGGCTGTTCTCTTATGAGCGCTGCCGATTCTCTCGGGGTTAGCCGCGACATGTCTGCGAGCTCCCCGCCACCTGTACACAAGCCGTCCCCTGAAATATTCAGAAATGCCAGAACACGAGTAGCAGAAGGATACACGGCTTCTTCGAGAAAAGCATCAAACGACCATAGCCCGACACTGCCAGCATCTACTACGGTTGTCACTCCTTGCTCCACACCAACTTGATCCGCGGCAACACCCAAAAATGTCTTTGTTGGAAAAACGTGAGCATGCAGATCGATCAGACCGGGCGTCACCAAATATCCCCCTGCATCGATCGTCTCCTTGCTTTCCAGATTCAACGCTTGCTCATCGGTTGTTTTTCCTTTTTCATATAACCCAACGATTCGCCCTTCCCGAATGGCAAGATCATAGTGCCCGTTCAGGTTCTGGGAAGGATCGATGACCCGTCCGTTGCGTATGAGTAAATCCACTTTCACTCTCTACCGTCCCCTTTCCTGAAAAATAGCGCATAATGGCCGTCACTTCACTTGCTGGAACTTGGAGATTTGCCTCAGCCATCAATTGGTTCAGCTGTTCACGCCATGCCTTCCATTCTTTCGATTCTGCCTCAGCAGACGATTCCCACTCCTCTTGATAGGGTGAGCCAAAAGCCAATCGATTCACCATCAATAGCAGATGCAGCGTAAGTCCGCTTGCCATTTGTTCTGTTACGTACTCCCGAAAAGCAGTCACGATTTTTTGACTGATCTCATACCCTTTGCAGATGACATCCTGGGACAGTCTCTCCACCACTGGCAAATCAGACGGATTGAGATCAGCTGTCAACGTGGGGAACCAGGCTTCCTTGCGAGATTTAACATCCTGCTGCCGATTTCCTCCCTCCACTTGCAAGGCTTCCAGACAATTCTGAATCTGGTTGATATCTTGACGTGTTGGAAGAGGACTGACAATCACAACGGGCACCTCTGCTTTGATCGGCAGTACACTGATGATGACATCGACGCGACGACTCGCCAAATACTTCTCTACCTCTGAGCTGGAACACAGGCCTACGACCCGAAGTGAACGCAATTCACTTTCCAGGTACGTTTTCAAAAACCGTGAAGTCCCTCTTCCTGTTCCGCAAACGACGAGCGCATCTGCCTTTTTCTGCTCCAGCCAGCGATCATAACCTGCTTGGAAATGGAGCACAAAGTAAGCAATGTCTGCATCGAGCCAATAGACCCCGCGCTGCCAAAACACTTCTTCACAAGAGCGTTTGACCGCATCAAACATGCGTGAGTATGAACGGCGAATCTCCTCAGTCAATGGATTCGCAAAAAGGACTCCCTGACGATAACGGTTCAAACTGTCATCCAAGTGAGCAAATAAAAGTCTGCCCAGCTCCTGATCCTCGTACAATGGTGCTAGCATCCGGCTACTCACGGCTTCCGTCAGCTCCTTGGTTACCTGGAAAACGTCCATAACAATCCTACCTGCACGCGCCTCTCTTGGCACCTGTTCGGTCCCTAGCAGCGGAAGGCATGCATACGCAATCTCGTGTTCGGGGATATCAACGTTCAATCGCTGACATAGTGCTCGAACTTCAGTGGAAAACGACTCGTACCCGCTCCAATGCGTCGCTTCTCCCATCTCGGCATCATCCGCAGTGACCAATTGCCCCCGCTGAACACGATGGACGACAATGCATAAACGAATGAGCAAACTAATCAGTGCTCGGTCTGCCAGCGTCTCGGCAGCAGTATTCATCCATGCTTTGATGCTGTGAATGATCGCCCCTAACTCTGTCCGGCTGATCAACCATTTCTCTAATAACGGACCTGTTCTCGCTTCTTGTCCGTATTCTGGAAAAATCCCCTGTACCATCCGATACATGTCGATTCCATCGAGCAAATCGTGAATCAAATTTTCGAGAGCATATCGCTTATGTCGCTCACTCCCGTCCACACGTACACCGTACCTTTGCTTCGTGACGAGCTCAAGACGCCAGCCATCGAGCAGCTTTTCCGCGTCCTTGACATCGGCAACGACGGTATTGCGACTAACTCCCATGTGATCGGCCAAATCGTTCATCCGCTGGTACCCTTCCGATAGTAGAAGGATAAACAAAAAATGCTTGACCCGATCCTTTTGCGGCAGGATGAGTGTCTTGCTGTCATCACTTTGCAAGTTTTCCTTCAAAACATTTCGACGCTCTTGTACTTCCGTGATCCACAGCCCTTTATTCGGTTGAGAATGGAGGATGACATTTCGTTCCTTCAGCCATTGCCTGACGTTCTCCAGATCGTACTTGACGGTCCGTTCGCTTACCTGGAAATCATGCGCGACATCCTTGATTTTCAGCGGATAGTAGCTGTCGAGTATCACCTTCAGTAATGCATGGGAACGTGTGGTTAAAAAGACCATTCCTTTCTCCTTTCCATAAAAAGCTGTGTCCTTGCTTGAGATTCATTATAGAAAACGCTTTCTCAGTGGTAAAGAACGATTCCTTTCCCCATCAATCGTGCAATTTTTGCAATTATCAGTTTGGTTCGACAGAAATGAAAAAGATGACCCCGGATAAAACTAGGAGCCATCGTCTCTTCATACCTTCATCCAAATAGTACCATTCCATAGAAAAGGTCCGCAACGAATGGTTACGGACCTCTACTTGTAGGAGATGCTTACAGGATTCCACCCAGGCTTGCACCTTTGACAAACAGTCGTTCGATATTTTTCTCGACAGTTGGATCTGGTATCAATGGCGGTGCTTGATGTGGCTTGGTGCGCGCATCAATAATCAAATTATCGCAACCCCAATGCTTGTTCTCGTAGTAGCTGTTCACGCCGTAAATATCATGGGATGGATTGCTTCGCGTGAAGGTTGCCCACAGGAAGTTTTGTAGAGACGCACTCATGAATGTACTGTCATCGCAAAGGATGATCATCGGGCAAGATGGGAGCGGCCCTCTCGCTTGAATGGCGTCACACAGATTCTGTAATTGCTGCTGGGCGTTTGCATAATCGGTAAATGCAGGACCTTGGATCGACACCACACCTGGCATGATCAAGCGTGCATTCTCAAACTCTCGCAAATCCTTCAGTGCATCAGGCACCTCTTTGCACAGCTCTCTTTTTTGATCGCCGTAAGCTGCGAGGACAACCTTGCTACCACTGTTTAACCCCGTTCCGGAATAATCCAGCGTATCAATGGTCGTGTTCGTATAAAAATGAACATCGCGATGCAGGTCGATTCTCTCCAAAATATAGGTGATAAAATCAACTTCATCATGCGTCGTCAATGGTCGATTTTCTTCAGCCGTAATGAATAAATACTTGGCCAAGCTCAATTGGCCCGTCCCTAAAATGCGGTTGGCAATGGTGAGCATCTCTGTCGGCTGTTTGACTTGCTGATAGGGCGTATATCGCTCGCTTCCGATTGCAAACAGCAACGGATGTACACCAGCAGCATCTACTGCATGGACTTCTTTTACACCCGGGATTTCTTGTTTGATCGCATCGCCCGTTAACTCGTGAATCAGCTGACCGAACGACGTATCTTCTTGTGGCGGACGGCCTACAACCGTGAATGGCCAGATGGCATTCGGTTTGGCATACACTTTCTTGACCTTCATCACAGGGAATGGATGGATCAGACTGTAATAGCCAAGATGGTCGCCGAATGGTCCTTCTGGTTTCGTATCTCCAGGATAAATATCTCCTGTGATCACAAAATCCGCATCATTGCTTATGCAGTAGCCATCGATATAGCTGTAGTGAAAACGACGCCCAGAAAGCAAGCCTGCAAAAGTAATCTCGCTCAAGCCTTCTGGCAACGGCATTACAGCCGATAAGGTATGAGCAGGCGGCCCGCCTACGAAGCAGCTTACTTTCAGCGGCATTCCCTTTTTGGTCGCTTTGTCTTGATGGACACCGATTCCACGATGGATTTGATAGTGCAAGCCAATTTCTTTGTTTACTTCATACTCATTACCAGTCAACTGCACACGGTACATACCCAAATTGGAATTCATGATACCAGGCTTGTCCGGATCTTCCGAATAGATTTGGGGCAACGTGACAAAAGCTCCGCCATCCATCGGCCAGCTTTGGATGAGTGGAAGGTCTGTTATGCTGATTTCCTGTGCAGTAACAGGCATGCTCGTCGATTTTTTTGCTGGCAATGCTTTTAGAGCTGCAAAGCCGTTCTCGATATTTTTAAATGGCTGCTTTAGCGCTTTCATCGGATCATTGCGCATGGCAATTATATTTTCAGCGGATTGCCATGTGCTTCTGAAAATAAACTTGCTTCGCTCGATTGTGCCAAAAAGATTGGATACCGCACGAAATTTTGAGCCTTTTACATTTTCAAACAGCAATGCTGGCCCCCCGGCTTCGTACACCTTCAAGTGAATCGCAGCCATTTCCAAATAGGGATCTACTTCTTCGCGAATACGGACCAAATGTCCGTGCCTTTCCAAGTCAAGAATGCACTCTTCTAAATTCTGATACATATCTATAGGGCTCCAATCACTAGATTCTAGATTTACCTGTAGATCAATACCTTCTAATCATACAGGAAAGATCCTACAAATTCACGTTACCCTTCCGCACAATTTCTTGAAGCTCGCGCAGTTCTCTGATTTCGTAGGTTGGCTGAATGCTCGTCTGATTTTCTTTGCCCAGAGGGTTGAACCAGCACGTATCGATCCCGTAATTGGCTCCCCCTTGTATATCGGAGGTCAACGAATCTCCCACCATCAATACATTCGCCTTTTCCGTCAATTGCAGTTTGGAAAACGCATATTCAAATATTTCCCGATCCGGCTTCTTGTAGCCGACCTCTTCGGAAATAATCAGGTGCTCAAATGAGTTGCAAAGCGGTGAAGCAGCAATTCTTGCCGTTTGCACAGAGACGAATCCATTCGTAATGATCACCAAGCGGCAATCCTCCAGACTGTTGCACAATTCAACTGCTCCAGTTACCAGATGCACTTCTTTGCCCAAGGATCCGAGATAGGCGCTGCCGAACGCCTCTGCATCGACGTCTAGCTGAACAGCTTTGAAAAGTCTTCGAAACCTCTCTACACCTAGCTCTGCTAGAGTGATCCGCCCCTTTTCTAAATCCTCCCACAATCCTTTACTGATCTCTTTGTAAGTCGCTGCATAATCAGACGATCCTGTAGCGAGTCCAAACTGGGAAAACGTCTTTTGCAAAGCATTTTCTTCTGTCGTTTTGAAGTCAAGAAGTGTATCATCTACATCGAAAAATATGACTTGATAGCGCATGGCAACCTCCATAAATCTTTACTGATCAAGTATTCGTACAAACTAACACCTTTCTATCATATCAAAAACAGAAGGCCAAACTGCATACAAAAAGCCTCGAACTGTACATTCGAGGCCGTGAAAGATTTTTTAGAGGAGCGGCTTCTGGATCAACGTCGCGAATTTGAACCGATGGACGTGACCATCGTTAAACGTGGTAGTTCCTCTCACAAAATGAACATGCTTCCCATTTCCAACCGGAATTGCGGGTCCAGTTACAATTCGCACGCGATGGAGATGATTGAAGAAGTCTGTATTGGACCGAATGACATGAACGTGGCTTTTTCCTCTTGGGATTGCTTGACCAGTGACGCCAGCAAAACGGTGATTATGTCGATCTGCTCCTTCTTCTGCAAGCTGCGTGCTACCTAAAAACTCATGAACATGTCTCTGAATTCTTCTTGTACTTTTACTTTTCAGCTTCCATTTTAATCTATTTTTATTAGCCATTGTTATCATCCTTCCATCCCTGGCTTGCTATCACTGTATTCGGTGTGACAAGGATGCGGACTGGTCAATAGCTTGTTTTCTACGAATATCCATACTACCCTAGCTTAATTCGCGCTTTTTCCTACATAACTTCCTACAATGATGATCGAATTCGTGTATCCACCACTTACATTATCGAAACCTGAGAGCAGGGTTGGAACTCCCACAATTTCAACCGTATCATCTTCGTAGATATCTAATCCGCCTGGGTATACAACTTGGTAGCTATCCTCCTGGTCATTGATGACATGCAAGACGGAAAGAGTTCCCATTTCCGGTATTTCTTCCTCCTCGATGCTCAACACCGTTCCTTTATCTTGAATCATCGTGCCAGCATACTTGGATATATTTTTATTGATATGTTTCGATTGCACATTTTGATCGACGAATTGCTGGGCTTCCTTCACTTTATCCCCAGTTGCCGGAAACAAATGAGCATGCTTTGCTAAAAACGCTTTGGATCCCGGTGGAAATTCTTCTCCAGCTTCAAACCCATTCACTTCATGTAAGGAGAGTACAGCCATCGAAAGGTACGTAGCCACTTGGTTATTTTCTGATTCCGCAGCAACCTCTGTACTTTCGCTCGTGGAAGAAGAGCCTTGTGTGGCTAAATTGGAAAACACGGATGACGTACTTGAATTCGTTGAACCACATCCCGTAACGAGAATAAATGCAACAAGTATGAATGCGTAAGAAAATGAAATTCTCATCGAACTCAACCTTTCCTATTATTTCCTCCCCTTGATTATCTCATGATATTTATCTTGCAGGAAGTACACTCTTTCCTTCCGAATTATTTATCTACATGGCAGAAGGAAGGTGGAGCAATGAACGCACTATTAGTGATTGATGTGCAAAACGGAATTGTGAGTTGTGGGGATTACAACGAAGAACTTTTTTTGATGGAGCAGGTGATCAAAGATTTTAAGGAGAGCAATCGCCCTGTCATTTTTATCCAGCATATAGATGATGCAGAAGAAAGTCCACTGAATAGACGCTCTATCGGTTCTGAAATACACCCTTCAATAAAAGCCTATTCCGACCACTTGATCGAGAAGCAAACCCCTAGTGCATTCTTCCAAACGGAACTCACGCAAACCTTAGAAAAATTAGGAGTCGATCATCTTTTTATAATTGGTTTTGAGACTGAGTTTTGTTGTATGTTTACGGCGATCGCTGCCTATGATCGCGGATATAAAGTGACATTCATTACGGACGCAACTGGAACAACAAATACAGCCGATACATACGGTATGCAAGGATTAGACATTCAGCAATTCGTAGGAAAAGTCCTCGGTTGGTCAAGTGTGATTGAAGTAGTAGACTACAAGCAGTACGCTGAAAAATACAAGTGATGTGAGCAGATGGTATTGCTCGCCATCGATTTCCCAGTGTGGATTGGATGGCGAGTTTTTATATTCGTGCCATTTTATTTTTGGATACGCGCACATTAGATTCAAAATCGTCTGCAAGCTCTCCCCTTCCTCCGTAAGTGAATATTCCACTTTTAAAGGAACCTGATGATAGACGATTCTTTGCAGAACCTTCAGTCTATGCTATATGACAAAAGATGTCATAATGGGCGGTTTATACTGAATCCATCAACGAAATGATTGGAGGATTTCAGTATGGTAGGTCTGCGTAGTATCGCAAAATGGGTAATGTTAGTAGGGTTGTGCTTGATGTTCCTTTCATCTGGTATGAACAAGCTGATTGGACAACCAGAGGCAACACTCGCTTTTCAAGCATTCGGGTTTCCCCATTGGTTCCAAGTGGTGATCGGTTTAGGAGAAGTGCTCGGTGGACGGGGTCTAGTTATGAAAAAGTATGTGCGTTACGCCGCCTATTCGCTCGCAGTCATTATGCTTGGTGCTGCAATCACTCTTCTTCTACACGGTGATACGACTACTGTTGCGATTCTGTTTGTCTTACTCCTTGTTTTCTTGCTTATCGGTCGCCAGAGTGGTAGCAACAAACAGCCGAATAATGCTACGCCGATTTAATCCGACTACTCGCAAAAAAGGCCGCCAGTTCCCACCCGTAACCAGGTGAGGGATCTGACGGCCTCCCGCTTTTTCTTCAAGCTCGTTTGTTTACAAATGCTTTTTTATAAAGTGTAGGAGGGTCTGGCCTTGTGCGGTAAGAATCGCTCCCTTGCCTTCGCATTCCCAGCAGGATTGCTCTAAGTCATCCATCGAAATCGTCATGAGACAAAACCCTTTCCCTGATAAAAATAACCATACCTTGTCCTGATTTTAACTGTTCAAGGATAATAAAGTGTTAGACTGGCTTAGTTTATTAAACTCTCGAACCCAATTAATTATTCTCCTCCTCTATTGCGATAACCTCCCTTGCTGCTTCTATGAAAGATAATATGATTGGTGAAAGCCACTTGTCTTAATGCCATAACATCTGTGTATACACTTGCAAGTCCGGAATTTGCCATGGAAGAGCAACAAGTTCGCCCCGTTCAACTTCCGCTTTCGTTGTCATTTCAGGAAGAAAGGCAATACCGATTCCCGTAATTGCACATTGTTTAATGGCTTCGGCATTTTGAAACTCTAAATACGTAATACTATTTAACTACCCCGCCTGATTGTAATATAAGGTCACCAGAACTTACTGGTCGACCTCCTTATTGTATGGTCGTGCTAGCTGAGCAATCCTACCCGTTAGCTTAATCTAAACTCCATTCCTGCTACTTTTTGTTGTCATTCCAATTGATTGACTTATAAAAATCGATTGCATTTTGATACTTCTCTGCCCCCCCAATTCCATACTATCAATGCTATCCTACCTGCTTTTTTCCATAAATTTATCAACACCAGTATGGACAAAAAAGTAAGATGGAGATCCAAAAAAAGAAACATAACTCCCTCAAAATCCACCTCACTCCTCCACCTAACGAACTAATCAGCAAACTTTAGATAACCTAGATAGGATACTCTAACAACAAAAACTAAAGGTTGTAACATAAAAAGTGACCAAATGAATGGTCACTTTTTACTATTGGATGGTTTTATTTATTTTCTCGTAGGCTAACGATGGATGAAAAGCCAGTAGCTGATTATTGGTGTACCTGTTGTTTTATTAGTTGACGATGAAAAAAATGGAGTGCAAAGACATGAAGAACTTTAATTTATTAGCGCTTTGTGATTAATATGCTTGATGTAATGTCGTTAAATCCATGGGGAACCAAATCGAGAATCTGAGTGCCCTCTTGATAAGCATTACCACTAAAACTCAAACTTCTTCCAGTAAAGTTTGCATGTTCGAATATCGTTATATCATATGGTCCGACGATACGAATGGACGAAATCTTGTCATTAAGTGGGATAGTGCTCGCGCTTGATGTTACCTTGATCCAATCGCCGCTCATTCCGTAGTTATCGTACAAGTACACTCCATTAAGCTCTTCTTGATGTTCAGAAACATAAAGAGAAGAAGCTTCATCGTTCCCAATCTTTTCGTCACTCATGTCACGATCACTGAACAAATAAGTAGTGCTACGTCCAGTCCAATTTAAGTGTTCGAAAACAGTTACGTTGTATCGATTATCTAAAATCTTGATCGAGGAAGCTTTGTCATTGAAGAATTTTTCATCAAGTTTATTAATTCTACTGCCCGCGTATAGACCTAAGCAGTAACCTTGATAGTCTGCATCTTCGCACAAATATGCTACTGGTGAACCTGGACTTGTCCCATTCGCTGATACTGGACCTGACCCTAATGCAATGAATGCCAACACGAACGTTGTTAAAGCACTTATTAACTTGACTACACCTTTCATTTTAAATCCCTCCTATTAGCTAATGTTTCATACAGACATATGCTATTACAATTTCCAAAATATGACAATACAATTTTTGTAAATTTTTGTCTGTTTGTAAAACTGTCTATTTACTAGAAAAGTCCCCTTTTCCCCAAGCTATGTACTCTATTCTTCCCCATACTGATCTTCCAGAACTCCTACTTGAAGTAAGCAGAGCGGGTAGTGGTGTCACCTACTGCAACTTTACCAGTGACCAGTTTACAGGGTTTCATGGAATCGTTATACCTGGCACAATCAAAGACTCTCTCTATCTTTTATCAGGAATTTTGGAACAGCAAACTGTCTTGCAAGGATGTAGCCCTAGATAGATTAAAGCTGGCTGGACAACAGTTTACTATTTTTGAAATTCAGAGACTGTCTCCGTTAGGATACGGACATATACACATTTTGGAAAGATATTCGTTCAGCGTCTCGGATGATATTGAATAAGGTAGATTACGCCCATTGCTACACAAACCCCAACAATGGCTGCTACTACCAAGGGTACCTCCAATATGAAAAACTCGAGTTCCTTAGCGTACAGGAAATCGAGTTTTTTTACATTCAAGTCCCTAGCATGGGTTTTATGACATTTGTTCCGGTACCCCCAAAAGAATACATGCGGGTGTGGCGACGTTTGCCACTGCTCGAAGTTCCTTATCCAGAAACAAATTCGGAACTTAAACTTATTCTGAGCAAATGAAAATTTACATCAAATTTGATCATTCAATTGCATTAATCATACTGATATGATCCGCACTAGACCTTGTTCCTACAATTCATCTTCAGTGTCAGCACCCTCCGCTATTTCACGGGATATGAACTGCATGAACTTCGTGAAGTAGCGCTCGGATGCTTCCCAGCGTGTGGAGTTTATATAAGAAATGTTCTCGCGCCCGTACTGGTTAGGAGGCTGATAGTGCTGGGAAACCAATTTTTCATTGCCTAACGTATAGAAATAGAAGGCTCCATCGGGAGTCTGAATTTCAATTCGGGCATCCAGCTTGTCCCCATCCTCGTCCGAATGTGCCTGCCGAAAACGATAGTATTTGGAGCCATCCCAGAACCCGTCGTTTTCCTCTCCTGCCGGATCCAATGCCTGAATCGTGGGGTGCTGCAAAATTCCCTCCAAGTAACGCCTGTCAACGCCCGGCAAATACAGCTCAGCTACATTGACGCAGGTTAGCAACATGATCCAGTAGTAGGTAATATCCGACAACTGCTCCTGTGGCTCATCGGTAATGTCCTCCCATACCGCTCCTTCATCCGCCGTTTTTCTTTGCAGACTAACGGCATGGTCTTCTTCAAGATAAATAAAATAGTGGTTATGGTCATCCTTAATGTAGATGCCAGGGTTCAGTTTGCCCTTCTCCGCATCAACATGCTCCCGATTAACTTTGAGGTAGACACCTTGCTCCTCAAAATCATAATAGTGCTTGTCATCCAGCACCAAAACAGACCGGGTCAGTTTCATTATATTGTCTTCATTGAGCGTGTTATCGATAACGTATAGCTGAACAGGCCTTTTTCTCTGGAGAGCCTCATTCAAATTTTTTAATGCGGGGCGACCTTCTTTAAGAATGGAAATAAGCATGCCGAAAGAAAAACCAACCTCATCGTCATCTTCGACTAACAGATTTCCCTCGATGTAGATTTCCTGACCGCCCACCGCCATGTTTTTAGCAGTCAGATCCCCCATTACCATAAGCCCTATGGCGCCATCCGTATCTGCATTGTAGAGGTTGTCCACCGTAAGATTCCCGTCAATGAAAATAAGCGTTGTCTCCTGCTGCTGTGGAAACGGCTTCTCCCAATCTAGATCGAGGGAAGACAATGTTAGATTCCCGTTATAGTAAGCCGCAATACGATTTTCGGTAAAATCTTGATAGAATCGTGCCCACCAGGAGTCCTCGGGAAACTTTAACATTAAAAAACAAGATTAACTCCGTTGCCGTCACTTATGATACGGTTCACTTTCGTGACTGTGGGCTCTTCCCATGTAGACAAGTAATTATTGACCACATACCCTTCTACTCGAGAGCATAGTAGGTAAAGATAGTAAAAAAGGAGGGATGACATGTGGATCAAGAAAAAGTAACCATCAAGATTAACGACAATGGATCAATTCGTGTTGTTACTGGTGCGGTTGAATTGCTGGATGGAGCAGGTGACAAGTATGAAGTCGGTTCATCTTTTTCACTCTGTAGATGCGGGCAATCCGAGAAGAAACCGTTCTGTGATGGCACGCATAAACAAGTAGGTTTTGAAAGTGCACCACGAGCAAAATCATGATTTGAAAGAGCGCAGATGCGCTCTTTTTCACATATCAATCGCTTTTTATGTAAATTTGTTTCCTCATTAAAATGTTGGTATAATTTTGAAGAATGTTACTGGAAAGGTTTTGATTACATGCTGTACTTTTTAAGTTTTGTGGTCGCTTTGTTTCTCGTAAGCTTTTTTAATACACTGCGACAAGTCATACATAACCCGAATCAATATCTCACTTCTGCGGCCATCACTGCATTTTTAGGAGCGGTCTTATTTTTCTGTATTGTCCAGATTATCTAAAACTCCGCAAGCGAAAGTGGGCCTATCTCATGAAAAAGACCCCCATCTGGTTTACTGTTGTTTCCATGATGGTTATCGTTCTCGCAATCGCTACACTGATAACGAGTGCCCAATTTTTACGAATAGCAACGATGCTGGGCTTAGCCATTATCATGGCAGCACTAGGTACTTTTGAGAGGAAGAAAAAACATAAGATCGCGTACCTGTTCTTTTTTGTAGCTGCGCTCCAAGTTCTCGTTTTGATTGACGGGATTTATTTTTTATACCTTAGATAACGACGAACTATTATTCGTTCGGTTATGCCTGAAAAAGTAAGGAGTGCACAACCATGTATGCACAAGTTGTACGATTTGATCAATTTGGCGAACCCCATAAAGTATTGAAGGTTGAACAGCGGCTGATTGAACCTCTCAAGCAAGATGAAATATTGGTGAAAATGAGCGCACGTCCGATTAATCCTTCTGACCTTATCCCGATTCGTGGTGCCTACAGACATCGCATCAACCTTCCCGCTATTCCTGGGTATGAGGGCGTAGGTACCGTTATTGATACAGGTCCTTTTGCTCCCCGCTCTCTTATCGGGAAACGTGTTCTGCCTTTGCGCGGTGAGGGTACTTGGCAAGAATACGTAAAAACGACAGCCGAGCTAGCCATTGAGGTTCCCGATTCGATCCAAGATGATACCGCCAGTCGGTTGTACATAAACCCCATCACTGCATGGGTCATCTGCAAAGAGACGCTTCAACTGTCTTCACATCAGGTTTTGTTAGTCAATGCAGCCAACTCAGCGATTGGCCGCTTGTTTATTCAGCTATCCGCTCTTTTCGGTTTTAGGGTGATCGCCATCGTCCGAAACGCAAGATATACCGAGGAGCTGATGCAGCTTGGAGCATGGCATGTCATCGACAGTTCACGTGTGTCTATCTATGATGCCATCATGAGTGTAACGAACGGACAAGGTGCTCATGCGTCTATTGATTCAATTGGCGGTCCAGAAGGTTTAGAGCTGGCGCTGTCTACACGTACCGGCGGGATTTTCTTGTCTTTAGGGCTTTTATCGGGAGTTCAAGTAGATTGGTCGATCATCTCGAAAGAGCTTGGCGTTCTCCCTCAATTGTTTTTATTACGCCACTGGAATCAACGCGTATCCGTGTCTACCTGGCACGAAACGTTTGAGAAAATCATCGAGCTCGTACAGAATGGGAAGCTCATTTTGGCAGAGCCTGGAGAGAAATTTGCTTTGCATGATGTTAGAGAGGCAGTCCAATTTGCGGAGAGCCGTCATCGTACAGGGAAAATCATCTTGGTGTAATCGCTTGGGAGCTTTTCTACGAGCAAAACAAATGACACCGAAGCCAAAAATGAACGTTTTCTCACCCTTTTTGGCTTCGTTAAAACATAGGAGGTCCTATGGCGAAACATGAAAAGATGTTTCTTAAAAATTATGAATCAAAAGCATCTGAATATCTGAACGATAAAGAAAAAGCATCTAATCTCTTAAAGAAAGCAATAAAAAAAGCAGATAAAAAAACAATCGGAGATGCTTGGGATAATTTACAGTTACTTTTTGGTATTTTCGGTGATTGGACCAGCGGAAAGTACCGAGCAATCCCTGTTAAATCCATACTGATGATTATTGGCGGGATCTTGTACTTTGTTTCACCCATAGACGCAATCACAGATTTTATTCCTGTTGCTGGTTTACTAGATGACGCAACAATCATTGGATTGGTGTTTCGACAAGTGAGCAGCGACCTTACTCTATACAAAGAGTGGAAGCAAAAAGATTTTTTACAGGAATAGGAAAATCCCATTCCATAGATGGTAGGAGAGTCTCTGTTCTCTCCTATTTTATGTTCTCCGAATCATTTTAGTAGAGCGAGGTGCTTTAATGACAGTACACGAGTATTTACAGCATACATTTCCGACGTTAGTGCTTAGGCCACCTTTATTTTATAGCTGGGATATTGGAATCCGTTTTGAACTAGGCGTGAACTATGATCACCGCAACGTTTATGAAAATTGCCCCTATTTACACGGGGTTTATACGCGAGCGATAACTTTATTTAAGACTTTACATTCACCTAACGATGACATCTATATCGTAGTGGACGTAAACGATTATGGAGACGGTGGGGCTTTCAAACGTAAATTGAATGTCTTTTCCAAGTATGTGAAGAAAAAATCACTTTTGTATAAGCTCCAACATCATACAATTCCTTATGTCTTTCCAGAAGACGATGAGGATCAAGCCTATCGAACGCATCGATTCGCTTTGAAGTGTAAAACATCCGACCTTGCATTTGTTCCCATGATAAAAGCAATCTGCCGTCAGGATATGGGATTAAAACCGCGTATTTTTCATCGGA
Organism: Brevibacillus sp. NPDC003359; assembly: GCF_042878995.1. Taxonomy (NCBI): domain Bacteria; kingdom Bacillati; phylum Bacillota; class Bacilli; order Caryophanales; family Paenibacillaceae; genus Brevibacillus; species Brevibacillus sp. NPDC003359. Next base: position 1,093,616 of record NZ_JBIAOR010000001.1, read on the forward strand.
TATACTTTATCAATACCAGCAAACATACAATCTTTCGTATCTATGACGATCGAGGCTGTGATTTATTAGCCACTTCTCCTGAAACAATCAGAGGTATTTATGACAGCTATGATCAGTGGATATTAGACTATGACAGAGCCAAGATCGATCAGGTATTTTCGTAAATAGAATCATCAGTTAAGGCAACACATTTCCGGCAGCGCGATAGATGTCATACCACTCTTCTCGCGTCAAGCGAATATGTGCTGCTTTCACGCAGTCTTTCATGCGGTCGATATTCGTCGTACCAATGACAGGTTGCATGTTCGCCGGGTGTCGTAGTAGCCAAGCAATGGCGATTGTGGTGTTAGTTACTTCATATCTAGCTGCAATTTCATCGATTTTCTTGTTCAACTCGGGAAATTTCTCGTTCCCAAGGAAAGATCCTTCGAAAAATCCATGCTGGAACGGTGACCAAGGCTGAATCGTAATATTATGCAGCCTGCAAAAGTCGAGTACGCTGCCATCTCGGTTCACAGCCGAGTTGTTCTCCATATTGACGTTGAAGCCTTGCGAGATCATGGTCGCGTTCATAATGCTGAGCTGCAACTGGTTAGCGGCGATTGGTTGCTTCAAATATTTGTTTAACAGTTGGATCTGCATCGGATTTTGATTGGAGACGCCAAAGTGGCGTACTTTACCCGCGCTTTCCAGAAGATCGAAAGCTTCCGCTACTTCTTCCGGTTCGACAAGAGTGTCTGGACGATGCAACAGCAATACATCCAAATATTCAGTTTTTAAGCGTTTCAAAATGCCCTCCACTGCATTCACAATATACTCTTTGGAAAAATCGAACATGCCGGGCCGGATGCCACATTTCGATTGCAATAGGATACGCTCGCGAACGCTAGGACTCATCTGAATCGCTTCTGCAAATACTTCCTCACATCTGCCTTTTCCATAAATATCAGCATGGTCGAAGAAGTTCGCCCCTTGTTCAAGCGCTGACTGTACGAAGCGCTCCGCTTGCAGCTTGTCTAGTGACCCAATCCTCATGCAACCGATTGCGATGACCGGTACTTCTAACTTGCTCGTGCCGAGTTGTATCGTTCTCATGTCGATCCTCCGGTTCTTTTAATGGAATGTACGATAATACCTGAATGTCATTTTTTTCATTTTGTCATGGATGAACAATCGTTTCAATACCGTGGCTCGGAATGGATGAGGAATAGAAAAATGAACAAACAAAAAGTCCTTACCAAATTACCATGGAAGGACTCTTTGCTTGGTGTAACTTCCCTGTACACCAATGATTCTTCTATTTTCGGTAGTAATATTTCGCCCATTCGTTAATGATTTGTTGTTCCGTCTTCGCCTTCACCCGAGGTAAATCGCTTGTCTCCCAATCTCGAATGGCATCCCGATATGACTTGTAAAACCAGAAATCATTGATAATCCATGAGCAAAAAATTTTCCGATACATGCATCCAGTATGAATTCCAGACCTGTATCTTCTTACAGCCTTACTTGCTAACCGTTTTGCGAACTTTTTTGCTGGCCCACTCTTATCCTTTACAACCGAGAACTTCTTATAGCTTCTACTCATCACTAACCTCCTTTTTGGGAAGTTAATGACCGTAGTTCATCTCCTTCATTGCATACCCTCCTTCGGGTTTATCTACATGAAAATACTCACGAACGACTTAAAAGTTTCGCTTCCAAGCGTGTTTTTCTACAATTATTACCACAAAAAAAAGAAAAGCCTTTTTTCCTCAAAGACTTTTCTTCCATTTCGTATGGAGCGGGTGATGGGAATCGAACCCACGCCGCAGGCTTGGGAAGCCGGAGTTCTGCCATTGAACTACACCCGCAATATGTTGTCGCATTCCATTCCAACCGTTTCCAATTATATAACTATCTGAATAATTTGTCTAGCACCTCCAATCGAATGAAACCGTGTCAACTAAGCAAGAAAAGACCGCCAGGAATCATCCCCGTTCGGTCTTCTCTGATCGGTTTGACATCAGGCATGCGCAAACGTTTGCTGTGAAATAATTCGCCCACTCTCCATTTTCACTACCTGGTCAGCAAGGTGAAAGTAGCGATCGTCATGTGTGATCGCAATTACACATTTGCCCTGTCTTTTCATTTCTGGCAGCAATGATTCGTAAAAGAATTGACGATACTCTGGATCTTGGTCCGCTGCCCACTCGTCAAAGAGGAAAATGGGCCGGTCTCTTACCAGACTGAGCATTAAGGCAAGACGCTTTCGCTGACCCGTAGACAGCTTCGTCGTGCTAAACGTCCCCGTTTGGTCCACTGCTACTTTGTCAGCGATGCGAAGCACCTCTAAATATTTGCTCACTTCTTCTTGCTTCGCTTGGTAATCGATTCCGTACATCTTCTCAAACAAGTAGAAATCACTAAAGATAGCAGAGAAGAATTCGCAGCGTTGATCAGCATTCACTTTTTGTCCGTTCATGAAAAACTCGCCCTCATCCTGCTCGTACAATCCGGTAATCAGTTTGGCAAACGTTGACTTCCCGCTTCCGTTACCGCCAACAATAAAGACGGTCTCCCCTTTTCGGCAGGAAAAGTCCAGGGGCCCCACGGAAAACTCTTCACCCTCATTGTTTTTGTATCGGAACTGCACCTGTTCAGTTGAAAACGTCTCAAAGTCTTGCGTTTTCCACTCAGCCAAACTTTCCTCTTCTCTTCTCGTTTCCACTGATAACGATTCAAGCAATGCATTCAGTCGTTGCCAGCTGATCTTGATGCGAATCAGCTCCGGTACCGCATTCAAAATACCGTGAACGGGCCCTGTCATATACAGAAAGACAAACACATAACTAACTAGCATCTCTTTTTGAAGAGAAGGGAAGAGAATCGGGAATAAAAAGGCAACCGTACCGATCACCACGACGAATAGCAATTCCCCTATCAAATACACGTTCACAAATTTAAATTGGCCTGCTGATTTCTTTTCTCGATAGTCAGCGCAGCTTCTTTCCATGTGTTCTTCGAATTCTTTTCTTTGCGCCTGGGTGAGATACAGCTCCTTGAAGCCCCCGATCATATCGGTAATATAGGAGAAAAACACATTTTGGATGTCTCTCGTTTCCTCCCATACTTTGTTTGCAAAGCGACCTGCCAGCGTGTATAGTCCCACAGCCACAAAGATAACAGCCAAGCAAAACAAAAATCCGTATAGATCCAGCGAGCCAAGGTAAATGAAGCAAAACACGAGCGTAACCGCACTGGTTAACGCCACGACGACACTATTGGCAAACGTACTAATGGTTTCTGTATCATTATTCAAACCCGCATATATTTGACCGTTATCGATTGTCTCGTACTTTTGATAAGGTGTCCTGAAAATTTTGCGAATCAGTTCCATTCTTTTTCCGTAAACCACTTCATTCGTGATCACAATCAGTCGACTACGCATCATTTTCTCCCCAACGATATACAGCAAAATACCCAGGAGAAAATACAAGAAAATGGATGCATGAAACTTGTTCGTAGAAGTGAGCGCAAGATTAATCATAAAAATAATCAGCGCATTTCCAAACCCGCTGATAAGTCCCTGGATGACAATAGACGTCATGGATGTTTCTTTTGATTTCGGAAACAAACGGATCAACGTGATATAGACATTAAACAGAGCTAGAGCTGTCACCAATGCGTACATGGCGTAAAAAATGCTGATTGGAAGCCATACCTCGATGAAATGCCACGGCAACCCCATAAAAAAAACATCTGGCAAATAGTACAAGGCGGCTGTCAATACACTTCCCATGAGAACAAAAGCAACAAAAGATGCAAAACAGATGCGCCCTGCATTCGAGGCAAGTTTTCGTTCGCCTCGAAAGAATTGGACCAAAATCTGCACGATTGCCCCACTTAGTAACACCAAAAGGATACCAAGGATCACGAGAGAAATGCTTGCCAGACGATCTGCTTGAAGATTGGTGTCAGACACGACCTCTGGAACTTCTTTTCCTTGTACGAGATTGACTGCCCCTTCTGCGATAACGAATGCGTTCAAAGAGTTTGTATTGGTCAAAACGACAGCTCCCAGCTTTTCCTCTGGGCGAAACACCATGTACGAAGAATAAGCAGGGTTGTTGCCGCCGTGCGAAATTTGCCCGCCACCATCCTGATAAATCATCCAGCCTGACGCATACGAGGAACCGTCTGCAGCAGGAGCTACTGATCTGTCAGGAAGATGTGAGGCGCGCACCAATTCTGCTCGAAATGCAGAAGTCTCAACTCCTAGCTGAATCTGCAACCATCGTTCCATATCGTTCAGGTTGGATACGACATAACCAGCTGGCGTGTTTCCACGATAATCCGGCGCATCGTACACTTTTTGGAAAAAAAAGCTGACCTTGTGCCCTCTTGCCATATCCTCCTTGGGTGCCTGTGCCTCCAAAAAGGTATGGGTTAGTCCCAATTTTGCAATGACTTGTTGCTGTACATACTGCTCAAATGATTCTCCGGTGACTTTTTCAACAATATAGCCAAGTATGTCATAGTTAAAAGTGGCATACTCATACTCTGTTCCCGGCTTACGAACCAGTTCTGTATGATTGAGCGCTCGAACTGTTTCTTCGATTGCCTGCTCGCTAGAAGATATAGGTATGGAGCCAATACTTTCAAACGGAAACCCACTGGTATGGTACAGCAAATGCTTGATCAGGATTGTCTCCGGTTGTCCTTTATATGTAACAGTAAACCACGGTATAAAGCTCTGAACAGGATCATCCAGAGAAAGACGTTTTTGCTCGACCAACTGATGAATGGCTAGCGCCGTAAAGGCTTTGGAGTTCGATCCAATTTCAAACAACGAGTTAGCCGTTATCGGTTCTTGCTTGTCGATGTCGGAAAATCCAAGCGATTGCTTGTAAACGGTTTTCCCCTCTTTGACGACAACAACGGCTGCACCCGGGATTTTTTCCGACTCCATTGTTTTTTTGACCAGTTGTTCGATTGCCGTTGCGATTTCGGTATCTTTTTGATCGCTATTCTCGGCGTAAACGGGCATGCTCCATTGAAGTACGAGAACCAGACACATCAGCAAGAAGGCTAGTTTTCGTTTCGACTCATCTATAATTTTTTGCAGAATGATCCTCTCCTTTTTGGCACTGCTACTGTGAGGTAGACCGCATTTGATAGAAACCGTGGCGAATCAGACTCGCCACGGTTTCTATTACGCATCGCACATATACACGGGTTTCGAGTAGAGGCGCAAGGATTCTCTCCATTTTTTTACCAAACGCTCCCACTGTTCAAGCTCGATTTGCTCCTGTTTCAATAGGCTAATCGGAATACACAAGTTTAATAGACGCCCGTCGATTTCAAAACGGGTGACACCCGCAGGCAGAACATGCCCATCCGATACGATACGCTCCAAGTCCGCCAGACTGATTAGCGGGAAACGTATCAAGGCGGTTCCTACTTCCGGCCAATCGATTATCCCTGTAGGCAGACGTTGTACGGTGTGGCTATAGTTGTAACTATCGACTAACTGACGCCAAAGCGTCATTCGCCACATATCATCCTGCCGATTTTCATTGGGATACAAATATAAGCGCTCTTTGTTCCCTTTCTTCATTTCCGCGATAGGCTTTTCCCGTAAACGCTCTGTTTCCCACCGAAACACAGAATCTTGCTCCACTGTTTGCAACCACGCAGCGACAGGTACAATATGATCCCACATGTCTAAGTGAAAATCCGCATGATCAACAACTTGAATGGGAATGTGTTTGCATCCGAGCGCTTGAAGAGCAAACGTCCGATGTGCACCATCGATGATCAAATACTGTCCGTTTTGCATGAGAATAGCCAGCGGTGGATGGCGTAAAATCCCTTCCTCATCAATAATCTGTCTGGTCTTAAGAAGTCGCTTGTTTTCATGTGACTCGTGCAAACAAATACGAGATGACTCTACCAGTTTTAGATTTGCCAGCACATCGTACAAAATGGTAACCTCCAGTTAGTCTTGCAAGTGAGTCCCGCTCCCCTGCGAGAGTGCTTGTTTGTAATAATAAGCAGCAATGGCGATATCAAAAATCGCCATCCCCATCGGATTAAACATGATGGGCTCATCTTGCGGAAATTCTTTCATCTGATCCAGGCAGACGATATCTGTGATGGATTTTGTATCTTCTTTTTGCAGCCCTCTCTCTAGATGCATAATCTCGATGTCCGTGTTCTCGCGGCAGACCTCAGTCCAGTCGTCTACGATAATAGAGCGGGTATAGTCTAGAATCTTTGGAGTAAAATCACGTAACGACACATTTAACAATAAGGAATTGCGTTTCGGCTGCTTGTCAATAAAACCATGTGGTGAGACCGTGCACGTAATGAACACATCTGCCTCGCAATAAGCTTCTTCCCACGTCTCGGCGATGACGGTTTTTTCTTTGATCTCTGCCGGAACATGCTCCATCTGGATGCCAGCAATGTCATAGAGAACAACCTTGGAAATCTTGTCTCCTAACAAGTCGGTTACCATTTGTAGGTGAAGTCTGCCTATCGGACCAAATCCGATGATTCCCACCGTGATATTTTGCAGAGGACGTACTTGTTCGTAATGCTTGATGAGTAGACCGGATACAGACGCTGTTCGAATGCCACTGACGAGGGCCGTATTAATTGTTGCCACAGGCTTGCCCGTTTTGGCCTCATTTAGGATGGTAATCGAATGCGCGCGTTGGATACCCTCTTGGAGGTTTTTCGGGAAACTCGCAATCCACTTGATTCCTGCCATATAGATGTCTCCGCCGACAAATGCGGGCATGGCAATAATGCGGTTTGCCATGTCATGAAACCGCAAATAAGGTTTAATCGGTTGTGCATAATCTTCCTTATTCAATGAATGAACAGTATGTTCAATGACATCAATCGTTTCCTTCCAATTCTTGCCGATCTTTTCAATATCACTCGTGTTTAGATATAACATCATACAGCCCACCCTGCTTATCGTAGTTAATTTTATTGGTCACCACTTAATTGCCAACGAAAGAATGCTTTTGCTGGCTCAGCCACTTCACCCATTCCTGGTTGTATACGGTATTTACGTATGGCATACCACCGTCAGGACATAAAAAGACTACATTTGGCTTTCCTGCGCACTCTCGATTTTTGAAGTAGCTTTCAATAGCCCTATAGGAAGTACCCGAAGAACCTCCCGCAAAAATACCATGCTCCGCATACAACTGATAGCAAGCCTTGACTGTGTCTTCTTCCGACACATGAACGACCTCATCAATGATCGCATCTTTGAGTATGTCAGGCCGCATGCTCGACCCGATTCCCGGGATATATCGTTTTTGCGGCTCTTGTCCAAAGATTACCGATCCTTCTGTATCGACAGCAATAATTTTGATAGCCGGAAACCGCTCTTTTAATCGCTTCGAAATTCCCGTTATCGTGCCGCCAGAACTCACGCCGATAAAAGCATAGTCCAAATCTTCAAAGCTGTTAGCAATCTCTGTTCCTAGTCCAAAGTAATGAGCACGAGCACTATCTGGATTTCCATATTGATTGGTCCAAAACGAATTCTTCGTCTCGTTCAGCAGACGATTGACCGTTTGGATGCGCGTTAGGAGAAATCCTCCTGTCTCGTCACGATCCGATACTTTTACTACTTCATGGGAAATTAGCCTGAGCAAATTCTCATATACAGGATTAATATTTGGGTCAATAACCGGAATAAATTTAATGCCGATTCTCTTGCACAATGTCGCCAAAGAGATCGCAAAGTTCCCCGAAGAAGACTCGATTACGGTAGTTTCCTGCGTGATCTCTCCTCTTTTGATCGCCTCCTGTAAAATGTAAAAGGCCGGCCTCACTTTCACACTTCCCATGAGGTTGTTGTATTCCAGCTTGCAAAACAGATTGATGTGCTCATGCTCAAGTTTGATTAAAGGCGTATTGCCAATCATGTGACTTATGGACATCATTTTATTTAGCATGTTGAGCCCTCACTCCCGATTTTTCCCGTCTTCGTCTGATCGACCGTATGCATCCTGGACCTTCGATTAGGCAGACTTTGCATCCATTTTTTGCTGGATGTAACCTGCCAATGTTTTCATATCTTGAAAGTTTTCCAAATGGAGCATGTCATCATCGAATTCAATGCCAAACTCTTTTTCAACCTTTACGACCGACTTGATGAAGGTCAAGGAATCAATGTACTCCGTAAGTTCTCCGCCTTCGTTCACGTATTCAGAAAACAACTGAAGGAGCGTCTCGTAAACTTCTTTTTCCCTTTCCATATGAGTCCCTCCAAGTGGTAGATACTTACACTACAACGCCAACCCGTTCCAGTACTTCTCTTGTTTTGGCGACCGCCTCGAATTCCTGCGTTTGTATACTCCTGACTTTTTGCAGAACGCGATGAACCATGTCACTGCGATTACTGTCAAAAGCCTTAAGAATCATATTGGTCGTAATTTTCCATTGATGTCCGATACTCTGATACGCCTCGGCAAGATCTGCAAAGTTCTCGTACTTCTCACTGATTGCATGCAGGACATTGGCATACATCGTTCGAGTTTGTGCCATGCTGATCAAGCTGTGGTTAAGGATATCAAGATGATCATCTGAAATCTCCACTCCACTAGCGAGAAAAGTCTCTACATCTTCGAGAAAAGCGTCAAGGGATTGTAGACCCACCTCGACGTTGACATCATCGGGTACATCCAAGTCCTGCTTGATTTGACTTATTTCCAAACGACCCTCGAGTACGCACAGATTGCTCCTGACCGCTTCCAGCAACTGATCGGGCGTCGGGTGAAGGGAATCTGAAAGGATCAATTCAAATGATCGATTGTGCAGTGGATACCATTCGCCTGTGCCTGCATCCCGATAGGAAGAGTTACTGGCCTGCAAAAATTGCTCGATGGGCAACATACCTTTGTAGCGGTAGTAATCATCGACAATCTGAAGCTGGTTATCTTCTCTTCCGGTGACAATGATGCTATGCATTTCAGGGAGGTCCTGATAATAAGGGTTGTACGGGAGTTCTGCCATATTGCAGAGGACGATTGTCGGTACCTCCCGTTCCAATCGTTCTTGAATATTTGCCCAAAATATGTCGTCTTCCGGTTCAGCCCGTCCTTCTACGCGAACATTGTGAATCCAGTGCAGTTCTGCAACTGTTCTCATGTATTGTCCGTTCAAATCACCATAGGGAGCATTCTCTGTCTTTAGATAGATGGCTCCGCACTGCTTCCAGGCTGTTTCCAAGGCGGAAAAGTTCAGGTATTTCAGAACCGTGTAGATAGAAGCGCCGATGCAATCCAGGTTCGCGTGCTTGCTAGGTTGAATCTCGTTGAGAGACATGAGTTCTCTCCTTCCTGTCTATCGTATTGGTAAACACATGCGACTATCGGATATCCGAATCACGTTCTCGCAAGGCAAACACTTGTTGCAGAAATTGACTAGTGAGAGACCTCAACTTATCGACAGCAGCTTCTATGTCGGATCGCTTCAACATTTTTTCTTTGTATAAGCTAAGTGCATAGCGATTCACCACGTTATTAGATGTCTGCAAAATGTCCTCCGCCAGTTCGCGTACAGACTGATCCGCCTGTGGAATGTACCCGTCCAATAATGTTTCCATCCACAGTTCTTTCCCGCCCAATTGAACGTACAGCTCGTTAAGATTGGCTTGATCAAAATAGGTGTCTGGCTGCTCAGTAAGTGACAGCAACAGCGTATGCTCACGACCAACTTGCTGTTTACTCTCGATCTCTTTTAATAGACGCAGCATCTCCTGCTCGGCGCTTTTACGCAATATTGCTTCGTCATCTGTAACGCGATCGAGCACCATGATCAGCCGGGAATGCGGCTCTATATTTGCATAGATCTCCTCAAGCGTTTGGTACGTTGTGGAAAATTTATCGTACTGGATTCGTTGAGCTTGACCTCGCGTCAAATGATTGTGATTGATGATCGTATAAACCTGCTTGTCATGGTCATAGCCAGTGATGACGGTGAGATGATCGGTATGTTCCTTCTGGTATTGCGGCGTGTAAAAGGTATAGTATTCGTCAAACGCGACCATTACTGGCTTACCTTGATCCAATTGGCGAATAATCGACTCATGCAATTCATCCAGACGAGCGACAGGCACGAGTTTGACCCGATAACCAAATTTGTAAAGCATCTCCTCGTCCGACAAATATCCCATAACCTCAGCATGCTCCCGATACGAATAGGGGTACCCCTCTGCATCAAGCTGATAGCCACGCTTCAACCCGAGAAAAAGTTTAAAATACGGAATTAGATGGGCATCCTGCTCCTCCATTAATAAAGCGAGACCCCTATCATAACAATTCCATTGACGCCAGGATAAATGACTGACATCGGCATACGTGGTGCGTTTGATTTGCGTACCGTGCACTGGTTTCGTGTTTCGTTGTTGAACAGTTTGGGCTGCAGTAGCAGTAGCAGCTGCCTCTGCTTTCGCAACCTGCTCTTCTTCATTCCGAGCCGCATCCAGATAGGCAGCAAACTCGGAAATGGTCAAATGAGTAAGCAGGTCTTTTACTTCTACTTCTCTGTTCATCCGCTTAGAGATTTCGCTGATCACTCTAATCGCGATGATCGAGTCCCCACCCAGATCGTAAAAATTGTCATAGACATCTATTTCTTCAAGCCCCAGAACATATCCCCAAATGTGAGCCAGCTCTTGCTCTAAAACAGTGTAGGTATCGTGTTTCCTCCCACGTACCAACACGGTTGGCAGCTTAGCGTCCCCAGATTTTTGCGGTGTTTCATTGTCGTTTTCTCTCCCGGCATCTTTGCTACGAGAAGGAAGCGAAGAGATGTCCAGCCAGCAGCGCTTGCTCTCAAACGGATAAACAGGGAGGTGCACACGGCGTGGCTTTATAAATGTATATAAGGCACTCCAACGCACGTCAGCCCCGCTTACATACAATTCTCCAAGCTCTTTTAGATCAGATAACTCTTTGTTTTGCGCCAACAAAAGTTTTTGCAAAAGAGCATTGGCCGCCTTATTCATCGCTTGTTGTTCTGCCTCTGCCAGTATCCCTGGCTCTCTATCTGCCTTTTCATGGGAGATAACCTTGTGCCAGCCAAAGAAAATATCTGGTTCAGAAAGTGTTGTCCAATCGCTCGCGCACAGCTTGTTGATTTTTGTGGAAAAATCATCCATGTCCCTACAAATAAGGAGCAAGCGGTAGCCGTAGTGACTACGCCCCGTATTCGCCGTAAAGCTGAGACTTTCCAATGTTGGTAGTTCCTCCACAGGCTTGCCGGTCCACTTCTGAAAGCGGAGCAACAGGTTAAGTAAGCTCTCTTTGCTTTTAGCGGATAAAGCGATAGCCTGAAACCCTTCGTCTTGCTTGGGAGGCTGTATGAATCCCGGTGCCTCTTCTACTACGAGGTGCACATTGGTTCCGCTCATCCCAAAGGAACTGATTCCAGCCCGTCGCACGCTTTGCTCTGGTTCCCATTCTGTCAATGTGTCATGGATGTAGATGGGAGATTGTTCAAAAGGAATCATCCGATTAGCGCGCTGAAAGTGTAAATGTGGTGGTATCTGCTTTTGTTTAAGAGACAGGATCACCTTGAAAAGACCAGCCATGCCCGCTACGTGATCCGTGTGACCGATGTTCGTCTTTACAGAGCCGATCCCACAAAATTGGCGCCGATTTGTGTATGGGCGAAAGGCTCTCTCCAGTCCGTCCATCTCCATAGGATCACCAAGCTTGGTGCCTATACTGTGCACCTCGATATAGGAAAGGGTTTCGGGGTCAATTTGCGCGTCTTTCCATGCCTGCTGAATAACTTCGGCTTGTGCCAACGAATTCGGGGCCGTAAGCCCGAAAGAATGACCGTCTTGATTGGCGGCGCTTCCCTTGATCACGGCATAAATCGAATCCCCGTCTGCAAGAGCCTTTGTCAGCGGTTTGAGCAAAACGGCGCCAACCCCTTCACCGACACCCGTACCGTCTGAATCATTGTCAAAAGGGCGCGTACGCCCAGATTGTGATAGAATCCCCAAATCATTGCTGCCATCTTGTAAAGACAGCAAGATGAGCTTGACACCGCCTGCCAGCGCCATCTCACACTCTCCTCGACGAATCGCTTGGCATGCCAGATGAACAGCCATCAACGACGAGGAGCAAGAGGTATCCACAAGCATGCTCGGACCTTTGAGATCAAGCATGTAGGAGATGCGAGAAGCGATCACCGATTTCATATTGCCAATGATTGAGGTTGACAACGCTTCTGGTTCCAGCTCCCGAATCATTCGTCTATACTCTTCACCAAAATCGCTACTAAACCCCAGATATACACCAGTACGGCTGCCCGCGAGCATTGTCCCACCATATCCGGCGTCCTCAATCGCCTCCCAGCATGTCAGCAGGAATAGGCGCTGATTCGGATCCATCTGGCTGGCTTCCTTAGGAGAAAGGCCGAAAAATTGCGGGTCGAACTTATCAATTTCATTCAGGTAGGCAGCTTCTCGAAATTGAATTTGCTCCATCGTCAACCCTTTGGCTAGTAACAATGGAATCAAATCGTTCTGGCGCTCTTTGGGAAGCTCTCGCACACAATCTTGACCAGCTTGCAACAGACGCCAAAAATCTGTCAGGTTTTCTGCGCTTCCGAATCGGCAAGCAGCACCAATCACTGCAATATCGTGTTGATTGGATTTGCTTTCTGTTGAATGAGCATCCGTCTGCTGTTTATTTAATTTGACTCGGTTCAGTCCTAATGGCTTGCTCACTGAGTTCTTCCTCCTTGGGACCTCTGCTCACCTGATTCGACTTAACTTGCTTGCCATTCATTGCCGATCTCAGGAAATCGCTGTTGCACGTCCGTTTTGCTGGTTAGCTGTTCAAAGCGCATGGCTTGTTCCGTGTCAGGAGCCTTTTTTGTTTGCAAGATCAAACGAAGCAGAGAAATAGCTTCCTGTACATCCCTATAGCCACCCTCTTTTTCTCCTTCTTCCAGCTGTTGCCTCAGTCGTTGAAGAGCTTGATAGGGAGCGATCACCCCTTGCTGGTAATCTTCTTCATCGAGACCACGGTTTTTGGTGCAAACGGCAATCGCGATGCAAGAATCGACCAGTTGGGCAATTGCTGTATGATTACGGATCGTGGCATCCTGACGCTCTTGATGATAACGATTAATCTCGCCCTGCTTGTCAAAGGCAAAGGCACGAAGGGGATATCCTTTGGCCAAATTGGTTAGCACATTTTTCGGACCGAGCTCAATTACAGTGTTTACTCCCTGTTTTACCAAATAGTCCATTGTAGATTGCCAGCGCACAGGGCTAGTTGTCTGCGCAGTGAGCAAATCGACAAGTTGATCAGCACGGACATAAGGCTCTGCTGTCACATTGGAAATCACTGGCCATTTGGGATCGCAGTACGTGTATCGCTTCAGTTCCTCATTTAATTGTTCTGCGGCTTGCACCATGAGTGGCGAATGAAAAGGCGCGCTCACTTTGAGACTGACAACAGAAGTCGAGCCATGCTGCTTGCACGCTTCTTCTACTTCCCGCACCGCATGTGCATGACCGGAGATGACGATCTGATCGCCGGAGTTATGGTTGGCGACCACGACGATCGCATCGCCACGAGAATGTGCCCGACAAATCTCCTCGACAAGTTGAGCATTCAACCCGAAGATTGCTGACATGGCTCCGACACCCTGCGGCGTTGCCGCCTGCATAAACTGACCTCGCCGATAGACAAGGCGGACGGCATCTGCAAACTGGATGGCACCGGCACAAGTCAGGGCTGTAAATTCGCCCAGACTGTGACCGGCCACCCACGTCGGTTCGATGCCGATTTCCTGTGAATAAACGCGGAAGGCTGCGACACTTGCCGTCAGGATTGCCGGCTGTGCGTGCTCTGTTTTGGTCAGTTCTTGTACATCCCCTGCAAAACAAAGCGTTTGCAGGTTAAATCCAAGCGCATCACTTGCTTCTTCAAAGGTGCGAGCGGCAATGGGATGGGCCTCACATAATGCTTGGCCCATTCCGACATATTGCGAACCTTGTCCCGGGAATAAGAGTGCGAGTCTGTCCATTTTTAATCACCCTTCTCTACGTCATATATTCATTCACTAGCATCTTGAGCAATTGCTGGTAATCCTGAGTCATCTCAGTAACTTTTTCTGCTCGGAGGCAATCAGGGTCGAATGCACACACGATATCAATCACGTCATTTCCTTCCTTTATCCAGAAGGTAAGCTCATGTTCATGGTGTGTGAACGATGCATCTGTAAACTCAGTGACTCTGCCGAAGAATGGAATAATGGTTCCGTCGTTGCGATCCGTCCGCAATTTTTGTAGCCACAACGAGGCATCCTCCGTCATTTTCTCGATGAACTGTCGTTTTTGCTGCACCTGCTTGAATAAATCGAAGAAGGTGTTGACCTCTGACATGTTCACTCGGAATGGATAGGCATTCGTCTGCATCTCCTTGGCAACAGCCACTTCTATATAAAGATCCTGCTGTTCTGTCAACTCTGCCATGAGGTATAGATACATCGAAAGCAAAACGTCGCTCACCTCAACAGCTTCCATTTGACTTACTTGCTGCACGTTTGCAAACAGTTCATCCGTAAGTGAAAATTGGAACCAGTTCGTGTGCGCATTCACGTCTCCACTAGCCCAATACTGAGGTGGCAACTCTATCAGCGAGACACGGTCTAGCTCCTTCAACCAATAGGCGGCCGAATCGGTTTCCACTTGTTCATCATCCAGCTCTAAAACGGCATTCCGCAAAAAGTTGGTTAGGCCAAACAGCGTAGGATGGGCAAACAAATCGGCAATTCGAACCCGTCCAGGATACAGCTGTTCAAGCTTGGCATGAACTTGCACCAGTAAAAGCGAGTTACCGCCGATGTGGAAGAAGTTATCCTGCATACCGACCGTTTCACGCTTAAGCACTTCCCGCCAAATGTCAGCCACCTGTTCTTCCAGTTTCGTAGCCGGGGCTTGATATTCTGTGGGGTTGTCTTGGAGCGCATCAGGCTCTGGCAATGATTTGCGATCCAGTTTTCCATTTGGTGTCAGCGGCCACACACTCATATGCGTATAGAAATGTGGAATCATGTAATCGGGTAAACTTTTGCTCAGCATGGCTCGCAATTCATCGCTGTCCAACGTTCGCGTTCCCATATAGTACGCAGCCAGGTAAGGATTACTGGCGGTATCTCGCACACTGACCACCGCTTCCGTAATTTCCGGATGCTGACAAAGAGCGCTTTCGATCTCACCCAATTCAATCCGATAACCGCGTACTTTGCACTGAAAGTCGGATCGTCCCACGTATTCGATACGCCCGTCCGGCAGCCATCTCGCGAGATCACCTGTTTTGTACATACGTTGACCAGGAATAAACGGATGAGGGATATAGCGCTCAGCCGTCAGTGTTGGTTGGTCAAAGTAGCCTCTCGTTACCCCATCCCCTGCAATGTAAAGATCGCCAGTGATCTTCATCGGCTGCACTTGTAGATGCTCATCGAGGATGTACACTTGTGTATTGGGCAACGGTGCGCCAATCGTTACCGCCTCTGCGTCGGTCAAGTCCTGTATGGTAGACCAAATCGTTGTTTCAGTCGGACCGTACAGATTGTAAAGTCTCGCCTTGGTCTGTGTGCGCAGCCGTTGGAACAAAGACGCAGAAAGGGCTTCTCCTCCAATCAGAATCGCTTTCAGGCAGTCAAGTGCTTGCAAGTTGCTCTTCTCTTCCAGCATGAGCTGTAGACGGGAAGGCGTCAGTTGAAGGAAAGTGATTTCTTCCTGCAAAATCAACTCCTTGAGCACCTGCGGGTCGGCTTGCTGCTGTTCGGTTGCAATGACCACTGTCATCCCTTTCGTCAGCGGCACAATCGTTTCGAGCAGAAAAATATCAAATGAAATCGTCGTCACAGCCAGCATTTTGTCTGCGCTGGCAAAATCGATGTGTTCCCCGATCCCCGAGCAAAAGCTCATCAAATTGCCGTGTTCAACCATAACTCCTTTAGGCTTGCCTGTAGAACCCGATGTGTAAATAACATAGGCGAGATCGCCAGGTGCAGCCTGTGGCGAAAGATTGAAGTCGTCTTGCGTCTCGATCTGGGAATCGTTTACGTCCACTCGGACTACACTTCCCCACTGCTTCTCGTCCAGAGAATCGTGGGTTAAGACGAGGCGAGTCATGCTATTTTCCAAAACATAAGAGATACGCTCTTCTGGATATTGCGGATCAATCGGAACGAACGCAGCCCCTGCTTTCAAGATCGCCAGCAATCCAACCATCATTTCCACAGATCGATTTGTCAAAAGTCCCACGCAAGTATCAGCAGTGACGCCGTGTTGCTTGATTAAACGGGCTACTTGGTTTGCTCGCTTATTTAATTGTGCATAGGTGACTTTCTCGTCTCCGCATGTTGCAGCTAACGCGTTCGGCTGTGTTGCCGCTACTTCTTCAAAGAGCTGGACGACCGTTTTATCACGAGAGTATTCCAAACGCGTGTCATTCCATTGCTCAATCAGCAGCGAGCGTTCTTCTGCTAGCAACATGGACATCTTGCCGATCAATTGTTCAGGATCTTCCACCATCTGCTCTAGAATCTTCTGGAAGTGTGTGGACATCGACGCGATCGTCTCTTTACTGAACAGCTTGTTGCTGTATTCGATATCGACAATCAGGCGCTGTTCTCGCTCAATGATGTCAAAGGTCAGATCGAACTGGGCAGAGCGTTGTTCAAATGGATAAGGAGAGAGCGTCAGCCCATTTGCACTCATGCTTCCCTTCGCGTCGCCAGTATTTTGCAAAATGAACATCACATCAAACAGTGGGTTGCGCGCCGTATCTTTTGGCAACGTCAGACGATCCACCAGCATTTCGAACGGATAGTCGGCATGCGAGAGCGCAGCCAGTGCCCGTTCTTTTACTTCCTGAAGGAAATCTGCCACGGTTCGATCACTTCTCGGGAAGTTTCTCATCGCCAGCGTATTCAGAAAGACACCAACGATGTTTTCCAGGTCTGCATGATGACGGCCAGCCACCGGCGATCCAATGATAATGTCTTCTTCGCCAGCATATTTCGCCAGCATAATGGTGAGCGCTCCCAGTAGCGTCATGTACAAGGTTGCCCCATTGTTTTTTGCCAGTGTCAGTATCTTCTCTGTCATCTCTTGGGGAATCTCAAAGGTCAGGAGATCTCCCTCAAAGCTCTGAACGGACGGTCGAGGGTGATCCGTAGGCAGATTAAGCACAGGAAGTTCTCCATCCAACTCTTTGAGCCAGAATATCTCCTGAGCGGCCAATACCCCATTGCCTAGCTGCTCTGTTTGCCACACGCTGTAGTCTTTATATTGAATCCGCAGTTTTGGCAACTCGAGTCCCTGATACAATTGGAAGAACTCGCGGATCAAAATGTTGATGGACACGCCATCGGAAATAATGTGATGCATGTCGAACAGCAATAAATGCTTGTTTTCATCCATGCGAATCAGCATACCGCGAACAAGCGGTGCTTTTGACAAGTCGAATGCTCGAATGAATTGTTCGACTGCTCTCTTGGCTTCGTTCTCGTCGATTTCACAATACGCCAATGTAAAATCTACGCTCGGATGAACGGTTTGCATCAACTGTCCATCCACGATGGAAAATGAGGTGCGCAGCGACTCATGACGCTGTACCAGCGTGACAAATGCGCGTTCGAAAGCCTCTCTGTCCAGCTCTCCTTCGAGCTGCATGACGGTAGGGATGTTGTAGGCAACTGCCCCTTCCTGCATTTGTTCCAGCACATAGATTCTCTGCTGAGAAGAGGTGGCGGGGTAAGCTGCTCGATGCTCCGCTACTAGGATCGCTGACACAGCTGTTTCTTCATTCGGAGCCATCAACACAGCCAATTGACGGATCGTCGGTGTCTGAAACAGGTCGGTGATCGTAATCTCTTTTTTCAGCTGCTTGGAGACCCGGGAAACGATACCGATTGCCAAAAGCGAATCGCCACCCAGTCTAAAAAAGTCGTCGTCGATGCTTAATTCGCTGTAACCCAGCACATCGGACCAAATCTGTCCTAAGGCTTGCTCCAACGTAGTGTAGCGATCGCCTTCCTCCCTGCCAGACAAAACAACACGGTTTTGCATGGTTACAACTGAGGGTGCTTCCGGTGCTTTACGGATTTGTCCGTTTGCAAAGATCGTTTCACCAAGCTTTACTTTCAAGGATGGTGCCCATTCTTTCAGCACCTGCAAATCAAATTGTCCAATGATCAGATGCTCAGCGTGGCAAGACAATGATGCATGAAAGGCTTGGATCGCCCCATCCATCGGCATGTATCCGATAAAACCAGGTCCTGTTATGCCTTCAAACGCGTACCAATTCAAAGCGATTGTCGGTTTTCCTGTTCGATTGCGAGCTGCACTATAGGCATCCAAGAAGCAGTTGGACGAGACATAGTCACTTCCAGTCGCTCCACCCCAAATCGAAGCGAGAGATGAGAAGATCACAAAGAAATCCAGATGCTCCGGTTCAGCTATCTGATCGAGTATGACTGTGCCAGCCATCTTCGCTTTCAAGCCATTTTGAAAATCGGAAAACGTCTTCGTCTGAATCGTCTCGAAGGTGATATGCGCCGCGGATTGGATAATACCGTTGATCGGTCCGTAACGGGCGCAGACTTGCTCGGAAATATCCTCCATCTGTTGACGGTCGGAGACATCAGCAGCATAGCAGACGACTTGTGCTCCCATTTCCTGTAGCTCAAGCAGAGCTCTCAGCTTTCGTGCCTCGGCAGCACTGCAGTCTGGATGCTGTAAACGCTCTTGCCACTCGTGGTTAGGTGGTAGTGGAGAACGATTAATCAGCACGAGCGTCACATTGTTCTGAGCGGCCAGATGCTTACTAAATGCCAATCCGAGTTTTCCGGTACCTCCGGCGATCAAATAAACGCCATTTTCACGTATCTCTACTGGCCTTTTCGGAATCTTGTCGATATCGCAGCGATTCATCTCTGGTACGAGGCGATTTCCTCTATAGGCAACCAATGTGTCATCCCGATTGGAGCGAACTTCCGCTAGAAGCTGACCCGCCAACTGCGATGCAGACAGCCCCTCTGTCGCGAGATCCAGGCTAAAGCACTGCCATTTAGGATTTTCCTGCGAGATAACTTTGGCAAGACCGAACAAGGGAGCTTTTTCAGGAAAAACAGGTCCGTTGTCATCTACTGCTTGTGCGTAGTTCGAAACGATCCGTACATCAAGCACCTGCTTCAGATCGAGTTCAAGCAACGCTTGTGTCAAATGAAACAGACTGTAGACTCCCAGATGTTGCGCTGACTCAAGAGCATCAAGCTGTCCGAGATCATTTAGCTGCTGGGCACCCGCGGTCAGGCTCCATAAGTGAACAATGCCAGTCAGCTTTTCCTTTTTGTCTCCGAGTCTCTCGAACACACGCCGCAGATCTGCCGGCTCACTGGGATCCAGGATGAACTCGTGCGAGGAGAGGGAAGTAAATGCCTCACCGCTGCGAAGTTTGAACACTTCATGTCCGTCCGCAGACATCGCGTCAGCAATGGTTTCTCCCACACCGCCTTCATCTTGAAACACCAACCAAATCCCTGGACGCTGCGTCTGATGATTCGTTGTCAGTTCTTTCGTTTGCCAATTGAGCTGGTAGATCCACTCTCGATATTCTTGTGGCGTATACGCTGAATGTCCGATCAATAACGCTGAATCAGACAGATCACGTAACGCTTCTGACGATGGATAAATGGCAACCGATTGATAGTTCGTATCCCGAAGCGCCTTTTCCCAACGTGAGGGATCCATCAGTCTGGTTTGCTGTCGCAACTCGGTGTCCTCGTGCTGCCACCAGTCAGTAGCAAGCCCCCCGATCACATTTGCTGTTGAACGCTCTTTTACAAGCTCGATCGCAAACAGCAATCCTTGTTCTGCAAGCAACCGATGCAAGATCGATAAGGATGCCCGAACATCCTTCGTCCTGTGAATAGCGTTATTGGTGATAATCACATCGTATGCGTGTAGATCGAAGCCTTGTTCGGCTGGGTCCTCCTCCATATTGAACAGGCGGAACTGCACAAACGGGTACGCTTCTTTGAACTCTTTTTCTGCCTCTGCGAGAGGCGATTGGGCACGATCTGTAAATAGATAAGTGACATCTTGTTTCTCAATCTTCGGCAGCATGAGGCGAGTAAGACTGCTGGAACCGCCTCCGATCTCCAAAATTCGAACGGGACGGCTAAATGAATTTACGTACTGGGCAATCGTTTCCACTGCCATTAGTCCAGACGGGCTTCCAAGCGTAGTACGATCCGCATAAGACTTGAATAAGTCCGAAGTACCGTCCGACAAATGGACAGGCATAGAACTCGTCTGACCTGCCATGATTTTTGAATAATGGGCAAAACACGCTTTCAATTGGATGAACGTATCGCGTTCATTCGGATAGCGATCAAGACATTGCTGATAAAACAGTTCCGCATCAAGACTCTTTGCTTGAGCAGCAAGTCGATATCCTCCTGCCACTTGTTCAACAAGGGAGGCTTGAACGACAAGTCCAAGCATAAGTTGGTAGATGTGTTCATTTTTTCCATCAAACTCTACAGCTTCACGCAATTCTTCCTGTGTATACACTTGACCCTGCTTGTGGAAAACGCCCAGTTGCTTAAAGCACGCAAGCGATGACAAGCCGGAATAAAGAGCCTCATCCTCTTCCAAACCAGTTTGTTTTTGGACATTCAACTGATGGAGCAAGCTTTCGCCGAACGTAAAGAATGTGGAAGCGATTTTATGAACATCAGATGTTTCGTTCCCATGAGCCTCTGGTACTGCAGCAACCGATCGTTCAACGACGTCGATTGCAGGCTGATCCGATTGGACCCAGTGACGGGTTTTGGCAAAGGAATAGGTTGGCAAAGGTACCTTTTTCCATTTGACAGAACGATAGTATTCATTCCAATTGATCGGCACCCCTCGCACATACTCTTTTGCCATTTCAACTGGGTCAGAGCTGTCTATTTGCATGCTGATCGGCAAAGAACTTTCTCCACCGGAATTCAGTACCCCGTAGAACACCTGGTTCCCCTCAAGAAGTGGAGCGCCATCCTCCGTCCGTTCTCCCTCGCACAGGAGATGGATCTTTTGCAAAAAGTCCTCTTTACTGTTGATAACGAAGGCAAGACGATACCGATAATGACCACGCCCAATATTAGCCGTAGCGCACATATCAAGAAGGGATTGCTCAGAAGGCCCTGATAACAATGCTTTGTATTTCTCAAGCAAGTCCCATAGCGACTCACTTGTCTTGGCAGATAACGTAAATAGGTAATCACCAGATTCCGGAACTTTTGTCTCCTCGCGCTTAGGAGGCTCTTCCAATATGACGTGGGCGTTTGTCCCGCTCAGGCCGAATGCGCTAACGCCGGCTCTCCTTACAGGTTGGTCCGCCTCTACGTCCCAAGCCTTTAGCACATCATTTATATAAACAGGTGAATCGATAAAAGGAATTAAGGTATTCGGCCGTTTCACATGCAGAGTCGGCGGAATCTGGCGATGCTTCATCATCAGAACCGTCTTAATGATTCCAGCCACACCTGATGCCGCTATTGTGTGCCCGATATTGCTTTTGACCGAACCTATCCCGCAAAATTGCTTGCGTTTTGAAACTTTCAAAAACGCATGCATGATCCCCTCAATCTCAACAGGGTCGCCTAGTCTTGTCCCCGTCCCATGTGCCTCAATATAGGAGATGCTCTCCGGATTGATTCGCGCCCGCTCCCAGGTTGTTCGCAACAAAGCAGACTGGGAAATCGCATTGGGCGCTGTAATACTGGTAGAACGACCATCACAATTGACCGCGGTGCTTTTGATCACTGCATGGATATAGTCGTTGTCCTTGACTGCTTGTTCGTATGACTTCAAAAGAACAGCGCCAAGACCTTCTCCCCATACAGTTCCATCAGCAAAGTCATCAAATGCTTTGGTTTTGCGTTCTACAGAAACGATGCCAAAGTCAGTATCTTGTTGAATCGGAAACAGTGAAAGGTTAACTCCACCTACGAGAGCCATTCGACAATCGTTATTTCCAATCGCCTGACATGCTTGATGCAGAGCGACCAAGGAGGAAGAGCAAGATGTATTAATCAGTTGACTCGGACCTGACAGATTCAGCAAATAGGAAATTCGTGAAGCGATAATCGCTGCAACATTGCCAGCCAGCGAAGACGAATCAATGTCTTTCAACACACGCTGGTATTGTGATTCATTGTCACAATATCCCAGAAATACGCCTGTAGGAGAACCGCTGATCATCTTCTCGCTATAGCCGGCATGTTCAAATGTTTCCCATGCCAACTCGAGAAACATCCGCTGATAAGGATCCATGGTTCGAGCCTCTGCAGGTGATATCTCGAAAAACGCATGATCAAATAAATCCACGTGATCGAGATAACCCATCCGCTCATACTTAAATTCAGTGTCATTAAAAAATTCTCTCGCTACCCTTTCGACATCTGGACGTCTTGCAGCAGGGATATCACCGATTGAATCGTGCCCCTGTTTCAAATTGTTCCAGTATTCTTCGAGGCTGCTGGCTCCGGGAAAACGACAAGCCATACCGATGATCGCGATATCTTGGCGTGCATTTACGTTGGTAGAGGACAGTTCTTTCAGCAAAGGAAGTGCTTCTTTCTCTTGCAGTCGATGAGCTGCCACTTGCTCCAAGATGTATTTTTTTAGCAAACTCATCCTAATTCCCCTTCCTTTTGTCGATCAGTTCGGCACCCTTGTCTACGGAGAGAACTCCCTCCTTGACCTCCCTCAGCAATTCCAGAAGGGATTCATCATCATCGCTATGATCTTCCATAGATGCAAATTGATCCTGTTTTCTTTGTTCGAGAAAATCCACAAACATGGCAATCGTATAGTAGGAGAACAAATGTGCGACGCTAATCTCGGCATCGATTTTTTTGACAATTTCCGCATGCATTTTGAGCAACAGCAGGGAATTCCCTCCCAGCTGGAAAAAGCTGTCGTGTACCCCCACTTTTTCGATTCCCAAGATTTCTTTCCAGATGGTAACCAGCTGCTCTTCCTTCTCGTTTCGGGGGGCTACATATTCAGCATCGGACGCCAGTTGTTCATCCACTTCTGGCAGTAACTTGCGATTGATCTTACCCCCTGCTGTTAAAGGCATTTTTTCGATGCTGACAAAAAAGGAAGGGATCATGTGATCGGGAAGCCGTTCGCCGAGATAACCTCGCAAGTCGCTAGCGGTCAATTCCTCCGCATTTGATACGTAGTACGCGCACAAACGAGCTTTCTCTTGTTGATATAGCACGGCGCACTCTTTTACTTGCGGGTGGGACAATAGCACCTCATCAATCTCGCCAAGCTCAATTCGGTGCCCGCGTACTTTTACTTGATGATCGATGCGACCGCAGAACTTGATATTGCCATTCGGCAAATAACGCCCAAGATCGCCTGTCCGGTACATCTTTTGATAACCAATTTCCGGATATGGGTTGTCAACAAAGCTGGCTGCTGTTTTCTCAGGATCATGCAAGTAACCATGCCCCAAGCACAAGCCTGTTATATAAATCTCCCCTTGATGTCCAGCAGGAACAAGTTTGCGATTAGCATCCAAGAGCAGGATTTTCGTATTGGCTATCGGTTTTCCGATCGGTATCGTTCCCTGATGGGTATGGTCGATCTCAAAGTAGATGACACCAATAGACGTCTCCGTCGGACCGTACAGATTCGTGATACGAATGTGAGGGAACCGCTGAAGAAACAGATGCACGGTGTGAGCCGTAATTTCCTCTCCCCCCAAGATCAAGTGGCGAATCGAAGAAAGTGAATCGTGTATCTCCGTCCGTGTTTCCATTTGATCTACCAGCAGATTGAAGACCGACGGCACAAAGTCCGTAATCGTAATCTGATAGGTTGTAATGGCGTTCAACACTTGATCGAGCGTCATTTCAAATTCAGGAATCGGCAATACCGTACGGCCACCATGCAAGAGCGGCCAGAAAAGTTGCCAGACCGAACTGTCGTAGTGATGGGGAGTCGTCTGGAAAATGGCGTCCTGTTCTGTACAACCGTAATGTTCATCCATCCAGCGGAACCGATTGAAAATACCGATATGAGGAACGACAGCTCCTTTTGGTTTGCCAGTGGAACCAGATGTATAGATCACATAAATCGGGTCGTCAATATCTACCTGGACATTCAAGTCTCCTTCTTCCCTGATTCCATCCGCATCGACGATGACAGCATGTGTCATTTGCACAAATGACGGTTCTGGATGTATTTCTGGTCCGATCAGCGTCACCGCACAATCCAATTCATCCAGTAGCTGCTTTTTCCGTTCGTTCGGACTTTGAACGTCTAGCGGGACAAATGCCGCACCTGTTTTCATCACAGCTAGCAGGGAAATGACCAAATTCAAGCTACGATTCATCAAGACTGGAATATGGCTTCCTCTTCCAATGCCGCGGTCCTTCAACATACGCGCAAGGGAATTGGCTTTGCCATTAAGTTGAGCGTAGGTAAGGGTTTTGTTGCCAAAGACAGCTGCTGTTAGATGAGGAGTACTCGCTGCCTGTTCCTCGATCAGTTGATGAATCGGCTTTGGAGCAGAATGAAGAACATCCGTATAATTGCGGGTATACAACAGATCAGTTCGCTCTGCCTCAGTCAACATATCGATGGTGTTAACCAACCGTTTGGGATCGGCGACCACTTCACGAAGAATTTGTTGATAATGGCTGATCATCCGTTCGATAACTGCCCCTTGGAACTGCTCACCCGCATACCGCACGCGTCCTGTAATTCCATCTTCTGTTTGCTTGAATACAAATACCACTTGCAGTGACAGACCTTCTAAAGCAGAAATATCCTGCATGTCTTCTAGTACGAAGGCAGTATCTGTCAGTGTCTTCAAATCCGTGTCGGATAGATCAATCCATTGCATCATTTGCGAAAACGGATAGTTCTGATGCTCAATTGCCTCTTTGACCAGTTGCTTACCCTCTTTCGCCACTTCTGCAAAAGTAGCTTCTTGATGCATCCGTACACGCAGCGGTAGCACCCGATTCCAAGCATTAGGGGGAAGCGGATTCTGAAAGACTGGCGTGAGAATGATCATGTCGTCTGTCTGCTTATACCGATTCAGCATGATTTGAAACGTCGATAGAAGGAACAGATAGAGCTTCATTGGATGATGATCGCAATGGGCCACAACGGCAGCGTTCAAATCATCGGGAAATACAAAAGCTATTTCTTTTGTCTCCGCCTCTTCCCCATCGCCTTCCTTGCCCGTCCCTTCGGTTGGAAGGAGGGAGAGTGTCCACTCCCCCTGTAACTTCTCGTGCCAGTACTGCTCCTCCCGGCTAAATTTCCGACTGGTTAGCAGAATGTTTTGCGAAATAGTAGTCTCCATATGCCTTCCCCCTCTTACTCACCGCTTGCTCTAAAATTCAAAATCCCAATCAACGCCCTGTGCCTGAATAAGGGCCACGTCACGGGTCAATTCAAAGTCCTGCAGGAGGCGCTTAGGATCTTCCATCACCTGCTGCAATAAGCTTTTGAAGTCACTCACAAACTGTTCCATCGTTTCTCTTCGGAACAGGTCACTGCGGTAATCCAGCTTACATGTAAGTCTGTCAAAAACAGGGTAAGCCGACAGATGAAGGTCAAGTTTAGCCGTGTCATTTTGCAGTGGATAGTTTTTGATGATCATATCCTCAAGCTCCAGTTCCCCTTCCGGATTGTCCATGTTTTGCAGGACAAAGATCGTATCAAAAAGGGGCTGGCGACCTATATTTGGCTCAAGGCCAAGTGTCTGGACAAACAGATCAATCGGGTAATCCGCTTGTTCAAACGAGGTTAGCGTATGCTCGCGGACCTCCGCAAGAAACTCCCGATAGTTTTTCTCGCCTTTTGGATAATTGCGTAGGGGAATGGTGTTGATAAACATCCCGATTACTTCATCAAACTCTGCAAATTTTCGCCCAGCTACCGGAGTTCCGACAACGATATCCTCTTGACCGCTGTATTTGGCAAGCAACATGTTGTAAACCGACAACAGCACCATGTAGAGTGTCGCATGTTCCTGCGCTGCCAGCTCCTGCAACTGCTGCCTCTCCTCTGCCGATATCTCGAACTCAATCGTCGCACCAGGAAACGTAAGAGCTTCTGGCCTTTCGTTATCAGTCGGAATCGAAAGAAGTGGAGCCGGGCTGGTAAACAAGTTTGCCCAATAGTCAGCTTGAAGCTCCCCTGACTCCAGTGCAGATTCCTGCCAAACTGCAAATTCTTTCTGCTGAACATCCAAGGCAGGAAGTGTCACGCCTGTATAGAGACGAACAAAGTCGTCCACGAGAATATCCATGGATACACCGTCTGAAACGATATGGTGCATGTCGAACAACAAGAGATGCTTTTCCGGTGCAATCCTGATTAGCCCTGCACGCAGCAAAGGCGCTTGACGCAAGTCGAATGGCCGTACAAACGTTGCCAGGCTGGCATCCAACTGTTCCGCACTTGTTTCGCTCTCTTCCATATGAAAGGCCAACGAATCGGGTACGATTTGAACCACTTGCCCGTCGATATAATCAAACGAGGTTCGAAGAGCTTCATGGCGGTCAATCAATCCTTGAAAAGCATGTTGTACCTTCTCTCGGCTCAAATCACCCTCGATGAAACGGGCAGCCGTAATGTGGAGACTTGTGTCAGCCGGATTCAACTGTTGAAGAATAAAGAATTTACGCTGGGCAGGAGTAACAGGATAGTACGATCTGGCTTCGACTGGGAATTGTCTTTTCATAATCATCTTGTCTGCTTCATCAATCACCTTGCCAAGCTCCTGAATAGTTGGGTGATTAAACATGGTTCGCAGTGGAATCTGTACGCCAAACTGCTGTGCAACCTGAGCAGTCACCGCGTTGATTTTTAACGAGTGCCCCCCTAGAGCGAAGAAATTGTCCCGTGCGCTGATTGTTTTTGGATCGAGCTGTAATACATGAGCCCAGATATCGGTGAGAACTTTTTCCGTCTCAGTTGTTGCTGACACAAAACTTGATGTGTCAACCCGATCCTGTGTGTCAGGCTTCGGTAAAGCCCCTCTGTCCACTTTTCCGTTCGGGGTGAGCGGCAAAACGTTTTGTTTTACATAGTGCATCGGCACCATGTACTCCGGAAGCACAGTAAACAGATAATCACGCACATCGCTGGCGGAAAAATCCTCCACTGGAACGACATAGGCACATAAGTACTTTGCGCCCGTGTCCTCTGAGAGCGCCAAGACCACTGCATCCTTGACCGCAGGATGTCTGCGCATAACCTGTTCAATCTCACTCAATTCGATTCGGTACCCCCGAATCTTGACTTGATTGTCCATTCTCCCGAAGTACTCAATATATCCGTCCTCAGTGATCCGGCCTACATCACCTGTTCGGTAGAGGACTTGATAATCAGGGTCTTCTACCCAGCTGGCATACGGATTTGCTACAAAGACTTTTTGCGTCCGTTCCTCATCTTTGTAGTAGCCGTACCCAACTCCCGGACCGGCTACACAAATTTCTCCTTTAACTCCTCGCGGGCAGATACACTGATGTTGATCGAGTATGTAAATATGAGTGTTCTGAATCGGTATGCCAATGGGAACCACTATCTGCTGTTCGCTGGGCATTTTCCGGATAATATGGTGGGTAATATCATCCGATGCTTCCGTTGGCCCGTACATATTCACCAATGGAATTTTCGAATAGCAGGCAAACCATCGCTGCACCAAAGGGGCAGACAGCTCCTCTCCTGTCACTGCCATCCACCTTAGATCAGGGAAGCTGCGTTCGGAATCGGGCCATTCTTGAACGAGGTCAAGCAACACGGACAGCAGAGATGGCACCACTTCCGCTACGGTGACGCGGTTGGAACGGAGAACGTTATGAAGGGCCTGCGTATCCATTACCGTCTCCGTATCGACCACCAGCACAGAGCCACCCACCAATAAAACAGCCAGATATTGCCAAACAGAAATATCGAAGCAAAGGGATGCCGTCTGTGTGACAAGATCATCCTCGCATAGGGATAGGTCGTTGATTTTACCGAAAATGTGGTTAATCATTCCACGATGGTGCACCATTACGCCTTTCGGTTGTCCAGTCGTGCCCGATGTGAAGATGATGTAAGCCAAATCTGTTGCCGCACTCTTCCGTTCGATGTTCTCTCCCGAAAGTGACTCTAGTGATTCAACTGATTGACCAAAGACATAGAGATACTTCAATTCAGGTGAGGATGCTCGAATCGGGTCCAGTCCATCTAGCAAATCAGGCTGAGTAATCAACCCAGCAATCTCGCTTTTTTGCACGATATACAGAATTCGATGCTGCGGATAGTCTGGATCAATCGGTACGTAGGCTCCTCCCGCTTTGAACACCGCTAGAATCGCAATAAGCGTATCCACGTTACGCTTCATATAAATACCGATTTTCGTGCCAGGTCGTAATCCTTGCTGGATAAAATGACGCGCGAGTCGATTGGAACGCTCGTTTAATTCCTGATAGGTTAAGGTTGTTTTTCCGTCTGTCACCGCTTTGCGATTAGGAGTCTTTTTTACCTGCTCCTCAAAAAGGCGATCAAAGGTTTGATCACGCGGAAAATCAACTCGGTTGTCGTTGAATGAAAGGACTAACTCCCGAACCTCTGACTCAGATAAGCACTCCATTTCAGCGATCTTTTGATCCGGTTGGGCTACGATAACCTGATAGATACGGACTAAATGCTCCATCATTCGTTCCATCATGGGGAGTTGGTATCTCTGGCCAACGTAACGCACGAGTAAGCCGAGCGAGTTTCCATTTTTAGAAAAAAGGAGCTGCAACTCGCTCGAAATTTGTTCTAGGTCGTCCTGATCATGAAGTACGTCCAATAAGCAAGTCGCCTCAAAGAACGGTGTGCTGTCCCCCTGCTGCGGTACCTGCAGTTCCTCGATTAACCGCAAGATTGGGTAGTTCTGGTGTTCCACAGCAGCCTTTAAGGTCTGCCGCACTTCTTGCAGCAGCTCCTTGATACTCCATTCCGGGAGTACCTGGTGACGCAAGGGCAGTACCTTGTTCAAAAACTCACCCGGCTCTGATTGACGAAAGATAGCTGTTCCAACGCATAGGTCTTGATGTCCCGTATATTTGGACAACAAGATGCAAAATCCACTCAGCAAAGCCATGAACAAACGCTGATCCGAGCCATTGCTCAATTGAATCAGTGCCTTGCTCAGCTCCTCCGGAAACGCGATGGTCAGCTCACGAAGCTCAGACTGACGCTGAAACGAGGCCCGAGAGTCTGTTGGAAGGTCAAGTGAATGAAACTCTCTCGAGAGATTCTGCATCCAATAGTCTTTTTCGCGATCAAACTGCCCACTGGCCAGCAAGATGTTTTGTGCAGTTATCGTTGTCAAGCCAATCCCTCTTTTCTGTCCCTCATGTATTTCTTAAAAAGCAAAGTCATCGTCGTCCACTTGTCCCTGTGCAACTTGTACTACTCCATGACCGATCTGAAGTTGTCCAATGGTTCGGTTCGGGTGGGCTACCATTTGCTCCAGAAGAATGACAAAGTCTTGAGCCATCCGCTCGATTGTGTTTCTCTTATACAAATTCGTGTTATATTGCCAATGCATGCATAAATGATCCTCAGCCTTAACCACTTCCAAAGCCAGATCGAGCATGGCAGCTTTGCGTCTGAACTCGTAGGGAGCAAACTCGATTTGATCGAGACGGACTTTTTGCTGCTCCGCTGCATGATGCAGAGTCAGCATGGCGTCAAACAACGGGTTCCTTGCTGGATCTCGAGGCACTTGAATCTGGCTTACGAGTTGATCGAATGGATAGTCTCCATGCTCAAAACCGCTTAGCACGTTTTGGCGTACCTGCCCGATATACTCTTGGACGGTCAATTCTTTCTTCGGCCAGTTTCGTAATGCCAAGGTGTTAACAAACATCCCTACAACAGAGGAAAACTCCGCTCGTTGTCTGCCATCCATGTCGCAGCCGATGACGATGTCTTCCTGATTGCTGTATTTGGATAACAACACAGAATAGACGGCCATAAGAAGCATGTACAGCGTCGTAGAACTCTGACGGGTGAACGAGTCGAGTTTTTCCAGCCATTCTGCAGACAGCTCAGTCAGCAGCTCGTCTCCATCAAAGGTCATTGTTTGTGGGCGAGGAAAATCGGTCGGGATTGCCAACGGTTGTGGCTGACCGGAAAAAGCATCCAACCAGTAGGCTTCATGTTCGACCCAACCGCTCTCGGCAGCTTGTTCCCTTTGCCACCAAGCGAATTCCTTGGCCTGTACCGACAATTCCGGCAACACCTGTCCTTGGTAGAGGGTACAAAACTCCTCAAGCAATATGGACTTGGATATGCCATCTGAAATGATATGGTGCATGTCAAAAATCAACAGATGTTCTTCTGATGAGCGCTCAATTACACCGATACGAAGTAAGGGAGCTTGCATTAAATCGAATGGCTGGAAAAAACGTTCGATGGTCTTTTCCACATCTTCCTCGTCTGCTGCCCATGTCTCGATCTGTACGGACAGGTCACTGTGTACTTTTTGCTTCACCTGACCTTCAATCAGATGAAACGAGGTACGCAGCGCCTCGTGTCGTGCGACGAGTTGATCCGCAACCGCTTGAAGACGCCCTGGATCGAGGGAACCCGTCAACTGCATAATTCCCGGTGTATGATAGCTGGTGGCATCTTCCTCCAACTGCCACAACAGGTAAAGCCGCTCCTGGGCACGCGTGACTGGATAATATTCCTGATCACTGAGCAAGACGATCGGTTTTTGCTCCATCTCTTGGAGGCTACCTGTGATCCGATTCGCCAAGCCTCGAATCGTCGGTGCATCAAATAGATCGCGCATAGACAGTTTCACTTGGAGGTCACTTTCAATTCTGGATAAAAGCTGAATGGCCTTTAGCGAATGTCCTCCCTGTCCGACAAAGTGATCAAGGACACCGGGCGATGGAATCTGTAAAACATCCGCCCACAATTCAGCCAGCTTTTGTTCGACAGCATTTGCCGGTGGTACGTAATCACTACTGACACTGGGCTTTACAGCGGGCAAAGCTTTACGGTCGATCTTTCCATGCGGGGTAAGCGGCATCTCGGACAGCTCCGTAAAGTAACTCGGGATCATATAACCGGGAAGCCACTCCAGCAGATGCGCGCGAAGCCCATCTGGATGAACTCCGTCGTTTTGCACTACATAGTAGCAAGCTAGTTCGGTCATACCCATCTGATCAGTCATAGCCATCACGGCTACCTGGTTCACAGCAGGATGCTGAAGAACCGCGCGTTCCACTTCTTTCAATTCCACACGGTAGCCGCGCACTTGTACCTGATCGTCCATCCGCCCTAGATATTCAAATACTCCCTTTTCGCTGAGTAATCCGACGTCTCCAGTACGGTACAGGCGCTCACCGGTAATGGGATGATAGGTAAAAGCTTTCTCGGTCAACTCAGGCTTGCCCAAATATCCGTCAGTGATGCCAATTCCTCCGATGCAAATCTCTCCCTTGACATCTGGGGGACAAATTTCCCCCGTCTGCCCAAGGATGAACATATGAGTATTGGCAATGGGAACACCAACAGGAATTCTGAGAGTTTCTTCATCGGGTTGCTCTGTGCAAAGATAGACGGAAGCGTATATAGCTGATTCTGTCATGCCGTAAATATTGGCGATTCGCGCGTTACGGAACAGACGATTCCATTCGCGAACCAAATTAGCCGTCAGTGCTTCTCCACCATTAAATACCCACTTCAAATGGGGCAACGGATCTGGTTCATTACGAGAATGCACATGAGCCAGAAACACATTCATCATCGCTGGAACGAACTGGGTGACTGTAATGCGTTGCTCGCGCAGCCAGTCATACAACGCTCCTGGATCTTTGCCGTCTTCCTCTTTCAAAATAGATAGCTTTGATCCAACCATCAGCGGCCAAAACAATTCCCACACCGAGTCCGTAAAAGAAATGGAGGTTTTCTGGGCAACAACATCTGTCTCGCTTAGTGGAAAAGTCTCCTCCAGCCAAAACAACGTATTCAAGACCTGTTTATGCGTAATCATGACGCCCTTTGGTGCACCAGTCGAACCAGATGTGTAGATGACATAAGCAACATCATCCTCTGAGCCTGCCGAGGCGATCGCCTCATCCTTTTGACCGCGAATGTCAGACGCCGTATAGACCTTGTATACATCGTGATGGAAGGAAGTCTCGTCCAAACAAATGATCGTTTCGATGCTGTCCGGTAGATCCGGTATGATCTCATCCAGATAAATGGATTCTGTTACAAGCACCTTGCAGCGACTATCCTGCAAAAGGTACCGGATTCTAGCTCGGGGATAATGCGGATCAACCGGGACGTATCCCCCACCCGCTTGGAGGATGGCAAGAACTGCCGCTACCATACGGGAGCTCCTGTCTGCGAGAATTCCAACGAGTTGCGAAGGAACTACACCCGCATCTTTCAAGATACGGGCTAGCTGGTTTGCTTCAGCGTGTAGTTCTGCGTATGTTCTTTCTCGATCCGCCTCTACCACAGCGACTCTATCAGGCGTTTTTTTCGCTTGCTCTACGAACAGTTCAGCGATTGTCACTTTGTTGCGATACGGTTTGTCTGTCTGATTGACTCGGGTTAACAAGTTCGCTTCATCATCAGTGAGCAGGTTAAACTCGTTCAGATCCAGATCGAGCTGCATACGTCCATTCATTGCGACTCTTCCCCTTTTTAGGTGGTGGTGAAAAATTCCCGCAAACGGTTAATTCCCTCGTTATACTTGGCAGCGGAGTATGAGAGGCGCAGTGTGTTCGGGATACCAAAATCAGAACCCGGTACAGTAGCCACATGTGTTGCCTCGAAAATTTGCGTAGCTAACTCCAACGACGTACTGATGCCTTTTCTCTTCATAAATGCTTCGCAGTCAATTGTGAAGTAGAAGCTGCCTCTCGCTGGAAGAGCGCGGACATCCGGTACATTTTGGAAAGCGTCAATCGTGTAGTCCCGACGACCTTTGTACAGTTGGACCAAATGATCAACCTCAAGCTGGTAATCAAGCGCAGCCATTGCTCCGAACTGTACGACTGGGTCAGCTGTGAGCAGTGTGTGGTGCTGAATGACCGTCAGTGGTTGTACCAGTTCATCCGGTACGATCGCATATCCGACACGTCTGCTATACATCCGATATGCTTTGGAAAACGCATCGGTTGTGATGAATGTAGACTTAGTATTTTTCAGCTGCATCACGGATTCGCACTCGTCATCGAAGTAGGTATTCGCATAAATTTCGTCATTGATAATAGCCGCACGGCCGTCTACGATGTCGTCGATCGTATACAATTCCTCTTTGGTAAGAATATTTCCCAACGGGTTGCCAGGCGTGTTGATCACGACCACTTTCGTCTTGTCTGTAAAATTCTCTTTAAACGACTCCACATCAAGTCTCAACGTATCCATATCAATTTTGTAATAACGAACTTTCGCACCGACTAACAACGCGCAGAAATGGTAAAGCGAATAGTACGGAAGCGGCAGCAACACTTCATCGCCCTCTTTTAGCAGGAGGTAGAACAGGTTACGGAAGAGTGTGCTGGTACCGACACTGATCACGAAATTCTCCGGTTTGATTGACACATCGTATTTTGTTTTATAGTGAGTCGAGAGCTTATCTTTCAGCTCCGGCAGCCCACCTGGATATACGAGTGAATATTTTTCAAAGCTGTTCAATGCCTGTTGCATGGAATTGATAATTTCGGGATGCAGCGGCATTTCTGACTTCCCAAGAGTCATGCGGATCGCTTCTCCACCGTTTCTCTCAAGCTCATTTGCCATCTGGTCCAGTACAAACATCAAAAAGCGTTCGTCGTGAAAATTAATTGAAGATCTGATTTCCATATTTCCCTACCCCTTTTACTTTATTTTGGATTTTTCTGCTAACATTTTTAAGATTTTCACATAGCGATCCGAAAGCGATTCAACATATGCCGTCTGAAGCATAGATGGGTCATAGGCAAAAACGACATGGATACCCTCTGAAGTTTCTGATACCTGAAGAACTAACGGACTTCCCGCTATTTCTGGCTCAACTGAACGTTTGACTTCACGTTTCCAGACTGCTGACTTAGCTTTGAACGGTATCGTCTGATTGACAAAAAGTGTCGGCCATTCCATGTGCGTTGTCGCTTGCCAGTGCTCTGACGGATACAAAGCGAACGTTTGCATCTGGGCATGTACCTGCTTCGTTTGATCCAATAATTGTGAAAACGAACTGATCGTCTGCATATCGATCGTGAGTGGTACGATGTTGTCAAAGTTACCTAGCGTTTGTTCCAACACATCTTGTGTCCGATTCGTCATCACTACCCCAAGCGTCAAAGTAGGCAATTGGGTAACTTGTCGAAGCAACAACAGGTAGGAGGCAAGCAAGATGTCTCCCAGCTCCTGATTGGAATGAGTAGCTACATGCAGCAAATCGGCGTGACCTGTCGGGTCGATATACTGCTCGACTTGTCGCGTCGCCACCCCTCCCGTACCAAATGGTTGAGCAGAATGTGGATTTACGGCTGTCAACCACTCGTGACGCTGGGACTCGAGATGTCCGTGATAAAGCATTTTTTTCTGCCAAACAGCGAATGCTTCGTAGCGAGGCTGTTCTTCCGCAGCTGGTTCACGTCCTTCTGCAATCGCCTGATACAGAGCCTCCCATTCCTCCAGAAGAAGGCCGAAACCTCGCCAATCACTCAAGGAACTATGAAGACTTCCAATCAACCGATAGCGGTCTGCAGCCAGCTTTATCAGTTCAAATCGAACCAAACGGCCTGCTTTGTCCTCAAACGGCCTCTTCTGCTCGGCAGTCAATCGTTCCCGCAACCATATCCTTGCCTCTGCATCGCTTTTCTCCTGTAAATCACTTAACTCCAGCGGAATCGGTTCGGAAAAGCCTTGTGGCGACAACTGAGGAAAACGTCGCACGAGAACTTGCAATGCTTGCTGCATATACGACAGTTCGATTTTGCTCTGAAGCTCAATGTCAAAACATCTGACAGCCACAATCCCATCTTCCCGTTCCTCTTTCAGCAAACGTTCCTGAACGAAGGAATAGATGGGTGCTGATTCCGAATGAAAATCGCCTAGAATCGGCTTAGGTCTTTGTGTTGCTGATTTTCCATCGGTTAAAAGTAGGTAAGGGGCATCTGTCAGTTGCAGATTCTGTCCTGTCCGGTCTGTAAAAGAAACGGGTATGCCACACGCTATCAGTGTGTCGATCCGTTCGGTCAGATTCGCTACCCTATCCTCGATTTGGTATACGCCACAACCACTTTTCATGAGCTCCCGCTGTTCTGGTGAGTTCTCCATTCGAGGCTCGACTAACTGGATGCTGCTCTCTTTCCCTTTGCCCAGTGTAATGATACTGGCTTGTGATTGCCGATCCAGATATTTCTCGTGAACACGGTAGCCGAGGAACGTAAAGAACGACAATGACTTTTCAGCATCTGGTGTAAGCAGTCGGACAACAGATCGCTGATCGCTGCTTTGCCATTCGTCATGTGTCATATTCTCGCTCTCTACAAGTTCAATCAAGCCCACTGATTCCAGAAAGAGGAAGGCCACGTGTCTATGATTGAAAAGTACCGCTGGCTTAGGAGCGCTGACCAAATCGTATTTGAATCCAAAGTCATCTAATTTATTCATAAAAAGTGTAATATTGGAAACGGAAAAACATAGATGGTATGGACCCGTCCCCTTCTCTTCCAACAAACGAACGCAAGGTGACGTTTCATCGACAGGCGCGATTAGCTCGATTGGCACACATCCCGGTTTCATGCACATCGAGAGATACACGTTTTGTTCCGGATCATGCAGAGAATCGCTTGCATCAAATCCGAGAGTGCCGTACATGATTTGAGCCGGACCCAGTTCTGGAACGGCAACCCCGACATGATGAAGGCAGTTCATCACGCCCTCTTTTTCTGCTTGCTGTGGGACAAAGTCAACATCGTCCAATCGCTGCTTCGGAAGCTTCAGAAGTGATGCGAGAATGCGCAAAAAGTTGTCAGCGAAGCTTTCCATTGTTTTAGCTTTAAACAACTGAGTATCGTATTCAAGCACACACCTGAACTGATCAGAGACTGGTGTAATATCCAGCTTAAAGTCAAGTTTCGACGTCTTCGATTCATGCGGAACCTCTTCAAATTGCACGTCGCCCAATGTAAACCGCACTTCTTGCTCTCGCTGGTTGTGGAAGATCAGCATCGTATCAAACAATGGATTTTGCGTTTGCTGGATACCTGCGTCACTGCGAGCAACGATCTCTTCAAACGGATACTCCTGATGTTCGTAGGCCAGTAGCAGACTGCGCTGAACCTCTTGTACAAAATCGGTATACACAAGATCGGCTCGAGGACGATTGCGTATTGGAAGGAAGTTGATAAAGACGCCGACGATTCGCTCCAAATCGTGATGGTTTCGTCCAGCTACCAGTGAACCGACAACGAAATCTTCTTGAGACGTGTATTTCATCAGCAACACGTAATAAGCTGACATCAAAACAGCATGGACAGTCACTTCGTTCAGCTTGGCAAATGCATGCAAATCACTGTACGTAGAATCAGTAAGGAAGAACGTATGGTGATCTCCCTGAAATGTCTTAACAGAAGGACGCGGATAATCCAGCGGAAAAGACATGAGCGGAACTCGTTCGTTGAAAATGTCCACCCAATATATTTCCTGCTGATTCCACTGCTCGCTACCCCGCTTCTGCCACTGCCAATCGGCATAGTCCTTGTATTGAATAGGCAGTGCAGGCAGCTCTTCACCCGCATACAGTCTAGCAAAATCCTCCATTAACACATTCAGTGAAATGCCATCCAAAATAATATGATGAGAGTTGAACAGCAGATAATGCTGAGTAGCTGTGACCTCGACTAGGCAAACCTGAAGGAGAGGTGCTTTCTTCAAATCAAAAGATTGCCGGAATTCTTCCATCAGTTCGTCCAATGTCCTGCCGTCGCTATGAATGGTTTTGATCTCAAATGGCACATGTTCGCTGATGTACTGATACACTTCTCCTTCCTGTACCGCAAACGAAGTACGGAATGCTTCATGCCTTTGGATGATTTCCTTAAATACACGTTTCACTCGACTTACATCCAGTTGACCGTTCACCGCGATTACACCCGACATGTTGTAACTAGTGCTTTCTCCTTCTATTCCATGCATCACGAAAATTCGTTTCTGTGAAGAAGAAGCCCTGTATCTCTCGGCTTGACTAACTCGATCAATCGGCGCGTAGGATTTCGGCTGTCTACCTCTGATGCGATCAGCCATTTGTCGAATGGTCGGGTTCTGGAATACATCCCTGATCGTGATGTCTGTTTTTCTCTCTTTTTGTAATCTGGTCACGAGTTGAGCGGCCTTCAGCGAGTGGCCTCCTAGCGAGAAAAAATGATCGTGCACGCTTATTTTTTCAACTGCCAAAAGTTCTCGCCATATTTGCGCTAATTGCTGCTCAAGTTCATCTGCCGGGGCCTCTTCCTTTCCCGTACGATACTGCGTGTAATCCAGACGTTGCAAAGCAGTCTTGTCTACTTTGCCACTCTGCGTCCGAGGCAACGCATCAAGATGGACAAAAAAGGCAGGTAGCATGTAGTCAGGCAGATAAGTCAGCACTGCTTCTCGCAGAACGTGCTCCTCAATCGGGTGCATTGCAACCAAACATGCAACCAAATAAGGATCGCGCTTTGACTCCTGAATGGCCACTACCGCTGCTTCCCGGACACCAGGCTGACGGCGCAGGACAGCTTCAATTTCCTCCAATTCAACGCGGTTGCCGCGAATCTTGATCTGGAAATCCTTGCGACCAAAATATTGCAGATGTCCTTCATCCGTCCAGCAAGCCAAGTCTCCTGTACGATAAAGCCTGCCATATGGGGTCAGTAGATAGTTCGCTCTGGTTCTTTCCTCGTCAGCGATGTATCCTTCCGTTACCCCCATACCGCCTACGTACATTTCCCCTATTACCCCTTTTGGCAATAGATGAAAATCTTGGTCCAGAAGAAAGACACGAACGTTGTAACTCGGATATCCAATCGGAAGCGGGTTTTCAAAAGGCCCTTGTTGTGGTACACAATACCCAGATGCCGAGATACTATTTTCCGTTGGGCCATACAAGTTGTACATCTGCGCTTGAGGCAGCAAGGCTGCATGTCGTTCCACTAGCGAAGAAGACAGCATCTCTCCTGTACACAGCACTTTTTGAATCGAATCTAGCGAGCCATCAGCCACGTGGTCAAGCAAAGCGTGATACATCGTAGGGACGACGAGTATCACGTTTGCTTGTTGGCTCTCGATGGCAGCCGCGAGCTTTTGCGGGGACTTGTTTTCATGTCGCTGCAACAAGCAAAGGGTACCGCCGCTGATCAGTGTGCAGAAAATCTCGACAACCGATGCGTCAAAAGTCAGTGTGGCGATTTGCATTGTTCTCGTCTGCTCAGAGAACCCGACAAATTCGATGTGCCACCAAAGAGCGTTGATTAATTGATCATGCTTTACACGCACACCTTTTGGCGTACCTGTCGAACCAGAAGTAAAGATGGCATACGCAGTACTCGAAGGTGCCGCTTGTCGCCGTGGTGTTTGAGTTAACTCCTGTGCCCAGCTTGCTGGTTCATCCAGACGAAACACCCGTGTTTGCAAGTCAGCGACGAGTTCCAGATAGCTGCCCTCTGTCACAATCAGAATAGGCTGAATCTGGCTTACGATCTGTTCGATTCGCGCTCTCGGCAAATCTGGATCAAGCGGGACATAGTAACAACCAGTTTTGAGGATAGCCAGCAGTGCAGTAATCATTTCAGGGGAACGATCACACATGATAACTATCGGTCGACCTGCATCTGTCACCTCCTTTTGCAGAGCCCAAGACAGGCGGTTCGCTTGCTCTTGTAACTCCTTGTAGGTCACAATCTGCTTTCCTTGTACGAGCGCTACTGCATCGGGAGTTTTTTCTGCCGCTTGATCAATCAACTCGTGTACGCAGTAGTTACTTGGAACTGGCACGACTTTCATCTGTTCCTCGATCATCTCGTGCCGCTCACGATCACTGAGCAAGGTAAGGTTACGAATCTCTTGTTCCGGATCAGCGGCAATTTGCTCAAGAAGGCTCTGAAAGTGAAGAGCCAGGCGCTCGATTTCCCTCGCTTGAAACTTCCATGCCTGGTAGTTGACATGAAGTGTCAATTCATCCCCTGGTGTTACTTCCAGCACCATTGGATAATCGGTTGTTTCATGTGAAGTGATATTCTCCAGCTCGAAGTCAAGATCCAATCCAGCCAGCGTCTTGTCGATTGGATAATTTTGGAAAACAAACAAACTATGCGCCAACGGGGTTTGTGCGTCCATCTCTGAGCAGTTTTTCAACTCGACTGCGGGTACGTACAAATGTGGGGCCATCTGGTGCTGTTCTTCCATCATGACACCCAGCAGCTCTTTAACTGTTGTCGTTTCTGTCCGCTTGACTCGGAGCGGATACGTCTTGATGAAGAGACCGACGATATCCTCCACTCCGGTGAGATGGGCAGGACGTCCGGCGTACGCCACTTCAAAAAGAGCATCCCGCGTATCGCTGTATTTTTGCAGCAAAATACCCCATGCAGCTTGCAAAAGTGTGCTAATAGTCACGCGGTAACGCTTGGATGTTTCCTCCAATGTCTCCGTAAGCGTTCGACTGAGCCGAAGATGATGAGAAGAATACCGCTGCTCTTCGTTACGATCCCGAATATATGGAAGCGGTGTAGGAGAGCTAATTCCTTGTAAGGAATCTTTCCAATACGATAACGATTGTTCTTTCGAAGTTTCTTTGAGAAAACGCAGATACTCCTTGTACTTCGCTTTCTGTTTGATCGCAAGGGGCAGACCCGCGCACAATTGACCATATGCTGTAAATATCTCTCTTAGGAGAATGCCGGAACTCCACCCGTCCATGAGAATGTGATGAAACGACCAAATGATTTCATAACGATAGAACTCCATCCTGACTACTTGAATGCGAATGGTATTGCCCAACTCAAGCGTGAAGGGTGTTTGCTTGTCCTGTGACAACAAGACAGACAGTTTTCTTTCCCGCTCTGTAGACGGTGACTCGCTCCAATCGAAATAAGGAATCTCCAGTGTCTTTTGCTTGAGAATCACCTGGATAGGGGCTTGAAGCCCCTCCCAGCGAAAAACCGTACGAAGCATTTCATTGGCCTCAAACGCCATCGTAACAGCTTGAGTAAACAACTCCAGTTGAAACTTGCCCCGAAGGGTTAGCCGATGCTGTTCAAAATACAGATTGGAATCCTGTTGAAGCCGGTAGTAAAACAGCATGCCCTCCTGCGTTGGACTTAACGGCAAAATGTCAGCTATATTGTTTTTGTCGATCTTGTTCATCACAATTCTTCTCTCCTGACTCCCTTACCGAACCGCT
Source organism: Brevibacillus sp. NPDC003359 (assembly GCF_042878995.1). NCBI lineage: Bacteria > Bacillati > Bacillota > Bacilli > Caryophanales > Paenibacillaceae > Brevibacillus > Brevibacillus sp. NPDC003359. The sequence continues at coordinate 1,134,139 of NZ_JBIAOR010000001.1, forward strand.
TCACTCGGCAGGTTTTCCACGATCTCCCCATCTGCATTCACATACGGCAAGCCATTGTGTTTGAACACATGGTCGAGACAAAACATCTCTCCCTGTTTGTAGTCCAAAATCATCAAGTCTTCTGAACGGGTTGGGATTAATTCTTTCAACCGCTCTGGAAGATAGTCTGGCCCCACCGCTTGATGCCATTTCAAAATAATTTTTTCAGGGCGCTCCGCTGTAGGATAAAAGCCACAAATCTCTAATTTTCCAAAGTCGTGTGAAGTAAGAAGTACCCCTTTTTTCTCCAAGCCACCCAAATTGCGTTTGGACTCAGCCACATTCCGGAACGCCTCGTCTAGTGGAATGGCATACTGCTCGACTCCCCTGACTGGCATAAACACGGTTAAATAATACGAAATGATTCGATTGTCGAGAAACTTGCGCTGCAAGTCGATCAACGTCTCGACAGAATCGTTAACTCCACGAATGATGGCAGGCTGCCCGCGAATCTGTACGCCGACGGATAACAGGGCTTGCGTTGCTTGGATCGAAACATCGCTAATTTCCCCAGGATGGTTGAACTGAGAAATCACACTCACCTGCTTGCCAGGTGTCTGTCTTACTTGGTCAAAAAACGCTAGTAGCTCTCCATCAAGAAAACGAGCCGGATCATAGGCCAAAGCCTTGGTTGCAAAGCGAACGAGTCGAATACTCTTTACACTCAAAAGAGTGCTGATCAGCTTGATTAAGTCAGAGCTTTTACGGAAAGAAGCTGGATCTCCACCGGTAAAGAGGACGTTATCGATGTACGGATGAGCTTCCAGATACTGCACTGCCCTTTCTGCTTTATCCATAATATTGGTGTATCCAATATCCTCATGGCGGATTTCATTCACTTTATAGCAGAACTGGCAGTTGGCAATACAAAAGTCGTCGATGTGCAGCAACAATGTCTTTTTGTACTTGTGTTGCAGGAAAGCTGTTTCATCCTGACGGTACGACTTGTTTCCATACGGATCAAAGCGACCTTTATAAGGTTTTTCTCCCGGAGGCGGAAGCACGATATTGATCATCTGGGTACGATACGGCTCTGTCTGACTCGCAATCAACTCAGCATAATAGCGAGTCACCTTAAATGGCATATAAGACTGCTCCAGTAAAGCACCTCGTTCTTCCTTTTCGGCTTCTGTAAAGCCGACAATTGTTGCGAACTCCTCAAATCCTTTTTTTCCCATTAATACCTTAACACTCAACGTAATCCCTCCCGTCATTCATAAACACTCGTCTTCTTTGCTTTCTCAGAACACTCGGTCAATCATGATTCGCTTGTTATCCGAACAGCAAATCCAGTTCTTTTTGTGTCAATTCCACATCTTCAAAATCCGATGGAGTAAATTCAGGTGCCTCCTGACTGCAGCAATGATCAATGAGTTGCTCCAATTCATTGTTAAACGACTCCAGTAGCTTCTCCATCGTCTCCTTGCGATACTTTTGCAAGCTGTAGGTAATAGAAAACTGAAGTTCTCCTTGCCGAATGAGAGCTGCCATGTCAAGCAGTGCTGTCAAATGGTTAGCCGCTCCAGCATCAACCGTCAAGTTTCCTCCCACCAGAACCAGATCATCTGTTGGTTGATTATCAACGGAACCCAGATAGTTGAATCGAACCTGGGATTTTTCCTCTGCTTCTAGCAGATGAGGCTGTAGCCAACCAAACCCAAGTCCCCCCATTGGAATCTGTCGCAATTTCTCCTTTACCTCTTTCAGGTGATCAGACCGATTGGTTGCATTCGTTTCGATCAGCACAGGATACATGCTCGTAAACCACCCTACCGTTCTGGTTACGTTCATCGCATGAATAGAGGACTCACGCCCGTGCGATTCCATTACCAGCAAAAAACGTTCCCTCTTAAACACATCATGCAATGTCCGGGTAAGTGCCGCTACCAGCAGGTCTTGGGGAACCGTGTTGAACATTCGGTTAGCCATTGTCAACAACCGTGACGTTACCTCTGCTGAAAGTGTGCGCGTAGATGTAGCGCTGTTTTCAACCAAGTCTTCGCCAAGATCGTGATCAGTTGGAAGTTTGTCTGCCGGGATGGAAACCATGTCCCAATACGCTTTTTCTTTGATGGTCTGATCTGACTGGTAAAAGGCGGAAACCTCTTGTAACCATGCTTGCATCGAATGTGTTTTCTCCGGCAGGACGATAGGCTCATTGCGTTTTAGACAGGTCAAGGCACTCATCAAGTCTTCCAGAAGAATCCTCCAAGAGACACCGTCTACAACAAGATGATGGGCCGTCAGAAACAATCGCTGTGGCTTATCCGGACCGAATTCAAAGAGACAACTGGTAAAAAGAAGCGATTCTTCCAAGTTGAAGTTAGCAGCGCATGCTCTCACCGCCTCAAGCATTCTACGCTCCTGTTCGTCTTGTGGTAAGGATGACAAATCGACGCAAGTTACCGACACACTACTTGTAAGATGGCGCTCGTTGTAAAAGAGCTTTCCATCTTTTGCAGAGTAATTGAGTCGCAGACAATCGTGATGATGGACCAGCGCAGACAGACTTGCTTCGAACTCTTCGAGCGTAATCTTTTCCATGCTTTCAAGGAGCAACGACTGGTTCCAATGATCAGCATTGCGGAAATGCTGTGACAGAAACCAAGAAATAATCGGCGACAGCGGCAACTCACCAGTACACGGCACCTGCGAGATCCGTTCCACTTCCCAGTTCCAGTCCCTACTCGCTTTTAGTTCTACGATCGTGTCATAGTGCAAAATGTCTCTCACTGGAATCTTGATTCCTCGCTGATGCAATCGATAGGAAACCTGAATCGCCTTGATCGAATCGCCCCCTAGTTGGGAAAAGGGGTCATGTAGGCCAAGTGGTGAATGGCCAAGTACGCTCTCATACACTTCAACCAATAGCTTGTCAAACTCGTCACGAGGAGTGGTCTCATTCTCCTCACCCATTCGCTCGATAACAGGTTCAGGTAGCTGCTTTCGATCCACCTTGCCATTTGAGGTCAGTGGAAATTGTTCAAGCTGCATGATTTGCGAAGGGATCATGTACGTGGGCAATCGTCGTACCAGTTCCTCGCGCAGCTCTTTCTCCTGGAAAGCTGTTTCCGTAATCAAGTAAGCACAAAGGTACTTACGCCCCCACATATCTGTCCGATCGATCACTACCGCCTCACGCACAGTAGGATGGCTAAGGAGCTGCTGCTCAATTTCCCCCAATTCAATGCGGTAACCATGAATCTTCACTTGATAGTCAGCCCGCCCGAGATACTCCATGACTCCATTTGGCCGATAGCGAACAAGATCACCCGTCTTGTACATCACTTTGCCTGGCTGAAACGGATCAGGTAAGAAACGCTCTTGCGTCAATTCCTCGCGGTTAAGATACCCCCGTGCCATGCTATCTCCCGAAATGAACAGCTCTCCTGTCGTTCCGATCGGGATTGGTTTCCCATATGAATCCAGTACGTAGAGTTGTACGTTACTGATCGGATGTCCAATCGGCACAGAACCCTCGACATCGGTCTCTGGATCGTATTGATAGATCATGCAACCGACGACAGTCTCCGTAGGACCATACTCATTGAGAATGTTGATTTGTCCGTTCCATTTCGCATGAATAGCCCGAGCCATACTCACCTTCAAGTCCTCGCCGCCTACTATCACTTTTTTTACCGTAGTACAAGGCAAATCGATTTCTTGCAGCAAAAACAGATGGGCAGGTGTCAGCTTTACAACATGGGAACGTCCGTCGCTAAAGATGCGAGATAACACAAATTCTGAATCGGAGTGCGGATAGATCACCATCCGATTTCCCTTTACTAGCGGGCAAAAAATGGACGTAACCGTCAAATCAAATGCCACTGAAGAATAAAAAGCAAAGGCTTCATCAGGACTGGTAAGATAGCGGTCTTTTGCCCACCATATGTAGTTGACTAACCCCCGATGAGTAACCATGACCCCCTTCGGATTTCCGGTAGAGCCTGATGTATAAATAACGTAGGCCAAATCATCTGGCTGATTAACCGATTCCAGGATTGCGCCATCATGTCGATACAGGGACGAATCACCAAGGTCCAGGACTTCTTTGGACCACGAAATCGCATCTGTTCGAGAAGTGTGACGAAGCAACAGGTCCGCTCCAGAATCAGACAGTAGATATTCGATTCGCTGAGAAGGAAGTTGAGGGTCAATCGGAAGGTAAGCACCGCCAGCTTTTAGCACTCCCAGCAGCCCGATTATCAGCTCTGGCGAATGATCTGCCAGCAGAGCGACAATTACGCCTGGGCCAATTCCTCGGTTTCGCAACGACTGAGCTAGTCGATTTACTTGATCATCCAGCTCTTGAAACGTTAGAATGCGATCCTCTGACTCCAATGCAACTCCCTGTGGCGAGCGTTTTACCTGCTCTTCAAACAACTGGACAACCGTCTTCTCGCTGGGATAGGAAGCCGCTGTATCGTTCCACGTTTTGAGTTGTAGTGCCAACTCTTCGTCTGCAAGGAAGTTCAGATTGGAAAGCGGAACTTCTGGATTCGAGATCATCTCATTGAGCAGCCTTAGGAGATGATCCGCTATTCGGTCAACATCATCTTCCGTGTACTCGGCGATCTTATAATCCAATTCCAGCGTCAATCGTTCATCTGTAGCCCATTCCCTGATAATTACTTGGAGCGAGTACAACTGGTGACCGTTATAAAACTCCTCATTCGTAACGGGGTACCCGCCAACGGTGAAGGGAAGCTGCGTGCTGTAATAATTTACACAAATCTGAAACAGGCTGTCATAGCCATGTTTCTTCAATTCCAACTCTTGAGCCAGCAAATCGTAGGGATATTTCTGATGAAAAAAACAGGAAGTCAATTCCCTGTTGACATATTTGACATAATTGACAGCATCCATTTCCATCGGAACTGCCAGACGAAATGGCATGGTGCTGGTGAACATCCCGAATATTTTGCGCTCTACTTTGCCTGAACGGTTTAACAGCGGTGTACCGATCACGATTTCTTCTTGCCTCGTACAGCGCTGAAGGTAAAGACTGACGAGAGCCACAAACAAGGAATTTAACGAGCATTTCATCTGGGTTGCAAACTCGCGTATTCTTGTCGAATCTTCACGATTAAATGAATACACTTTGCGCTTGCCTTCCGAAGTAGCTGTTGCCTTTTGTAATGTCGTGATCACTGGCAAGCTCTGAAACTTGTCCCGCCAGTATCTCTTGTCCTTTTCAAATCGCTCAGACAGAGAATAGGCATGCTCCCTGTCGACAAAAGCTTGATAAGCGTGTTCATCTCCTACATGAACGGTACCGCCTGCCAGCAACGTGTCATAAAATTGAGCAATTTGTTCTGTCATGATTGAGATTGACCATCCATCAGCAATCAAATGGTGCAGCTTTACAAAATACCCCGACTCTTCGTCACTCAGTTGAATCAGACTAAAGTAAAACAGAGGCTCCTGTCCGATGGAAAACGGCTTTTCAAACAAAGCTTGCATGAATTGTCTGCACCGATCAGGGGCATTCGGTTCCCGTCTGAAATCAAACACCTGCAATGGCTGTGGTTCATACTCTCCAACAAACTGAAGGACTGTCTCTTCCTCCTGATAGTTGAGTCGCAAAGCATCGTTCTTTTGAATGAACAGATGAATGGCCGCTTCTAGTACATCCAGTTTCACCTTTCCTTGAACCCGTACCATCCCCCCTAACGTATGGACAGGGAGATGTGGATGTAATTTTTCCGTATACCAGATACGCTTTTGAGGATGACTTAAAGGATATCCGACCTTCCATTGCTTCTTATCCTGGCGCAATGCATATCCCCCCTTTCGGAATTGTGCAGATGTAATCACAATTCAGACATGGCAAAAAATCTAATTGATTACAAATACTTCCATTCCAACTATATAGATGACTCTTCTATAGTGTCAAATGAATTTTCCATAAAATGTTATTTATGAAAATTAGATGAATTTCTTCTGTTTTCCCTTCCTATTTCGCTGCATAGAATGGAAACAAATTTGTGAACGCTATTGCTTTTGGCTGTCTTTTCACGTAGGATAAAATGTAATATATTGGCAAAAATAAGCTATTGGAAGGATGAATGTGATTAGATGTCTGTGACACTTCATGAAGTAACTCTGGAGAACTGGGAAGAGTGTATTGAACTGGAACCAACTCCCGAACAAAGTGAGTTTGTTGCCCCGAACCTCTACTCTATCGCTGAAGCAAAGTTTCAAACTACCTTTGTCCCTTTGGCCATCTACCACGATGAGACGATGGTTGGATTTGTCATGTATGGACTTGACCCCGACGATGGAAACTACTGGATTTACAGACTCTTAATCGATGCGAAGTATCAACGGCAAGGCTACGGACGTACTGCGATTTCGCAAGTCATTGATTTGCTGAAAGCAAAGGAAGGTTGTCAAAAAATCGTTATTGGTTACGCCCCAGCCAATGTCGCAGCCGAAAATCTTTACGCGTCACTTGGATTTCAAAAAAATGGTATGGTTCTGTTTGGCGAGACTATTGCAGAATTAAACTTTTAACTCTTCAACAATGGATATGGCGCCATGCCCCAAAATGAAACAGCGGCGAGCTAAGACCTGAATATCAAGTCTTAGACTCGCCGCTGTTTGAATTGTTTTCCAACATACTAAAAAAGCACACTTTCCATGTGTTCGTGAACATCACGGATCGTGTGCATTCGTATTTGATATGGTGCCGGTGAAGGGACTTGAACCCCCACGGTTTCCCTCACGATTTTGAGTCGCGCGCGTCTGCCATTCCGCCACACCGGCATGTGAAACTATGATTAAAATTGCACATCATCGATAGAAAATCAATGGTGGGGAGAGACGGATTCGAACCGCCGAACCCGGAGGGAGCAGATTTACAGTCTGCCGTGTTTAGCCACTTCACTATCTCCCCACAATATGTGCCGTCTATCTTCTAGGTCTACTTTCTTCAACCAGAAGCGACATTTATTAATCTACCATGAACTTCGTTTTACGTCAACATATTTATTTGGATTGACTCTCTTTTTTCGCCAAGATTTCCTGTGCCCACTCGTGAAAGACGCGCAGCGCTTCGTCCACCTCTTGAAACGTTGCTTCTCCCTCACAGGTGTATTCAGGGAAGTCTAGAATGCGGTTTTTGCGAATCTTCACTTGCTCTTCTTCGCATTTTATTTCCAAGAAGTAGGGAACTGCTTCATCTATCCCATAACTGTTTTCTAAAAACTCGTAGGTACGTACCCACTCCAGAATTCGAACTTCCGATGCTTTTAAGCGAAGCACCTGCTCCAAGGACATAATAGTTTCATTGCCGTAGTAATACATGTAATTCAGCCCTTCTGCATGAAAATGGACGGAGCCTTGACTCCGCCCTGTTATTGGTGTGATGAATTAGATCGAGGAAAGCAGCTCTCTCAATTCTTTGACAATCACTTGCTGGTAGGCAGTGCCTTCTCCATACTGCTCAAGCATTTCGGAACGCGCCACTTTGATCTTGTCTTCATAATCTGACGCGTTTCGGTCCGGGTTTTGCTGTTTAAAGGCCGTCATGACAGCTTGGACATGCTTCGGTCTCGGGCCCCATTTGGCCAGAACATGTCCGCCAGTGTCCGCGAAGATAACGACAGGGATCGCCCGACCGCCCATCGTGAGAAACTCATCCATGAGATCGAGGTGTTCTTCCATCACCATAATTTCCACTGGCATGTCTGTTTCTTTCAGGGCATGCAATACGACTGGCAAGTTGCGAACGACGTCGCCACACCAGTCCGCTGCCAAAATCAAGCATCTGAGGTCATCACGATGCTGGAGAGAGGCAAAAAACGCACGGTCTTGTTCATCCTCCCATGAAAATGCATCCGACCAGTTTTGGTATGTATCCTGATTTTTTGTCATGTTTTCCACGAACGCTTGTGGCTTGAGCCCTGTACGGAATTTATTTGCTACGTTTGCCCCCATCTTTTCTCCTCCTCGTGTGTAACGAATCTAGTCTTTCTTTTCAGGTTCTGCTTCACTTGCTTCTTTCTCTTGCTTTGCCAACTCCATCATTTTTTGCAACAAAATATGCTGTGGCATGTGCATAAGGCGCTCTAAAGGTACCTGGAGTGCTTCAGCTAGCTTGACAGCCGTATCAGGTGATATTTGTAACGGACGCATGTATTTCCACTCCTTCCGCTTGCCTTCATCAGTCCCTCCAGTATAATACACGGCGGTTAAACCTGCCAGCTTGGCGTCTTTTGGCTCATCTGTTATCCCTGCCGACCAGAGTGACCTGCGAATGATCCGAGAACAGCATATCCAGCAGTTCTTGTTCTAGCTTGCGCCAATGGCGAAATCGCTCTGGAACGAGCCGAGTCCAAGTCACCGCAATCTGTTCCCAATGCTCCATACGACGATTGTGCTTGACGAGCCAACTATCTAAAAAATTCGTCGACGCCAAATGTCCGTAGCAGAGCTGCGCCAGTACCGTTTGCCACTCTGATTTTGGCAGCGGATGATGAGCCTGATACCCTGCACAGAACGCAAGAATCCCCTCGTGCTGGAGGGCTGACAAGTGAAGCCCTGCAACCAGATCTTTTGCCCAATACCCTTCCCTTCCAGCACCATCTGTCCAGTCTACGAGTGCAGCCACCTCGCCATTTGGATGAAAAATGAGCTGTTCGACCCAATATGAATGAAAGCATCTGCCTCGTAGTGAGGGTACTGGCAATCGGACAACATATTCATGGCTAACCGTCTCCAACAAGGAAATTTGCTGCTCGAGTATTTCGCGTACGTATACTGGAAATGCTCCCTGCTTTTCCTGATACTGACTCAATAACCCTCGACAAGCTGCAATCGCTTCGGAAGGCGAGAGCATCGGAATGTCCTCAACAGGTGGAAGCGGATCAAATTGGCGATGAAATTGGGCTAACAACTCCCCCATAGCCTTTGCTTCACGAAGAGGCAATTCCCCTGGGTGATAGCTGCGTCCGTCTATCCATTCATTTACTTGGTACGTCTCTCCCTGATCATGGGCAAGCCATTCCTGATGAAGGGGGAAAAGCAAGCGCGGCGCTGGAAAGCCTTTCTCTCGCAGTTCTTGGCTGAGTGCTAGACCAGTCAGCATCTCCTCATAGCGAGTTTGCAAGCGCCATTTTGCATAAAAACGTTTTACATAATAACGTTGATTGCTTGTCCAAGCGGAAAAGCTCTCTTCCCATAAGCCATATGCAATTCGCTCGATATGCACTACGTCTAATTGATATTGTTTTTTTAAAGCTTCTCTCACCCGCTCCGTAGGCAATTCCCCCTCCGATTTCTTCTGTATAGCTCTCACTTCTACATGCAAATCTGCTTTTCCTCGCTTTGCACACCAAAAAAGATAATCCCTTCTGAATGAAAGTGAAGGGACTATCTCTCGTGAACCGACACCTGCACATGGAAAAGAACGGACTATGGCTTTGGCTTAGTGAGGATGCATGGTACACCAAAGCCGATCGCGCCGGGCTGGGACATCTGTTCCAGATATGCCAACCCTCGTGCACATTGCTGTTTGCATACTCGGCATGTATGGGACGTTACGATTTTCAGCTGTACTTGATTGGGGTGCTGTTTCGTATTCTTCTTCTTTATCTTTTTACCCTTGGCCATCCGTTTTCCTCCCTCTGCCCTGGATCACTCCAGTCTATGAAGGAGAACAACCCCGCTCTTTAGGCAAACATACAAAATCAAGATATTCACCTGCAAAATGGGCCATGTCATACGTAATAACAAATAGAAAAAGCCGCCGGAGAATTCTCTCTCAGCGACTTATTAGCCTTCTTTATGACTTTGGACTTAGCAACTGGCGCAGTTCCAGCTCCAGTGTAGGGGCATCAACCATGCCGATTATCTTCTTTCGTATAACCCCATCTGCGTCAATCAAGTAAGTAGTTGGGAATGCCATCACCTTGTAACGATTCGACACTGTTCCAGCTACGTCCATCGGTATCGGAAATGTCAGCTTGTAGTTGGTGACAAAGGCCATGGCCGCTTCCGGGCTGTCATTGCTCGTGACGTTCACGCCATACAGATCAACCTGTCCACCATATTTTTCGTAGACTTTTTGTAAATCAGGCGCCTCCAACTTGCATGGTCCGCACCAGGAAGCCCAAAAATTCAGGACTAATGGTTTCGCTCTTTTTCCTTCTACCTTGTACGTCTGCTGGTCCAATCCGGTCAGTGTAAAATGAGGAGCCGCAAAGCCAACCTCCGGCTTTTGAACCTCTGCTACGATGGCGGCTGTTTCTTGAGGCTTTTCCCAAACAGCAAGTCCGACCCCCAATAATACGAGCACCGCGAGCAACAGCTTTTTCATTTTGTCACCTCTGCCCTACTGAGTTAGAATCCCGTAAAGCCTCCGTACATTTGAATAAGCACGCGTGTAATATCCGTCAGTTTATCGGTATACAGAAGAATACCAAACAAAATCATAATGGCTCCTCCGATTTTCATAAACAGGTCGGAATACTTCACAATCGCGTTCACCTTACTGATGAAGAACGTCATGACAAAAAATGGGATGGCAAATCCGAGCGTATACGCCAAGGTGTAAGCCAAGGCGCTTGAAGGATTGGAGACACCCATGACGATAATGCCAGAAAGAATTGGTCCCACACAAGGTGTCCATCCAGCTGCATACGTCATTCCCACCAGTATGGACCCAGTATACCCCAATGGCCTTGATTTTAAATCGATTTTAAAAGAACGCATCATCCAGTCCATTTTAAACACGCCAAGCATAACCAACCCAATGACAGCAAGCAGAATACCGCCCAGTTGACGAATCAAGTCCTGTTGGTCGGTGAACAAGCTTCCAATCCAAGATGTAGACAGCCCGAGCGCAATGAAAATGATCGAAAACCCGACAATGAAGAAAAAGGTATGCAAGAAGGCTTGCTTGCGGAATACTGCTCTCCCTTTCTTCACTTCATCTACCGTAACCCCAGTTATGTAAGACAAAAAGGACGGATAAAGCGGCAGGCAACAAGGGGAAATAAACGAGAGGAAGCCTGCGGCAAAAGCCAAAAACACAGAAATATCGCCAGTCATATGTACCTCCGGTGGGTATTTTATCCACTATCCTCTCATTGTATCGAATCTTTTCGCCCTTCAAAAGTAGAAAAGACACTTTGTCTTAAATCCGTGACAATTTACTTTACATAATACCGATTATGTCTTGCATTTCTGCACGAAACGTAACGATTGGATGGATAAATCTGGTCCAATTCAGAAAATAGATCAAATTTTTGACAAATGTGACAAGTACCTTTCACGGAAGACATGTAGGTGATGAGCAGCATGCCCAAGGATAAAATAGACAATTGCAGCTGCGGTTGTCTTGTCTTGAATAATCACTCCCGAACGATTCAACTCTTCTTCCGTAAGGCCTTTTACCAGTGATCGGGTAGCAGCGCGTACTGTCCGATACTCCTCGATTAGATCGACAAGCGGTCGGCTGTCAAAGCTCGTAAGGCTGACGAAGATGTCCTGATGTCTTGGCAAGGGTGTCTTGTCACCTCGGGAAGCACACAGCAAGCGATAGCTCATGATTCTTTCTGTATCCATAATATGGCCGAGAACTTCCTTTACACTCCATTTACCTTCCTGATAACGGAACATGCTCTGTTCCTCCCCGTAAGATCGAAACAAAGCGAGAATTTCTTCCTCCTGAGCGAGCAGCAGTTCATTCAGATCACCTTCAGAAGTGATTTTGATGTAGGCTTCAAACTGCACAGGATAATCATCAGATTGTGGTTTACGGAAGTACATACAAAGTGCCTCCTTTGTGAACAGTGAGACGAATACTCTCATTGTACACAAAAAAGAGGCGGATGTACTCCGCCCCTTCCCTGTTATTCTTTTTCTTACTGAATAGTAACCTTGCCACCATCTTGGAGCAATGTTTGCCCTTTTACCACGATCTTATCGCCGGCAGCCAAGCCTGTCAAAATTTCGATCTGATTACTGGAGGATTTCCCTGTAGTGACCTCGATTTGTTTTGCAACGTCACCTTCCAGCTTGAATACATATTGTTTGCCGTCGCGATCAAATACTGCACCGCGAGTTACAACGAGTGATTTTGCTCCACTTTCCCCAACCGATGGGAAGGATACATTCACGACCATATCGGACTTTAGTTCATTGGATGGGTTTGGAATCGTAATCTCTACTGGGTATGCCTTGAGCTGCGTATCCATTACTGGACTAATTGCTGTTACTTTTGCATCAATCGTTTTTCCTGTCGATTGTACGTTTACTTTTACAGTTGTTCCTACTTTTACTTTTGTGATATCTGCTTCTGACAGATTCGCTTTTACCAGGAGTGGGTTCGTGTTAACGACAACCACAACCGGCTGCTGACCTGCCATTTGACCAACTGCTCCATTTACGCTGGAAATATATCCGTTGATCGGTGACGTCACAGTCGCATTCACTAATTGCTCACGAGCATTTTGCAGACTCACTTGTGCTTGCTGCACAGATGCTTCGGAAACTTGCACACTCGTTTTTTGCCCAGCAGATTGCACGGCCTGCTGCGCGTTATCATAAGAGGTCTGTGCTGTTGTCAGTTGGGAATTTGCCTGTTCCATCTGCTGAGCGGAAATCGCTCCTTGTGAAAAGAGCTGTTGCATCCGCTGCTGGTTTACTTTTGCATCCGCAAGTGCAGTTTCTGCCTGCTTCAGGCTATTTTTCGCTTGAACCAAGCCTTGATCAGAGCTGCTACCTGCTTGGTTTAAGCTCGCCTTTGATACGTTGTAAGCTGCTTCTGCTTGTTTGACACTGTTCACCAGATCTTTTTCATCGAGTTTGAATAATACTTGACCTTTTGTCACGTATTGACCCAGTTTCACTGGCAGGGAAGAAATTTTCCCACCCATTTTCGGGGAGACTTGCACTTCCTCACTCGGCGCCAGCTTTGCCGTGAGACCAGAATCGGATACCACTGTGCCCGTTGCAACAGTTTCAATCTGTACAGGGGTTGACGCTTCCACCGTTTCCGTAGGCGGCGTTGCCGCTTGCGGGCTGGAGCACCCTGCCACTAGCGAGATGGCTAGCAGTGCCAAAATGACGGGTTTTTTACTTAGTTTCATGTATGTCCCTCCTCTTCCCACAAACGTCTTACGATTCCAAAGCGGGATTGATTGTCTTTTGTTTCTTAGCAAGTTTCTTTTCGAGTTTCAACTTTTTCTTCAAGCGTCTCTTTTTCCCTAAATCATCAAACCAGGAAGCAACGACAGGAACCAGAACCAGTGTAATCAGTGTAGAGAATCCGAGACCGAAAATAACCGTTACGGCCATTGGTGCATTCGTCTCAGATCCGGCACCGCCAGAGAATGCGAGCGGTCCAATCGCCAGAATGGTGGTGAGTGTCGTCATCAAAATCGGACGAAGACGAATCGGTCCAGCATGCAGGATCGCATCATACAGCTCCATACCTTTTGCGCGCAGTTGGTTCACGTAGTCGATCAATACAATCGCGTTGTTCACGACCAGACCGATCAACAAAATGTACCCGATCAAAACCCCAACGCTGATCGTTGTGCCTGTCGCCAATAGTCCAAGCAGAACGCCTGTAACGGTCGGTGGCACGGAGAACATGATGATAAATGGGGTGTAGAGCGATTCAAACTGCGCTGCCATTACCATATAGAGCAACACGACTGACAGTACAATCGCGAGAGCAAGGCTACTGAATGATTCCATCATTTCTTCACTTTGCCCGCCAAAATCGACTGTGTAACCATCTGGGAGATTCAGCTTCGAGATTTTCTCTTGCACTTCCCGTGTGACAGAGCTCAGGTCACGACCTGCCAAATCACTCGTTACTTGCACTTCACGGCTTGAGTTGGCACGGTTAATCGATACAGGAACATCTACCTTACTGATAGTCGCAACCGAGGTCAGCGCGATCTGTGCTCCACCTGGAGCGGAAATTCGCATATTGTTCAAGAAGTTGATATCTTCCTGATACTCTTTCGGCAGCTTGAGGTTGACGTCAATCTCATCATCGCCTGTGCGATAGTACGTTACCGTTTGACCTTGGAAGGAAGTGCGAACACTGGAGAGAATTTGTCCGGTCGTCAAGCCGTACAAGCTCGCTTTCCCAGCATCGATCTTCACTTCCAGCTCTTGTCTTGATTCTTCCAAGCTGGTTGTTACGTTACTTGTACCAGGTACCTTCTCAATTTCACCTTTAATGATACCACTAATGTCTTTCAATACGTCCAGATCATCCCCACTAACCTTCAGTTGGATTGGGGAACCCGTAGACATACCGGCTGGTGCGCTTACCTTAATTTCAGGTCCAGCAATATCTTTCAGCTTTTCCTGGAGATCCATCACAACTTCATTGGAGGAACGTGTGCGCTGGTCGAGATCTACCAGCATCAGGCTGATCGTCCCCTGATTGGATGACAAGGTGCTCGCTATCGGTGATGCATTGCTACCAACCGAAGTCGCTACAATTTTCTTCTCCGGAACCGTGTTGACAATTTCTTCTACTTGTCTGGTTACTTTTTCTGTTTCAGCCAGAACGGTACCATTTGGCATTTTGATGGAGACATTTACTTGACCTTGGTCCATGGCCGGGATAAACTCTGCCCCGATCAATGGAGTCAATGCGAGAGAGCCCACCATCAGGACGACCGAAGAAATCATGACCGTTTTACGATGGCCCAATGCCCATTTTAACAATCCTTGGTAACCTTTTTCTACTTTGCTAAATCCAATGTTGAACCAAGTAACAGGATTGATTCCACGATAGTTCTCATGATGCGTATGCGACGGAATTTTGTTCAAAATTCTCGAACTCAGCATCGGCACGAGCAAAATAGAGAAAACAAGCGCCGCAATATGTGAGTAAACTACCGTCAATGCAAGTGGTCCAAACAACTCAGAAGCAATACCCTCTGTGAGGGCAATCGGCAAGAATACGCAAATTTGCGCCAAAGCCGAAGCCATAACTGCTGTACCTACTTCTTTGGAACCATCCAAGGCGGCTTCCATCATGCCTTTTCCCTGTTCTCGATGGCGGAAAACATTCTCGAGCATAACGACCGCAAAGTCAATCAATGATCCCAATCCCAATGTCAAACCGGAGAGGGAAATCAGGTTGATCGTCTGTCCAGTCATGTACATCAGCAAGAACGTAGCAACGATCGATACTGGAAGTACGATGACCGCAATTACCATGGATCGCAAGCTGCCCAAGAAGAAGAACAGCAAGATCATACCGATACCGCCACCCAACAGGGCATGTTCAGCGGTGGTGTAAACGGAATCCTTAATGTAGGTGGATGTATCCAGAGTCGTAATGATTTCTACGCCTTCTGGCAGCTCGCTTTTGATTTTCTCCAGCTCAGCTTTTACATCATCTGCTACCTCAATGGTGTTTCCGCCAGAAGCTTTTGTCACTTTAATACCCAAGCTAGGTGTTCCATTTACGTAACTCATTTGCGTTACATCTTGATGCGTGTCTTTTACTTCGGCAATATCGCTGAGCCTAATGGAGTTTCCTCCCACAGAGATTGGTGTCAGCGCGATTTGTTCGACATCAGCAAACTCACCTTGTACACGAATATTGAGCTTGGCGTCACCCTCGCGTACCGCTCCACCGGAACCTGACATGTTGCTCGTCTGGAGAGCTTGCTGAACTTGGTCAAGTGACAGTCCGTACGCCGCCAGTTTGGCTGGGTCGACTGTAACATCGATGATCCGGCTTTGTCCGCCGCTGATGGAAGCAGATGCGACCCCATCAATACGCTCTAAGCGTGATTGGATCATATCCTCTGCCATCTTTTTCAATTTGTTAATATCTTGCTCACCGGTCACCGCAAACTCAATGATCGGTGTACTATTCGGGTCAATACGCAGTACGCGTGGCGCTCTAGCTGAGTCAGGCAAAGAGCCACGAACCTGATCTACCTTCTCCCGCATGTCGAGAGTCGCCTGATCAAGGTCTGTCCCCCAGTTAAACATGAGGATAACCTGCGAAGCGCCTTCCATCGATACCGATTGTATACTATCTAAATCGGATACCGTTGCAAGTGCGTCCTCAATCGGTTTCGTTACCAGTTTTTCTACCTCACTCGGAGATCCGCCGTCAACGGATGTAACCACGACAGCAACCGGGAAGTTAAGATCCGGCATCAGATCAATCGACAAGCGAGGCAGTGAGACGAAACCAAAAATCATCATGGCCAGAGTCAACATAATCATGGTGACCGGGCGTTTAATCGATAGTTCAGAAAGATTCAATCCACTCACCTCTTCTTTATATATCTGTTAATTTTTTGTGAGCAATAGTTCGCATGACGAAATGCATAAGGTGAACCTCGTTGTTAACATTTCGTTTAACGAAATATCAAGGGATGAAACCATTTTTAGACGGTTTGTGAATTTCCCCATTTCACATCTCGCTGTTGGTATACACGCTCTGTCAGTGACACCCACACAACTCGTCGATCTGATTGGTCTCGGAACCTGCGTACCAGGTTTTCCTGCTCCAACCGGTTAATGAGACCGGAAGTTGTGCTGTATGAAAGACCGACAGTCTTACTTATGTCCCCCATTGTTTTTGGCCCGTTTCCAAGCTGCTCCAGAATCAAGACCTGTTGCCAGGTTACATCGCTTGTATCCAGCTCTTGCTCAGAAATCGTGGTAAACAAAACACTGGCTTCTTGCAGGAGTTTTGCCAACTGAATCAGTTCTTTCATGAGAACCTCCCTTGCCATCCTTACTTAACCACTTCACACTCATAACTAATCGTTTATTTCCCAAAAATAATTCTACTGAAATGTATATGTAGTGAAGTCTACCCAGGGGTAGATTTCTGACAGGGATTTATCTATCTGGAGATAGACGACAACGCATGCTAGAATGAAGTTAAGTGATTATCCGGCAGAGAAAGAAGGACTTCTCATTGTTGAAGATAATGATGAAAGCCATACAAAGACGTTTACTGATCATTTGGTTTTCTATCTTAATTGTATTAGCTTTGCTTCCTGATTCGTTTAAACGAGAAACTCCGTTGCAATTTTCTCTTACCATTGTACTATTTATTTGTTACCTTGTGGTATTTTGGACTTCTAAGAAAAAATGGAAGCCTTTCCAATTTGAGTTAGCGACAGTTGTTCTCGGAATCGTTTCCTTGCTGAAGTCCCTCATCTTAGGGGGAGAAGGCTTCGGCTTGATGCTCCCACTCGCTGTTTTTATCGGATTTCACATTCATGGGCGCCGTGCGTTGGCCTATGCTACTTTTTTTGGTACATGCAGTACGCTTTTTTTATATTTCGAAGAAAACCTGAAATTCACGCACATCATCTCCTATATCCTTACGTATGTCGGATGCTATATCGGCGCACGTGGCTATCGGATTCAAACAGAAGCATACGAAACCAACCAACAGCACCTGAAGCAATTGCAAAAAGCACATACAGAGTTGCAAGAGGCGCACTCACAGCTTCAAGAAGCAGCGCTTCATTCCCTTCAAGTTGCAGTTCTTGAGGAGCGAACGAGAATTGCCCGTGATATTCACGATGCATTGGGCCATAGTTTGACCTCACTCATAGTCCAACTGCATGCCTTGAAGTATATGTTGCAGGATGGACCTGACAACGCACAAGAAGCCGTGCGCAATATGCTCGGTGTTGCCAAGCAGAGTTTGGAGGATATACGCACGTCTGTCCATACACTGGCTCTGGATAAAACCTCCCTAGGACTTACTCCTTTGAGGGCGCTCTTGTCACAGGCTCAAAAGCATACAGGAATAAAAATGGAACTGATATGCTCCGATCTGGACATCCCGCTCTCTCAGGAAATGACAATTACGTTTTATCGAATTTTGCAAGAAGCGATCACCAATTCACTACGACACTCTGACGCAAAAGAAATTCTCGTCATCATTGAACAAAAGAAGGACATCCTTTTGTTATCGATTCGAGACGATGGCAGCATCACGAGCGACCAAAAAATCAAACCTGGCTTTGGCCTAACTGGCATATCTGAACGAATTCAATTATTGAACGGAACTCTCGCGTATCGCATTCGAGAGCCACACGGTTTTCAACTCGATTTCAGCTTTCCGATTCGCCAGACAGAACCTGAAAGGAGCATGCGAACATGACCGGTAAACAAAAAGAAGGAGCCATTCGCGTGGTCCTAGTCGATGACCAAACCATGATTCGCCAAGGTTTGGGTTATGTCATTCAAATGCAATCTGATATGGAAGTAATTGGGGAAGCTTCCGATGGCGTAGAAGCAGTAGAACTGATTGGCGCCCTTGCACCTGATGTCGTTTTAATGGATGTTCAAATGCCCAACAAATCTGGCATTGAGGCCACACGAGAAATCATGCAGCAGCATCCTCGCACGAAGGTATTAATTCTTACAACCTTTGACAATCACAATTATGTGGTGGAAGGGATTCGAGCTGGAGCTGTCGGCTACATGCTAAAAGATGCCGACTCTCAGGAAATGCTTGATCTGATTCGCAGAGCCCATCAGGGAGAAGCCCTCTTCCACACCGTGACAGCTGCAAAAGCCCTTGCCGAAGCTCTGCAAGGTCAACGTGAGACGCCTGATTCGACTACCACTTCCCACTCAGTCTTGCTAGATGAACTGACGGATCGAGAGCTGGATGTACTTCAACAGCTCGCAGATGGCTATCGAAATGATCAGATTGCGCAAAACTTGTTTATCTCAGAAGGCACTGTAAAAACACACGTGCATCGGATTTTGCAGAAAATGGGTGTCGAGGATCGTACACAAGCAGTAGCAAAAGCTCTGCGGCACAAAATCGTGAAATAAATCAGACAGTTTCAGGCAGGAGGATTAAGTCGAATCAAGTTTCCATCCTCCTGCTTTATACTGATGGAAATCCCTTCTACCAGCTGTGCGCTGGACATAGCTTCAATTACAGCAGCAGCCGCTTTCTTCGTATCGATAACTCGGCAAATCACGGCCAACGTCCTCTCGCTGTCTTCCCCACCGTCGCTGTGACCATTCCCCGTTTTTCCCAAACATTTGTCCAAAAGCTGTTCGATCAAATAACGCATCTCAATCTCTGACTCACACAAATGGGCAAAGCGAACGATCATCGGGTGGAAATCGTTTTCTTTCATGATCTCATATCCTTGTTCTTTCATCTCTTCTGCCCAGCTCTGCAAAACATCGTCAGGCCTTCCCTCGATCTGCTCCGCTTCTACAGCAAAATGCTCACCAATTTCCCCTACATTTCCATAATGAACGGTGTAAAGGTGCTCCTTTTCCTCATACCAAACCTCCCAGTAGCTCCACCTCGTTTCGTTTTTTTTCAGCATCCGAATCACCGTCGTTCAACTCCGTTCAAATTGTAACCGTTTTGTAAATTATTCCACTGAACGACAGGACTTGACAACAACTTACAAAGAGATTGATTCCAAAGACTTGCAACTTTTTCGCAAATGGGACTATCCGCTTATTCAGACATAAAAAAAGACGGATAATTGATCCGTCTACAGTCACAATCTTCTTTCGTTTTTTTAGGAAATTGAAAGAGGTAAACGAATTTCAAAACGGGCTCCTTTCAACTTCGGAGAGTTTTCCGCAAAGATTTCGCCACCGTGATCCGCGATGATGCGTTGTGTCGTAGACAAACCTAACCCCGTCCCCTCTTGTTTGGTCGTATAAAAAGGAACGAATAAATTTTGCAGGCATGAATCTGAGAGACCAGGTCCGTTGTCTTCCACAACAATGACTACTTGATGAATTGATGAGTACACTTTAACATGAACAAGGTTGCCTTGGGTCATCAAAGCTTCAAGCGCATTTTTCAAGATGTTCAGGATGGCTTGCTTGATCCGCGAACGATGGCCGAATACATGCCATTCGCCTTGTGCAATGTCCAGCTCAAGCTTGATTCCTCTTCGATTCGCTTCTGGCTCCAGTAAACGAATGACTCCATGTAACTCGTCCATCACTAAGAAACGTTCCGATACGATTTTGTCATCCCTGTACCGGGCCAAAACAAGAACATCGTTCAATAGCCCATCAATGCGTTCAATTTCTGTTAATATGACAGAAAAATAAGATTCACTGCGATTTGCTTCCCCTTGCTCCCGCAACAACTGAATAAAGCCCTTGATGGCTGTCAGCGGATTCCGAATCTCATGCGCCATCCCAGCGGCCAGTTGTCCAACTGCTGCCAATGCTTCACGCTTACTCAATTCTTCTTCGTACTTTTTGCTGTCCGTGACATTCCGCAGAACAGCAATCGCTCCCCACATCTCGCCATCGTAATAAATGGGGCTCGTACTAACTGTGGTCCATTTGCCGTTGTATTCCGCAACATAATGGCCGGATTGTCCTCTTTCAATCACCCACTGGACAAAACGCTCGCTTACATGAGGACGCAATGCCCGATCAATGTTTTGGCCTATCATTAGATTCCGATCCACGCCAAATAAATGACAGACTGCGTAATTCGCTTCAATTACTCGCAGCTGACGATCGATCATCAAGACGGCAATATCGCTGGACTGCAGAACCAATTGAACAAGCTCCTGTTCTGCGAGCATCGTAACATCTTCTCCTTTGGCCGTGCTTGTAGGAGAAGGTGATGTTTTTTCAACCGGAAATGGATGCGTATTTTTGTTGAAGACATCGTCCATTTGATGCAAAATATAGTCCATCGATTGATAGAGACGAATCTGTCCTTGCAAAAGCTCTACGTGCTCCATTTCCGACGTGGCAAGAGAAATTGCGTTGTTATTCATTTCTTCAACAATAACGTCTCGACACTTGCGCAAAAATTGCTGCAAATACGTAAGATTCATTCCGAGCAATGAAAATTTGTACGCAATTTCGCTCAATTCTCGCTCGAATGCATAAATGTCGATTACTTTTACGACTTCAATCCATTTCGTGATTTGCTGAACAAACAAAGCCTCTGTATTTTCGCGGTCTTCTAGAAGCAAAGCAGAGTAATGATGATCTGAAAGAAAGGAAAACGTCTTGGCCACCGCCGCAGGGACCAAATGAGTAAGATACTTACTTATTCGATTTTTCAAAACACTCTGGCTCCTTTTCTCCGTGCTTCATTGAGGCTAATTTTCCAAGTATGTATAGGCTCTATTATGGACGTAAATGAGACAAGATGTAAAGCGGCTTGATGATATCCTGGTGCAGAGTATGACACCATCCAATCAAGTTCTCTTCTTATCCTTACAGACAAACAATCTCGGCTAGCA
Organism: Brevibacillus sp. NPDC003359; assembly: GCF_042878995.1. NCBI lineage: Bacteria > Bacillati > Bacillota > Bacilli > Caryophanales > Paenibacillaceae > Brevibacillus > Brevibacillus sp. NPDC003359. Next base: position 1,155,411 of record NZ_JBIAOR010000001.1, read on the forward strand.
TCCTATTATCGCGCATTTTGTATTGTCTATTTTCGGACACCTTCACCTCCTGATCATGTTTGACTGAAAACGCTTTCCCAATATTTTCTATCATATCACGATCAAGCATAAAAAAGGAAAGGATGTTTATTATTCAATCATCCAGAAAGCATTTGCCCCCATAGAGATAGAGACAAATGCTTTCGCTTTATGAATGGGCTTTGACAGCGTAATTGCGCAAATCCGATTTTACCGGGCTATTTTGGTTGGTTCCTGTATGCGCGCGCTTGAAAGCCTCGCTTTGCGTCCAATTTTTAAACGATTCCTCATCTGTCCACTTCGTAAAAACGATGTATTCGTCACCTTCCGTTGGTGCCAGGAAAAGGAACTCCAAAAAACCCGGCACCTCCTTCATCCGCTCTCCCCCATTACCAAATGCGCGTTCCAAATGGGATTGGTAGTCTGCTGATACTGTCAGTCTGTTCATGGATACATACATGATGGTCACACATCCTTTTCATTGGGTTCTTCTACCAACTCCCATTATACTACTACTTTGGCGAAAAACCTAAAAACCGCAAACGCTATTCGCGCCTGCGGTTGATTTGTTGCTCGAGCATGATATCCATCAAGAGTGTGTCCTGCAATGGATCTCTGGGGTTTACCGTCAAAAGGGCAGCGACAGCAGCCATGGCACATCGAACCGATTGGTAGGAATAAAAGGCCTCTCGCTCCGATTCGCTGAACAAAGATAAATCCGCTCGCTCTTGGGCCGGGTACGGGAAGTCAGTCTCGACACCCGCACGATCGAGAACGATGAGTGCCTGTTTAATCGCAATTAATGCCGCACTGACACTAATCCCGTATTCTTGGCGTAGATCCTCCCACACCTGAAAAGCTGATTTTTCTACCCTCTCCTGATTGGGGCGCGTGATAATTCCCGTTTTGCGCCCTTCTTTCAATAACCAATCCACAAAAATATCGTTGCGTGGAGGAAAAGCGTATACTTGCAGCTTCATTTCCAATTCTGTCGGGTTATCCTTGGCAAAACGCGCGTGAGCCAACGACATTTCGTATCGCCGGGACGGATGCCCAGGAACCGTGACAAAAACCGTATCTTGTCGTACGGCTGCGATCTGCAGCTTGGTTCGTGCGGGTATCCTGCCTTGAGGTGCTTTTTCCCTGCGAATATTGCCAGGAATCAATTCTACACCGAATTGATGGTACTCCAAAGGTGAATCGATCCAAGGGATAGGCTCTCTCGACTGTATTTCGTATAGCCCGTTGAATTTCACCCATTCTCCCGGGCGGCGCTGGCTTCGAACCAATACAGCATGGACTTCCTTTTCCGGTGGCAATTCCGTATCTTGATCCTCCGGTGGGGGATGCATTCGCTTGTGTTCGATAAGAACGCAGTCGGTCATGAACAATCGTTCGAGCAATTCCCGTTTGCTCACCCATTCATATCCGATACGGTAAATCCGATTTTTCATCGGCTTCACCTCCTTTTGATCGCCAATATCGCAACATCCTGGTTTGTTTCTATTACCCTACCATATGTAGTCGTCGCTTTGTCCGTGCTAACTCGATCTTACAATCCGCTGTAGCGCTTGCGCTGCTTCTTCAGGTGATTCTGCTTGGCTGATCGCACTGATAATCGCGACTCCATCGGCCCCGGCAGCGAGCACTTCAGAAGCATTTTCCAGTGTAATGCCACCAATCCCGACGATAGGCAACTCAGTACCCACTGCCTTACGGATCTCCTCTAGCCCCACTGGACCGATAGGCTCGCCAGCATCTGCCTTGGAACGGGTAGCGAACATCGCTCCTACACCGATACAATCAACGCCGCCGTTTTGGGCAGCGAGCGCCTCTTCGACCGTACCTGCAGAAACACCGATGTACATCTCGGAGCCAACTTTGGCTCGTACCTCCGACAACGTCATGTCATCTTGCCCGACATGGACGCCGTCTGCCTGCAAGCGAATTGCCAGATCCACATCGTCATTCACAAGAAAGACGGTATCATGGTCACGACATAACTGTTGCAGCTGTCGCCCCAGCTCGTATTGTTCCTCAGCAGTCAGCTTGCTTCCTTTATCACGCAACTGAAGCGTGCCCACTCCTCCGCGCAATGCTGCTTCCACAATTTGCACGGTCTTTTCACTGGAATACCCGCAGTCCTGCGTACCAACGACAAAGTATACACCCATCTTTTCACGAAGTCTTTGTATATTTCGCATGCTTTACTTTCCCTCCCAACGATCCAATACTTCTCGATAAGCGCTGGCTGCTGACTTGGCATCCGTTGTATCAGTGATCCCCGATAAGACAGCAATGCCTGCACACCCTGCTTCCAAAACTTGCGCCGTCCGTTCCGGTGTGACGCCACCGAGTCCGATGATTGGTACTGTCAATCGTGCCGTCATTCGCGCGAGTTCTGTTGTTCCTCTTGGCGCAAGACCTGGCTTCGAACCACTCGCAAAAATATGCCCGTAGAGCAAATAATCGACTTGTGCGGCAATGGCTTGCTCTGCTTCCTCTGCGGAATGGACGGAACATCCCATTTTTTGACCAGTCTTCAGCACCATTCTCGCTTCCGCTGGAGACAGACTATGGTAAGCCAGGTGAGCACCTGCACAACCCGAGGCAGCAGCCACGTCCACCCGATCATTCACGATCAAGGACGAAAGGGGGATGACATTCGCCAATGCCTTTACCCAATCCATGCATTCCTTTGCTGTTCGCTGTTTTTCCCGTATGTGTAAAAAGTTCATACCACCCGCATAAGCAGCTTCTGCCATTCGCAATACTTCATCAAGCGAATGCCGACCGCTCGTAATCACATGCAACTCACGAGTGCTTGACATCTGGTTGGACACCGCCTCCAGCGAGTGCCGTCACACATTCCTGTAGCCATTGAGTCGTTCGGTCTTCTTTGTCCGTCGGCGACTGAGCCAACAGCTCAACCACGAGCCGACGCAAGAAAAAGGCTTGTTGCACGGTAAGTGGGAAGGTAATATTTTTCGGCTTGGTTTCCTGTTTCTCCAACGTCTCCACACCCGCCAACAAAATATCACCGATGGACTCCACAAGCTCGCGAGCCTGCTCATTTTGCTTCAATTCGTCATAGCAGCCATCGTATAGTCTGCATAAAAGTAAAAACGCCTGTGACGACAAGGTCACCGGCTGTACATTCTGCATCGGTTCCGTCATACGTTTCCCTCCACTCACTAGAAAAAAACAAAATCTATTATATCACATCATGACCTGTATCTATGAAGAAAACCGCTGATTGCTCAGCGGTCTTTTGCAGTTCCTTCATTTCGATCATTATGGTTCGATTGTCGTAAATTTGTGTTGCGATCTTTTTCATCCAGCGTTTTTCCACGGTTTTTTCCGAGATCCTTGCTGTTGTTGTTCTTTCCCAATTGATTCACCTCCTACGTCGTTCATAGGATAGCGTAACCAATTCGGGTCACTTTATTAGCTCGTCGCGAGTAGTCTATTGCGTTTGTAGATCGCGTAGCCGATGGCGAACGGTACACGCCAACCGAGCAAAAACGCCAGTGTAATGAAATAAGTAACACCTGCAAAAATAAGCGTAATCGGTACACCTGTCCACCAAGAGCGGATCAGCAAGCCAATTGGTGCCGCTACTGTCCAAGTAATCAGTGCCGATAGTAATTGTCGACCCGCAGATTCATACGTTCGCTGTCCGTAGCTCTTGAAAAGCAGAATCGCAATGATCCATCCCACCAGGAAAGGCGCTAATGTTTCGATGATCCCCATGACAGTGACAGGGTAGTTATGAATGATTTTTCCGTAGTAAACAAAAAGTACGAAGGCGATCAGATCCCCGAGCAACAATAAGTAGCCCGGTGGTGACAAACGCAGTCTCATGTATACCCTCTTTTCCGGATCTTGTCAGAGTAACCCCTCTTGGTTCACCCCTATTGTACACATGCTCTGAACGCCCTTCAATCAATCCAAGCCTTTATTCACCAAACAGCAACAATTGTAGCTTTTGCTTCGCTTCTGGCCATTCACGATCGAGAATGCTGAAATATACCGAGTCGCGAATGTATCCATCTGGCATCACCATGTGATTACGCAGGACACCTTCTCGAATGCCACCGATTCGGGCAATGGCCCGTTGCGAATTCAAATTGCGCGAATCGGTCTTGAGCTGTACGCGTATACAACCCAGTTGTTCGAAGCAATGGTGCAAGAGAAGCCATTTACATTCCGTATTGACGCCCGTTTTCCAGACGGACGGGGTCAGCCATGTAAACCCGATTTCCAATCCGCGATCCTTTTTTGCAATCCCTAAGAACCTTGTGCTCCCGATGACTCTCTCATCTGCTTGACTGATGATGACGAACGGCAGCTCTGTTTGGGCTTGTTCATTTTTCAGAGCCTGCAGGGTGAAAGCCTGAGCATCTTCTCTTGTTCGTATTTTCGTAGACATATGAGGCCAAATCTCTTCGTATGCACCAGCTTCCCAGATTCCGTCCACATGAGTCATTCTGAGCGGCTCCAATCGGACTAGCTTGCCTTCCAAGATCACAGGTTCAATGTTTAGCATGTCTGTCTCTCCTCTACTGTTCTGCCTCAACCATCAAGCAGAACAGTTTCCCGAAATTTTTCCAATGTTACGGGCTAAGGAGGACTTTGTCAAGTGAGTTATGCTTCTTCGCTGATAACGACTTGCTTCCCTCTACGCTTCAATAAGATGGGAATGATCAACCACAGGAGCGAACATACAAGAAAAGTAGCGGAAAGCGGCTTCGTCAATAAGATAGAAAAGTCTCCATTCGAAGTAGTCAACGCTCTTCTCATATTATTTTCAATCATCGGTCCCAAAACAAGGCCAAGTACGAGCGGAGCCAGTGGGAAGTCGTTTTTCGTCAAGAAATACCCAGCTACCCCACAAATCACAAGCAGGATCAAATCAAAAGTACTGATCTGCACAGCGTATACACCGAACACAGAAATCGCGATAATGAGTGGAATCAAAAAGTGTGAAGGTGTTTCAATAATTTTTGCAAAAACTTTAACGAGCGGCATGTTCAAAATCAGCAGCATCACATTTCCGATAAACATACTGGCAATCAAGCCCCAGGCAATCTGCGGGTGATCACTGAACAAGAGCGGCCCTGGTTGTACGTTGTACATCAATAAGGCACCCATTAAAATCGCAGTCGTACCAGACCCAGGTATCCCCAACGTTAGCAGTGGAATCATCGCACCGCCAGAAGCAGCGTTGTTTGCAGACTCTGGTGCTGCTACACCTGCGATCGCTCCTTTTCCAAAACGACTAGGATCTTTGCTCAGTTTTTTCTCAAAAATATACGAGAAGAAAGAGGCCAGGGTAGCACCAGCACCCGGCAAAACACCAATGAAAAACCCGAGCAAGGAACCGCGCGCAATCGGTCCGGCACTTTCCTTTAAGTCTTGCTTGGTAGGGAGTACTCGCCCCACTTTAATAAGTTCCTTTGTGGATTGATCGTCTTCGATAATTGTCTTGAACACTTCTCCTAGAGCAAACAAACCAACCGCTATCGTGAGGAACTCCAGACCTTGATACAAATCAGGAATATCATAGGTGAATCGCGCCACGCCCGAAACGGTATCCATCCCAATTGTCGCAAGCAAGAGTCCCATGACTGTCATAATGAGGGCTTTGGTCATCGACTTTCCCCCGAGTCCGCTGACCGCACACAAGCCGAGAAGCATGAGGGAAAAATATTCAGCAGGGCCGAATTTCAAAGCAAGATCGGATAATGGATCCGCCAAAAACACAAGAGCAATCAACGCTACGAGCCCCGCGACAAAAGAACCAATCGCTGCAATCGACAACGCTGCACCAGCACGTCCCTGTTTGGCCATTTGATAGCCGTCCAATGTCGTGACGACAGAGGAGGATTCACCCGGCGTATTTAACAAAATAGATGTCGTAGAACCACCGTACATCGCGCCATAGTAAACGCCTGCCAACAAGATCAATGCGCTAGCCGCTGCGCTTTCTGGAGGTAAGCCAGAGGTCAAGGAAGCCGTAACGGGCATCAGGAGCGCGACTCCACTCATTGGACCGATGCCGGGAAGGACTCCTACCGCAGTACCGATCAGGACACCAATAAAGGCAAAAACAAGATTATGCCACTGTAAGGCAACGAGAAAACCGTCCGCCAAAAATTGCAATGCACTCATGCTATCCTATCCCCTCCCTAGACGCCTAGCCAGGTAGGTAATCCTGGAAGCGTACCTTTTAGCAAATGCACATAGATGACATAAACACCTACTGAAAACAGTAAGGAAACGATCACGGATTTTAGTACGCTTTTGCTTCCCATCATGGTGAAAGTGTACGTAAGAAAAGCGAAGCTCGAGATGACATAACCGAGTTTCTCCAATAGCAATACGTACAAGACTGTCGCTGCCAAAATGAATAAGAACCGCTTGTATCGCAGTGGGCTCTGTGACTCGGATGAGGAAGCAGCCGCGCCTTTCTTATAGGTCTCCCGCAACAGCCGCAAGCTCAACAGAATCAGGATGATGCCAAGTCCGAACGGAAACATATTTGGCCCGACCTGACTTCCGTATGCACTGGACGAAATATTTTGGCTTTCAGCGATAAAGAGCGCACCTACTAACGCAAAAAACAAGCTGCCAATACGATCAAACATCAGGTTCATGTATACCTCCTAAGGTGTGAAAAAGGAGGGGATTGCCCCTCCTCTCCCTACTTCGACATACCAAGTGATGTCAACAGTTCTTTGACTAGCTTATCTTGTTCATCCAGGAATGTTGTGAAAGCAGCAGCGTCCTTGTACTCGCTTTCCCAACCGTTTGCTGCCAATTCTTTTGTCCAAGTCTCATGAGTGGAAAGTTCTTTTAGCTTTGCATCCCAGTAAGCTTTTGCGTCTGCTGGCATATCAGCAGGACCGAAGACACCGCGCCAAATCGTGAACGTTGCATCTATGCCTTGCTCTTTTAGTGTTGGGATCTCTTTCAAAACGCCGCCGAGACGTTCATCGGAAGTGACACCGAGTACGCGGATTTTGCCTGCCTTCAGGTATTCACCCACGCTAGAAGCATCCGTCGCAATGATATCCGCATTGCCGCCCAACAAGGCTGCCATTGCTTCGCCACCACCATCATAAGAAACGTATTTCACGCTTTTCGGGTCAATCCCGTATTTGGATGCTGGCAATACGCCGATCAAATGATCCATCGATCCTGGAGCAGAGCCCCCTGCCAGCGTAATTTTGCTTGGGTCAGCCTTGATTGCGTCCAATACACTCTTGATGTCCTTATGCTGTGAATCCGCTTTCACAACAAGGGTGCCGAAATCTTTCGTCATTTGCGCCAATGGTGTGACATTCTTGTATCCAAACGGGCTGTTCCCCTCTTTTTTATTATTGTTAATCAAAATAGGAGGAGAGCTAACGAATAACTTATAAGGATTTCCTTTGTCTTTGCTTACATACTCAGCCAAGAACACGGTTCCCCCACCACCCGGCTTGTTTTCTACCGTGATGGTTTCTGTCACCAGCTTGCTTTCAGCCAACACCTTTGCTACCGAGCGAGCTGTCTTATCCCAGCCCCCTCCTGCACCGGATGGAGCCACGTACACGATCGGCTTTTCGGGATATTTAGATGCCTCTGCGGCAGGTTGTGCCGCTTGCGCTGGTTGCGTTCCCGGACTTGCTGTTCCCGAATTTCCAGTTCCGCCACCACAAGCAGCCAATGCTAGTGTAAGAAAAGTGGACACTGTGATTAGCACTTTTTTTCTTTTCATCAAACAAATATCCCCCTTAAACCCGCTTATTTGTAAGCGCCGTCACGCTTTCACATAATGTATCACCGCGGAAGTCAGAGGAATAGTTTTCGTGCATAAGGTCTATTTTGAAAATTAATCACTTTTTGTTCGTATTGTTCATGGAACATTATGGAAGATAGCGGTATTTTCTTTCAGGTCTGCCCACTGTGCCATAAATCAAGTCAGCACGCGCCTTTTTTTCCAGGACCAAGTATTCTAAATACCGTCGCGCCGTTGTTCGGCTGGTACCAATCTCGCGGCCGATCTCCTCCGCCGATACCCCCTTGTCTCCCGTTTGTCTGATCGCTTCAATCACTTTTTCCAAAGTTAAGAGGTCAATTCCTTTTGGTGCGAGCACATCTCGATTTTTAGGGGCGACCAGTCTTCTCGTCAGCATTTGGTCAATGACTTCCTGGTCCACCTCGACAGCTTCTCTCGTCCGAATGACGTGCTCGCGATAGCTATCCAACCGTTCACGAAAACGCTCGAAAACCAGCGGCTTGACGATGTAATCGAATACTCCGCCGCGCAGCGCTTCCTGTACCATTTCCATCTCCTTGGCTGCGGTGATCATAATAACGTCTACTTCGCGGTAATGTTGCCGAATAAACCAGACCAGCTCCGTTCCCAGCATGTCAGGCAAGTACACATCCAACAAAACGAGCTGAGGGCGCGTATAAGACAGTAATTCTTTGGCATCTGTACCATTCGTTGCTGTAGCAATTACTTCAAAACCTTCAATCTTGCTGACAAATCGCTTGTTGATATCGATAATCCGCATATCGTCCTCTACGATGAGAACCTCCAGCTTCCTCAAGACGCCACCTCCATTCTTTTGCGCAGGGATACTGTGAAAAGTGCGCCTCCTAGCTCGCTTTTTTCAACGAGTATATAGCCGTCCAATTCTTTACTAATTCCATGTGCCTTGGCCAGACCAATTCCACGATCTTCGCCTTTTTTCGTGGAGAAACCGGGCTCGAATATTTTTTCTCGCAGCTCTTCCACAACTCCTGGTCCCGAATCCTCGATTTCGAACATGATCTCATCGCCCGTGTCAGATAAGTAACATTCCACTCGTTTGTGCTCGACACTTGGCTCAATGACGGCTTCCATCGCATTTTGGATCAGTGTCCCCAATAAAACCACGATCTGCTGCCGGTTGATCGTCGTTGGTAGCGCCTTCAAGTGACTGTCGTGATGGATAATGAATTGAATTTTCAGTTCTTTGGCTCTATTGTGCATCCCTAACAGCAGAGCCCCTATTAACGGATCAGGAATTTGCTTCGCCAAAAACAATATCATTTCTTGCTGTGCTGATGTTTCACTCGTAATCAGCTCGACTGCTTCCTGAATAGAGCCAAGCTGCAACAACCCGGAAATGGTATACAACAAATTGTGAAATTCATGTGTTTGGGCGCGAAGGACATCCGCATACCGCCTCGCTTGAGATAGTTCGGAAGCTAGCTGATCAATTTCCGATTTGGGACGAAAGCTGCTGACCACTCCTACGATCTTACCTCCGAACTTAATCGGAAGTCGATTCACGATGATTTCTTTTCCGCTCATGATAGACTCCCGATCTAATTGATGCTCGCCTGATTCCAGTACTTCTGGCATACGACTGTCTGGAAGCACTTCAAATATTTCTTTGCGATGAACGTCTTCTTCCGGTAAGTTCAGAATACGAATGGCAGCCTGATTCATCATCGTGATGCGTTTATTGCGGTCAATCGCCACGATTCCTTCGCGGACTGACTCCAGTACAGCATTTCTCTCCACGTAAAGGGAGGCGATCTCCTCCGGCTCCAATCCCAAAATTAAGCGCTTTAAATAGCGACTGAGTGCAATGGCACCAGCAACACCGCACAACAAGGCGAGAAGAGTCAGGATCAAAATGCGGTCTTGGTAGAGGTCAATGGCCTCCTCGATATCTTCAAGCAGGAATCCAACAGAAACAATCCCGATAATTTCCCCTTTTTCATTTTTGATCGGCACTTTTCCCCGCAGTGATGGACCCATGCTGCCGATAGCCTTCGATATGTAAGATTGACCATGCGAGAGTCCGGGCTCGTTATCTCCTCCCACCATTTCCTTTCCGATCCGTTCTGGAATCGGATGCGCATACCGAATTCCCTCATGGTTTCCCACGACCACAAACTCTGCTCCAGTTTGTATCCGGACGTTTTCAGCGATGGGCTGGATCAGCGCTGGAGGGTATTCGCTTGAAAAAGCGTTACGCAGCTCAGGATCACTAGCAACGATCTTTGCCACACTCAATGCTTTTTTGCCCACCTGCTCTTCGATCGAAGACGCAACAATGGAAGAAAACACCGCCCCAACTGACGAAACAATCAGAATAATGACAATAGTAATCAATAAGATCATTCTGGTTTGCACAGACATATGGATTTTTCTTGTCGTCACAGCTCGCTCACCCCTTGCCTCATCTTACCATCCCAATTAGGTAAAAAGGTAGAATCATTCCCTTTGTCAATGGCGAAGCTTGTCGTCGCAGGCTGTCTTTTTACGACGAAAAATCAGGTATTAGGCCTTCTTTCTCCCAATATAATGTTACAACTTGTATTCAAGACAAACTAGGGCGCTTGTCCGAATACGAGACATCTTGATAAGCAAAGGAGGGAAAGAAATGAAGACGCAAACGGTATCAAATGGAATTGTTACCCTGACGAAAGAAGGCGAAGAGGCAATCAAGAACAGTCCGCTTTATAATGAAGGTCTTCGGCCGACGACGACAGCAGAGCACAGCTGGACATCTTATAACTTCGCCAGCTTGTGGATCGGTATGTCGATTTGTTTGCCGACGTATGCAATGGCGGCAGGGCTGATTTCCTTGGGTATGAACTGGTGGCAGGCCATTTTGACGATCATTCTCGGTAATTGTATTGTCCTTATTCCCATTCTTCTCAACTCTCATGCCGGGACGAAATTTGGCATTCCGTATCCAGTTTTTGCGCGCCTCTGGTTCGGCTCTAAAGGAGCGCACATCCCTGCTGTCGCACGCGGATTGATTGGTGCTGGCTGGTTTGGCATCAACTGTTGGTTCGGAGGTGCTGCCATCGATACGCTCCTGATGTCGATGACAGGCTGGGCTAATGTGCCCGGACATCTCTGGATAGCCTTCTTTGGCTTTTGGCTGTTAAACGTATGGGTCGCTTATCGCGGTCCAGAAGCGATCAAAAAAATGGAGGCTTGGGCTGCTCCCATTCTGATCATCATGAGTTTGGCTCTCCTCGTCTGGGCGCTTACGAAAGCAGGCGGATGGGGTCCTATGCTCTCGGCACCTTCGAAATTCACTTCCACTGCAGATTTCCTGAAGATTTTCTTCCCCGCATTGACGGCAGCCATTGCTTTTTGGGCAACGATGGCCCTCAACATTCCGGATTTCTGTCGGTATGCCAAAAGTCAAAAAGCCCAAATCATCGGACAATCCTCTTCGTTACCGACCACGATGGGTTTCTTCTCCTTCATCGGAGTTGCTGTCGCTTCTGCTACCGTCGTCATTTACGGAGAAGCGTTATGGGACCCTGCTGCCGTGTTGGCTAAATTCTCGCCTTTTGCCATTTTCCTTGGAACGATTGGAATTATTCTTGCCACATTGACGACCAACGTAGCGGCCAATATCGTTGCTCCCGCCCGGGCAGTGGAGAATCTGGCCCCTCGCCGTCTCTCGTATGAAGCTGGCGCCATCATCGCCGGGGTCGTGTCGCTCTTGATGCAGCCTTGGTACATTTTGGAGAACTTCGGCAACTACATCTTTCTATGGCTTGGAACGTACGGAGCCTTGTTAGGACCCATCGACGGAATCGCCATTGCTGACTATTGGCTCGTGCGTAAGCGGCGCATTCATTTAACAGAACTGTACAAAACAAACGGGATCTACACCTACAAAACGGGCTTTAATGGCAGAGCCATCTGGGCGATGCTAATCGGGATTGCGATTCCTTTTATAAGTAAATACATTCCGGGCTTAACCATTATTTGGGACAATGCTTGGACTATCGGACTTTTGATTTCTCTCGTAATTTACACATGGATGATGAAAAACGACTCCTCGATTTTGAGTGCTAACGATTACGAAAAGATCACAGCAAACAACAAACAAACGATTGCTTCCTAAAAGCAAGCTATCAAAAAAAGACTGGCTACCCTGTTGGGTTTGCCAGTCTTTCGTTTGTTGAGTCTACCATTTGAATTGGCTGATGGACTCTTGCAACTCTTGAGAAAGCTCATTCAGATTCGCGCTGGAACGGGCGATTTCTTGCATGCTGGCAAGCTGTTCTCCTGCCCCTGCCGATACTCCTTGGGTATGTACGGCTGCTTCCTGAGCGAGGCGATTCATTTCATCCATAGCAGATGCGACTTGCTGTATGCTTGCCGACATTTGCTCGGTAGCAGCGGATACGTCCTGAATTTGACCGGCAACCTCCTGGGAAGACGCGACGATACGCTGGAAGGTGACACCCGCTTCTTGAACGACTTCTGCACCCTTTTTAGCCTCTTTGGTTCCATCCATCATGACGTGCACGACTTGCGTGGTTTCTTGCTGGATTTCCCCAATCAATCTCGAAATCTCACGCGCAGATTCCTCTGACTGTTCTGCGAGTTTACGAACCTCATCGGCAACGACAGCAAATCCCCTGCCGTGTTCTCCTGCACGTGCCGCCTCAATCGCAGCGTTGAGGGCCAAGAGATTTGTTTGAGAGGCAATTCCAGTAATCACGTCAACAATTTGACCAATAGCTTCTGACCGTACACCGAGCAGCTGCACGAGATCCGCAGCGTGATTCACCGAGTGGGAGATCGTATTCATTTGATCAACGGCTTGCTGAATATGAATGTTTCCTTGCTCCGCATCCTCTGCTGCCTGCGCCGATGATTCAGAAACGGCTCCAGACGTATCGGCAATCCGCTGAATGGCAATCGACATTTCTTCCATGACACGAACACTTTCTTGTGTACGTTGCGTCTGTACTTCGGAGGCAGATGCAATTTGCTGCACACTGCTGATCGATTGTTCCGTTGCATAGGCGGACTGCTCCGCACTCGCCGACAATTCCTCAGAGGAAGCAGCCACTTGCTCACCCGCCACTTTTACTTGTTCAATCAATGAACGGAAATTCGTTACCAATTCATTGAACGCAGTACCGAGTGTACCTACCTCGTCCCGAGTCAGGTAAGTGACGGGAGCAACCGCCATATCCCCGTTTGCCAACTGTTGCATGCGGCTTGAAACAACGCGAAGTGGATCAGCGATCATACGGGAGATGATCCACCCCAGTACACTACCGATAATAATCGACAGTACGCCAACCACGATCAGGAATGTCATCGCTTCTTGCGTTTCATCTTGGTTTTCCTTTTGCATGGCGACTGCCTGCTCTGACTTGTAATTCGCCCATTCGAGCTGCTCCTGATTAATCCAATTCAGCGTCTTATCTGTTGCACGATAAAACGAATAGGCTTGATCCGCTTTCCCTTCCTGGATCATTTTCATGACCTCGCCCTGGTCTTTGCGATACTGCTCGATGAGCTCCTTTAGCATCGTCACTCTTTCTTGTTCTTGTGCATCCAGCTTCGCATTCTGAAGATATTGGAATGTTTGATCCGCTGTTTCCATTCGTAAATCCAGTTCAGTCTTGTATTCGGCAAAGACCGCAGGAGAAGGATCGAGAATCATTTTATAAACCAATCCGTCAATCGCGCGGATTTCTTGTCTCCAGTCGTTAATCCACTTAACGGGAAGAAGCTGCTCTTCGTACATGGCCTGAATGCGTTCACCCGAGACTTGCACATGAAAATATCCGGTGAATCCGACCGCGCACAAAAAGAGCGCCATCATCACAATCAAGCTAAACAGTTTGGCTCGGGTGCTGAGGTTACGTAATAGACTCATCGTTGCGGCAATCCTTCCTGTGTCAAATAGGTAAGCTAGAAAGTGCGAATATTGTCTAATCTTACCAAGATATGTCGAATAAGTCGATAGTCTTAGTCGCTTTCTCACACATCGAGCACAGATAGAATCGCAATCTCTTCAATTTGAGCGTCAGGCTCATAGCAGATATAATAGGTCAGCTCCGGGCTGATTCGATACCGAATCCCTCGGTATCCACAGGCCACCAAATACGCACGCACCTCATCCCCTGTCCATTCCAGCCACTCTTCATGGCCCATGCCGTTCTGTCTTCGTTCGAGTTCCTCTTCTGAATAAGCAGCGCGCAACGCATCGATGCGCAGTTCATTTTCCCCATAGCGCTCGTCCAAACAAACGAGACCCTGCAAGTGTAGCTGCTGGCTCAACACAACTGCCTTCTCCCCATTCGTCTCTGCATGACAAATCGCATACTGTGCGGCGATTTCCGGATTGCTTACTAAGTAAACACCAGCGCCAAACACTGCCTTTGCACTAGCACCATTTGTAAAATGACGCCGTTCTGCCCGCTCATACTTTTGCGCTTTCACAACGCGAAGTCCCTCGCCGTATTCGACTCCTCTATATACAATCTGCCTCATTCCTGAACGCTCCTTTTGACTCTGTTGGAATCCTTCCAATGATGCGAAAAGGAGGAAGGCGCGTATCCGGCACCTCCCTCACTCTTGTATTAAGGTAATAGCTTTACCATATCTTCGTAGGTCTCCGGTCTGCGATCCCGGTAAAATTGCCACGTATCCCGCACCTCATGAATTTTGTTACGGTCCATTTCAGCGATAATGACCTCATCCTGATCCCGACTCCCCATGGCGACAAATTGACCCCGCGGATCGACCAAGTACGATTGTCCGTAAAACTCGCCCATATTCCACGGTGCTTCTGTCCCTACCCGATTGATCGCTGCCACATAATAACCGTTGGCAACGGCATGAGCAGGCTGTTCGAGCTTCCACAAGTATTCGGATAAGCCGGCGACAGTCGCAGACGGATTGAATACGATCTCAGCCCCGTTCAAGCCCAGCAGTCATGCGCCTTCCGGAAAATGGCGGTCATAGCAGATATAGACCCCGACCTTGGCAAAAGCGGTTTCAAAAACGGGGTACCCGAGATTGCCGGGCTTAAAGTAATATTTCTCCCAGAAGCCGCACCCGCTGCTGCCTACTCCCACATGCGGAATATGCTGCTTGCGATATTTGCCCAAATACGTGCCATCCGCATCAATCACAGCCGCCGTGTTGTAATACGTACCGATCCCCACGCGCTCGTACACAGGTAGAATGAGTACGGTCCCCAATTCGCGGGCAAGGGAAGAGAACAGTTGCACGGTGGGGCCATTTGGGACTTCTTCCGCTGATTCATACCATTTCGGTTGCTGCTCGGCACAAAAATACGGGCCATAGAAGATTTCTTGCAGACAGATGATTTGTGCCCCCTTGGCTGTCGCCTCCCGCACCATCCTCTCATGCTTCTCAATGGCTTTTTCTTTGTGCAAATGAACCGATTCGTCTCCGGGGACATCGTTTTTCGCCTGAATCAAGCCGATTCGAATAATATCTGCCATAATCGCCCTCCTCGCCTTTATACGCTCTCATGAATTACGGTCTTGCAAAGGTCGATCGTTTTACAAAGCGTCCAGCCCCAGCTTGACCGACGAACTGCTGATCGCGAATGACAAAGGAGCCGCGCGAAAGCACAGAAATGATATCGCCGTTCACCACCATACCTTCAAACGGATTGTAGTCGACATTCATATGGTGAGTTTCAACGGAAATGGTGCGCTTCAGCGTTGGATCAAACAACACGATATCGGCGTCTGAGCCTACCGCAATCGTTCCTTTTTGCGGGAACATCCCAAACAGTTTGGCTACTTTTGTAGAGGTCATATCGACGAATTGATTGAGGCTGATCTTGTCCTTTGCTACACCTTCCGAGAAGAGGAGGCGCATCCGGTCCTCAATGATTGGTCCTCCATTCGGGATTTTCGTGAAATCCCCTAGCCCCAACTCTTTTTGACCGGAGTAATTAAAGGAACAGTGATCAGAGCCGACCGTTTGCAAAATGCCATTTTTCAATGCGCTCCACAGGACGTCCTGATTCCACTTTTCCCGGAGCGGAGGGGACCAGACGTACTTCGCCCCTTCAAAGCCCGGCTTCTGTAGATCGGTAATATCGAGCACCAAGTATTGCGGGCACGTCTCCCCGTACACATTCCATCCTTTTTCGCGAGCCTCTGCGATTCGGCGCACCGCCTCTGCACACGATACATGCACGACATACAGTTGTGCATCTGCCAGTGCAGTCAATGCGATCGCACGTCCGGTCGCTTCACCTTCCGCTTCAGGTGGGCGGGTGTAGGCGTGGTACACGGGGTCTGTCTGCCCTTTTGCAATCGCCTGCTTGATCAAATAATCCAGTACGTCGCCATTCTCCGCATGGACCTGCACCAAGGCACCTAGCTCCTTGGCCCGAACCAATGTTTTAAATAGCGTCTCATCATCGGCCATCAACACATTTTTGTAGGCCATAAATACCTTGAGCGAAGTAATCCCTTCATTTCGTACGACTGCTCCTAATTCCTCGAGAACTTGATCGTTCGCATCTGAAACCATCAGGTGGAAGCCGTAGTCGATGACCGCTTTGCCCCTTGCTTTTTCGTGCCAAGTCGAAATGGATGAATGCAATGGTTCTCCTTTACTCGTCAGGCAAAAATCGATAATGCTCGTCGTCCCGCCAAATGCTGCTGCCTTTGTGCCTGTATAAAAATTATCGGAAGTAACCGTTCCGCCAAAAGGCATATCGAGATGGGTATGTGGATCAATTCCTCCTGGAAAAACATAGTATCCGGTAGCATCGATTATTTCGGCATCTTTCACATCCAGATTGGAGCAAATTGCGACTACCTTTTCCCCTTCAATCAAAATGTCCGCCTGATACGTGTCTGACGCTGTCACGACTGTGCCATTTCGAATCCATTTTTTCATCCGATGATCATCTCCCCTTCAACCCGTCATCGAGTAGACATGCCTTCCCTTGTACACGCTATGCACCCCGGGCCGAAAACATGACTGCCTTACAGCTCGCAGCTGCCACCCGCAGACAAAGCAGCCTGTCGCTGATTCCAGCTGAGAGGGACTTTTTCGCTCGGAATTTCGACCATCTCGATCGTTCCTTCCACCGGACAAACGATGGAGCACAAATTACAACCTACACAATCTTCTTCGCGTACGACCAAGCGCTCTTTGCCCGTCGCTGCATCAGGAACAATGTCAATGCATTGATGCGAGGTGTCCTCACAAGCGATATGGCACTTGTTGCAATTAATACAGGTCTCTTCATGGATGTGCGCCACGACCTTGTAATTCAGATTCAGATGTCCCCAATCCGAGTACGTATGCACGGCTTTTCCGACAATATCCATCACAGAGGCAATTCCGCGCTGATCCAGGTAATTGTTAAGCCCATCAATCATGTCTTCCACGATCCGGAATCCATGATGCATGGCGGCTGTACATACTTGAACACCCGTTGCTCCCATCAGCAAAAATTCAACGGTATCGCGCCAATCAGAGATTCCTCCAATACCAGAGATTGGGATACCAACCTTGGGATCGCGTGCACATTCTGCGACCATGTTCAGAGCGATTGGTTTGACAGCAGGCCCACAATAGCCGCCGTGCGCCCCTTTTCCATCTACATGTGGGATCGGCAGCCATTTGTCGAGATCAACCCCAATCAAACTGTTAATGGTGTTGATCATGCTGATGGCATCGGCTCCACCCTGAGTCGCGGCCCGTGCTGTAAAGCGTATGTCCGTAATGTTTGGGGTGAGCTTGACGATGACGGGGGTCTGGGCTACTTCTTTTACCCATTCGACCTGTTGCCGGATTAAATCTGGATGCTGACCGACCGCAGAGCCCATCCCGCGTTCTGCCATGCCGTGCGGGCAGCCGAAATTCAGTTCCAGACCGTCTACGCCGATTGCCTCCACCTTTTTGACAATCTCGTGCCACGCTTCCTGCTTATGTTCAACCATTAGCGAAGCAATCAAGGTGTGCTTCGGAAAACGGCGCTTCGTTTCATCCATTTCCTTCAAATTGACCTCGAGCGGTTTGTCCGTAATCAGTTCAATGTTGTTGAAACCAAAGACGCGCTGACCCCCGAAGTTCAGTCCTGCAAAACGGGACGTGACATTGATGATCGGCTCTCCGAGTGTCTTCCAGACCGCACCACCCCAGCCCGCTTCAAAGGCACGCTGTACTTGGTAGCCTGAATTAGTCGGCGGCGCAGAGGCCAACCAGAATGGATTCGGGGATTGGATTCCCGCCAGATTAATGCTGAGATCTGCCATGATAGGTCTCCTCCTTATACCGGCTGTTTTTGATCACTGAGAGATTGGTGGATGGCATGAGCAGCTCGTTTCCCATGATTAGCTGCATCGACTACCATCGCATCTGTCTTGCCTCCCCCAAAAATGACATCACCCGCCGCGTAAACTTTGACATGGGAGGTTCGATAGGTGCTTTCCTCGACCTCGACAATCCCATTGCGGTGTTGAAGCCCAAATGATTCAATCAAAGACAGATGTCTGTTTTGTCCGATCGCTTTGACGACATAATCTACTTCGATGACAAAATGACTGTCTGGAATTTGTACCGGACGCTTTCTTCCTTTCTCATCCGGCTCACCTAGCTCCATTCGCACTAGTTCCAAGCCTTTCACACGGCCGTTTTCCTCCAGAACACGTGTTGGGGCAACGAGCCAGCGGAATTCTACGCCATCCTGCTTGGCGAATTCGTACTCAAACTGATAACAGGACATCTCTTGAACCGTCCGCCGGTACAGAATCTGAACATTGTCTGCTCCCAGTCGTTTCGAACAGGTGGCAGCGTCAATCGCCGTATTCCCAGCACCGATGATGACGACTTTTTTGCCGAGCATCCCATCTGATAGTGGCTTGGTCTTAGTCTCCTCCACGAGTGCGATGGCATCGAGGACACCTTCCAATTCTTCTCCCGGGATATGCAGTGAAGGGACATTGCCCATACCTGCTGCCAACAGGACGGAATCATATTGGTCCAATAGCTCTTCTGGTGATACATCCACGCCGATTCGCGTATTGGTACGTATCTCTACTCCCAGTGCTTCTACTTGCTCTACTTCCCATAGCGAAATTTCCTGTGGCAGACGGAAGGAGACGATGCCGTACGTGTTCAATCCTCCTGCCTTTTCCTTTGCTTCAAAAACCGTAACCGCATAGCCGAGACGTGCAAGCTCACGCGCAGCTGATAACCCCGCCGGGCCTGCTCCGATGATGGCTACCCGTTTCCCATTTGCTTCGCCTTTTGAAAAAAGCGTTACTTGATTTTTGATTGCCCAGTCTGTCGCGTGACGTTGGAGAAGACCGATCATGATTGGCTTGGAAGCTGAATTTAGTACACAGGCACCCTCACACAGCTCCTCTGTTGGACATACGCGCGCGCAGCTCGCCCCGACGGGATTCGATTCCATGATCGTCCGGGCTGATCCGAACATATTCCCGCTCGCAATTTTTTTGATGAAGGAAGGGATGTCAATTGACGTGGGACAAGCCTTAATACAGGGTGCGTCGTAGCAATACAAGCAGCGATTCGCCTCATCGATGGCTTCCTTCGGTTTTAGGGCAGGCACGACTTCTGCGAAATTTTTCGCGAGCTCATTAGGAATGCTCATCTGTCCACAACCTCCTCACCAGATCTATACATGCTTGCTATTAATCAATGTGCGAAATCGCTTTTTTATGATTGTTACATTTCGTATTTGCCTAGCAAGGAAACGAAATCAATCTGCTTGTATTGACATGAATGATTTCAAGTTCGAATAGGATGTAAACAAACACGCAAGAAAGGGCCGTCCCGTATGAAGGATTACGACCTCGAGATCAGGATAGTGAAACAAAAAATCGCGGATGCACAAACACTTCTCAGCCAATTGGAAGCCGAGCGCAAGAACTACCTGACGCAACTCGAAAGGCGCAAAGCGTTTCTCTCTTCACGCGAAATACTAGACATCCTAGAGACGAAAACTGGCCGCTTAGGCAGTATGGCTACTGTCAAGCGTTGGGCAGATCAAGGCTATTTAGGGGATTATTTAGACGAACGAGAGACCTTCCCCCTTTTGGTCAGTAAGCAAGGAAACAAACGATTTCTTTTTCCTCGAGAATCCGTACTCACTTATCTATATAAAAAAGGGTATCTTCGCCCTAGCTATGAGGTTTTGGATCGTGTCCAGCTCACAAGAGATAGCCAATGCTGCTGGGGAATTATTACCTCCGTCGAGCGAAGCGATCAGCACTTCACCTACCAAGTCCAATTGGAAAAAACGGGAGAAGTATTGTTGTCGGTAGCAGAAGAAGAACTGCTCGTCCCGTAAGGAGGCACTATGGAACTGGCCGTCATCAAGCTGGAAAATACAGTTGCCAACCAAGAGAGATCACGACAAATCCGCGACTTGCATAAAAAAAAGGGCCAGCCCCTCGCGATTCGTTTTAGCGAGGAACTGACCCATATTATTCTAGAAGCACCATGCTTGTATATCCCCGACCAGGAATGGTTGGACGAAGCTGTTGTCATCGAAGGCTCCTTAAAAAAGTCAACGGAGTACCACGAGCTGCACCCGAGAACCAAAGGGAAAACTGTCAACCTTCACTTGGATTCCGAATTGGTAGCTGAGCTGGAGCTCATTCGCTCTCTCGTCAGCAGCAAAACACAGCAAGAAGTCCTTCGTGAGTTGTTCGTTCGAGGTATGCGCTCATACTTAGCCGAGAAGGAAACAGCCAGCTCGCCCCTCAGCGCCAAAAAAGAACGCTAATCCCTGCTCTCTACCAGGTGAACGTGATTTTGTCACCCGTGATTTGATAGCGAACGGTGTAAGTCTGTTTCTTCTCTTTCATGCTAACTTCAAACATGATTGCTTTTTTCGCTAGATCAGGCTTGACTGTATTGACATCCAGCATATCAAACGGCTCGTTTGCCTTTTTCTCCATCCCTACAATTTCTATCTTTTCATGTGTAGTGACATGATAAACTCCCACACCCATCATCGTCTGATACAAGACCCAATTGTTGTCCAACCATGTTACTTCATCGAGAAAATAACCTGGAAACAGTTGAGCTTGCGGTGTGTAGTCTGGCTGATAGAAGCGAATGTTCGCGGTATTGTACAAATTGTCTGAATCAATTACCGCGATCTTTTTCTTGTCTGGTGATGGAATTCCAGCTTTTTTCGCCAATTCGATTTTTTCTTTTTCGGTTTCGATTCTCATTTTTTCGATCAAGAACAGGGAATCTTCTTTGGAAAAGACGATGTTTTTTACGTTTTTCAAGTCAGGGAGCTTGTCTTTGCTCGGAAAATTACTGTAGATGGTTAACGTTGCATCATCGGGCATCCCATCGTAGGCGATGCCTCTGGATGGATATTCCCACGCATATGTACCAATTCCTCTGAGGTGGTACGAAAAATCTGGCTTACCCCATGCACCAAAGATAGAAAAATCAGCATATTCAGCCGGTTCCCCTAATTTCTCACCATATTCCTGCAAATTTTTAGCCATATCAACAAGCGCTTTTGTATCGGCAATCTGATCTCGACGATAAATGGAAATGGCTTTTACTTTATCCTGAGCGAACGTGAAAAACAGGTGATAGCCCTGTTCCGCATAGCCAATCAACTCGAGTTTTTCATCCGAAAAATGTGGTTTACCCAAGACTCGGACAATCTCGTCTTTTCTTTTGGAGGTCGTAATCCCTTTTACAACTTCTCCTTTATAAGAAGGTTCAACAAGAACGGCAAACGCTTGCTTGTTTTCGTCCCACTTAATGCTGACTCCTTGTGGATAATACACATATTCATCAAATTCTTTCACGGATTTCCCTAGTAGCTTCGTAAGCGAATCTTGTCTCCACTGATGGGAAGTGAAGGTATTCACGAGCAGCCCTTTTGACAAATCTGCTGGCGCCTGCACGGATGTTCCTGTTCCAATTTGCAGTGAGGTTGGCATTGTCGATGATGCGCTTGCTGCGAATGCTGTCGAAGCTAATAAACCGCAGGACAACAGTAGAATTATCGCTTTCTTTTTCACTTCATTCCCTCCCAAACTCTCAGCATAACTATACAACCATCGCCATAAATCAACGGTTATCCCTAAATCATACCAGAAATAGACAAAATCCGCTAAAAGGATTTTTTAATTCATTATCAATGGAACAGAATAAAGCGTCCTTTCCCCGTTTTTACGAAGTAAAGGACGCTTTTCGATGTACAGTATTTACTTCGATTCGCCGTTGAGATAGTTAAAGAACGGTTGATCAACCCAGAACTTGTATGTTTCTACCTTTACTTTGTCATTCAGCTTTTGAAAGCCTTCCACCACTTTTGGTGATGCTTCATTCAGAGAGAAAGACTGTACGACATAACGTCCATCTTTTAACACGTTGTTCGTAATGACAGCATAATCTGCCAGCTCCGTACGGGAATGATAAAGCGGCTGCCACCAAGATGCCTTGAGCAATCCGGTCATGTCTTCTTGATCCCGTTTGGCGTATTTCAAAACAAGTGGCTGGAACTTCTCTTTCTCTTCTACACTGTCAAATTCCAGGCTGAGATCGTACTCCTTGGCATACGCAATGTAGTTGCCGTTTTCAATCTGAACGACCTGATAATCCGCTGTTTGAACGGGCTCTCCCCATTCCTTCAAGTAAATGAAGGCAGAAGTTTTCGGTTCGAATTGAACTTTTGCCTGGACGCCTTCACTTTTTAACAGTCCGATTAATTGAATGGCGTGGGCGATATCACTATGCCCATACGTAATCGTGCGCTTTGGATCAAAATGAGGATCGAATGCGGCATCCTTCAGATTGTAGCCAGTAATCAAGTTTTGCTTCAAGCCTTTGTCTACGAGCTCTTGCAATTCACCGGCTTTAATGATTTGCGATTCGTTCCACGCCTGAGCGAGCTTGCCAAAAATCTCTTCATCGGCGATTGTGCCCAAATAGTTTTTGGCGGAGCCATGGAACTCTGCTACTTTTGCTAGCAATTGACTCGCAAGCTCTGCGGATACTGCCCCGTCTACAGAGGCTGTCTTCAAAGAATTGGCGGACACAAGCCCCGTGTCAATGGCTACAGCCAGCTCTTGTGCTGCCTGCAAGGTAAGCGTGCCACCTTTTTTGTAGGAAATCCCTGCTTTTTTCAAGGCAACCGCTACTTTTTCCTCGCTATATGTATACCCGAGTTCTTTTAACTCTGCAGCTTTTGCAGCAGCACTGACCGCTTCCCATACAACCAGCTTGGAGGCATCTTTGGATTCAGGCAAGAAAGTTTTGGCTGACACGTCTTTTTCCGATATACTAGTGGTTGTAGATACGATCTTGAGCAACGCTTTCTCAAATTGCTCGCGAGTTACCGTCTTGTCAAAAGTCACACCGTACTGCTGCTGCAAAAAGCTGTTCCACTCTACGTGTGCTTCTACCGTTGTTTTCGTTGTAGCACCGACTGCAGTTGGAAAAACGAGTGCCGCTGAGAGTACAGCAGCTGAAGTGGAGAGTTGTAGCCATTTCGCTGATCTGTTCATGAAGAATCCTCCTGACGTATGAAGACGAATCATATTGATATTATTCCTATGTATTTACTAGGGATATAATCAACTACATTAGCACTCCTACATACATCCTGTCAATAACTAGAATAACCCGAATTCCTCCCACAAATGGAGGGCTTCGGGTTATTTTTTTGCACGTTGTTAGTTATCCAGTTCCGACCATTTGTCTACTTTCACTGGCGGTGTGTAATCTCGCATACGATCCAGCAAAACAGCAGGATCACTCTCGCAAAGGATCAATTCGCCCTGCATAGCGGGAATAAATCCGGCTTCGGTCGCATGCTCCACCATCTGCATCAGCGGCGTATAGTAACCATCCACGTTCAACAGTCCGATTGGCTTTTGGTGAATGCCAATTTGACCCCAGCTCACCACTTCAAATATTTCTTCAAAGGTTCCCAATCCGCCGGGCAAAGCAATGAAGCCATCAGACAAATCGATCATTTTGGATTTGCGCTCGTGCATCGTCAAAACCTCATGCAATTCTGTCAGCCCTTTATGTACGATTTCTCCGCGGAACAAACCTGTAGGCATGACTCCGATTGCTTTGCCGTCGCCTTCCAGTACTGCATTTGCAACGCGCCCCATCAGTCCCATGCTGGAACCACCATAGACCAATTCAAGACCACGAGCGACCAGTTCTTTCCCCAATTCCTGTGCATACCGCTCGAAAAATGGATTTACACCCGGATTGGAACCTGCATAAACACAAATACGTTTCATGTCATCCTCCCAAAACTTGTTGAAGTAGAATGGCTTTTCCATAAATTTCTTTGCATGTAATATAATTATACTAAAATCAGGAAGGGACAGATATATGTGAATATTACTGAGTTTCAAAAATGGGTCGGAGATTTTTATGAAGAACGCGGATGGACAGGGTACGGTCCGTTTATTCGTGTAGGTTTTCTAATGGAAGAAGCTGGCGAGCTGGCAAGAGCTGTACGCGCCATTGAAATTGGCCGAGATCGTCCGGATGAAGGGGAAAAGCCCGCAGCAGAAGCTCGGCAGGAGCTGGTGGAAGAGTTGGGCGACGTACTCGGGAATTTAATCTTGCTGGCAAACCAATATGAGGTTTCTTTTGAAGAGATTTTGGAAGCACATCGAGTGAAGCTGCAAAAACGCTATCAAAAATCGGAGACCGAATAAGAACAGCGGCAGCTTAGGATTTTCGCATGAACTGCACCCCGTCAAGTAGACAGTACAAATAATAAAAATTTAGGCGGCCTTGGTCCTGAACTCCATCGGACTGAGGCCGTTTAGTTTTGCTTGTAATCGTTCGTTATTGTAAAAGTGGATATAGGCCTCAATATCTCTCTCAAGTTCCTCAAAAGTATGGTACGTGTGCAAATAGTACTTCTCACATTTGAGGGTCCCCCAAAAAGATTCCATTGGGCCGTTATCGATGCATCGTCCCACACGGGACATGCTCTGGATTATGTTGTTGTCATCCAAAAGTTTCTTAAAGCCCAAGGAGGTGTATTGGTAGCCTCGGTCGCTATGAAGCATGGGGCTGCTTCCTGGTACTGCCTGCAAAGCCCGTTTCAACGTCTGGAATACAAGTGGATTGTTATTGGAACGCCCTAATACATAGGCGACGATGGATTTATCATGAAGGTCGAGAATAGCGCTTAAATACGCTTTCTGGCCGTTACCGTACTTGAATTCCGTTACATCGGTGAGCCACTTTTCATTCGGAGCATCAGCATGGAATTTACGGTTTAGTAGGTTCTCCGCCACCTGCTGCGGCGTGGCGTTCGCGTACTTTCTTTTCTTTCTCCGGATAACAGACTGGATTCCCATTATCTTCATTAACCGCTCTACGCGCTTATGGTTAATGATTTTTCCGGTTTGTTTGCGCATATGCAGGGTTAATCGACGGTATCCAAAAGTACGTTCCACTTTCTCATAGATAGTCATCATCACCTGGGTCAATTGCTCATTCTCCAGCTCTCGAACACTGGGTTTGCGATTTAGCCACTTGTAATAACTTGAACGTGCAATTCCTGCAATTTCACATAGGAGTTGGACGCTAATTAACCCATCCTTTTGAAGTGATTGGATGGCAAGGTAAATCGTTTCCTGCCGTGTCTGATTTAGCGTCGCCTTCTTTCTAGCTCCTCTAACTTTTTTAAGAATGCATTTTCCGCCCGAAGTCGCTCAATTTCGTACTCCATCTTCTTCATCTTGAGTTTCTGTTGATCGGCCTCTGTTAACTCCTCCGGAGTTTTCTTTCTCCCTCGGCCATCCTTTAACGCATCCTGACCGCCATCTTCGAACTTCTTCACCCATTGGTATACTTGCTGGTAGGAGACCTGAAAATGTTCAGCTGTCTTTTGGTAATTATGTTCATGTGCCAGACAATACTGCACAATCTCAATCCGTTCTTGCCAAGTCGTAGAGCGACCCTTTGTCATAGCTTTTGCTTCCCCTTTATAGGCTTTTAAGCTGCTATGACCATTATACTTGTTGATCCAATTAAAAAGCTGTCTCGTGCTAGCAATCTTGTATTTATCGATGATCTGGTACTGAGACAATCCCCCCTCAAGGTAATCCTTTACCGCTCGGAGCTTAAGCTCAGCACTGTTGCTTTGAAGATGCGTACGGCGCTGCAGTCCTTCATATCCATACGTTTTGTACCGACGCTGCCATTTCATTAAGGTCGTCTTGTTAATCCCATATTTTTTCGCAGCTGCCAGAAAACCAATTTCCCCATTCGATACTTCCTCAAGAATGGTGAGTTTCTCCAAAGCATTATATTTTGCTCTAGACATGAAAAAGCTCCCCTTACTGTAGCAGGCTTTTTATTATTTCACCTGTCTACCGTATGGGGAGCATATCAGCATCTCCTAGTCTGCCGCTTCACTCATCTATTCGTCTTTTCGTCCAAGCTTCCTACTCCAATGTCTCAAACGCTTCCCTCATAACCTGCGCAATAAAATCGATATCATCGCTCGTCGTGGTAAACGGCGGTGAGAGTGTCAGCACATTGTTGAAGCTCGGAATAGTGTCGCCATTACGCCCGATGATCAGTCCACGTTTTTTGCACTCGGCAATCACCTGTGTCAATTTTGCGGGCGCAGCTGGTTCCTTCGTTTTGCGATCCTCTACCATCTCGATTCCCATCAAGAATCCAAAGCTGCGAATGTCACCAACGTATGGATGATCCGCGAGAAACGCCAGTTTGGCTCTCAATTCTGCACCGAGTTCCTCTGCTCTCTCCACCAGTTTTTCCTCTTCTAAAATTTCGAGGTTTTTCAGGGCCAGCGCGCATGCCGCCGGATTGCCCCCAAACGTGTTGACGTGACGGAAATGCAGGTTGTTCCCCTGCTCATTGAACTTGTCGGCGATTTCGGCCCGCACAGCCGTTGCGGAAAGTGGCAGGTAGGCGCTGGTAATACCTTTGGCCATGGTCACGATGTCTGGCTTGATTCCGAAGTTTTGGTGGCCGAACTTTTGACCGGAGCGACCGAATCCACAGATGACCTCGTCCACGATCATCAACACGCCGTACTTATCACAGATTTCCCGCACTTTTGGCATGTATTCCGGCGATGGAACGAGGACGCCTCCCCCGGTAATGGTCGGCTCCATGATGACTGCTGCCACTGTCTTTTCGCCTTCCCAATTAATCACTTGATCGTAATATTGGGCACACTCCAGATTGCATTTGCCGTACGATTTTCCCGCTGGACAGCGATAGCAGTAAGGCGGCGGTACGTGAAGAAAGCCAGGCGCTAATGGCTCGTATTTTTCCTTGCGTATGGATTGACCCGTTGCAGCGAGAGCCCCCATCGTATTCCCGTGGTAAGCACGATGCCGCGATATAAACTTGTAACGTCCCGGCTCCCCGTTCTGGTGATGATATTGACGTGCAATCTTGAATGCGACCTCGTTCGCTTCCGAGCCGCTGTTGGAAAAGAAAACACGATACTCCTCCCCAAGCCATTCGCTGATCTTCTCGGATAAACGAATGGCAGGTACGTGGCTTTGTGTGAGTGGAAAATAAGCCAATTGCTTCAACTGCTCATAAGCGGCGTCTGCGAGCTCCTGTCGGCCATAGCCAACATTGACGCACCACAAGCCAGACATTCCATCCAGGTACCGGTTCCCGTCGATATCTGTGATCCATGATCCGCTCGCTTCCGTTACGATCATCGGATTGGGATTGTAAGGGGACATATGGTGCCACATATGCGAGCGGTCGGCATCCAGTAAGCTCTCTTTATCAAAATCTTTTGTCACTTGTTCTTGCTCCATCGCGCAATCCTCCTTTTTTTTCGCAAGAGGCTATTTGACAAACACTTTCTGCGAGCCGATGCTGGTATCTCCATCCTCAAACCACCTGGAAGTGACCGTTTTCTTCTTGGTGAAAAACATCACGCCATCCTTTCCGTTCGCATGCAGATCGCCGTAAAAGGACTGCTTCCAGCCCGAGAAAGCGAAGAAGCCCATTGGAGCCGGAACCCCAACATTGACACCGACCATACCCGCTTCCACCTGCTGAACGAATTCTCTTCCCCATTTTCCGTTGTTCGTATAGATGGTCGCCCCATTGCCAAAACGGGAGCGGCTGATCGTCTCTAGGCCCTCTGCAAAGTCTTTCACACGCATGACACTCAGAACAGGCGCGAAAATCTCGTCGCGGACAATGACCATCTCGGCTTCTGCCTTGTCAAAAATCGTTGGCCCGAGGAAGTAACCATCTGGCAGCTTGCTTGCATCCTCGCGACCATCACGAACCAGCGCGGCACCAGCAGCAACACCTTTTTCGATATAGTCATGTACTTTGGACAAGTGCGAATCACGGATGACAGGACCGAGGTCGACGCCTTCCTCCAAACCATTTCCCATGGCCAAAGCATTGGCTTCCTCGATCAGATGCCCGATCAGCTCATCGGCAATCTCCTCAACAGCCACTACGGCGCTCGCTGCCATACACCGCTCTCCTGCACAACCGAACGCTGAGCTGGTAATGGTTTTGGCTGCGCGCTTCAAATCCGCGTCAGGCATGACCAAATGGTGGTTTTTCGCACCAGCCAGTGCTTGCACACGCTTCCCGTTCGCCGCTGCTGTCTTGTACACATATTCCGCAACTGGCTGCGAGCCGACGAATGAGATTGCTTTTACGTCCGGATGTTCCAACAGACCATTGACGACATCGTGCGCTCCGTTTACAACGTTGAATACACCGTCTGGCAGTCCTGCTTCCTTGAGCAGTTCAGCAATCCGAATCGAAGACAGCGGCGTACGCTCTGAGGGCTTCAGTACAAACGTATTTCCTGCCGTAATGGCAATCGGGTACATCCACATCGGGACCATTACAGGGAAGTTAAACGGTGTAATTCCGCCCACTACCCCCAACGGAAAACGGATCACCTGACTGTCGATGCTGTTTGCAATATTGGGCAATGTTTCCCCCATCATCAGTGTCGGCATCCCACAAGCGAACTCTACCATTTCCAGCCCACGCAATAGTTCCGCCTGTGCCTCAGGTAGATTTTTGCCGTTCTCCATGGTGATCATCCGGGCGAGTTCATCCTCGTGCTTGACGAGAAGACTATGAAAACGAAACATAATGCGCGCACGATCCACGACAGGGGTAGCACTCCAGCTCACAAACGCTTCCTTCGCAGCAGCAACAGCCTTGTCCACATCTTCTCTCGTAGACAGTGGCACGCGTGACAACAATTCTCCTGTTGCCGGATTGGGTACATCCTCAAAACGTGTTGTCAGTGAATCTACCCACTGCCCCCCGATGTAGTTTTTCAACGGATTTCCAACGATAGCTGTGTTCATCTCTTCAACTCCTCACGTTCAATTCATTGACAATTCCATTTTATCTAAAAATAATGCCTGTCAGCACTAGACAAAGCGTAACGCGTTGCGTAGGGTTAATCATACAAAGTGTAAATGGAAGAGGTGATCCCGATGAGCAACGATTTGCGCCTGACTATTGCAGAAATCATCAAGCGTCCTTTGTTTCTACATGCCCAAGTCGTGGCGGGGCATCGCGGCCTGTCCCGTCCTGTTCGCTGGGTCCACGTCTTGGAGACTGCCGATACGGGACAGTTTTTGAATGGCGGCGAGTTGATCCTATCAACCGGGCTAGGATTTGGCGAAGAAAAGGAAAAGCGACTCGCCTATTTAACAGAACTCATTCGGCGAAAAGCAGTCGGGCTGTGCATCGAGCTCGGACGTTACATCCCCTCCATCCCTGAAGATATGCTAGAGCTGGCCAACCACCACCAGTTTCCGTTGCTCGTTTTTCATCAGCCTGTCCGCTTTGTCGACATCACGCAAGATTTGCACGAGCATTTGATCCATGCGCAGATGCAAGCACTTCGCAATCTCGAAGCATACTCTCGCAGCTTGCAACAGCTCAGCCTGCAGGCAGCGGGCACGCCTAAGCTACTACAGCATTTTCAGGTGGCTGTTCAGACTCAGGTCTTCTATTACGCACCAGATGGCTCTACACAATTTGCTCCGGTGGTACCGCATGATGTTGCCGTTGAGATGAGCGATTTGATGCGGTCTCATTTTTCCGAACTGGATAGTAGTGAAGCGGGCGTCCGTTTTCTTTCTCTATCGGCGACCAGGCAGCTTGCCTATCAGCCAGTGATGGCGATGGGTCACGTACTCGCCTATGTCGGCATTGTCTTGTATGAACGCAGTCCGGACGAGTATTTGCTCCTGACCTTAGACAATACAGTCAGCGCGATGGCCCAAATTTTAATGCGGAAAATGTTTGTGGAGGAACAAGCGCTTGCTACCGAAAACCGGCTGTTTGATGACTTGATTGCCAACCGCTCCATCCCGGAAGAACAAATGCGTTCCTTGCTCGGTATCACAGGCAGTGGTAAAGCCTCAACATATCACATGATTATCCTATCGTTTGAGAAGACGAAGAACCTGGCTGAGGATTCCCTTCCGCCGCACGATCTGACGGCCATTTTCCGATCGCTATTGACGCGTCATCGCTTTCGTCCTTTCATACGTTGCATGGGCCATCGCTTTTACTTTTTACTGATCGAACAGCAGCCGCTTGCAGATTCCCGTCGTTCCCTGGAAAAAGCCTTTCGCGATGTCAAAAGAATCATGACACAAATGCTAGGAGCAGACGTTCAAATACGGATGGGGGTCAGTCGAGCGGGAAAACGGTTGTCTGACGCTGGACGGCACCTCGCGGAGGCTGAACAGGCATTGGCTTTTTGTCATGAATCATCCAGTCCGTTTTTCGCAGATCTCGGCTTGTTCCGACTCCTGTTTTACGTACCGGATGAGCCTGTGCTGAAAGCCTTCATTAGCGACTACCTCGGCCCGCTGTTAGCTCATGACCAAGCTCACGGTTCCTCGCTCGTGCATACGCTTCGAGTCTATTTGGATGCCAACCTGTCCAAACAAGAGGCAGCGGAAAAACTGTACATTCATCGTCAAACTCTCTATCATCGCTTGGAAAAAATCGCAGAAATACTCGGCGAGGACTATACGGAAACGCAAAACCGGATTTGCCTAGAGATCGCCCTACGAGCGCGGGACTGGCTAAGCAAAGAGGAGCAGCATCTCTAAAAAAAGACACAACCTTTCATCTGTTCAAAAGACGAAGGTTGTGTCTGTTATTTATTTTCCTGGCTGATTCATATACATGCGATACTTTGCTTCTTTGCCTTCCGTTAGCACTACCCGAATTTTGTACAGGCCGCTTCCTTCGATATTCACCGTTAATTGCTCAGGATTGTCGGAGGTTGTTGCAGAAGCAAGCTCTTTTGAACGACTGTTATATACGTACAAATCGACATCTGCATCCTCCTTCCATTCTACGGACAATTTCAAATCCCCAGGCTCATTGACGCGGATTAAATATTCCATGTACTTCTGCTTTTTCGTCAGCGTCCCTGTTCGCGAAGGCTTCCCTCCAACCGGTGGCTCTTCCTCTTCCTCATCATCAGTCTTTTGCCATTTTCCCGTTGTCGCTAACGCATACGGCTGAGGTCCTTTCGGGATGTTATAGCCTTCGACAGTTACGGTGTAGGTTCCCTCTTCGGGCTCGGTAATCCATACCTGTTCGACGTTGTTAAGGTTGTCCACTTCGTCGTTGTATGGGGCCTCAAAAAAGTCGTTGCCGTTCAGTTTTTCTCCACGCGGTGTCGTCACCTTCAGATTCAAATCATTGACCAGCGCACGTTTTGCCACAATGGCAGCGGGATAATCTGTCCACGCAAGGGTGATTGCCAAAGGCTTGGAATCATCTGAGACCTTGACCTTATACGTGACTTTTTCACGCGTGCGAATGCCATCCTTCTCGTCCTTATAGCTCGTTTCAATCGCATGCGCCAGATTGGCTCGTCCGAAGCCTTGCTCTCGCATGTCTTCATCCAAGTTGTCTGCACTCGTCAACAGCATAGCCTTCACTAATGCACCACTCGGATTTTTTTCTCCTTCTTCCTGTAAAAATTCCCGAATTTGCGCCACACCGCCCGCTAAAATCGGCGTAGCCATGCTCGTCCCATTCATATAAGCGTAATATTCATTAAAACGCTTGTAGAAGTTTTTGCTCGGTGCCAGTGAAGAACGCGTGGACAAGATCGCTGAACCAGGCGCGACAATATCGGGCTTCAAACGTCCGTCGTCCGTTAAACCGCGACTGCTCGATACCCACACGTCGTCCGCTCTATCAGAGTTCTTCCCCAAATTGGGCCGGACATTTTCTGTAGCACCCACAGCAATGACGTTTTTAGCCGTAGCTGGGCTCCCGATCGTTTTATAGCCTTTCTCGCCATCGTTTCCAGCCGCAACAAGCACCGTCATATCTGGATGCTCCCATAAAAAGCGATCAAATAGAAGCGATGACAGACTGTACGCTCCCTTATCATTCGCTCCCCACGAATTGGAGTGAATGCGGGCTCCCTCTTCGTATGCTTCCTGCAAAATGGTCTCGACATCCGTGACGAGCTTCCCTTTCGCGTTCTCTATGGAATGAAAAACGAGCTTCGCACCCGGTGCTGTTCCTTTATACTGTCCATCGGATGCTTCTCCTGTGCCGACAATCGATCCAGCTACATGCGTACCATGACCGTGGACATCACTGGCATCATTCGGTCGGCCAAGTGAAATGAGCTTCTCAATCTGGCCCTTAAAATCTGGATGCATTGTTTGAAGCTTTCCTGTATCCAGTCCGGTATCGGCGACTCCGACAATTTGTCTCTTCCCTGTGTACCCTGTCGAGGCCAGCTTGTCCGAACGAATGATGGTAGCTGCCACATCATTGTGCAGCTTGTTTTCTGGTACAGGGACGACCGCAATGACATCATCCGATTCGATCACTTGTTCAACCGTTTGCTGATCCATCTTCGCGATTGAAATATGCGGAGCATCTTCTGGCGTTTGAATATCTCGTATCTCTTGATCCTCCGTCATTTCCGTCATCGTTCGATACATGTCTACCCGTTGATTGAAACCGATAACGGCAACCTCGACCCGCTCTCTGTTGCCCCCTGCAAAGCGAAGCTCAGGCGAAACCTTAGACTTGGGTGTGAACGCCATGACGTCTTCGACAAAGGACAACTCCTCGACCTCCCTTCTTTCTTGTTCATCCTCGATTTTCGCGATGAATGCATAATCCGGTATGTAATCACCAAGTATGACGCCGATATCCTCCAGTTCTTCTTTCCATTCCTCACGAACAGGACCAGAAAGCTGGATAACGACGAGCTCGGACTCTCTCTTCTTCGACGAGAGCTTGTCCAGTGCCAGACCCTTATCGGCCTCGATCTGGATATTGCCCCGACGCTCTCCCTCTTGCTTGGCATCCGCCGGAATGCCCTCCAGCGAAAGTGTCAGAACAAGTGTCGTGCATAAAGCTGCCTGCCATTTTTTTCGCAAACCAAACACCCTTCCCCCATGGCGTAATGTAACCATTAATATCCATTATAAGAGAAAGGGTGAATTGTCAAAAGAGTAAGAAGGCACAGACATGGGACAAAAACTAATTTTTTGCCCCATCTTCTTCCGTCCATTGTAGTAGTGGTTGAAAATCGACCCATACCAGTTGCATCAGCATTTCCTGATTCCATTCCTGCTTTGGAATATCCATCAGTCGCACGGCCTGGTTTTGGATCGCCTCTTGCAAAAGGTTATAGCTAAAGCGACCGTTGCCATTCAAACGAAGATCACTGGCTGCTTTATCCAAAGACTGCGAGATCATTTCCAGCACGTTCTTCTCAATCGCATACCCAACGTCACATGCAGCCTGTTCAAGAATGTGCACGAGCTCCTTAACTGTATAGTCAGGGAATGCAATGTATTTTTTAAACCGCGACAAGAGTCCGGGATTGCTCATCAATAATGAATTCATTTCGAGTGGGTAGCCTGCGAGGACCACGACCAGATTCTCTTCGTGTTTGGTCATCTCTTCTACGAGCGTGTCAATTGCTTCCTGACCAAAATCCCGCTCTCCCCCGCCGAGCAGCGAATACGCTTCATCGATAAACAAGACCCCGCCCAAAGCTTCTCGAACTTTTCTGCGAGTAAGCGCTGCGGTCTGACCGACATACCCCGCTACCAAGTCGGCTCTACTCGCCGTAACAAGATGACCCCGTTTCAAATAACCGATTTCTTGTAAAATCTGTGCATACAGCTGAGCAACCGTCGTCTTCCCAGTACCTGGATTTCCAGTAAAGACAGCATGCAGTTCAATCGGACTTTTCGGCAGGCTTCTTGCTGCGCGTTCTTGCTGGACGGACACATACGCAGCGATTTTTTTCAGCTCCATCTTCACTTGAGCAAGACCAATCAACGCTTGCAGTCGAGCTTCTGCATTCCTTTCTTTTTGCGGCGAATCGAAGCCACGGACATCCTCTGGTTTCAGAATGGTAAAGTCATCCCATTTCAGTTCCTTGCCGTCTGTCTCGCGCCCTTTGGCAAAGATCGCATCGAGCACGATGTTCGTGACTGTCCGCGCATTGCCAAACGTCTCGTCTACTTGCGCTTTTTCAATACGCTGACGCAGGGTAATTTTTGCTGCCTCTGTAAGAGTAAAATCGTTCCGTACTGCTACTTCTTCTGCGATTTGCACCAGTTCGCCCGCCTGATAGTCCGGCAGTAAAAAGTGGCCCGTCTCTGGAAAACGGCTATTCAGCCCAGGGTTCGCGTACAAAAAATGACGCATTTCTTCCGGATAGCCCGCCAGCATCACGACAAAGCGTCCTGCATACTCGCCACTCGTCATAGCGGATACAAGCGTGTCGATCGCCACTTGTCCGTAGTCACTGCCAGAGCTATCTGGGCGCTTCAAGCTGTATGCCTCATCGATAAACAGCACTCCACCGTCAGCCTGCTTAATCGCTTCCATGACACGCTGCTCTGTCTGTCCCACGTAAGCACCGACCAACTGAGAACGATCCACCTCGATGAGTTGTCCTTTTGCCAACAGCCCTAGCTCCTGATACAGCTTGGCAATTAAGCGAGCCAAAGTCGTCTTACCCGTGCCTGGGTTACCCATCAGCACGAGATGAAGGGGAAGCTGGTCTTTCATATGCCAGCCTCTTTCTTCGCGCAGCTGGCGATAATTGAGAAATTTTGCCAACTGCCGAACCCGATGTTTGATCTCGCCCAAGCCGATCATCTGCTCCAATTGCTCTAAGGCACTCAAATCTTGCTGCGGCGCTTTTTCACGTTCTTCTACCATTTCGTTTCTTTGTGAAAGAAGCTTTTCCTTCTGTTCTTGCTGGTTGGTTAACGTGCGGATCGTCTCTTGCAATTGGACGAGCATTTCACTTGAATAAAAGACACCGGATAAAGATGCTCCGTACGCTTGAACACGTTCTTGCAATTGTGCCAGTAAATGTTGTCGTTCGGTGTATAACTGCACGAGGCCAGCAGCTGTAGCTTCCGCCTCCGAATCGTTCCATTTTTTCGCTGCATGGAGCGTCTCCTCCGCAAGAGAGAGCCACTTTGTGATTTCAGCCAGTTCATTGGTTGCCTGCTCTTCCAACACTTCAACAGTTCTCCTGCGCATGACGACGTTATCCGTTTCGCGCACGGACTTGAATGCAGTCAGAAGGGCATGAGATCGTAACTGAGAAAAGTACAGATTGAGCTTAACCTCTCCTGCGTAGTGATAATCTGGGGCTAGTTGAAGCGCACGATCCACCCACTCAGTCGCAAGCGTATGGCCTCCTGTTTTGTGCATCCGTAAAGCAGACATCCGCGTCAACACCATCGCTTCCGTCAAATCAAGCGCTTCGCCTGGATGTTCTTGTCGATGCTGTTCGATCATTTGCAGGAATGTTAGGCATTCGCCTTCGGATAGTGATTGGATGCTGGACGGATTGTCGCTCATACTTGCAATCAGTAACTTCGGGTCCCGTTCTTCTTGATGCTGCATTTTTGATTGCTCCTCCCGCTCCATTGTTTCATTCCTGTTGTAGCATATTTAGCCGAACATGAAAAGTCTGTCCGAAAATCAGAACTCCCCTTGACTGTTCGCTACGGTTCTTTTCACCTTTTGACGTGCAAATAAAGTCGCCAATGCAATGAGGATACCGGCAATTCCGAATTCGAGCCAGATTCCGCCCCATTCTAGCAGCATAGCACCTACTACCGGACCTGCGGCCATCCCCGTATAGCGGATGAAATTGTACACACCAATGGCCGTTGCACGCTCAGCTTCAAATACTTCGGACAGCAAGATTGTGTGTGCAGACAGTCCTACTCCCAAGGTTAAGGCAAACAGCGTACTTGTCACCACAAGCAGGAGAAAAGAAACATCAGCCGCAGTCATAAATAGAAACATCGCCAAAGCATTTGAACCGGTCGTCACCAGTAAAGTTGTACGTGCTCCCCATCGATTTTGCAAAAGAGCAGACAGCTTGCTACTGATAATAAAGACGACTGACACGAGCAAGAAAACCAATCCGATTTTTTCAGCGGAGATCTGGTAATGATTCGTCAATTGGCCAGGGAGAAACAGCAAAAAACAATAATAGGCGTACATTTGGCTAAAGCCGATCATAATGACGGATGCACCAACCGGGTGGAGCAAAATATTGAGGAATGACCCTAACGAAAAACCGCCCGATGAGGTTGCTTGATTCCTCTTCGTTTCGGGTAACAGTGTTGCATTTATGACGACGAGAAAGACCGCGCAGATCGCCAAAAACAAAAAGACCGCAGAATGTCCACCGAGGCCACCTAGCCAGCCACCTAACAGTGGACCAATTGCCGGACTAAGCGCTAGTAGCATCTGATAGGTGCCCATCGCAGATGCACGATCGTTTCCTTTAAACAGGTCTCCAATAATCGTTGCTGCTACAATCGGAATGGCAGCAAAGCCCGCCCCTTGCAATGCCCGGAAAAATAACAGCGCATAAATAGAATCGACCAGATAGCATCCGATCGAAGCAATCGTATATAAGATCAGGGCAGGTATCATCACACGTTTTCGGCCCAAACGATCGATAAATGGCCCGTAAATCATTTGCATAATCGCGAGCATGATGGTAAAGATCGAAATGGTCCAGTTAATCATGGTTGCACTCGTCTGAAACTCTTGTTGCATGGCTGGTAAAATAGGCATGAACAAATTTTGCGCGAACATACCTAGCATAAGTGTTATTCCAAGCAGATAAAGTACTTTTTTTGAACTCATGATTGCTCTCCTCTTTAATCTTGTTATTATTGTGTCCAAGGAAACTATTTTTACAAAAAAAATTAAGTCAAGATTGTATGTTTCCCCTATTCCTCTGTTGCTTCTCTTAGGACATCCTCCAAAAATGCCATTTCAGCGGGAGTATACCGATCCAAAAATCGGTACATGTCTATCTCTAGCTGTTGATGGTAACGTTCGTGAATCTCGTTTACCATTTCTCCTACTGATGTCAGCCGAAAAAAAACTTCCTTCTGATTGTCTTCGAGTTGGTAGCGCTCGAGTAATCCTTTTTTCATCAGCTTGACAGTTATTTTGGATATCGCACTCTTTGTTACCCCAATTTGCTGGGCAATCGTCGTCACATTCACTCGATCTTTACCCCCTACCTCTTGAAGGACGTGGAGTTCTGTTATAGATAACCTTCCAACTTTATCGTAATCAGGCACGCTGCTTCTGATCTCACGCAATAGCAATTCTTCACGTAGCTTGCTGCGCTCCTCCTGTTTATGTAGAAAGGTGATCCATCGATTCCAAATCTTCTTTTTAGGGTCCAATGCAGCATCAGCTCCTCATCTATTTCGATTTTTAGTTTCCAAGGAAACAAAATAACCTTATCATGAGATTTCATTTTGCGCAAGAAAAAACCGCAGCCCTGCATGCGCAAGCTGCGTTCCGAATCCAGTCTCTATCCATTTAGATTGCCCAATTCCTTGTCCCCACTAAAATGAGCACGAGCAGCCTCAAACACTTCACTTTCCGATCCGGCCGAGATTTTGAAGCTCGATACCACTTTCTTGCCGCATCGCACTTGAACATTATACTGTGAATCACCATCATACGTTGACTCGAAATGATAATCCTCACCATTGACCTGAATAGTTCGTTCCATGGTTACACCTCCCACCTTAGTGTGACCAAGCAACATCGCAATCATCCACTATTTTGTTGCAAAGAAATCCTTTTTCCTGTTGCAGCTGACTCCAATGTGTTCGTAGAAGACGTACCATATGATCGCATACTTCAATTGGCAAGCCTTCCTCGTCTTTTTTGTCCAGAACAGCCGTTAAGGCACTGACCTGCACGATTTCTTCCTGAAGCAAATAACGCAGCAGATCTACTTTATGAATGCCCAAGTCTCCTGCAACACCGAGTGCAGAACGATTCTTTGAGAATCGCACCGGTAGCCTTAGCAGCTGCAAGCATAGCCTAGGTACCTTCACTCGTCGTTGCGAATGAGCTAAGATAGGCGCACGTTCCTCTATGACTACCACGAAATCGCCCGACATACCCATGGAAAGCTGCGTAAGGCCGAAAAACTGACGTTTTCAAACGATTAATCCAGATCTCTAGCCCAACTAACTAACTCTTCATCTTCAAAATTATATGGATTCTTGTAAATATTTGAGTAATAGTACTCTGCTTCTAGTACGTCTCTAATTTTATTGAACGTATGATTGGTTGCATCAAATCCATTACTGATTGGAGCAGTAAACGCGAGTGAACCATTATGAAATCCATCTAGAGAGCCTGAAAGTTCTTTTTTGACTATAGATTCAACTGCTTCTATCTTTTCTTTGATAGGCTGCTCTTTGTAAATTTGTATACAGAAATTTCCACCATGCTTTATTAATTCAAAATCTCCGTTGGGATGGAGTTTTAATGTATCTCCTTTCGCAAGGCCTAGAGCTAGCCCTGGAGATGCACATAATTTGAAATTTTGATCGCTTAGGTATTCTGCAGGAAGCTCTTCTAAAACTGATCCCTGTGAACTTGTGCCAGCAAAAACCTTAATCAATGTTAATTTATCTTCCATACGATGCTCCACACCTATTTTTTATTTGTATGACATATCATCAGGATGCCGATCAGAGGTTGTAGCTGCTACTTATGACTTAATCATACTAAGTAATTACGTAGTTCAACAACAAAAAAACACCACCTGTTTCCAGTGGCATTTTCCCGAAATATGAATCCCCCTCTCATCAAACAGGTTTACCAACGATCATACCAACCAGGTATTACTAATTTTAGTGTCACGCAAAAGGATGTCTGGATCTGCAGCTTGCAGGAACTGAATAGATTCGCCGTAATCCCATCCACTAGGAAGATACCCTCCTATAAAAACTGGACGTGTTACTGTCAACAAAGTGTGGCACGACGCTGGTTGGTCAGCACCGTGCCCCTTTTCTACAAATTAGCAGTGCGACGTGCTTTTTTTCGAGCCAACCTCTTTTCACGAATCCCCTCAAAGGTCGCATAAAGAACAGGAACCAAAACGAGTGTAACCAGGGTATGAAAAATCAAACCCGCAATCACTCCAGTAGCAAGAGGCGCCTCTAGTTCCGCTCCTTCTGCAACAGCGAGGCCCATTGGCAACATACCGAGTATCGCTGTTAGCTTGGTCATAATCACCGGACGAACTCGGTCTCGTGTGCCCTGGACAATCGCCTCTTCTAACCCCATTCCCCGTGAGCGGAGCAGATTGATTCTGTCAATTAACAGAATCGCATTGGAAACAACAATTCCTACGAGCATGATAAGCCCTATCATCGCCATTTCACCAAAGGTTCGCTGCGTGATCACGAATCCGAGAATGACTCCCACCAAGGCCATAGGTAACGACAGCATGATAATAAACGGCTGGGATAACCTGCCAAACTGTGCCACCATAATCACATAGATGAGGGAAACGACCGCTACCAAGACGATGATTCCCTGGGTAAAGGTGTTACTCTGTTCCTTCAAATCACCAGCAATCTCGAGCTTGTATCCAGCGGGCAAAGCCACAGTGCCCAGCTTCTCATTTATTTGTCTGCCCGCCGTACCAATGTCCGTGCCCAACAATTCTGCTGACACTGTGATGATTTGTTCTCCTTTTTCATGCTTGATCGTAATAGGAGATTTGCTGAAATGAAAATCAACCAGCTCTTGTAACGGCACCTGTGAGCCTGTTTCTGTTCGTAGCATAATCTGTTGGAGTTGATCAGGATGCGTCGTCCATGACTCTGGAAATCTGGCGACAATAGAGGTTTCAATACCATTTTGACTGATTGTGGAAAGAGGTTGCTCCCCAAGTAACATACTGATTTGGCTGTACAATGAATCAGAGTCAACCTGCAATTGAGACATTGCCTCCTGATTCGGTGTCAGGGTTACCTTTTCTTTCCCTCTTTCAAAGTCATTTCGAATATTGATGACTCCGGGAATACTCTCCAGCATTTCTTCTACTTTTGCGGAAATCGACCGGGAAACCTCCAAATCTTCGCCCGCCACTTGCAACTCAATGGGTGCCGACTGACCTGAGAATCCAAACGTCATACTCGTCCGTTCCACTCCGTCAATGGCATTCAAACGACCGTTTACTTCTTGCATAAATTCTTCTTTCTCTTGCGTTCGTTGCGACTTGGTCACCAACGTGATATTTAACTCCACTGTCTCTTTTTTTGCCGTGAAAAATACTTGATTCACATCGGACAACTCTCTTAACGCTTTTTCCGCTTCAACTGCCGCTGTTCGCGCCTGTTCCAAGCTAGTGCCGTCAGGCATAGTTAACGTGGCAAAAATTTGATTCTCATTGGCATTCAAGCCATTTCCTATTTTAATCAATGGAAAGAGACTCAGCGCCCCTACAAACACTGCAAGAGCCACCAGCAAAGTGAGAATCCGATGACGAAGTGTGATCAGCAGCAGTCGCTGAAAGAGAGAAACAATCCGATTCTTCCCTTCTTTCTCGCCGTGGGGCTGCAACTGCTTATCATGTTGGAGAAAACGCTCCGAAAAAATCGGAACAAACAGAAAAGCTGCAATCGTTGACGCAATAATGGTCGAGGAAACGGTAAACGCAATGGTATGAAGAATGGGCTTCAGCCACTGTTCAAAATCCGCTACTACAAGCGGTAAAAACACAATGATCAAGGTTAGTTGGGAAGCGAAAACAGGTGCCATCACTTCTTTTGAGCCCTGAACGATGGCCTGTTTCAATGGCATTCCCTTTTCTCTCAGATGATAAATACTCTCTAGAACAACGATCGCGGCATCCACAATCAATCCGATTGACAAACTCAGTGAAATCAAAACCACCATGTCAATGTTATAGCCAGCAGCTTTCAGAGCGATGAAAGTCATCAGGATGGAGAGGGGCAGAGTCGTTGCAATGACCATCGTCACGCGCCAATTTCGCAGGAATATCCAGAGAACGAGGATTGCCAGTATTCCGCCAATCACAACATCCCGACTCAAATTAGTGAGCGCTTTTTTAATAAAGGAGACGGACTCAAACATGACTCTCAGCTCGTAGTTTCCGCCTGCTTCTTCATTGATTTGCCTCACAACTTCCTCGACTTTCTTCTGTGTGGTGATCAGGTCACTCCCCGCAGCGCGCTTGACGCTTATTTGCACAAAGAGGTTTCCTTCTGTCATGGAAATAGCGTCCTTCACGCTTCCGCGCAGGTCACTCACCGTTGCCAGTTGTTCGAGAGCAACCTTGCCTTTGGGTGTTTTGATCAACACGCTGTTGAACTCTTCGATGCTTTTAAAGCTGTTATCCATCATCACAACGGTGTCAAACCCTGGATTCTCCAATATCCCCACAGCTTTTTTCCAGTTAGCACCATTCAGCTGACCAACAACCTCCGCTGCAGTCGTT
Source organism: Brevibacillus sp. NPDC003359 (assembly GCF_042878995.1). Classification (NCBI taxonomy): domain Bacteria; kingdom Bacillati; phylum Bacillota; class Bacilli; order Caryophanales; family Paenibacillaceae; genus Brevibacillus; species Brevibacillus sp. NPDC003359. The sequence goes on from NZ_JBIAOR010000001.1 coordinate 1,197,089, forward strand.
CGATAGGCGGTAAGCCGCTCAGGTCGAAATGTGATCGCAACCTTATTTTCAAAACCGTCCTCGGATACAACCACTTCCTTCACACCAGGGACGGATTCTATTCGATCCTTAATCGTCGTCTTCATCAAGGTAAGCATGGTCTGTGTATCGGCACCCACCATTGCGTAGTCGATTAAGTCCTCATCACCTAAGTTCGTTTGCGTGACTGTGACGGTATCCACTACTTTGGGAAACTCGTTGCGCAGCCGATTCACAATATTTTGTGTCTCTTGCTTGACCTTTTCACCTTCCCCATCCTCTGCAAGGATCGAGATACCAGAAAACCCCGTCCCTGTTTTCGATGAGAAATTTTTAATGCCAGCCACAGATTTCAATTCTTGCTCTATTTTTTTTGTGACCTTTTCCACCATCTCTTCAGGCGGCAGCGCTCCTCCTGAAATATTTACTTCAACCCAAGGCAAATTCGTTTTAGGTACGAGCTCCACGTGGAAGGAAAAGAGAGCACCGATTCCTGTAAGCACGATAAGGAAAGTGCATAAATAGAGGATCACCTTTCGTTTCAGCAAAAAGAGAATGACCTTGTCCATCGGTTACTCCCCTTTCACCGTAACGACTTCTCCTTCGGCATAGTACGTTATGCCGGAGATTAGGATTTGGTTGCCTGACTGAAGACCCGATAGAATCTCGACCTTATTTCCAAAAATTTGCCCTACTTCTACGTCGCGTCTCTTGATTACACCATTTTCGACAACCATTGCAAAGCGCTGCGATTCTTTAATGCCAACACTTTGGACGGGAATGAGCATTCCGTTTACTTTGCGTGACATCTCTACAGTCGCAACCATCCCCTCTATCAAAACGTTGTCATTGTTAGAAACAGCTATCTCTACAAGATACTTTCCCGTTTCCGCATTAAGAACGGGGGAGACAAATGTAATGGTCCCTGTACTTTTGGCCTTTCCTTCTACTGCCACAGTCACCGTGTCCCCTTGCTTGTGGTTTTCCATCACATCCAATGGGACATCGACCTTCAGCTTTACTTCCGAGCTGTCCACAAGGTGAATGATACTTTGACCTGGCTGGGCAAGACTGCCTGCCTTCTGGGTCACATCGATTACTGTACCGCTAAACGGCGCGACCAGCTGCGTTTCTTGAAGTGTTTTCTTTGCGAGCTCTACTTGACTGCTTGCTTGTTTCAAATCGGCATCTACACTGGCAATCTCGTTGACTTCAGCACCCTTTAGCAACTTTTCCAGCGTAATTCGCGCCTCTTGTAGCGAAATCTCGATTTGCTCTTTTTCCGATCGCGCACTGTCCAGCTCACTCTGTGAAATAGCGCCCCCTTTAAACAGTTCCTGGGATACCTCCCATTTCCGTTGCGCATCCTTCATCCGTTTTTCCTGGCTTTCCACTGCCAAGCGTTGTTTACTAACGAGATCTGCACTGGCTCCTTGTAACGTTTTTGAACGCAATGCAGATGCGCTTTGAACTTGGCTCTGTGCCGCTTCCAGCCCTTTTTGATAATAGTTCGTATTTAATGAGCTTAATATTTGGCCCTGTGTCACCTTTGCCCCTTTCGATACGTTCATACGTTCAATCGTACCTGATGCCCCAAAGGCCAATTGGCTCTCCTGTTTGTATTCAACGAAAGCAGTAAGTGAAATCGGCAAGGAATCCGTCTGTTTTACGGTGTGCACCTGCACGATCTTTTGTTTGGTTTGCTCCGTTTCCTGTTTCGTTTCCACTCCACATCCCGTGATGAACATCAGTACAACGGTCAAAACGACGTAGTGCATACTCTTCACGTAGAGTCCTCCAGAAGTTTTGTCATTGTCTTTTTGAATGAAACTGACATCATATTCTCTCTCTAGTTATCGTGACCTTGCTCAAGCAGACTTGTCTGTAGCAACCACCGGTTCATCTTTTTTCTTAAAGTATTGACTCACTTGTTTGTTCAGATGAGCGATCAAGGCGATCACGAAAATGACGGCACCTGAGACCAACACGAGATACGGCCAATAAACGGCCTCCAGTAAAATACCGTACAACCAGATCCCAAACGGTACGGCCACTCCGGTAAAAGTGCCGACCACACCAAACATGCTGGCACGCAAATGCTCAGGCGTGTTTAATTGAACAAAAGTAAAGATCGGGATGTTCCCCATGGAGTTGAAGATTGCGGAGACCAATAAAATTCCGACAAACACGCCCGTAATGATCCACGAGGCGTTACTCGTTTCCGGAACAAAAATCGGAAAGACCCACGTCATCAAGAGAATCCCTTGCACTTGAATCAAAAGGAAGATTTTATTCTCAACGTATTTGCTCACCTTTTTCATAGAAACAACGGCCGCTCCAATAATAATCCCGATAAACCAGGACGACTGAATAAAGGAGAATTGCTCCATCGATACTTGTTCAACTCGATAGGCAATATGCAGCAGCCCCACATACATGAGCGGAGGGAAAATAAAGTTGAGCAAAAGGAAAATCAGGAACAAGTACTTCATGACAACCTGTTCTCGGATATATTGGAAGACTTCCTTGATTGTGTCTGTATAGCTTTGCGTTGTCTCCTGTACTACCTCGGTCTTGCGGAAACGGAGGAACATCTGCATGATCCCTGCTCCGATAAAAGAAAGGCCATCAATCAGCAAAATCATTTCCATCCCCAGTAAACCATAGGCAACTGCCCCTACCAAAGGACCCGCTACATTGAGAATGGCACTGATCGCTTGATAAATAGAGTTCATACTTCCTACTCTATCCTCGTCTACCAGCTCAGGAATGGATGCTTGCAAAGCGAGATACGTAAAAGCCTGAATGGTACTGATCGTGAAGGCGTATCCGACAAAAAGCCATAGATTTGTGGGGAACTGGAGGAAGAACAGTAAAAACAAAAGAACCAGCGCCCCGCTTAAAATCTCTGTGACAACCATGATCGTCTTCTTGTTGTGTCTATCAATATAGGCGCCTGCAAAAATATTAATCAGCACCCCTGGCAAGTAGGAAAAACCCAAAACAGTTGCAAACGCAGCGGAAGAACCCGTCACATCCGCAATGTACAGGGCAAGAGCAAATTTGTATACACCACTACCTAATTCTGTGATGAAGCGAGTAATAGAAAAAATAAATATATTTAATCGGTACGATTGGTTTCCCATCTTAACCTCCCTGAATAGTAATCCCTCTAGGTGACGACTTATTTCGGCCGATGATCCCGCCACACCCCAAGGACAATTGGCCCCGGAATAGAGCGGAATCCATCTGCCGATTTCCAATACGATGCCTAGACGACTCTTAGCGTATGACTAGAGGTGTTCCTATCAATTTTTTCGCTTCCTCCTCTAGTACCACTCGTAGCTTCCTTTCATCCTCTCGATATGGCAAAGCCATAAAAATAGTCATTTTGCCCGTGGATGTATAAGAAGCCTCAAAAAGAATACGCTTCTTTCCTTTTATAAACAGATGATCGTATTCATTTGGTTGACTCTTGTTCTGCTCTCCCAAGAAGTTGCAAATCATAGGTGTCATCTGCAAGGATCGCATCAGCGTTTGATTGGAAAGAGGATATTTTTCTGTTACGTCAGGATTTTGCGCCAGATTGGTAAAGTGTATGTTCCTCTCTTTTGTGACATCTAGCCGAGCCTTCACATACGTTTCCAACTGATCGAGACCCCACGACGGATCAATATGAAGTGGAATATGATCGATGCATTCGCCAAGCACATCGAAGAAATGGTTCCCCATAAAGGATCTACCAAAGTTCATCAGGAAGATGGGAGCCTTTTGGACTCCATAACTTCTTTCACAAAATCTGGCTAAGAGAGCAATCGGAATCCGCGCATTTTCTGTCTCCTGTGCGTTGTCCATATTTAGTTCGCAGGTAACAATCGTGTATCCGTCCAAAGCGGATGACGATGGAAGCTGTCTTTCTATGGACAAAAGACTATTCTCAAATGCGTGAAGGTCAAATTCCTCCATGAGCTGCTGATCTTCGATACTGACTGGACCCTTGGTAATTTGCCGGACGAAATCCCAATACGTATTCCGATCATTTTCCGAGAGATCTGTGCCATTTTCCAGCGCTTCGTAATACAGGTTGATGTCATTTTGCAGGACTTCACTGCTAATAAAATCAAAAATGAGATGCGATGCAGGCAATATTAACGAGTACTCTTTCTCGCTCTCTTTCAGCAAGATCACTTTGTATGACAAAGAACCGATCGGACCATCCTGCTTGTAAAAATATTCGCTCAGTAAAAGATGGCGCACCTCTTCTTTTTTGTCTTCCGAATCGCTCGATACATCGACCACAGGGAGCGCAATCTCACTAGGGCAAGGATATTCTTTCCAATATGGCTCTTCTTGCTCAAAAGCCAACGTGCATCGAAGTAAATGATGCCGCTCCAGGACGCCCAGAAAGGCCTTCTCCAGCAACTTTGGTTCGATCATCTGCTCAAAGCGAATCACGGTTCCAGAAATGTCCTTTTCCTGTACATGATAGCGCTGTGAAGGTGACAGAGGCTGTCTGATAAAAGTCTGCTGATTGACGATTGCCTCTGTGTAACGAAGGAGCTTCTGATCGAGGTCGTTGACGAGGCGCTCCTGCCATGGCAAGGATTCCTTCTCATCAAGCGTAGCCTCTGGGAAATGATTCTGCTCTTTTTCCCATGCTTTTTGCGAGAGATCCCGATAATGAATCGCGTGCGGCTGAATCGCAGGATCGCAAGACTTTCGCAAAAGGGACAGTATTTCTTGGTGTTTGTCCCGCCCATTTTCCTCCACGTACAGAACAGCCCCGTGCTTGCTTCCAAAAGGCATCTCTACATAGTGGCTTCCTACTTGAAAATGAGCGTAGATCAAGGCTTCCAGCTCTTTTTTATCTTTCGCTTTTGCGGTGCGGATTCGGTTTACTGTATCTAAATATCCTGCTAGCTCTCTGACAGTATCGTATTGGAAGACCGTTTGAATCTTCACTTCTATTCCTTCCTTATGAAGCCGTGCTACCAGTTGGATCGCTTTAATAGAATGTCCGCCCAGATCATAAAAATGGTCATCCACACTGATTTCCTCTAGGTCGAGCACTTCTTTCCAGATTTCTGCAAGCTTTATCTCCTGCTCTGTAACAGGGGGATTCAGTTGCTTACCTGCCTCCCTGATCATGACAGGCTCAGGTAATGCTTTCCGATCTATTTTTCCATTGGGTGTTATAGGCATTCTCTCAAGGATGTGGATATACGTTGGTACCATATAGGCAGGAAGAGTGGCCAAAAGCTCCTGACGCAAATCTCTGCTCCATTCAGGCTGCTCCCAGACCAGATAAGCAATTAGGCTGGTATCTCCTCCCTGCACTTTTTTTGCCAACACGACAGCTTCCTTCACTCCTGCCTGGGATAGGATCACGTTTTCAACCTCATCAAGCTCGATACGAAAACCACGTATCTTGACCTGGTTGTCCATACGCCCCAAATATTCCAGACTGCCATCCGCAAGCCATTTCACCATATCTCCTGTCTTGTAGAACCTCGAACCCGCAATAAACGGATCTGCCACAAATTTCTCGCTCGTCAATTCCTCGCGATTGATGTAGCCATCAGCGATCCCAATGCCCGCGACAGCCAACTCACCAGGAATTCCCTGGGGCTGCAAATGACCATGCGCATCCAGGACGTACACTTTTGTGTTGGCAATGGGCTTTCCGATTGGCACTTGCTGCGGCAGCCTCTCTTGCCCTTCATACGTCCAAGTCGTTGCACAAATCGTTGTTTCGGTTGGACCATATGCGTTGATGTATCGGCAATGCGCGCTCCATTTATGGACGAGCTCCCAGTTTGCTGCGGAACCTGCGGTGATTAACGTTTGCAAAGTCGGAAAATTTTCCGGCTCCAAATACGTCACAAAGGTAGGCGGAAGCGTCGCAACTGTTACTTCATGCCGTTGCAAATACTGACTAAAAGCTTCGGGATCAAGAACGACATCCTTTGAAACAATGACCAATCTCGCCCCAGTCAATACCCCCATCGTAAACTCCCAGACAGAGGCATCAAATGAGATGCTGGCAAATTGCAATACCTTGTCCTTTTGTGTAATACCGAGATCGTTGATGAAAAACTGCTGGAGGTTGGCGATTCCGACGTGGTGCAGCCTGACCCCCTTTGGCTTCCCCGTTGACCCGGATGTATAAATGACGTAGGCCAGGTCACTGGAACGGTGAAGGGTCTGTATATCAGAGGTAACGCCTTTGTATAAACGCGTATCATCAAGATTCATCAACGTTGATGAAGGGAGAATACGCTCTGCATACGCTACAGTTGGATCATGGATCAAAACAATACTGGCTCCACTATCTTCGATCATATAGCTGATCCGTTCACTCGGATGGTCGGTGCTAATTGGGAGAAAGGCACCGCCCGCTTTTAGAACGCCCAATATGGCGAGGCTGTAAGCAGTAGAGCGTTCCACCATTACAGCAACAATGCTGCCTGGTTTTACCCCTTTCTCACGCAGCACATGGGCTAGCGCATCAGATTTGTCATCTAATTCCTGATACGTGTAGGTGCCTTCTTGATCGACTACAGCAATTTGATGCGGTCCCTTTTTGACCTGTTCCTTAAATAGCTGGTCCATGGTTAGCGTTTGATCAACCAGCATATCCGTGTCATTCCATTGTTGCAAAATGAGAGCCTGCTCCTCGTCCGTGACCATTTGCATTTTGGCAATCGGCTGGTCGGCATTGTGGATGACACTTTGAATCAACTGATTTAAATGCGCTCGCACTTTTTGCAGATAGGCATCGCTGTAAGCAAGTGCATTATAGATAAAGTGAACTTCCAATTCCTTGCCGGGAATGATGCATAAGTTGAAGTCGTAGCTGGTCTGCTCATAGCCTTGGACATCAGTAATTCCAAATAAACCGCCTTTTCCATCTTCGTCGAAAGTATCCTCCGTCAATGGATAGTTTTCAAAGACCATGAGATGCTGAATCAGGTTTTGTTTTAATGCGGTTTCGGACTGAATATCCGCCAGAGACAAGTATTGGTAGCTGCTTGTAGCTGTGAAGAACTGTTGCACCTGCCGAAGCAATTCTGAAAATGTCTGTTTGCCTTCACTTCGAATCCGCATCGGGATCGTATTGACGAACAATCCGACCATTTCCTCGACGCCAACAAGTTCAGAGGGGCGTCCCGAAACGACTGATCCGAAGACAACATCATTGGCATAATTGTATCGTTGCAGCAACAAGCCCCAGAGGGAGTGAAAGACGATGCTAAGTGTCACATCATTTGATCTTGCTATCTGCTCCAAACGAGCAGTCGTTTCCCGATCAATACGAAACACGATCGATTCTCGTTGGTATCCCTTACCGGTTGAAATATATTCAACCGGTAAAGGAGATTGCTGATCAAATCCATCCAGACTCTCTCGCCAGAACAAGAGTCCCTCTTGTTTGTTTTGCTTGCCAAGCCAGGTGACATAGCTACTGAAGGAATACGGTGGAGCCAGTTCAGCCTTCTTATTTTGAAGATAAGCGTGGTAGATATGGAAAAAGTCTTTGGCGACAATCCCCAGGCACCAGCCATCCATAATAATGTGGTGGAAGCTCCACACCATCTTGTAGTTTGATTCACTCAATTTAATTACGGTAATGCGAAACAGCAAGTCTTTCTCCAGATCAAATCTCTTGCGCCGATCCTTTACGAGAAATTGCTCCACAAATACTGCTTGCTCTTCCTGAGTCAGGTCAGAGATATCCTCGATCTGAATCGCTGCTTCTCTTTGCTTCAACACAATTTGAAGTGGCTTTTTACTATCTTTATAGTGAAAGACTGTTCGCAGGATATCGAATCTTTCGACGAGGTCGCGGAAGCTCTGATTAAGGTGATCAAGCTGCAACGACTCCTCCATCGTAATCACCGTTTGTTCGAAGTGAACCTCTGATTCAGGATGAAGGATAAAGTGATACAGCATCCCTTCTTGCATAGGTGTCAATCGGTATATATTTTTTATCTGAACACCATTCAAATCTCATCACCATCTATCATTGAATTTTGTCACCCAGCAATTGGGAAAGATGATCTAATTCCTCAATGGACAGCTCATCGTATGTGAAATCTGTTGGGCTTTGCTCGACTGACTCTTTCGATATGCAGTGCGTAATGATTTCGACGATTTTTTCTCGGTAAGCATCCAAGAGGCGCTGAATGGTTCCTTCTTCAAACTCTTCACGATGATACGTAAACGTAAGGGTCAGCTTGTGATTCACCACCATTCCATTCACATCAAGCGCAAAGGATCGAATCGAGGTGGGACTGATTTCTCGGCCTGGAGAAAGAGAGGAAGTCGTCATGCTTCCTGACTCCAAGTCTGTATCGAACTGTCCCAAGTAGTTGAAACTGATCTCGGGCTTTACTTGGAACGTTAACGGAACATCGGTTTGTCTCGCAGTCACATACTGTAAAATGCTGTATCCAACACCTTTGTTCGGCACACGTCGCAAGCTGTCTTTCACCATTTTGATCTGGTAGCCAAGCGATTCGGATCGGCTCATATCCAGTACGAATGGATACTGGGCTGTAAACCATCCGACGGTGCGGGAAATATCGATGCCCTTCACGATCTCTTCTCTGCCATGTCCCTCCAGATTGACAAGCACATGTTCTAACCCCGCCCACTCTTTTACCGTCAAGCCCAACGCCGTAAGCAACAGATCGTTCACTTCCGTGTTATAAGCCTGGTGGCTCTGCTTCAATAGTTTTTCTGTGTAGGCTTCGTCAAGCTCGATGGTGACATCTGTTGTGCCTTGCATCAGCGGTGCTTCAATCGTTTCCTCTTTTGCCAGAGGAGAGAACGGCGTTTCCTCTACCTGCTTCCAATATCCGATTTCCTGTTGAATCTCGCTTCCCTGCGCATATTTTTGCAATTCTTCTGACCATGTTTGATAGGAATCGGTTTTCATAGGCAAAGCAGGCTCTTCTTGCTGCAGCAAGGAGTCATACAGCATATGGAAATCTTCTAGAAGAATCCGCCACGAGACACCATCGACAACGAGATGATGAATCACGATTAACAAGTGATCTCCTGCATCTGTTCGGAAAAGGCCGAGATTTACCAGCGCAGTATCCGTCAAATGGATTCCTTCCTGTATGAGTTGCGCAGCCTGCTCCATCTCCTCTACGGATTGAGCCGGGAACTCTCTGATCGAGATGGGAACCAGGCACTCGTCCAATTCCCGATGATCTTGGACAATGTCTGACTCATTCATTTGGAATTTCATTCGCAAAACATCATGATGCTCAATCAGCTTCCTAAATGCTTGTTGAACCAGCTCTGGATCGAAGCCAGCTTCTCTGAACAAGATGACAGATTGATTGTAATGATGTGGGTTCTGATGCTTTTGTTCAAAGAAGTTCATCTGAATCGGTGTCAACGCTACTGCTCCCACAACAGGCCCCTGTTCAATCTGTCTGGTCAGCGTCTGGAGATATCTTGCCGCACTGCGAATGCGTGGGTTTTGGAACAAGTCTCTCAAACGAAGCTCGTACCCATGACTCCTCAATCTCGCTATCATCTGAAGAGCTTTAATGGAGTCTCCCCCAAGCTCAAAGAAGTTGTGTGTCACACTTACTTGCGCAAGCCCCAGCACATCCTTCCAGATGGTGACCATGATTTGTTCCTGTTCATCGGACGGCTCGACGATGTGTTCCTCCACCAAGGTAGAGCGATCAGGAAGGGGCAGGTTTTTCCGATCCACTTTTCCAACAGCCGTAATCGGCATAGCGTCTAGTCGAACAAAGAAAGACGGGATCATGTAATCGGGCAAATCTTTGGCGAGCAGGTCCCTCCACTCGTCAGCCGCAAGCTCATGCTCTGTCACAATATACGCGCATAAGTACTTACTTCCATTTTCTTCTTCTCTAGCAATAACGATTGCTTCTTTTACCTGTTCCAGCAAAAGCAGCTTGCTTTCAATTTCCCCTGGCTCGATTCGATAACCCCTGATTTTGATCTGAAAATCCTTTCTGCCCAGGAAGTGGATGTTTCCATCTGGTAAATAGACAGCCAGATCTCCTGTCTTATACATTTTTTCATAGCCAGGTTCCGCGTATGGATTATCGACAAAACTCTGCCTCGTTAGCTGCTCGTTATGCAAATAACCTAGTCCAAGCGGCATGCCTGAGATGAAGATTTCTCCTGGTACACCTATCGGCACTCGTTTTCCGTACGCATCGAGTAGAAGGATTTTCGTGTTGGATATCGGTTTTCCAATCGGTATGCGATCTTCCTCTCCCGTAATTTGATAGGCAATGCATCCGATACTTGCTTCTGTCGGGCCATACAAATTCGTCGGAGATACATACTGGAATATTTTCAGGAATTTGGAAACTGTGGACGGAACGATTTCCTCGCCGCCGATAATGATCTTTTTGAGCGATTGTAATTTCCCCTGCAGTTCAAGATTTTCAGCTAACTGATTTACGATCACATTAAAGACAGATGGGACAAAATCAGTTAAAGTAATCTGTTCGTCTTCAATGATTCCACCCATGTAATCAGCCGAGACAGTCATCCCTGTAGTAGGCAAGACCGTTTTTCCGCCATTGGTCAGAGGCCAGAAGAATTGCCAAATCGCACTGTCATATACATGGTTGGTGGTCTGAAGGACAGATTGCGCTGCGTCTTGTCCAAAGTAATCATCCATCCAGAGAAAGCGGTTGACGATCCCTCTATGCGGCACAACGACTCCTTTTGGTTTGCCTGTTGAGCCAGAAGTAAAAATGACATAGATCGGGTCTTCCAGCGATACGGGCAGATTTGGATTTTCCGCTTCCATTGTCAGTTGCCCCAGATCAATCGCGACCAATTTCGCACCCAAATCCGTTTCTGTAAAGGAATTTCCAGATTCTACGAATACGAACTCGCTACCCAGCTCGGCAATAACAGACTCGAGTCGATCGACAGGCCACTGAATGTCCAGTGGTGAAAATGCTGCCCCTGTCTTCATTACACCCAGTAACGATATGACCAATTCCAGACTTCTTTCCATAAGTACAGGTACATACTTGCCCTTTTCTATACCGCGTTTCAGCAAATCAGAAGCGACTGCGTTGGCTTTCTCGTTTAATTCTTGGTAAGTGATTGTCGAACCTTGATAGGAAACAGCAGTTCGATTTGGATAAAGTCTGGCTGATTCCTCAATGGCAACATGTATCGGCTGTACTACAGGATACTCTCGCTTCGTATCATTGCTGAGCTTCTCCAAAAGCTGCACTTCTTCAGGAGACATGAGGTCAATCTCGCCAACAAGCATATCCATGTCAGCAGCTACCTGCCGCAGGATGTTGGTAAAATGGTTAATAAAACGCTCCATCGTCTCAGGTTTAAATAGACTGCTGCTATATTCGCACTCTACAAAAAAGCCTTCATTTCTCGTCTCGACATTCATCACGATGTCTAATTTGGATATTTTCGTTTGGAATGGATAAAGGCTTACCTCTACCCTGTTCCAGTCAAAGGCCGTATCTGCCACATTGTCATAGGCGAACATGGTGTCAAACAACGGATTCCGGCTTGGGTCACGTCGCACCTGAAGCTTTTCTACCAGGTCTTCCAATGGATAATCCTGATGTTCAAACGCCAGTAGTGACTTCTCACTAAGCTCTTGGACAAACTCGCGGAACTTTTTGGTGCCTGTTGGATAGTTTCGCAGAGCCAGCGTATTCACAAACATTCCCACTACATTTTGAACGTCGGTGTGGTTTCGTCCTGCCACTGGGGTCCCTACGACAATGTCCTCTTGCCCCGTATACTTGGACAACAAAACGTTGTACGCAGCCAATAGAATCGAATAGACTGTTACGTTTGCTTCCCCCGCCAAATCGTGCAATCTGCGGGATACATCCGCCTCAATCTCGCTTTCAACCGTATCCCCTTCAAAGCTTTGAAACTGCGGTCGCTGATAGTCCGTAGGCAAATTCATGACAGGTAGTTCCCCGCTGAATTCATCTAACCAGAACTTCTCCTGCTTATGCGACTGCCACGTCGTCTTGATCTGTTTCAACCAAGCAGAATAATCCTTGAACTGAATGTTGAGTGGCTCTAGATTTCGCCCGTTATACAATTGGTTTAACTCATCAATGACAATGCTTACCGATGTTCCATCTGCGATGATGTGGTGCATGTCAATCAGGAGTAAATGCTTGTCCTCCATCAGTTTGACTAGCCTAACCCGCAATAATGGGGCCTCGCTCAGATCGAATGGTTGAATGAACGTCCGAATGAGATGCTCTATTCTTTCAGGGCTGTCCTCTGCCTCAGCATGATCGATGGCAAAACGGACAGAATCATGGATAAATTGTTTCGGCTCACCATTTACGTAGCCGAAGGACGTACGGAAAGCCTCATGCCTTTGGATAAGAGACTGGAATGCTTTTTCCAATGCCGCAGAATCCAGCTGCCCGGAAAGAATCAGAGCGCCGGCCATGTTATAAGCGACACTCGTTTCATCGAGTGATTGAACGGTAAAAATCCTTTTTTGCGAAGGTGAGAGCTCATAATCCTCTTGTTTTCCAACCGCCTGAATCAAAGGCTTTTCGGTCTGTGTAGCTTCAGAAATGACGTGGGCAAAGCTTCGGACGGTAGGATTTTGGAAAACGGCTCGCAGCGGAATTTCTACCTGCCATTCCTTGTTCACTTTGGCAAGAAGAATCGCAGCATGCAGTGAATGTCCACCAATTTCGAAGAAACGATCCAAAACACCCACTCGTTCGATACGCAAGACCTCTTGCCATATTCCCGCAAGTTTTCTTTCATTTTCTGTCGCAGGCGCTACGTATTCCTCGGATACCAGCTTAGACAGATCAGGTTCAGGCAGAGCATTCCGATCGATTTTGCCGTTTGGCGTCACAGGCAACTCTGCCAATTGGATGATAAAGGTTGGAACCATGAATTCAGGCAGAGAATCGGCTAGAAACGCCTTGATTTCGGATGCACTTACACCCTCATCCGTTGTGTAATAAGCGCACAATACAACTGAGTCGTCTCCTTTTGACTTCGGAAGCACAATGGCATTGCGAACCTTCTCATGCCGTAACAGTTGATTTTCGACTTCGCCCAGCTCAACACGATATCCACGAATCTTCAATTGGTAGTCTGAGCGACCAACAAACTCCATATTTCCATCTGTCATCCAACGCACAATATCGCCGGTCTTATACATGGTCTCACCAGGACGGAAAGGGTTTTGGATGAAGCGCTCGCGGGTTAATTCCTCTCGGTTCAGATACCCCCGTGCAACACCTGCTCCCCCGATATATAGTTCACCGTACACGCCCACCGGCAGTGGCTGCAATTGGGAATCCAACACATAAAATTCTGTGTTTTGCAGCGGTTTTCCGATCGGAACATTTCCGGTTGTCATTTCGGTATCGCCAGCTATTTCGAAGTAGCTGGAATCAATAGCAGCCTCAGTGACTCCATAGCTATTGATGATTTTGATCTGCCCGAAACGCTCGACCAAGCGGACAAACGCTTCGCTTTGGCATGTATCCGAACCAAGAATCAGCAGTTTTAGATGATGGAGCGGCAAACCATTTTGATAAATGTACTCCATAAAAGGAAGAACAAGAGCAGGTGTCGATTCAAACAAGGAAATTTCATACCGGGTCAACCACTGATAAAGGGCCGGAAGATCAATCCTTACATCACTCGGGCAAATCACCAAATGTCCACCATGCAGCAAGGCCCTGCATAAATCACCTGCAAACACGTCAAAGGAGAAACTCGCCATCTGCAAGAGATTCACATTGATATGTTCAAGGTCGTACTCATACCGCCATGTATTGGCTACACTCACCAGATTGCGATGCTCGATCATGACTCCCTTGGGTTTGCCAGTTGTGCCCGATGTATAAATGATATAAGCAAGATCTGTCGGTCCGGATACGGCGAAGAGATTGGACGAATCCTCGCTGTAACTGGCATCTGTATCCATATCGATAATGGAGCCGCTGAAGTCTATTCCGTCCTGGCTATTTTGATTGACCAGCATGACCTTTGCCTGACTGTCTTCCAGCATGAACGAAATGCGGTCCTTCGGATACTGAGGATCAATCGGTACATAGGCTCCCCCCGCCTTCATGACTGCCAGAACAGCAACGACCATGTTAATCGAGCGTTCTGCCAAAATTGCAACCGCGCTATTTGGTATTACACCCTGATCACGCAGAACCCGGGCCAGGCGGTTTGCTTTCGCATTGAGTTCCTGATAGCTGATCTGCTCTTCCCCGAATGAGACCGCCGCTTTCTCTGCATGGCGGTTTGCTTCTGCTTCAAACCATTCATAGAACGTTGGATAGAGAGAGGCTGGTATTTGCTTCCTCGCTTGATTAAAGTCGGCGACAACCTGCGTGACGTCTGCGCTGGACAGGTACTCCAAATCAGCTAGGCAAATCTCATTCGATTGAAGAATGGAGTGAAGAATCATGGCAAAGTGATTTGCCATCCGCTCAACAGTATCGCGTTTAAACAGATGAGTGCTGTAATCAAATTGGAAAGTGAGCATTGTCCCGTCATCATGTACATCAAGACTGAGATCAAATAGGGACACACCTTTTGGATATTCATACGTAGTGACTTTGAAATCATCTGAAGCCACGTCGTCAAAGGATTCATAATGGTAATCAAACATGGTATCAAATATAGGATTCCGGCTCAAATCTTTGTTGAGTTGAAGAGAATCAACCAGTTTTTCAAACGGGTACTCCTGATTTTCAAAGGCAAGGATGGCTTGATTTTTCACTTCTTTCAGGAAATCCTTAAAGGTCTTGCTTCCTGTTGGATAGTTACGGATAGCCAATGTATTTACAAACATGCCGACCATTCGTTCCAAATCAGGGTGTTGTCTTCCCGCCACAGCAGAACCGACAATCAGCTCCTCCTGCCCCGTGTATCGGTAAAGAAGTACATTGTAGGCAGCAAGCAATACCATGTACAAGGTCGTGTCAGTTTCCCTAGCCATTTGGAGTAACTGCTTCCTGACTTCCTCTCCGATCCCCATCGTCAAGCGATCACCTTCAAAGGATTGAACAGGTGGTCTTTGATAATCAATGGGAAGCTTCAATACCGGAAGTTCTCCTTGACCAAATTGCGCAAGCCAGTATTCCTTTTGAGCGAGAAGCTGTTCTGACTGCTCCCTCTCTTGTTCCCATGCCACAAAGTCTTTATATGTCACACTCAGTTCTGGCAGTGATTCTCCTCTATACGCATGTAGCAGCTCTCGGATAAACAAAGAGACCGAATAGCCGTCCGAAATAATATGATGCATATCCACAGCCACAATGAAGCGTTTGGCTGAGACTTGGAAAACCTTCGCCCGAATAAGCGGGGCTTTGCTGAGATCAAACGGCTGGATAAAGGTGCGAATCGCCTCATTTACATCCTCTTCGGCCAGTTGTTCGACCTCAATATCCAATGGCAGATCATCATGCAATATTTGCACGACTTCATTATCCCTGATGACAAAGTTGGTCCTGAAAGACTCATGCCTGTGTACGACCTGTTGCAAAGCGTGAATCAGACGATCAAGTTCCAGTTCCCCATCCAATTGTAAGTAACCAGACAGGTTATAGGCGGTTCTTCCATCCAGACCTTGGAGGATATACATTCTTTTCTGCGCGGAAGAAGACGTATAGTATGGCTGCATCTCGCATGAACGAATGGGAGCAAAAGTTTCATGCTTTGACGAGTCTACATATTTGGCTAATTCACGTATCGTCTGCGATTGAAAAATTTGATGCAAAGGAATTTGCACGTGGCATTCCTTGTAGATTCGGCTGAGCATGACAGTCGCTTGTAAGGAGTTCCCACCTTGTTCAAAGAAATTGTCATCCAAATACATCGGGGAGCTTCCCAAAACTTCCTGCCAAATGACTCTGATTCTCTCCTCAGTCGCCGTTCCAGCCGGCTCTACTTCTCTGACTCTCGTGCTTTTTCGCCCTGCAAGCTGATCAGATGAATGGATGATATGGATTTCCCCATTTCCTAGGGGAACAGCAGATCTATTTGTTCGCTGCCAATGAGACGGGGCTGAATGCTCGAATCCCCCATCATTCAGATACACCTGTCCGAACGCACCCACAGGGGCCACTTGCTGATACTGATCCAGTACATAGAGGGAAGCTCGTCCTACTCGATCATCTGGGACATCCTGCAATAGTTCTTTCCATTCTTCTGCATATTTGCCCAGGTTGCCACTGGATTCACGTATCATTCTTTCACTTTCATCGGGCTGCAAAAGGGACAGTGCACGAATTGTTTCCTGATCGTCCTCTGCAACACGATGCAAAAGATTCGCAAAATACACGCCCCACTGGCGTAGAATCTCCGTGGTTACTACTCCGCTTCGTGCATCCACATCAACAACAAGCTCTCCGCCCACTTCTGTAACGTTTATAAAGAGATCGTACTTGCTGTAAATGATTCGATTTGGCAGCAGCGCAGCTTTCATCTGAGCGAAAGTCAGGTTGTGAAGCGGTCGATCCATATTGAACAACACAGAAAGCTCCGGCAAGTTCTGATGCGGCAGATTCTCAGCTAATGCTGCAAATGAGTAGGCTTGATGCTTTTCCATCTCAGAAACCGCCTGTTTCACCCGGGACAAATAATCCGCTGCAGTATCATTGCCGTCAATCTCGGTGCAAACAGGCAACAAATTGACGCAGTTTCCGATCAAGGACATCTTGCCCATATGGGATTGACCCGCAGTGGGAATCGCCACAACCATCTTTCTATTTCCGAGAAGGCGGTGAAGAAACAGGTTAAAAGAAGCCAGCAAGGTAATAAACAGACTGTTCTTGTTTTGAATGCTTCTTTTTCTTGCCTTCCTCGTGATGCTGCTGTCGATCTTGAAGGTAATTCGCTCACCTGTAAAAGATGGTTTTCCCGTTTCTCGCTGTTCTAAAGGAAAAACGAGCTTGGGTATTGGATCTGAGAATTTCTCGTTCCAGTATGCGATCGCTTCTTGAAACTCTGGTTTCTGCATCTGTGCTTCTTGCCAGGTTTGGTAGGCAGAAAACGGTGTGGAGGGCTCTAGCGGCACTGGTCGTTTCTGTGTAAGCGCCGTGTAGATATCATCCAGCTCTTTTATGAAAACAGCCATGGACCACCCATCTGCAATCAGGTGATGGAAGGTATAGGAAGTTAGGAATTTGGCGGTAGCCAGTTTAATGACACTTACCCGATACAGGGGGTCCTCAGAAGAAAGCTCAAATGGTGTACCTGTTTGTTCATCCAATAGCTGATTCCTTTTTTCTTCCTGTTCCTCGAATGGAAGGTGGCTCAAATCCACGACTCGAACTCGTATGTCCCGCTTTGGCAGTACCTCCTGATACTCTCCGTTTGAGTCAATGATGGTTCGCAATGCTTCATGACGATCCACCATGATTTGGACTGCCTGCTCAAACACAGGGATATCAAGCTCACCCTCCACCTGAAGGGAGATGGTCTCGTTAAAAGCTGCGGATGCTTCCACGCGAGATTTGACTGCAAACCACATCTGTTTCTGTTCAGGGCTAAGGGGAAGCCTCAGTTGTTCCCCCACACTTTCCACAAGCGTTGCCTCTGGCTTTTGCCCATCCTGTCTCGTAAAGTTTGTCATTTCGACAACTTGCTTTTGTTTCCGTCCTCCATTCGGAGAAGTAGGCGGTGGCTCCGGTAAAAAACCTCCTCGCCTCAGATCATCGATACTTTCCTTCACCGCATGGATCATTCTTACTATATCCTCGTCGGAATGAGCAGTGGAAAGGAAGCAATTTCTGCCCTCCCAGATATAAATGCCCTTGCTGATCAGGTGATAGAAGAACAATTCTATATCGGTAAATGATACGAAGCGGAACAAAGAGCCGCAATTGATCATCTGGATTGGAATCTGCTCGTCCTTAAAATACGCGTTAAGCGTTTCTACCAGGTATAGGGTCTTTTGAGTCAAGGCTTCCTGTAGCTTCGGCCCCTGTTCCTTCAAATATTCCAGTGTAGCGATCGCAGCATGCATCGTCAGCGGATGTGTGCAAAACGTTCCGCCCACAAACGTCTTTTTCTCGGCGTGTAACGGGTAGGAATCATCTCCAAAATTCCAGGTTCCTCCATCCACTGCATCCATGAATGCAGCTTTACCGGCAACAACACCGATCGGCATGCCACCACCTGGAACTTTCCCATACGTAACGAGGTCTGCTTCTATTCCATACCACGCCTGTGCGCCACCAAGATGTATGCGGAATCCTGTAATGATTTCGTCAAAAATAAGGGCAGTGCCTAATTGGCTAGTTATCTCTCTGACTTCCTTCAAAAATTCAACTGGCTGTAGATCCGGACGTCGGCTTTGAACAGGCTCAACCAACACTGCGGCCAGTTCATGTGCATGTTTTTTGATCAGCTCGATTGATTTTGGATGGTTGTAGTTTAAGATAAGGACGTCATCCACCGTATGCTGGGTAATCCCTGGAGCCATCGGTATGGCCTTCCCGTCTCGTGACTCAGGATCAGCGACAGTCAGAATGCCGTCAAAAGTACCGTGATAGGAGCCGGAAAATAATGCGATCTTCGAACGGCCTGTGACTGCTCTAGCCAGGCGCAGTGCCACCATAACTGCCTCTGTCCCCGAATTGTAAAAGGCAACACGTTCCACCCCGGTTAGCTCGCCGATTAATTCTGCTACTCTTCCAGCTGCATCCGACATAGGACCAAGCGGAGGCAGATCAGATTGAATCTTCTCCTCCAGCTTTTTCATGATAAATGCGGGATTATGACCGAGCAGATTTACACCGAAACCCATCGTCAGATCGATATATTCATTCCCATCCAGATCCCACATTTTTGAACCAGATGAAGATTCTGTGATAATCGGATAAACCATTTCCTTCCAATAGGAACGGAATCCAGACACATTGCGATTGTTGGCATGAACCAATCGGTGCTCTTGCGTATACTTCTTAGAGCGTTTTGTCTTTTCCGTATAGCTTTGAATGAATCGGTTTAGATACTCTCTTTGTGCCGGTGTAAAATTACCGGATTCGCCGATCATTAGTGGCTGATACGGTATAAATGGCTTCTGGCGTTCCTCTTCATTCACCTTGACGGATGGTTTTACTTCGGGTTTCCTGCTCTCAGGAGCAACAGACACAGATTCAGCGTGTTGTTCAGGTACATAGCTTTGTTCTTGATTCAACAGCTCCAATTGCTTTTGTAACAGCGTAGCCATTTGATTTTGGTGTTCAGACAAGAGCGAAATCTGCTTTTCGATGATTGTTTCAACGGCCCCTGCGCTTCTTGCGACTGGCATTTTCATGGTCTGTTCTTTCAGCTCTAATTGTTGAATATTCTGTA
Source organism: Brevibacillus sp. NPDC003359 (assembly GCF_042878995.1). Taxonomy (NCBI): domain Bacteria; kingdom Bacillati; phylum Bacillota; class Bacilli; order Caryophanales; family Paenibacillaceae; genus Brevibacillus; species Brevibacillus sp. NPDC003359. Next base: position 1,216,472 of record NZ_JBIAOR010000001.1, read on the forward strand.
CAACCTTACGCTCTACAACAACGTTTTCTCTCGGTGGCTCGATTGCCATCCTTTCCATTTGCTTGGCAGAAGCCACAGCTGGGCTACTGGATAGTTCCAGAGCGATGTGGGCCGCTAACTTATCAATGCTAGTAATGGTTTCAAACAACTCTTGGGTTGGAATGACCACACCAAACTTTTCCTGAATTTCACGATTAATTTGTACGAGCATGATTGAATCCAAGCCAAGCTCCAGAAAATGAAGGGATGGATCAATTTCTTCTACACCAAAACCTGAAGCATGATGAACCAATTCTTTCAGAACTTTTATGATTGGCGCAGTCCCTATCTCTGACACAGTAGCACCTCTATTTCCGCGTATAGTATTCATCTGTTCTGGAATAATGCTGCTCACATCATCTGTAATCCAAGAGCGATGCTGATCGAAGGGATAGACCGGCAGTGGCATTTTTCTTCTCTTTTTTCCATCTCTGTAGAACTCATCCCAGTCAACCGTAGCTCCCTGTACATACAAATCGCATAATGTCTTTGCATACGAATATTTCATCTCTGGACTCGCCTTGTGGTACTTTTCCTGCACATCCCGAGCGGATTGATTCAACAGATGAATCGTTTCATCTGGAACGCGTTTCTTACCAGGTGCGTAGACAAAAACATCTCGATCATTTTCAAGCCGGACCGCCAATCGATCGAGTTTTTGTTCAAAATCATTGCGACTATGCAAAACGAGCGCAATGCGATAGGAAAGCGATTCTCTCCCGGTATTTGCCGTATAGCACAAATCAGTCAGAGAAATCGGTCCGCTGGAAGATAGAAGCTCACGGTACTTTTGAATCAGTCGTTGAAGGGCTGATTCGGATTTGGCCGACAAGGTAAACACTTGCACCTCGTCTGAGACTGTCATCTCCGTTTCATTAACCGGCTCATACTCTTCCAAGATAACGTGGCTATTGGTCCCGCTAAACCCAAACGAGCTGACCCCGCATCTCCTCGGATGAGCATCTGTTTCCCATTTTTCCAGTCTGTTTTGCACATATACTGGCGACTTTTCAAAGGAAAAATTCCGATTGGGTTTCTGGAAATGGACGAGGGCCGGCAGCTCTTTGTACTTTAACTGCAAAACAACCTTAATCAAGCCAGCGATTCCCGCTGCTTCATATAAATGTCCAATATTCGCTTTGACAGTGCCGATTCCACAAAACTGTTTCTTCTGTGTATATTGGCGGAAGGCTCTCTGAATTCCATCCAACTCAACAGGGTCCCCCAGTTTTGTTCCCGTTCCATGTGCCTCTATATAGCTAATCGATTCAGGATCGACTTGCGCATCCTCCCAAGCGTCTACAATCAATTCTGCCTGCGCCTGTGAGTTCGGTGCGGTAATCCCGACTGTAACGCCATCTTGATTAACAGCACTTCCCTTGACCACGGCATAGATATGATCCCCGTCCTCAATGGCTTTTTCCAAAGGTTTTAACAGAACAGAAGCTACGCCTTCGCCCCAACCCGTTCCATCAGATTGATCGTCAAACGCCCTTGAACGGTTGTCAGAGGATTCCATTCCGATTCCAGCCTTTTGTGCCAGAAGGATGGTTTTGACTCCACCTGCCAACGCCATCTCACAATCTCCGCTTTGGATAGCCTTGCACGCCATATGAACCGCAACCAAGGAAGAAGAGCATGCTGTATCCACCGTGATCGCAGGGCCGCGTAAATCAAGCAAGTGCGAAATGCGGCTCGCAATAATAGAAGGAAGATTACCTACTACATAAGAGGGCAAATCCTTGGGACTTACGACAGACAAAAGGCGTTCGTAATCGTATCCCAACTTGGAGAAGCCGACATACACCCCTACTTTTTTCCCGGAAAGCTTGCGTCTGCCATAGCCTGCATCCTCTAGCGTATTCCAAGCATTTTGAAGGAACAGTCTTTGGTTGGGGTCCATCAGCTTCGCTTCTTTCGGAGTAATCGAGAAGAACGAATGGTCAAACTTGTCAATCTCCTCTAAATAACCTCCCTCAACAAGCGGAGCATCACCCTGTTCGCCTCTTACCAGCGAGACGTATTGTTCTGTGTCCTTTCGTCTTTGACCATGGAGTTCATGTATGCAATCCTTTCCTCCCCGGATGTTTTGCCAAAATTGATCCACATCCTGAGCATGCGGGAACTTACAAGAAATCCCGATAATAGCGATATCCTTTTGTTTCTGTGGACCAGCATCAGTCTGTTTTGTGAGATCAGTCACTTGTTCGGAGTGGAATAGACTGCGGGCTAGCCTGGAGATCGTCGGATAGGCAAACAAATCGGTTACCGCCAACGTAATCCCCATCTCCTCTTCTATCCGCCCTGCTAACTGGGTCAGTTGCATAGAGGACGCGCCTACGTCAAAATAACTGTCGTCTGGTCCCAAACTGTCTGACTGAAGCACCTCGCGGCAAATGGCAAGCATTTGTTTTTCTATTTTTTCGCGCATCTGAGGTGATTTATCGTTGGTTTCCTCTATTACCTCTTCTGTGTTTCGTCGTTTCATTTCCTCGGAAACATCGTGAAATGCTCCAGACTGATACTCCCTAGCCACTCTATATCGTTCGACTTTTCCACTCGTTGTTTTGGGAATGCGCTGAATCGGTAAGACTTCGCTTATTCTCCATCCTGTTCGCTCGTTCAAATGCTTTTTCACTTTCTTAGAAAGCGCAACGAACTCGTCTACACTTTTCCGATGAAGGATAAACACAAGAATATCCTCTTCTTTGGTTTCCTCGTTGAATACCCCGCAGGCAACAACCTTTCCAAGCTCGACTCCTTCTACTTCTTCAGCAATCCGCTCAATGTCATGCGGATAAACGTTTTGACCATTCACGAATATAATGTCCTTCGCACGCCCCGTAATGACAAGACGTTCCTTTCTCATAAAACCCAGATCCCCTGTTCTGAGCCATCCATCAGCCGTCATTACATTTGCAGTGGCAGCAGGGTTGTTGTAGTACCCACTAGTTACATTCTTCCCTCTAATATGGATATGGCCAACAACACCCTCTGGTAGCTCTTGATCCTCGTCATCACATATTCTTACCTCGCAAAAATCAATAGGGTAACCCACTTCTACTAGTGAAAGAGCTTCTGGATTTGTTTGATCTGTCATCTTGATTGGCTTGCCTACTTGGATAAACCTTCGATCAAGAGAAATCGTTGTAAAATACTGGTTCTGATCTGGTATGGATACTCCCACAGAGGCTTCAGCCAATCCATAGCACGGGAGCATGCTCGTTTTCTTCAATCCATAAGGGCTCATCTGATCCAAAAACTGATGAATCAATTCGGAAGCAATTGGTTCTGCTCCATTTAATATCGTGCGAAGCGTAGACAAATCCCACTCTTCAGCCACTTCCGGTTTAAACCTGGCCAACACATATTTATATCCAAAGTTCGGAGAAGACGAAATCGTCGCCTTATGCTCACTTACTTTCTTCAGCCATAGCGTAGGCCGCCTGATGAACAGTGACGTATGAATAAAATAATGATGAACCCCTGCATACAGCGGTGATAAATGGAACCCGATCATCCCCATGTCATGCGTTAAGGGCATCCAGCTTAGGAATGAGTCAGACTCAATCGTTCCAAGTCTGTTATTAATCGCACGCACATTATGGACAAGGTTTTCATGCGTCAGGGTAACCCCTTTCGGATCTCCTGTAGACCCTGATGAAAATTGAATAAAGGCCACATGATCAGCAGAAGGATAGTAGATGGTGCCCTTCTCTTCATTTTTCCCGGTCTCATCAAGCAGGAAGGACTTCGACTTCAATGATTCCATTTCCGTCAGGTAGTTGTGTTTACTAAAGAAATCCTCCAATCGTTTCCAGACGCTGTCCGTCGTAATCAGATACGGATTGATTAACGTCTTCCAAACCTTTAACAGCTTCAGACGATGCTCTTCGTTATCCCCTACAGAGATAGGCACAGCGATCATTCCACCGAGTAAGCATCCCCAGAAAAGGCAGACAAACGTTCGGAGATTACTATCCTCAATTTGAAAAACGACTTCATCACCAGGCTTTATTCCATTTTTTTGGAGGACAAATAAATAACCGAGGGCTTCTTCATATAATTCCTTATAGGAAACAAACATCTCATTCTGGTCTCCCAAAATGAAGGTAACGCCTTTTTGGTCCTCGTTCTTCCACAATTCCAGCGCTTCTACTAATGTCTGAACAATATGCAAAGCGTTGTTCCTCCCTTGTTCCGTGTTTGATAGTTTTTAGCTCTTGCCTGGTGAGCATACCCACTCCCCATGCCCCTCTTGCATGGCATGGCAAAACCGAATACATAGAGTCCTTCTGTGTTCTCCCCACGTGTGCATACAAGAGATGTGATTTTCCCCAAGCCATGACCCGTTGTACGAAGCGCCAGTCTCCCTTTTCTTTTCCGGGCAGCACATAGGCTCGTACTCGGAATGACAAAACTGCCCATTATCATTCTGAATATTAGGAACCTTTACCCGGAAACCATGTAGCCACTCCCGCGGAAGAAAAAGCTCAGCCCATTCTTTTTCTTTCAGCAGTTTGGAATGAAACAATCAGATATCAAGCTATTCCTTTTATTACCTTTAATTCTATTTTTTTCAAATAGTAAGCAGTAAAAAACCATCGCCTTTTTGAGATGGGTGATTCTTTACCTTTTTCCTGGAATGAACGTATCGATCGATGATTTTTTGGGAGATGGCTGTTTCTTTTGTCTTTACTAGGAGTGGAGTAAGAGCGACGATTAGAGTAACGGTCTCATTGCAGCGAGTATGGCAGGGGAAAATGTTGATTGATTTGCAAATATTCACGTAGGTTAATATGATGATAAGTAATAAGAATATAGGTGAGTTGGGAATATTTTACTATTCCAAATATTAGAAGACAAGCCTTTAATTATTAATTTTTGCAATTTATTTAAATGAAAATTCATTACAATATTACTCTTTACTTATCTTGACACATATCAAAAAGGCTTTCACCCGCTCCTTGTAAAGAGAGGTGGAAGCCTTTTGCTCTTACTCTATCACTCTACGGAGTACACTTTGCGGCTCGGCAGCTCCAAGCAATGCAGACGGCCGCCGTATACGGCACCTCCGTCAATGCCGATGATATTATTTTCACCGTAAAACACATCATGTTTACCGTGCAAATAACTGGTTGGCGTGTGACCAAAAACAACGGTCTTCTCACCCTGGTAACCTTTATGGAACTCATCACGTATCCACATCAACATATACGGGTCAGTCTCTGCAACCGGAGTCTCGGGATGTACTCCCCCGTGAACAAAAATATAATCATCCGTTTCATAATAGCAGTCCAATCCAGCCAAAAATTCCAGATGCTCTTTGACCGAAGAGGTGATTTCCAAGTTCTCGGGTGCGCCAGACTCCGTATCTGCTGCGGTATGACCATAGCTCGCCAACGTCTTTTGTGCGCCGTTTCGGAACCATCGTTCGATAAAGACAGGGTCTTGCTCGAATGATTTAACCATCATATGATCATGGTTGCCCATCAACACGATTGCCCCTTCTGCATGGAGCTGTTTCACCTTGTCGACGACCCCCTTCGACTCTGGTCCACGGTCTACATAATCACCTAGCAGGATCAATTGATCGTTTTGTGGATCGTACTGAACTTGCTCCATCAACGATTCCAGTTTCTCCAATTCCCCATGAATATCGCTGATTGCCAACAATCTTTTCATCCTACACCCTTCTTTCACTCGTCTGCGGCTTCTCTTTCGTTATTGTCATGTCTTCCTAATTGTACGCCCCATTTCACCTGATTGCCAGCATGTCTGTCCCTCATATGCTTGTAAACGCGAAAAAAGCCCAGGCCCAAAAATCATATCAGGCCAAGGCTATTCCATTTCTCCGTGCTTATTTACTCGGCATCTCATTCCAGAATGTAATCTCTTCTACATCCAGGCGAGTGGTCGGATGACCAGGCTGTGCCGCTTTTCCGACTGCAATCAACATGACTGTTTCATATTGATCTGGGATTTGGAAGGCTTCCTTGAATTTCTCGCTGTTGTAACCTCCCATTGGTACGGTGTCATACCCTCTAGCTTTAGCAACGAGCATCAATTGCATCGCGACGAGACCTCCGTCTACCAAAGCAATTTCCTTGATGATCGCCCGATCCCGATTCTCATAACGCTTATTGATGTTGTCGATGAGCGTTGCTTTTACTTCCTCTGTCATGTAACCTGCTTCGACTGCTTTTTTGTAAATGCTCCCCGCTTGCTTGTAGCCCTCATAATCAGCCAAGACGGCAATAACCGCCGCAGCTTCTACCACCTGCTTTTGGTTAAATGCGATGGGTAGCAGTTTTTCTTTCAATGGCTGTTCATCGATGATCAAAAAACGCCATGGTTGGAGATTGGAGCTGGAAGGTGCTAACGTCGCTTCCTTTATCATTTCTTTTAGTTCATCCCGCGAGATTTTTGCTGTTGGATCGTAATGACGTACGGAACGACGCTCGCGAATAACGTCCATAAAAGCCTTTTGATTGATGACTTTTTCCATGATTCCATCCTCCATTGGTAAGGTTCAGTAAGTTACTAACTTTATTACAAAACACTCGTGTTCAAACTGTATCACATACTCTAATTCGCTGGCAATCTTTTCGTATGCAAAAAAACGCTTTGGCTAAACGACTCACATCCTATCATGGATGTAAGCGCGTCACCAAAGCGTTTCTCTGTTAAACCGGAGAAAAAGCGGATAAAACGGCTGGCTGCTTCACGGTGTCTCCATTCGGAAGCTCCACAACGACGTAGCCACTTCCTTCGTCCTCAGTTGCTTCCCACCTCAATGAAAAAGCTTTGCGGCTAAATGCTTCCTCTTCGTCCAGACACGCAAGCATTGTCTTCAATGTGTCTGACGTAATCGGCACAGGCACACTTGCGCCTTGCTCTTGTGGAAGGGAGAGCAGCTTCGGCGCCTCTTCGAAATATTGCACAGTATCAAGAAGCAGAGAAACCTGCTGCCAGCTTAGCGGTGAAACAAAGGCTTCAAACGCCATCTATTCATCATTCCTTTTATCTCGATGATTTCCATCGAACAGGCTTGCCTGGACATTAGATGTTTTCTATTGCCCTCCTGTGCCAGATCCGTCTCCTGAGCCTTTTGCAGGCGCATCGTCCTTCGGTTCATCTGTAGGCAAAATGGTTTCAAAAGCAACTGCTTTTACCCCACCCTCCACCAGTTGTCGGCCGATACCACCTTGCTCGTTGACGATCACTTGCTCTGTCTCGACAAGAGTCCATTCGTTCTGCGACGTCCAGGCAAAGACCGATTCCTCGATAAACATCGCGACAAGTTCATGCGGATTATTTTTACGTTTACGAATCAACTGTACGCCTTTGCCTGCGCGTGCCTGGAGTGGAATCGCAGCAATGGCCGTGCGTTTTACCACTCCTTCAGCCGTCAACAAGCTAAAGGCACGAGAGTCGTCTTCCTCAATCGGAAGCAGCGTGATCACATCGTCGCCTGGAGCAAGTGTGATTGCTTTTACCCCGCTTGACGCTCTACCTGTTGCGCTGACTTCACTGCGCTGGAATCGAATGCCCATGCCATCCTTGGTCGCACCGAGTATCGCCCCAGCTTCGTCAGCCACAAATACATTAACAAACTCGTCATCGTCGGCTTTCAGCTTCGCAGCTACCAACGCACTGGAACGATTCGTTTCGTATTCGGACAACGCCGTCTTTTTCATCAAACCATTTTTACTTACATGGTAGACATACAGCGGTTGTTTGAAGTTCTCTACGATCGTAAAACCAACGATCCGCTGATTCTTCTCCAATGGGATGATATTGACGAGGGCAGAACCGATATCCTTCCACTTATCGTCTGGGAAAGCGTTGACCAGTGTGGCGAAGTATTTACCGTCCTGGGTAAAGAAGAGAGCAGTATGGGACGTGTTCGTCTCTACGAAATAACGGACACGGTCTCCCTCTTTTACACCACATGTCTCCAGCGTTCCCCCTACTGATTTGAAGGAGCGCGGGCTCGTCCGCTTGATATATCCTTCGTTTGTGAGGGTTACAATGCAATCCTCTGCATTGATTTGCATGGCGATATCGATTTTGATTTCCTCGATCTCGCCCTGGATTTCTGTCAGGCGCTCTTCTGCATATTTTTTCTTGATCTCGTTCAGTTCGCCTGTAATGACTTGAATCAGCTTTTTCTCACTTGCCAAAATCGACTTAAGTTCCTCGATTTCTTTTGCCAGCGTTGCCAATTCTTTTTCCAACTTGACGATATCCAAACGGGTCAAGGAAGCGAGCTGAATGCTCAAAATCGCATCTGCTTGGTTTTCGGTGAAGCCGTATTTCTCCATGATGTTTTTCTTGGCATCTGCACGGTCTTCCGAATCCATAATCGTATCGACGATCTCACGCAAAATGGACTTGGCGCGAATCAAACCTTCCACGATATGCTCGCGGCTTTGCTTTCGATTCAGATCATATTGGCAGCGATTCGTGACGACTTCTTTTTGGTGGTCGACGTACGCCCCCAACAAAGCCTTGAGTCCCATCTGGCGGATGGTCCCCTCATGAATCACGTTCATGTTGTAATTGTAATAGATTTGCAGATCCGTATTTTTGTACAGGTAGTTGAGAATCGCCTGTTCATCCGCTTCCTTGCGAAGATCCACTACGATACGGACTTTTTTCTGCTCGGCCTCTTTGCGACCGGTTTCATCGCGAACCGCCAATGCCCCCTCGATTTTGCGCTCCATCACGAGCTCATCGATTTGGCCGACGAGCTTTGACTTGACCACTTCGTAAGGGATTTCAGAAATGACGATTTTTTTGATCTTGCCGCCTTTTGGCTCTTCTACATGGGTCTTCCCGCGTATGATGAATTGGCCACGGCCTGTCTCAAACGCCTTGCGAATCCCGGATAGCCCTTGAACAATGCCGCCTGTTGGAAAATCAGGACCTTTGACGTGCTGCATTAGCTCATCCAGCGATATATTCGGGTTCTTCATCTGTGCTACAGCGGCATCGATGACTTCACCCAAATTGTGAGTCGGGATGTCTGTTGCAAAACCAACCGCGATCCCAGCAGCGCCATTCACGAGAAGATTCGGAAATCGTGAAGGCAATACTGCCGGTTGTTGAGCAGAGTTGTCGTAGTTCGGAATAAAGGTAACCGTATCCTTTTCGATATCGCGCAATAGCTCATTGGCCAATGCTGACAGTCTGGATTCGGTATAACGCATAGCGGCTGGCGGGTCTGCATCCAAGCTACCGAAGTTTCCGTGTCCTTGAATGAGCACCTGCCGCATTTTCCACCATTGCGCCATCCGCACCATCGTTTCGTAAATCGCCGAGTCACCGTGCGGATGATAGGTACCCATCACGTACCCGACCGTTTTCGCTGATTTGCGATATGGTTTATCGTTCAAGTTGCCTTCTTGGTACATTGCATACAAAATACGACGCTGTACCGGTTTTAGTCCATCACGGGCATCCGGGATCGCGCGTGAGAGAATAACTAGGTTGGCATAGTCCCCGAAGCGCTTTCCCATAATTTCCGCGAAGCTCTGTTTAATAATTTGATTGGACAGCATGCTTATTCATCCTCCCCCACTTCAAAGGTGACGTGGTTCTCGATCCACTCACGCCGTGGCGGGACTTTATCACCCATCAAAACGGTTACCAGCTTCTCACAGTGAGCGAGGTCATCCAGTTCAACCTTGATGAGCTTGCGCGTCTCAGGGTCCATCGTTGTTTCCCAGAGCTGATCGGCGTTCATCTCACCCAAACCTTTGTAGCGTTGCACTTCAGCACCGCGTCCAGTCTTTTTCAACGCCTGTTCTAGCTCGTAATCGCTCCAACAGTAGATCGCCTCTGTTTGCTTGCCCTTGCTCTGCTTTTTCACCTGATACAAAGGCGGTTGGGCAATATACAAGTGACCAGCGGCAATCATCGGGCGCATGTAGCGGAAGAAGAAGGTTAGCAAGAGCGTTTGAATGTGCGAGCCGTCAACGTCCGCGTCAGACATAATGATCACTTTGTCAAACGCACAGTTTTCGATGGAAAACTCTTCGCCAATATCGGTTTCAAGCACCTCTAGGATCGTGCGGAACTCTTCATTCGCCAATACCTCGGATAGCTTTGCTTTTTCCGTGTTCAACGGCTTCCCGCGCAGGCTGAACAAGGCTTGGAACTCTGAATTACGTGCCTGTTTTGCAGAGCCACCCGCGGAATCTCCCTCTACGAGGAAGAGCTCATTGCGCTTGGAGTCTCTGTATTGCGGCGGAGTAAACTTTTCCGAAATCGATTTGCGCTTTTTCGTGGTTTTGCCTTTCTTGTCGCCGCGCAGTGCTTCGCGTTGTTTGCGCAGCTCTTCGCGAATCTCAGCAGAACGCAACGCCTTGTCAATCAGCAGCTTGCCTATTTCCGGATTTTCCTCGAGGAAGAAGCCTAGCTTTTCGGAAACAATCTGTTCTACAATTGCCCGTGCTTCTTCGTTCCCCAGCTTGTCTTTTGTTTGGGACTCAAACTGGACGTCAGCCATTTGCAATGACAATACACCGAGGAAACCTTCCCGCAAATCGTTTCCAGTCAAGTTCTGGTCTTTTTCTTTCAAGTACCCTTTTTTCCGGGCAAATTCATTAAAAATCCGGGTCGTACCATTGCGGAAGCCCGTGACATGTGTTCCGCCGTCCGTTGTTACAATCGAGTTGACATAGGATACCAGCGTTTCCGCATAGCCGTCATTGTACTGAAAAGCCAGCTCAACGTAGATATTGTCCTTTTCACCTTCAAAGTAAACAATCGGATGAAGTGTGTTTTTCCCCTCGTTCAAATAGGAAACGTATGATTTCAGGCCATCTTCGAAGTAAAACTCTTCCCGTTTCTTTTCAGGTCCGCGCTCATCAATCAAAACCATGCGCAGCTTTTTCAGAAGAAATGCTGTCTCCCGGAAACGATCACGAATCGTCTCATAGTCAAAGCGAGCATTACCAAACACCGCATCATCCGGCAGAAAACGTACGGTTGTTCCTGTACGTTTGGTGTTCCCTGTGATTTCAAGACCAGTAACCGGCTTACCGACATGCTCGATTCCATTTGCGTCCACAACATATTCAAAGCGTTGCTTATGAATTTTGCCTTCGCGATGGATTTCGACCTCAAGCCATTTGGACAAGGCGACAACGACACTGGAGCCTACTCCGTGCAAGCCACCACTTTTTTTGTAACCGCCGCCGCCGAATTTACCACCGGCATGGAGCGTCGTAAAAATTACTTCTGGTACAGGTCGGCCAGTCTTGTGCATACCGGTTGGAATTCCACGTCCATGGTCTTCTACACTGACACTGCCATCCTTGTTCAATGTGACGATGATGCTATCGTTAACACCGGCAAGCGACTCGTCTTTGGCGTTATCTACAATTTCCCACAGCAGATGATGCAGGCCACGCGAGCCCGTGGAGCCTATATACATTCCAGGCCGCTTTCGAACGGCAATCAAGCCTTCTAAGACCTGAATATCTTCTTCCGTATACGTTAGTGTTTGCTGTGTTTCTGTTTCCTTCAATCGCGCTCTCCCCTCTACTCTTCGGACACGTACAAAAACGATCATGCCTTTTTTACTGATGGCTAGCGTCGTTTTCACCTTTTTTGAAAAACGCCGAGATGTTTCAATCCCCATGAGAGGAACGTTTTCCTAATAAAAGCGAACACTTAATCGCTATTGTACCGTATGGTTCCCATAGTATTCAACGCCAGTAGCAAAATGGGGCAAAAAAGCCACCTCGCCCCTAGCGAGATGGCCGATTATCCTCAGTATTCCTCGTTTCTTCTCATTCGTTCTGTACATGACATGCATATTCCATTAATTAGTGTAGCACTAATGGTGAAGATTGGTCAAAACGAAAAACCAAAACATCTGTTTCCCTTTTCTTTATTTCTTCCCCCATTATCGTAAATCCTGCTGCTATCAAGGAAAAAATGCCAATTGTTCTTGCGTAGCGTTCACTGCTTTGCCTCAGGTATTTTCCATTCATCCGCGCTTTGGCTTTGGGCATCCTAGTAAGGCATCGATTCCTGAGGCGAAAAAGGGGGGAATAATATTGATCAGTGCTACCAAGCCGTTCGTCAAATTCCATAAGTATGATGCTGAGCTTGCTTCTGACGTTCATGCGTTAAATTCCGCCGGATACAACAGTGATGACATCTGGGTTTTGAAATGGAATCCTGATAAAAATCACTCAAATCAACGAAACAATTTTTATAAATACAGTACCCACTTTGAAAGTGCCGTCGGTCACATTGACAGCATGGCGCATTTCTTTGACAATGGCGGTAAAGAACTCCGTACGCGACTCGAAAAGCTCGGTCTTACGAAAGACGAGTGCTCTGCGCTGGTTCGCGAACTACAGGATACAGACTACACCTGCCTACTCGTTGTACGAGACCTCAAGGATAACATTATTAAAATGAATGACTGATCGACCGCACGAAAAAGCCACTGCTTGGGTTCTGACGCCAGCAGTGGCTTGTTTCGTTCATACCGGGATTACTTGTCTTCTTTAATGAGTTCGATGCCTTCCAGCACTTCGTTCAGCTTCGCGTAAACAGTGCTCTCTTCGTCCTCTTCCAACGGTACCATTTCTCCGCCGTCCACTTGGAATACGAAGATGTCCACTTCTTCATCTTCTTCGCTTTCTTCGTCTTCCACTGCTTCAGCCAAGGCAATATATTCTTTACCGTTTAGGTCGAACATAGCCAATACTTCGAAATCCCCCAACGGTTCACCGTTTTCATCGTCCAATGTAATGATATCGCCCAACTCGAGGTCTTTGTTCTCTTCTGTCAATGTGTTCACGTCCTTATGCTGATATTCGTACTCTGTTCTATCATACCGTTTTTTTCCGGGGGAAGCAAACAGGCGAATAACTCTGTGTCTTCCCTGACCATGAAAAACAACCTACCACTTTAGGCAGGTTGTTAGCTGATTACTCACTATACTCTTGAAGAACACCCTTTTCAAGCAAAAATGCTTCTTCGGCCTGAAGAATGGTCACGATCGCTTCGCGTTTAACATACATCCCTGCAGATGCCAGACGGCTCTCAATCGCACGAAGCAGTTCTTCAAAATCAATGATCTGCACTTCTTGGTCGCTCACAAAAAAACCTCCCTTTTCCCATGCAACTTTTTCATTGTACACGAACAGGTCGTTTCTTCCAACTCCACCATTTTCGACGGATTGGTTTTAACAAATAAGCGCTCCATATGACAAGCACAAAGGAAAGAACCACGTACACACATGAGAAAAATAACCATGGTGCAAAACTGATATCATCTGATTGATCGAATGACTCGCCTAAAATATCGAACAACACGATGATCGGGTTCATCCCTGCCAACATCTGCAGTTCATACATGCTCCAAACATCTGAATTGACGTATCGTTCCGGATACGTCTGTTGCAAGGACTCACCGATGAAAAAGAATAGCAAGCCAGTGCCTACTACAAAAAAGAAGGCAATCCCGTATGTGGTGACCGTCGAGATCGACGTTCGTTTAATCCAGGTAGAGCAGAACAACCCCAACGACCCTAGAAAAAACATATTCACCGCGAGAAAGAGGACAAGCTGGGCCATTTGTTCCGGAGATACGCTCCCGTACAGCATCACGATACTGTATAGAGGCATCGATGCAACCAAGAGCAGTGTGGAGAACGCCAAAGATGTGATGAGCTTGCTCAAAATAATCGTGCGCGTCGACAACTGGGTTGTCAGCAAAATATGCAAGGTCTGGCGTTCTCTCTCTCCACTGATCGCTCCAGCAGTCAAGGCAGGTGCCACAAAGCAAACCATCGCGTAGTGTATACCTGCGGAAATCAGGAACAGATCCCGGCTATCCCCTAACGATTCGGCTTTCAGGGGGTCCATGAGCAAAAAGCCCATCGGTATTCCCCCCATGACAAATAAGTAAACGACCAAAATGAGCATGGTCTTTCTCGAGCGGAATCTGTCCCGCATTTCTTTTACCAAAAGAGGATTGAACAAGAAGTCGCTCACTCCATACCGACTCCTTCCGTAATCGCTAAGAAGACGTCTTCTAAATCTTTCTTGGAATCGCCATAGTAGACGACTGCGACTTGCTCATCCAGCAGTTCTTGAAGCAAATCAGCTTTTTGTTGCTCCGTCCCTTGAAAGTAGAAGCGAAAGCCTCCCATATATTCCGTCAATTGATGTACATACGGAGAGCTCGCTAACAGAAGTCCAGCTTTGTCCAAGTTCCGCAGGGCTCTTAGTTGCATACGGCTTTGTCCTGTGTCCCGATTGCTGACCTCGTGTACAGAACCATACGCAATTAATCTGCCTTTTTCAATGACACCAATATCATCACACAGCTCGGCTAGCTCTGGCAAAACATGGGAGCTGATAATAATCGTCTTGCCCATTGCACGTAGTTGCTTCATAATCTCGCGCAACTCGATACGAGCTCGCGGGTCCAGTCCTGATGCGGGTTCATCCAAAATCAGTACAGCTGGATCATGTACCAGACAACGGGCTAACCCCAGGCGCTGCTGCATACCTCGAGACAAAGAATCGACGAAAGCGTCTGCTTTGTGAGACAGATTCACCAGTTCCAAAAGATCAGCGACGAGCGCCCGTCTTTTGGAGGTAGGAATTTTGTAAGCTCCCGCATAAAACTCCAAATACTCCACCGCTGTTAAATTGTCATACACGCCAAAAAAATCGGGCATGTAGCCAACAGACTGACGCACACTCGCAGGATCTTTTCGTACATTGTAGCCACAGACAAATGCTTCCCCTTCACTCTGTTCAAGAAGCGTAGACAAGATAAGCATCGTAGTCGATTTGCCGGCGCCATTTGGACCAATGAAACCGAACACCTTACCTGGCTCGATCGAGAGGTTCAAATCTGTCAATGCTTGCAAATTGCCGTATCTTTTTCCTAAATGAACGGTTTCGATTACCATTTCCGCACCCCCTCTACCTGGAAAATTGGCTCTGGTAGAGCTAATCGCGACGTTCCATTGTGGGAAAAGCGAAGCAATAATGTTTGATTTGGCGTCAATACTTGCTGGATTTCATTGTCGAGGACAAGTCTCCTCCCGCGCTCAACAGGTATCCACCTACCGCTCTGTTGGTGGAAATATTCTATCCGGAAAGGCTTGAATGAGCTGTGATTCAGCGGAACCGTTATTCGCTTCATATTGATCGCAGCTTTGTCTGTACGCAACTCAAACGTAATGTTGCCCTTTCCAAGCTGCCAAATGTATCCGGTACTGTCAAAGTCCCCTGTCACTTCATACATATCAGCATCTAGCATGCCATAAGGAAACGTCACTATGCCTTGTTCATTCGGTTGGATTTGAATAGGCTGCTGTATGACATTCCAGTAAAGCGCTTGATGAGGTACCTGCATTGTCATGAGAGGAAGAGGCTCTGTCGTTGTGCCAATGATACTTACCTGATTTCCCTCTTCATATTCAACGACTCTTTCCTGCATTTCTTTGATTCGTTCTTCAATCGTTTGCAATTCTTTTTTTGCCTGTGGTTTTCTTGGCATAAACAAGGGCTCAAGCACACTGTCAATCTGCTTTTCTTCTCCCTTTTTCAATGGCCCAAGCGGAATTCGCTGAAAACCAATTTCAATATAAGTCTGATCGTAGGCAAACTCCGTATTGTTTTTCACGTGCCCTTGCAGACGATTCTCATTGATTCGCAAGGAAGTATCGAAAGCCCCCATGTCATGCTTTACCCCGATACCGATCGCCTGTTTCGGTGTCAAATAGGGGAGATTGCGGAAAGAGAGAACCTCATCGCCATCCATGAGTCCCTCTGGTCGATAATCATTTCGCCCCACTGTCAAGGGCAGGGCAACGATCGACGGTTCAAGCTGAACGTCGTATTCGTTTTGATCCACCCCCAAAAACGTTGCGGCTGAGCGAACATGAGCCAAAGACTCATCTAAGATGTCGATCTTGGTTACTGCGTAGCTGGTACTCGTTTTCACAACAGCAGGCTTTCCTACCGCGAATATAGCGATGGTCAAGAAAATTCCTCCTGCCGGGATGACTCCCCACGCCCATTCAGGTTTTCTCATTCTTTTCAAAATGAAGTATGTCAATGGTGCGAGTACAATGACATACCCGCCCCACAGCGCCACCATCCAGATCGGCAGAGGAGTCTGTACTTCAGGGATCTTTTTGCTCAAGTCAAGAAAAGGTCGGGTCATTTGATCCATATAAAGCTTCTGTTCAAAAATCTTCTTGGCGCCATGCTGGATCATTGCATTCTGCCACAGTTGTGGATTGAACTGCCATGATGCCAACGGCTCTGCTGTCACATCATAGTTGACAAAAAGCAGCAATCCTCTGCCGTACGATTTTGACACAAATAAGGGCAAGTCACGGTTGTATACACCTATACTGCCATTTGGAGCGACTTTCGCAATGTCATACTCACTTAATGCTTGCTGTAGCTCAATATTACCAGCTTTTCCGGCTTCCACAGGAAGGATATCAGCAAACCGCTGGATCATTCCATCTTGATTAGGACCTGCGGAAACAACCACGATCCCTCCGAGCTGGATCCACTCCTTGATCGCAGCCATCTGTTGATCATTAATCGTGGAACCACTATTGCCTGCCAGCGCTAACATGTCTATGTTTTCGTAAATCCACGATTGGTCAGGCAACATTTGTTCCGTGAGATTTTGTACGGACAAGGGGCGATTCATTTTGGATTGTGATTGATTGACAGCAAGGAAATGAAACGCATTCCCCTCTTCGCTGATCACCCCAATGGTACGCCCGTCTGTTGGATAAGGGATACGCAACTTTTCGCTTTTGACAACTTGACCGTTTTGCGTCACCTGGACGTACCAATCATCGAGCAAGATTTGGGAAGGCATATCAAAGTATACGGTTGTACTTTTTCCTTGCTCAAGCTTTATTGGACGCCGCAGCTTAAATTCATTATTTTTTTTGACTTGTCGTTGAGATAACTCCACAGCCCCAGTGAAATTCTGTTCCTGGCTGGTTACCTTTACGCCTAGTCTCATCCATGATTCATATTTGACGATACCTCCTAAAGGTATCTCGAATTGTATGTCTACGTTGTTCTCTGCCATAGCTGGGCGTATCGAAAAGCTAAGCCATGTGATGACAAAGATTAACACCCATTTCCATCTCATGCTTGTTCCTCCGCTCATTTTCGTGACGCCAAAGAGATAACCAGTTGTTGCAGTTGATCATGGCGTGAGATAAGCAGTAAGTGCTTACCTTTGTTTGCCCAGTTGCCTTTGATCAGCTCTTCAGATGACTGGTTTCGCAATGGTAGCTCGCGTGTCACAAAAGGCTCTTCACCCACGTTTACTTCCATCAGCGTTCCATTTGGGTGTGTATAGGTCAATTTCGTATCGGAGCTCCACGATGCCCACTGTCCCACTGCAAGCGAGGTAACTTTCCCCGTCCGCACTTCCATCAGCTGTACTTCACCGGCTTTATTGAAAGCAAGCAAGCTTCCATCTGGTGACCATTCAGGCTGAGAACCTTCTACAAGCTTCCACTCTTGGAACGATACTGTACTGCTCACCCAAATTTCTTCGACGCCATTTTTGGAGCGGGTAAAGGCAAGCGAATCATCATGTTCAGACCAGCTTGGTGAAGAATACAATACCCCTTCTTCTTCTTTCAGCAATCGGCTACTTCCCATGCTGTAAGCCGTCGGCATCTCCACAATCCATATCCGCGATAATTTTTTATCCTGCTCGACAACAGCAATTTGGTTCCCAGAATTAGACCACGCTACTCCCGTATATTTGCCTTCGGTTGGCGGCAGCTTGATCGTGACTGGCTTTATTTCCACATTGATTGGAATGGTTTTCAGTTCTACATTGTTATTGATATAAGCAAGCTGCGACGCTTTCCGATCAATATCAACAAGCTCCGCGGTCGCTTGTGCTGGCAGCTTAAGTACTTCATGCTCTCGAACGGCAAGAGAGGCATTGTTCCACCACACAAAACCTCCTATGGCAATCGTAAGAGCAGCAGCCGCGATTCCGCTCCAAACCAACCTCCCCCATTTTTGGGGTGCGGCACTTGGAGCTTTTGCCTGTTTGGCTTCGAGTTCTCTCATTTTCTGGAGCAATTGTTTTTTGAGGTCTGATTTCAACTCATAATTGACAGGAACCGATCCGCGCATCTGCTTCAAATGGGCTAGGAGTTGGGTTACGGTCTGATCATCCGATTGATGGTCCTGGGGGTGCTTCTCCTCTTCTCTCATTCGGAGTCCCCCCTCTCATACATCTTCTGAAGTTTTTGTAATCCGCGATAAGAAATCATTTTGATACTCGATTCTGTTTTGCCGAGCACTTCAGCCACCTGACTGATTTTGAGATCAGCAAAATACCGGAGCATCAACACGTCTCGTTGATCCTGAGACAACAAGTCCAGACGATCACGAAGCAGACGAATCTCTTCATTCGTCAGCGCCTGCCGTTCTGGTTGCCATGTGTCGTCCGGTTCTGCTCCTAAAAAATCTTCCTGGTCAACCGGTAACTCCCTGTTTTTTCGCATAAAATCCACATATGTATTGTGAGCAATACGAAAGATCCACGATGCGAAAGGACTTGTTCTGCTATATTGCTCGAATTTTTCTAGTGCTTTTAAAAAGACCACGGTAGTCAAATCATCGGCATCCCACGAACTTTGAACCCGGCATCGTAAATACCGGTTGACGCGATCAAAATATTCGTCATACAGTTCCGTAAATGGACGAGATTCATAATAATCCCCGGATGATGGCCCCGACGGTTGCTTCATAGCCATTCCCATTTGCGTTTTCCTCGGTTTCTTCCAGACTAAAGCATGCTCTCAGAATGGACTTTCTCCACTGCATTCTGAGACTACTCTAACTAAGTATTACGTATTACTTAGGAAGAAAGTTTCAAAATGTGGCAAAGTTTTTTGAATTATTTCCCTAATGCGGCATCTAATTCTAACTGAATGTCTTGAACAGCCTCAATTCCGACCGATAACCGTACTAGTCCCATCGTAATTCCAGTCTCCCTACGCTGCTCCTCAGAAAAAGCACGGTGGGATGTCGTAACAGGATGAGATACACTCGTCTCCACACCTGCAAGGGACGGAGCCAATTTGATCCAGTCAAGTTCCCGGTAAAAGTCGTAAATCTTCGTCTCGTCTGCCAAAACAAAGGATACCATTGCCCCCTGTTTTTGCCTTGAAAAAAAGAAGGTATCCGTAGGACTTGGGTAATACACCTGTCCAACTGCAGGATGATCACGGAGAAACGCAGCGATCTGGCTGGCATTATCGCATTGACGCTCCATTCTCACTGCCAATGTTTTCAAACCGCGTGATGTCAACCAGGCCTCAAAAGGACTGAGCGATGCACCGTAGTTGGCTACGATCTCCGTGGCACGCTTGACTGTCGCATAGGTTCCAACCAAGACACCCGACGTCACATCGCTATGTCCACCTATATATTTGGTTCCACTATGTACCACAAGATCTGCACCGAATGAAATCGGTTGTACCAAATACGGAGTCGCAAACGTATTATCCACCATGACGATTAAGCCAAGACTCTTTGCTTCCTTGATCCAGTAAGGCAGATCCACAACTGTCAATAGCGGATTGGTGATGGTCTCCAAGAAAAACATCCGCGTAGTTGGGCGAACATGATCGGCAAGCTTTGTCTTTTGACCAAGCTGGATGCACTCAAGATCGATCCCAAACCGAGAAAGCTCCTTGTGCAGTAGTGCGTAGGTACCACCATAAATTTCATGGGAAGCTAGCACGTGATCACCAGGAGAAAGAACGGCAAGTAAACCCGACATGATCGCTCCCATACCGGAGGCAGCACTGACGCCTGCTTCTGCGCCTTCTAAAACAGCGATTGCACGAGCCAGCTCTGCTTGGTTGGGATTACCATTTCGGGTGTACAAGTATTCTCCTTCGCCGACGTAGTACTGTTCTACTTCTTCCAAGCCTTCGAAGGCAAAAACGGAGGTTTGATAAATCGGTGTAGATTTGCTCTTTACTCCCCGCAAAGGGTCATGTCCAATATGTACCGTTTTGGTCTCAAATCGCTCTGCCACATTGCTCACCCTTTTCTCCCAATCATACCACGCGAGATTGGAAAGGAAACTAGCGGATTGGCAAAAGCTAGACTATCTGTGTTATAATTCGAAACCGAACCACCCAACAGTACGAAACAAAGGAAGGTGCATAAGATGAGAAAAATGATTACAACTCTGTTCGCATGTCTGACGGCAATCGCCTTAGTTACGGGTTGTTCTACCGGAAGCAATGAGGCCGCTCCTAATCAGCCGACTACGCCAGCAGAGAAACCAGTATCCAAAGAGCCTGCTAACCCACCGGGTCCAACCGGTGAGAAGAAGTACGAGAAGGCTCCGGCTATGCAGATTGACAAAGCGAAGGACTACCAAGCGAAAATCTCTACTTCCATGGGAGACATCACGATCGATCTGTTTGAAAAAGATGCCCCGATTGCTGTAAATAACTTTGTTTTCCTCGCAAAGGACAAGTACTATGATGGCATCACATTCCACCGCGTCATCAAAGACTTCATGATTCAAACAGGTGATCCATTGGGCAGTGGCATGGGTGGTCCTGGATACACGTTTGAAGACGAGTTGAAAAATGGTCACAAATATGAACCAGGCGTGGTTGCCATGGCGAATTCTGGCAAAAATACGAATGGTAGCCAATTCTTCATTGGCTCTGGACCTGACGTGACCGGATTGGACAACTCTCCGAATTACACGATTTTCGGAAAAGTTACGGGTGGCATGGATATCGTTCAAAAAATTGCAGGAACTAAAGTAAAGAAAAACCCACAAACAGGTGAACCAAGTATTCCTGAGCAAACGATTACCATTAAATCCATTACGATTACGGAAAAATAAGAGTAGCCTCCAACTGCACACGAAAGCCACTTTCTCATAGGGAAAGTGGCTTTTTTTATAGGTGAATTCGTCCATTCATGAAAACACTTTCACAAACCGACTTTATTTGTAAATAGTCCTATGGAACCGATTCCCTCTTGAACCATTCCGACAAGACCGATAGACTTGCAAAAGACCTGATTCGCTTCCGCAATCAAAACGCAAAAAGCGAAAAGGAGTGGTTCACACCATGTTGACACGAGAAGCGCCAACGCGCTTTTTCTTCTTTTTGAACAGTTTTGGCTTGATGCTGTTATGCTTATTTGTCACACCGACAAGTGCAATGGCACCACAACCAGTACCAATACTCCCTGTTCTCGGTAGTGCACAGGCGCCATCGGAACAAGTTTCGAAGAAGGAAAAGAAACCAACCACATCTGCTACAGCAGTAAAACGCGAGTCTGTGCAGATTAGTCGTGATAGTCGCCCAAAAGTGGTTCGCAATGGAAAAGTGAAGATTTCGGAGAGGGATATGGAACTGCTCGCCCGGTTAGTGTATGCGGAAGGCCGGGGAGAACCGTATGAAGGACAGGTAGCGATTGCTGCCGTTGTATTGAATCGGGTTGCTTCAGATGCATTTCCAAATACGGTACGGGAGGTTATTTATGCTCCCAACGCGTTTTCGCCTGTCCATGACGGCAATCTGACACATCAATCAGATGGGAGTACGAGAAAAGCGGTCCAGGACGCGGTGAATGGAAAAGACCCGAGCAACGGTTCCCTTTACTTCTTCAATCCTGATACGGCTACATCCAAGTGGATTTGGTCACGTCCTGTAACGGTTGAGATCGGTAACCATCGTTTTGCTCGTTAACGCGCTAATTACAGAAAAAATTTAATAATACTTTATTTTTATTTTATTGATGTTTTACTTTTGCTTGCTATGTTGTAGGTGTAAGCACTTTTTCAACGCATTGAGAAAAAGCTCGATTATCTTCTTTGGATGACTTTTTAACGTAAGCATGTTTAGATCGAACGTTCAATCTGAGTATGCCTACGCTAATAGCTTTGATTGATTGACTGTTTTGGGTGAGAGCAAAACAGTCATAGAACAATCAGTCGTTCTTTTTCTCAATCGCCCCCAATAATTAGGCATTCCCAACTGGGAATGCCCCTTTTTTTATTAAAAGCCGTAAATAGACATACCCCCATCGACCGAAATCGTTTGACCCGATATGTATGAAGCAGCATCAGAGGACAGGAAAATTGCTGGTCCTACCAAATCCTCGACATCCCCGATTCGGCCACTCGGTGTTCGCTGCAACACCTCTTGGACAAACGCTTCGTCGCTAAGCAAGCTCTCCGTTAATGGCGTACGGAAATACCACGGCGCGATCGCATTTACGTTGACGCCAAACTTGCTCGCCTCGACAGGAAATGCCACCCCGCCTTTTGCTTCGATCTCTGTTACCACTTCTTGCAAATCGGAAGATGTCGCGAGACTACCGCAACCTCCGCACCCGCTTCTGCAATACCCAACGCAAGTGCCTTCCCAATTCCTCTTCCAGCACCTGTGATGATTGCTTTTTTCCCATGCAAATCAAAACGTGTCATTTTTGAAACGACTCCCCTTTCGTTTCCTTAGAGGATTCTGCATCCATCGCCTTTTCCCTTGTCTTTTGCTACAATATACCTGTATGGAAAGGGGGGCAGTCCGTTGCGTTTGTACAGTCAGATGACACTCGCCGAGCTGCAGGAGGAAATGGAGCGCCTGCACGTCGAAGCGAACGAGAAAAAGAAGCTTGGTGATCACTCACAGCTCGCTATCATTACACAAAAGTACTTCATGGCGAAATCGTACTATTTAGGAACGGATGAGTTCCGAATCGGCAGCAAATACAGCGTGCCTGATTACGATCAGCCGTTTACCATCGATTATTTCAACGGCGTCTTTGCTTGGGGACGTTTTCCTGATTCGGATGAACAGACAGGTTTTCCAGTAGGAATGCTGGAACTGTGGTTCGACTAGTAAAAAGAGATCGGCACTCGCACTCTTGTGCAATGCCGATCTCTTTTTTCTTACCCGGGCACATGTCGCAGCAGCATGGATATACTAAGAAAAACGAAAGTGAGCCAACCTGCATATGGACTGGATTTCTATCATCCTCTTGATACTACTGGCGCTCGGTGTCGTCGGTAACAACGCAACCGTATCCATTGCAGTTGCGGTCCTTCTCTTAATGAGGCTCTTGTCATTGGACCGATTTTTCCCGCTGCTCGAGCAGCATGGACTACAACTCGGGATCATTATACTCACAATTGGCATCATGACTCCGCTTGCAAGCGGCAAAATTAACCCTTCGTCCATCTTGGAGATTTTTATGAACTGGCAATCGATACTTGCCGTCGGCGTTGGTATATTTGTTGCCTACCTGGCCGGAAAAGGAACCATCTTGATGACGCAAAACCCGTTGATCGTTACAAGCTTACTGATCGGTACGATCGCTGGTGTCACTTTTTTCCGCGGAGTTGCAGTCGGTCCTTTAATTGCAGCAGGTATTCTTGCCTTTATTTTGCAATTTCTCCCTAAGTGATTAGCCCCAGCGCTCTTTCAGCTGAAGGCCATAAGCCAAAATTTGCTGTGGCGTAACCATGCGAAAGCCTTGCTGCGCACGATAATCAATCGTAAGGATATCAGACCCGATATAGGCAATGGTTTCGCGATCTATCAGAAATGTCAAAGAATCGACCTGGTAGACTTCATCTTCTGGACCTTGGGTATCCCACCACAACGCATACTCTACATTCATCCCGCAACCACCGACTAGCTCACCGTTGATCCGAATGGACTTGTCTGTACTTGCCATGCGTTCTACTGCTTCTTTTGTGACTTTCACTATCATGTTTGGTGCCACCCTTCTCATGATTTTCCAGAATGCTGGATGCATCATCTCTTTCATGATAGCATACAATGCTTGAAAGGCAGCAGAAAGGACGATCATCAATGAACATCTACGAACAAGATGGGATTTTTGTCGCGGAAACTGAGTTCCAATCGGAGCAAGTTGTCATTTTTGCGAATACGTGGGAGGAAGCCAAGGAAAAACTACTCGTTCGGCTTCTCGTACTAGAAATGATTGGTTGAGCAAAAAGCGGGTCGCCCAGTGGACCTGCTTTTTTCCATGTAAAAGAGAAGGAGCTACCGATGACTTACCTGACAGCTACGACAATCGATGACCAGCACCTGATTGCTCAAATCAGACAAGCAACAACCAAAGCCAATCGCAACAATGTCACCCGCACACAAGCGTACCTCGCCTTTTATCTCGAACACCAAGAAGTTCACTGGGCGTTATTGGCCCATATGGTCTCACGAAATGGCGGGTGGAACATAACCGATTTAAAAGGGGAATGGCTAGCGCTGATCATGGATGCACAAGCGATTGAGCCCTTTTTTTGGTTTTTGGAGAGATGTAACTGGCTGATTTTTCACGATGCCTATCCGCAATTACTTCTCTATGCGGAGATGAAACGAACGGGAACAGATTTAACAAAGCTTTTAACGCCACTTGGTGTTTCAGTCTTTATGCAATCGTATTGGCAAGAGTTCCTCGCTTCCAAAGACAGCGCACGCATTTCACATGCACTCATCGTCAATGAACAGCAGTATATCGAACAACGTGTCGTCCAAAAGCCGTTTACACTGAATCGTATCTTCGCTTCGTTTGCTTTCGTCGCCCAATCCGCTCTCTCAATGAATCAAGTGCTCATTCCTTATAAAGCCCATCCCACTGACTGCCGACTCAGCTTAATCGGGTTGAATGTCCATCACTTTCCCGACGTCGACAGCCGCATTCAGATTGGAAAGTCGTTGTACAAGCAATTATTTGGGGATCGGTTTCGCTTTGAGAAAATCGTCTCCTACTGCTCTCGTATTCCTCATACAGGCTCACGAGCGGATTATTGGCCACATTTGTTCACTCATGATCATACTCCGCCGATCACAGAAGATGAGTACCAGTTGCGATTGGATGGACATGAGCTGCTAAAAGGAAGTCCGAAAATATACAGTCCGCGCCTACAAGATGCATGGACTGATTATGGACACGATCCGGCAGATGGGGTAGATTGGTTTCGAGATGAAAAATGGCACAAGGTGGTGAAAGAACCTGCTTCTCTGCCTTCTATCGACAGTGATTCTTATGTGCGTTCCTTGCAATGGATCGAATACGGAGTCAAATTCGTCTCAGCAATCAAGTAGCTGGAGAGGAGATCAGCCTCATGGAAAAATGGATGCAAGAAATGGCGTTGAATCAAACACGTTTTTTGCTGTCCTGCCAATTGCCGAGCGGTACCTTTCGTCTTGGCCCCAAACGTGATCAAATCAATCCGTACTTCACCAATCTCGGACTGATTTCCCTCATCCGTATGAAGGAGGTAGAGGCTGTTCGCGGTCATCTTGAATGGTATTTGCAAAACCTGAATGCGGACGGCTATATAAATGATTTTCGTCTTGAACAAGGCAAAGAAATCGATACAGGCACAAATGATAGCGAAGATAGCTACCACACCACTTATTTTAGCTTGCTTGCGGAATGGATACGAGCAACGGGGCGTATGGACTGGCTGCTTGCCAACCACGCTAAGCTCTTGACCCTTCTCGAAGCAGTTGCCCGCCTCCAACAGAAGGACGGTCTGACCTGGGCGAAGCATTCGTATCGGGTCAAATATTTGATGGACAATTGCGAAGTGGCCAAGGGGTTGGCAGATGCTTCGTATCTATTTTCGCTGATCAAAAATGTGGAGGCTGCCGAGGAAGCAGCTGCACGCGCTAAGGCATGCGAACTCGGCATCAGTGGGATGTATAGCCGGATTCGCAAGTCGTTTGCGATGTATGATCGTACGTACCCCGGCTGGCGAAAATGGTACCCGGACGTTACTTCCCAAGCGTTTCCCATTGTCTACAGCTTGACTGATGCCAACACCGCTTCGCTGCTCTATCAGAGGATCACAGACGCGTTCCCGCATTTTGATACATTTCAAACTGGTGATTTATACCCATGGATGACGATGGGTGTATGCGCGCAGAAAATGGGTGATACGAACCGGGTGAAGACGATGCTCGTCACTGCTACAGATTTGTACATACACGGTCCCAGATTTCCGTATTGGCTTATTCAAGATGCCGGGCGCTATGTTGAGTTGCTACTGGAAGTCGGGTCATGAGGTTCAGATAAGAGCTGCTTTACCCAACGGTAGCAATGCTCAAGTTGTTCGTCTGTTACTTGGTCGGAACGATGCTCGAACATGATTTTTACGTGCGGGTTTTCTTTCCGGATAATTGTCAGATAGTCCTCGATTGGAGCCCATCCTTCTTCACGAAACGAACTAATGAATAACATCATGATACCATGAACGAAAAAAGAAAAACGCGGGAAACATCCCCCGCGCTTGGTCTACTTTCTTTCAATTTTCGTACCCGAATCATGCGTCACTACGAGAAATGGGGTCAATTCCCCTTCCTCCCAGTAATATGGCAAGACAGAAATCGGCACTTGCCCTTTCGATGCAAAATCATAGGTGAGACGCGCTAACAGGTGCGCTCCGGCCTCTCCGGCCATATCCGCCACAATCAGCACATCCTGATGAGGAATCGCGACACCGAGCGAGTCTCCTTGCTTATTTTGATCCATCTCCGCCAGAAATGAATCAAGCAAAATTCGACTTGCCGCGTATCCATCTGTCGGACTTATAAAATGGATGCGCTGACCACCTACCTCTTGTGACTTCACTGAAAAGGGGAGCTTTCGCAGGTTTTCCATCGCATATGAATGAAGCTGCTCGCTTGTCCATCCGGCTTCCTGCAACATCCGCTTCTCAATCAATGCGTAGCCCTCGCCTTGATCAAGGGCGTACAGTACATACGTATCTGCCGTATGCTCCTTCACCACCCACCGCTCCGGGTACTTGTTGATCATGGAGGCATGACGCAAAACCGGGTAGATGTTATGCTCTTGGCCACTTACTCTTAGTTGTTGATCCAACTCCCCCACTCCCTTCCCTTCGTCTATTACCAAGGTGGACTATCATCGTCCTCCGTTGGCGTGCTCACCGGGGTATATGAAACGTTATGGCTTCTCTCTTCGATTTCTCTCACGATGTCCGCCAATGCCTTTGGCTTTAAAAATTCAACAGGGGACATGCCACGCTCGAATTGTAGCTGTTCGCCCTCTAATAGCACCAAATAACGCCCATTCACTTTGGCGATATGCATGCTGGTACCGTAATCCGCCAATAACGTGCGGATTTGCATATGATCCAGCTTGAACTTCAGCTCGACCTCTGGTTGGCGATCTGTAATGATTTGCATCGCTTCCATCACGGTCTCATGCTCCCATTTTTCTGCGAGCTCCCGCTTAGGGCTTGCAGCAATGAGTTCAATCGCTTCTTCTTCCCGTACCCGCTCCTCGGACTCTTCGGGATACGTATACTCGATGTGCTGTCTCGCCAATGAAATGACTTCTTCAGAGACGATCTGCGTCATCGTTTGTGGATACTCGATAAAACGCAGGAATTCCTCGAAATACCGCGCGTGAGAGAACTGGTGAATTTTTACGTGATACGGGTCATTCATCCCCGACTCGATCATGTACGGATACATCAGCGATTTCATGTTTTTGGCATTGATTGCCATGCGCACATTCGATATCAGGCTCTTTTCATCGGTGATGACCGCTGTTTTTTGTTCGAAATCGCATTTTAAAATAAAGACATAGCGCTCGTCAATCAGCTCTAACCTCGTCCGCACGACAATCATGACGCCGCCTCTCACCTGAGAGGTTCGCAAATACGACTGAATCAGCTCCTGACAGGGCTCTTTGCTCTCCCCTGTCGTTTCCGCTGCCAACAATCGATTCAAGAGGGCATAGTTGGGGTTCGAGTCCAAGGGATGTCCAGGCTCCAGCACAAATTGACCCAGTTTTGTCGGCGTGCCTTCTGTCTTCGGATTCATCTCGACTTTTCTTTTGGCAATCCGGGCGAATTCTCCATCGAGAAAATCTTTCAGCTCGCTTCTCTGATATTCATCGTGGCTCAAATAGCGCGTCATCCGCACTTGTTTAATGCCATCCTCTTCTTCAGGCTGTTCCATTAGATAAAAGGATAACCAGTCAATTGTAAAATTCATACCCTTCGCTCCTGTCTGCATGTAACGAACTGATTATAGCAAACCTATTGAAAAAAAGGTCAGCTTTTTCAAATCATGATAAGATGAAGGGAGGAGGGGAAAATCAAACAATGTGGACTCGTATGAAGTCATGGTGGAACGCAACGATACGCGATAAGCCTTATCAGCCCGGCCACATGGCAGGACAGTATGAAATTACAAAAGTATTAGGGATGGGAAGTTACGGGATCGCTTATCTCGCCAACCACAACCCTACAGGTAATCAGGTCGTGCTCAAACAAGTGAAACCAAGCCTGCGTCATACTCCAAAAGGCGAAGCCATGCAAGCGTATGAAAAAAAGGTGCTGATGTCCCTCTCGCATCCGCAAATCCCCCGCTGTCTGGATTCCTTCACGTATCGGCAAGACTCGTTTATGGTCATGACTTATATTGCAGGTCCGACACTCGAAGACATGTTGTTTGATCAAAACATCGTGGTTGATGAGCAAAAATGCGCTGAATGGCTCCGCCAAATCGGGGAACTCGTGGCCTATCTCCATGAGCAAAATCTGATTCACCGCGACGTACGCATCCCCAACGTCATCTGGAAAGAGGACAAGCCGTACCTGATTGATTTTGGCCTCGCTCGGTTCGTTGGTGATCGCCCGACGTACACGGCTGATACCCTTTCTGCTTACCCGTCTGAAAAACAATTGAAGCGAGAAGTTGCTCCTTCCAGTGATTTGTATGCTTTGGGACATTTCTTTTTATTCTTGCTCTATTCCGGGTATGAATCTGAACCAAACACACCTGAAAAAAGCTGGGAAGAAGAGCTTTCACTCTCTGCTCCCATTCGCATAATGATTCGGCGTTTGTTACAAATGGACGCCCCTTATGAAAGCGTACACGATTGGCTAAGAGAGCTGGACCGATATTTAATCCAATACCAAGAAAAAAGAGCAGGGCATCCGTAGCCTTCACGGATTCTCCCTGCTCTTCTTCATTTTCATTCTGCAATCGGCTCTTGTTTCGCCTGTTCCATCTTTTCTTTCAGTTCCCCTGCTTCCTGGCGCAGCACTTGTCGTTCGTGTTTCGTCAGAACTTCTCCACCAACTGTGCCATTTACCAGCAAATCCTCTTCATATAACCGATCTTTGCGCATGGAAACCTCCTGCAGACAAGTTGTGTACTTCTTGTCCTACTTTGTTCCAAAGGTGCCCTTCTTATGTGCGCGATTTTGATTCCGTTTTGCAGGACTCGCATTTTTGGATGGAGCACCTGACTTTTGTGCTGGAGCAGGCTTCCGTACAGGACGCGGATCTTCCAGTGCTCCGTGCGTCATGAATTTTTCAGCAATAGGTAGGCCAGTTTGCTTGGAAAATTTTTGGATGATGAATCGTTCCTGTGTGGTAATGATCGAAAATACCAGTCCGGCACGCCCCATGCGCCCAGTCCGACCACTGCGATGAATGTACGTGTCACCATCGGATGCAGGATCGTAATGAACAATACATTCCACACCCGGAATATCAATGCCACGTGCCGATACATCTGTGGTAATCAACACAGGGAATGCTCCATCCCGGAATTGTTGCAGGGTGCGAGCCCGATCTTCTTTCGTAGCATCGCGGTGTAGAAGTCTACACGGCAAATTGTGGTAATTGAGCTTCGAGACAATCTCGTCCACTTTTTCGATTTGATTGACAAAAACAATCGAGGAGCGTACATTCACAAGCCGCAACAGACGACGGAGCGTGTCCACCTTTTTGCGTGGGTCAGTGACCAAATACATGTGTGCTACTCCCGCGGCGCCTTCTGGTGCTGCTGCGCGAATGACAACGGCATCTTTTGTAAAAATCTCAGCCGTATGTACAACTTCCTCTGCAATTGTCGCTGAGAATAACAGACGTTGCGTATCACGCAGTGTCTTTTTCATGACCTCTTGAACTGGCTTGCCAAAACCCGCATCCAGCATCCGGTCTGCCTCGTCGACTACGACTGTCTTCACTTCATGGACCTTTAGCTTGCGCTGCTCGATCAGCTCCAGCAGTCTTCCTGGTGTTGCTACGATCAATAGAGGCTTCTTTTTCAGTTTCTCGATTTGGCGTTTCACATCGACTCCGCCAATAATGGACATCACGGCCGTGTCCTTCCCTGGCAGAAGGCTTTCTGCTTCCCTCGCAATCTGAACAACGAGCTCATGCGTCGGTGCAAGTACAATGGCCTGTACATCTTTTTGCTCCACATTGATTTTCGATAAAATCGGCAAGAGATAAGCAAACGTCTTGCCTGTTCCTGTTGGTGATTCGATCAAGGCATCCCGACCAGCCATAATCAACGGGATGGCTTCACTCTGTACAGGTGTCGGTTTTTCCATTTTTCGCTCTTGCAATATAGTCAACAGCGGTGCGCTAATTTGTAAATCTGCAAACGTGGTGCTCACAAAAACCCTCCTGGCATAAATTCGTGCATTGGGTAAGCTTACCACACTTTGCAGGTAGAAAACAGAGGTAAGACCCATAGGAGATAGATAAAAACAGGCGAAATCCGCTATGGACTTCGCCTGACCTTCCTTCTACCCGTTATTGGAATCGATACGGGTTTCCTGCTTCTCGCCCTGGTCTTGACGGTCCCGGCTGGTGGTTTGGTTACGTGTCCCTTTTGGACTTTCCATGTACTCTTCTACTTCCTTTTGAAACGCCTCATCATAGTCACGCACACCTATCACCTCCTGTTCTTTATTTTGACCAGGGTGATCACATATTATTTTCCTGAAACCTTTTACCCGGTCATACGTCTCTTCATATAGGAATGATAACCCTAGAACAATTTGTTAGATGGATGTGAATATGGAATGGAGACGATATCGCGCACTCGCACACACAAACGAGCCAAGCGCAAAAGACCATGGCGTTGGGTTAAGAAATGGATGCTCGGCACTGCCTTAACCTTTACGACCGTAGCTTTACTGGGAATTATTTTTTTATTTGGAACGAAAAACGGAGAAGAATTACGAGAGTGGGCGGCAGGCACTTTGTTGACAACCCAGCACGATTACTGGGCCCCTTATACGTTTTTACCTGAAGAAAAACTGAAAGAATTGAAGCAACAAATTACACATCCAACCGTTATCAATTCCGAAGACACAGGCACAGCCACTGTAGGACCACCTGTTCCGACGAAATCGAATCTGGTAACGGTCACACTTCCACAGAAACCAAAGGAGCTAATCGAGATCGAGGAACTTGACGTCTCGAAAGGCAGTTATTACTTTAAAGGAAAAATCATGTACATTAGCGACCCGAGCAGAGTACGGCTCGTCGTCACGAATCGGAAGGACCGTGGAGATCTGCTCGATGAGTTTGTGAAGAAGACAGGAGCCATCGGAATTGTCAATGCGAGCGGATTCGCTGACCCAGACGGCTACGGCAAAGGAGCGCGTGCCTATGGAGTCGTCATCCACGACGGGAAGATTATGCAGGGTTACAATCCGAGAAGTGGAGAAACCGCATTAGGGCTTACTTATGACGGTAAACTGATTACAGGCAGTTACTCGGCTGAGCAGCTCGTAAAGATGGGCGTGCGTGACGCTGTGAGCTTCCGGCCCCAGTTAATTGTAAACGGGAAAAATATGTTTGAAGGAAAGCCTGCCAAAAGCTGGGGGATTCAACCCCGTACCGCGATTGGACAAAAAGAAGACGGGACGATCGTATTTGCTGTCATTGACGGACGCCAGCCCGGGCATTCCATCGGTGCAAGCATGAACGATATGGCGGAACTATTGGCCGAGCGCGGTGTGGTTACGGCAATGGCTATGGACGGTGGTTCCAGTTCCATGATGCTGCACAACGGCGAAGCCATCACGAAGACGTCATCTCCATATCATCGAGGGCGCTATTTGCCAAATGCGTGGGCTGTTTTTTAAGAAAGTATTGAAGGGATAGAGGAGGTCATCGGATTCGTGCGAAGACTCTTTCATTATAGTGAAGACCCAACCATTACGATTTTTCAGCCTTCCCTCCCACCCCACACTTGCACTCGCTGTATGGGCGATTGATGAAGCACGAGCGCCGATGTATTATTTACCGCGAGATTGCCCGAGGATTTGCTTTTACAAAAAAGCAGATTCCGAGGTGGCAGACGTTGAGCGCTTTCTTGGCTTGACGAGTGCCAAAATGGTTATCGCGATCGAAAGCAAATGGTATACGGTTCTTACACAAACAAAGCTATATGAATATACCTTCTCTCCAGAATCTTTTTATTGCTGGGACGACGGTGCGGGCTACTATTTATCAAAGGAAGCCGTTACACCACTAGACGTAAAGCCATTCGGAGATCTCGTGCACTGTCTTAGCCAAGCGGATATTGAGTTGCGAATCACGCCTTCGCTGGTACCGCTTCGAGATTCATTGCTACAAAGCAGTCTGCATTTTTCCATGATCCGTATGCGAAATGCGTCGCTCACATAAAAAACAGGCAGTCTCACCCAATGGTGACTGCCTGTTTTTGCTTTTACAATTGAATTGGTGTTTTTGCCTGCTCCAAGCTCCATTTCTCAACATCCCACGTCTGTGTGACCCAATCCTCATAAAATTCAGGTTCGTGGCAGACGAGAAGAACGGTCCCTTTGAACTCCTTCAAGGAGCGTTTGAGTTCTTCCTTGGCGACGACATCCAAGTGGTTTGTCGGCTCGTCAAATACCAGCCAGTTGCTTTCGCGCTGTAGTAATTTACAGAGACGAACTTTCGCTTGCTCGCCCCCGGATAGAGCATTCAAATTGCGATTGATGTGCTCATTTTTCAAGCCACAACGTGCCAATGCTCCGCGAACCTCATGGTTATTCATGGAAGGGAAATCATTCCATACATCATCGAGTGCTGTAATTGGCTTCGCCTTGACTTCTTGTTCGAAGTAAGCAGGATGGAGGAAATCACCTTTCTCCAGCTTTCCATTCAGTGGAGGAATTACACCCAGCAACGTTTTCAATAGGGTAGACTTACCGACACCGTTCATGCCGACAATCGCTACTTTTTCACCGCGCTCCAACTTCACACTCAACTTTGGCAGCAGTGGTTGAGCATATCCGATCTCCAAGTTTTCAGCCTCAATGACAAAACGGCTACTTGCCCGGGATTCCTTAAAGATAAACGAAGGTTTAGCAGCCGTTTCCGGCTTGTCGATTCTGTCCATTTTATCGAGCTGCTTTTGACGGCTCTTCGCGCGGCCAGTAGTAGAAGCACGAGCTTTATTGCGTGCAATAAAATCTTCCATTTTTGCGATTTCTTCCTGCTGCTTCTCGAACGCATCAAAATGCTGACTGCGTTTCGTCTCAGACTGTGCCAGGAAGGATTCGTAGTTACCCGTGTAACGATTCAGCTTGGTAAATTCCAAATGATAAATCACATTCACAACTTCGTTCATGAAAGTCGTGTCATGGGAAATCAGCATGAAGGCGTATGGATATTCCTTCAAGTAGTTTTTCAACCACACGATATGCTCTTCATCCAGATAGTTTGTCGGCTCATCCAGCAAAAGAACGGTTGGTTGTTCCAGCAGCAATTTTGCCAAAAGAACCTTGGTACGCTGACCACCAGAGAGCGATGCTACGTCACGCTCTAAACCGATTGCACTCAAACCCAAAGCGTTAGCGATTTCATCTACTTTCGCATCGATCAAATAAAAGCCGCTTGTTTCCAGCTTGTCTTGAATTTCACCCATCCGCTCCAGCAATTCTTCCAGTTCCTCAGGAGTTGCCTCGGCCATCTTTTCACCGATCGTCATCAGTTCAGCCTCTTGCTCCAACAGCGGCAGGAAGGCATCCTTGAGTACGTCGCGAATCGTTTTACCTGCCTGTAGCTTCGTATGCTGATCCAGATATCCGTATTCGATTTTTGGCATCCATTCAATGCGACCGTTATCAGGCAAGTTTTGACCAGTCAAAATCCCCATCATCGTTGATTTTCCGGTACCGTTTGCGCCTACGAGTCCCACACGGTCATTCGGTTGCAAACGGAAAGACACATCTCGAAACAAAACACGGTCCCCAAAACCATGGGACAAATTCTCTACAATCAAAACACTCATGCTTTATTCTTCCTCCTGATCTGTTTCCTCTACGAGGCTTACAACAAAATTCTTTCAAAAAAAGTAGGAGCGTGCCGTGCCACATAAGATTCGCCTGTAAATACCAATTCGTCCAGCCGGACACGCATATCCTGAAGATTGACACCTTCACCAGCGATGTTCAAGATCGCTGCTCGTGTCATCACCCTCAGCATATTGACTTCTGTAGCCAGCTTGTCACCGAACAGCTTGCCGCTATGCACAATCTCTGAGCGATGATTGTACGATTTTTTTACAAACTGTGCAATCCGTTCACGCTGCAAGGCGGTGTCTCCAAAATAGTACGCCATTCGAACACGCAGTTTATAGGTAATCTCGCCTTTTTTGCCATCGGGAACGAACAATGATTCCAATGCAATCCACAGATCCAACAGCTGATCCTCATAATTTTTCTTCTCCAGCGAGAGCGCATAACGACGAAAAGCAAGGGACGGCAGCTTCTGTTCGACTAATGAAGTGAAAATACTCGCAGCTTCATCATCAAATGTGTACTTGTCACCATCAAGTGATCGCTTCAAATACGTAATGCCATACATATTGGCATTAACAGTGATGATGTAAGGAATCGAACAAGTCCCCTGTATGGACGCTAGATTCAGCTTATTTTCGATTTCTTCAATCCACACCCGCTCATCCGTTACTTTCATCTCTTCGTGATCCCCAACTAAAAATAAACTACTGGGATCCACACGCAAATCAAAGGTTCGCTTGTTCTCGTCCATCTCATTGCGCAAGAAACGAGACGCGATCTCATATGGCTTCTTGGCGCCTGATATGAGAGTGTACGAATTCGGCAAATCGATCCGAACGGGCTGCGCTGTGGTTGAATTGAATACGGGGGCGATTAAGACTGGCATAGTTCTCGCTCCTTCCAGACCAGCAGAGCTCGTTTATTGTTTACATAATAAATATTATGTCCTATAAACAGTATCGTGCCATTCTGTAGTTTTGACAACATATCAATTCCTTCTAAATGTGGACATGCTTCCTTATAGAATACCAGCATTTCCTATGATTCGTCATCATGTGTTTACGCCAAACTAGGTGAAGAAGGAGTTGATTTTATGGAAAAGGACCATATTCTTGATGAAAATCCGCATCAAACTTACAATAATGTAGCTCGACCGCTGGAACAGACTGGCGAACCCCAGCACGGCTCTAAAAAAGTGAAGCAGCAAAATCACTCGCGTTCCATTCAAACACGAGAAGGATAAAGAATGGCACCTGGCTCAATTGCAGTCGGGTGCCTCTCCCTTCCTTTTTTTTACATCGAAAATGATTGAATTGTCCCACAAGGATGCACTATGATAAATTTAGTATCCTTGATGGAGGTTAAGTGAAGATGATCAACATTCCACTTCCGGGCAACCATAGCCCTCTTTCCAATTTGATCAGCTATAGTGTATCCCCGCTGTACGAGATGGCTGCTAGTTTGTATACACTCGCCCAAGAGGCACCTCCCGAGCGATTTGCGTATTGGACCGAAGAAAAGTTAGAGCAGTTTGAGTCAGCCCGTCTTTTAAATGAATGGCGTTATTTTGTCCCGCTCTTTCGATATGGGATCCCAGACTCATTTGACCCCCTACATACAAAAGGTGTGATGGCCGTAGATGATCAATATGAATACTTCGTAACACTTCCCACTGATCATTTTGTGCGTAGTATGAAACCGATCATGGAGGCGTGGATATCGCATCACGATACTCCTGCGGTTGCCTTCGATTTAGAAGAGGATGCCGATTATGTGAAAGGCCGTTTTAGCCTGTTCGTTTCATCTTATTGGCAGTTATTTTTTGAGGCGAATTGGGAGGCGATTGCTCCAAAATTTGTGCGTGAAGCAGAACGGATTTATTACTCTTTACAAGGAATCAGTTCCCTTACCACCTATCTGCAATCCATTTCTCCCGCAATTACCTATGACACAGAAGCTCATCAGCTTACCTGTCCGAGTAACGGCCCAAGCTATGATGCCCAGCATCTCATTCTATATCCTAGCTATTATTATGCCCAAGAACCTACGCTTACGAAAAAAGGCTGGAATGCCCATTTGCTGTATTCCATCTCGGAAATACCCTCTCAACCAAAAACGCCCTCATGAAGGGCGTTTTTCATGTTGCATATGTGCGACAATCAATTTATCTAATTGTTGGCTGATTCTCACGATTTCAGGGTCAAGAAAATTGTAACCTGCATCTTTTGCTGCGCGTTCTAGTTTTAGTCGCAAGTCATCAATCATCTTACTCGTAATTTCCATGCTGCAGACCCCCACCTCACGTTGTCTCCCACTATTTTACATTATATAAGAACAGGTGGAAAGGGTAAGATGTGGAAGAAAAAGCCTTGCACCCAATTCCGGCACAAGGCTTTTCCCAGTTACTATTTCATGACGTGGATCGGACGACCCAGAGCCAATTCAGCAGCTTCCATTGTTACTTCACCCAGAGTTGGATGTGCGTGGATGGTCAACTCGATGTCTTCGAGTGTTGCACCCATTTCGATCGCCAATCCGATTTCTGCGATGATGTTGGATGCTTCTGGACCAACGATTTGCGCACCCAATACGAGATTCGTTTCTTTTTCTGCAATCAGCTTCACGTAGCCTTCGCCTGCATTTACAGACAGAGCGCGACCGTTTGCTGCGAATGGGAAACGACCTACAACATAATCGATGCCTTTTTCTTTTGCTTCTTTCTCGTTGATTCCGACGCTTGCGATTTCTGGATCGCAGAATACAACCGCCGGAATCGCCTTGTAGTCCACTTCTGCCGGATGTCCAGCAATCGCTTCGGCAGCAACCTTACCTTCGTAGGAAGCTTTGTGAGCCAACGCAGGACCTGCTACGATATCCCCGATCGCGTACACGTTAGGAATGTTCGTGCGGCCTTGCTTGTCAACAACGATCAACCCACGGTCAGTCACGTTCATGCCGATATCGCGAATACCGAGTTCATCTGTATTCGGACGACGTCCAACAGTAACGAGTACGTATTCCGCCTCGATCTTTTGTTGCTCGCCTTTTACTTCTGCTGTAACAATCACGCTGTTGTCTGTCTCTTCCATTCCTTGTGCCAGCGCTTTTGTATGGATGGTAACGTCGAGCTTTTTCAGCTTGCGTTCCACCAAACGTGGCATGTCTGGCTCAAATCCTGGCAAGATCTGATCGGAACCTTCCAAAATCGTTACTTTTGTACCAAACTTCGCGAACACAGTACCAAGCTCGATACCGATGTATCCGCCGCCGATTACCACGAGGCTCTTCGGCAGTTCAGTCAAGGACAGCGCTTCAGTGGAAGACATTACGCGCTTGCCAAACGGGAATGCAGGCAACTCGATTGGACGCGAACCAGTTGCAATGATGCAGTGCTGGAAGCGATAACGGTTAACATCATAGCCGTGGAACACGCGTACTTCATTTTCACTTACGAACAGTGCTTCACCAGGGATTACCTGGATTTTGTTGCCTTTGAAGAGGGAGCCTACACCGCCAGTCAGTTGCTTCACGATGCCGCTTTTCCACTCTTGTACTTTGGCAAAATCCACTTTTACATTTTCCATGGTAATACCCATGGATTCTGTATGTTGTGTGTGCTCATACGTATGTGCAGCGTGGATCATTGCTTTGGAAGGGATGCAACCTACGTTCAGGCATACGCCGCCCAGCTCACCTTTTTCCACGACAGCTACTGTTTTCCCCATTTGGGCTGCACGAATCGCTGCAACATATCCACCTGGGCCAGCACCGATTACGAGCACGTCTACTTCTGTAGTAAATTCACCTACTACCATTGTCTCTTATCCCTCCATGACGAGCAGCGTTGGGTTTTCCAAGAGCTGCTTCACGTAGTTGACGAAACGCTGTGCAGGTTCGCCATCAACCAAGCGGTGGTCAAAGCTCAAGGACAGGTGCAACATTTGACCTACCACGATTTCTCCGTTTTTCACAACTGGTTTTTCGCTAATGCGGCCAACACCCAGAATAGCTACTTCTGGATAGTTAATGATTGGCGTAAAGAACATACCGCCAGCAGAACCGATGTTTGTGATGCTGAAAGTAGAACCTTTCAACTCATCTGCAGATGCTTTGCGGTCGCGTGCTTTCTTCGCCAGATCGCCGATTTCGCCTGCGATTTGGAAGATAGATTTGCTGTCTGCCGATTTAACAACTGGAACGAGCAAACCGTCTTCTGTCGAGGCAGCGATACCGATGTTATAGTACTTTTTGAAGATGATTTCTTGTTTCTCATCGTCGATAGAAGCGTTTAGTTCTGGGAATTTCTTCAGACCAGCTACAACTGCTTTCACGATCATTGGCAAGTAAGTCAGCTTCACACCACGCTCTTCAGCAAGTGGCTTCGCATCTTTACGCATAGCGACAAGCGCTGTAACATCCACTTCGTCGAAGATCGTTACGTGTGGTGCTGTGTAAGCAGATTTCACCATTGCTTTCGCGATTGCTTTACGCATACCTTTCAACGGAACGCGCTCTTCCAGCTCGCCAGCTGTAGGTGTGTGGTGAACAGTTGGAGCCGCGGCTGCTTGTGCTACACCAGTAGCTGCTGCAGGAGCCTCAGTTGCAACTGGAGCTGCCACTGCTTGTGCAGTTGGTGCTGCTGCTCCACCAGATACGAAGCGCTCTACGTCTTCGCGTGTGATGCGACCCAATTTGCCTGTACCCGGTACATTAGCCAATTGCACGCCTTTTTCACGAGCGTATTTACGAACGGAAGGCGTAGCCAGTACATGTTTACGGTCAATTGGTGCCGCTACTGCTGTTGCAGTTGCTTGTGCCATTGGCGTTTCCAGTGCTTGGTTCGCATTTGCGCTCACTTGGGAACCGATGTCGCAGCCTGGCTCCATTTTGTCTGCAGCTTGAGGCGCTGGTGCCGCTTCAGCAGCGTGGGAATCGCCATGACCATGGTCTGGCAGGTTCGGAATTTCGCCTTCTACGTCAAACTCGATCAGTGGATCGCCGACTACCGAAACCGTACCCTCGGTTACTTTCAATTCGATAACTTTACCTTTAACAGGCGACGGTACTTCTACAACCGCCTTGTCATTTTGTACTTCCATGATGACTTGGTCTTCTTCTACGGAATCTCCGGGCTGTACGTGCCATTTGACGATTTCGCCTTCATGGATACCCTCGCCGAGCTCCGGGAGTCTGAATGTAAAACGACTCACAGTATCTCCTCCTTATAGAGATTTATCATTTATTTTTAGTTATTATCGGTAGAAAGAAGGCGGAAAGCTCTCAACTTTTCCGCCATTATGTCCGTTTCTCAATTAAAAATCGAGGACTTGAGTCAGACCATCTACTACGCGTTTTACGTCAGGCAGCCATACATCTTCTGCTTGTGCAAACGGGTAAACGGTATCCGGTGCTGTAATACGCAACACTGGTGCTTCGAGGTGCAAGATCGCACGCTCGTTGATTTGCGTGATGATTTCTGCCGCAACACCAGACGTTTTTTGTGCTTCTTGAACGACGATCGCACGGTTTGTTTTCTTCACAGAAGCGATGATCGTATCGATATCGAGTGGGCTGATGGTGCGCAGGTCGATTACTTCTACTTTTGCTCCACGCGCTTTCTCGATTTCTTCTGCTGCTTTCAGGCTGGTATGCACCATTGCACCATAGGTGATGATGGTAACATCGCTACCTTCTTTTACTACGTTAGCCTTGCCGAGCGGAATCGTGTACTCGCCTTCTGGAACTTCTTGACGGAAGGAACGGTACAGCTTCATGTGCTCCAAGAATACAACTGGATCGTTATCGCGAATCGCGGAAATCAACAATCCTTTTGCATCATAAGGGTTGGAAGGGATAACCACTTTCAGACCCGGAGTTTGCAACATCAAGCCTTCCAAAGAGTCAGCATGCAACTCAGGCGTTTTCACACCCCCACCAAATGGGGAACGGAATGTGATCGGACTGTTGAAACGACCACCGGAACGGTAGCGCATACGAGCAGACTGGGATGCTACTGCATCAAATGTTTCAAATACGAATCCGAAGAACTGAATTTCTGCTACAGGACGGAAGCCATTGATCCCAAGACCTACAGCCAAACCGCCGATACCGGACTCAGCGAGTGGCGTATCGAATACTCGTTGCTCGCCAAACTCAGCTTGCAGACCTTCTGTTGCACGGAACACCCCGCCGTTGTTTCCTACGTCTTCACCGAAGACA
Organism: Brevibacillus sp. NPDC003359; assembly: GCF_042878995.1. Taxonomy (NCBI): domain Bacteria; kingdom Bacillati; phylum Bacillota; class Bacilli; order Caryophanales; family Paenibacillaceae; genus Brevibacillus; species Brevibacillus sp. NPDC003359. The sequence continues at coordinate 1,256,906 of NZ_JBIAOR010000001.1, forward strand.
AGTACGGTTTCATCGCGCTTCAATTCGACGCGCATTGCATCCGTAATGGCTTGAACCATTGTCATTTGTGCCATGGCTTATTTCGACTCCTTCGCCAGGAATTCTGCCTTTTGCTCTTCGAGTGCAGGTGGCAGTGTCTCATACATTACATCGATCAGTTCGGTTACTTTCATTTTAGCTGTTTCGTCCGCTTTTTTGATTGCGTCCGCAACAGCTGCTTTCGCTTCTTCGATTACAGCTTCTTCGTCTTTTTCGCTCCAGAGGCCTTTTGCTTCGAGGAACTTACGGAAGCGAATCAGTGGATCGCGCAGTTCCCACTCGCTTTGCTCTTCACCTGTACGGTAACGAGTTGGGTCGTCACCAGCCATGGTGTGAGGACCATAACGATACGTCATTGCTTCGATCAAAGTCGCACCTTCGCCATTTACACCGCGCTCTTTTGCTTGTTGAACCGCGTAGTAAACCGCGAGAATATCCATACCGTCAACGCGTTCGCTAGCAATACCAGCAGCAACTGCTTTGATTGCGATATTTTCAGAAGCCGTTTGTTTTTCGAACGGCAGAGAGATCGCATATCCGTTGTTTTGGGAGAAGAAGATAACAGGCAGCTTGTATACCCCTGCAAAGTTCATACCCTCGTAGAAGTCACCTTGGGAAGTCGCACCGTCACCAAAGTAGTTGATTGCAACTTTCTTTTCACCGCGCAGCTTGTAACCCATTGCAACACCTGTTGCTTGTGTACATTGAGCCGCGATGATGATTTGTGGCATCAATACGTTTACACCTTCAGGAATTTTGCCACCCTCAATGTGTCCGCGGGAGTACAGGAATGCTTTATGCATAGGGTAACCATGCCATACCATTTGTGGAATATCACGGTAGCTAGGCAGGACAAAGTCTTCTTTGTTAAGAGCAGCCTCAGAACCGATCATGCTTGCTTCTTGACCAGCTACTGGTGCATAGAAACCAAGGCGGCCTTGGCGGTTCAAGCTGATTGCGCGTTGGTCCCATACACGGGTAAATACCATCTTACGCATCAGTTCACGTAATTCATCATCGGAGAGCTTAGGCATCAAGTCAGGACGAACAATCGTACCATCCGGGGCAAGAATTTGCAGCGGGGCGTTGTTCTCTGTTTGTTCAACAGCAGTGGATACGCTCATCACATTCACCTCGTCACTAGAATAAAGGGACTTCCTATTCCACGTCTTGCACCCAACCTCTTCGACTGAGCATCTGCTCAATCAACGGCGAATGCTATTCGCGGTGGAAGTGACCCTGATAAAAACCAGAAGAAAGTTGCATGGTGCAAGAAAGGGCTTACAGCGCCGTTTGCAACACCCTGTTATATTGCAGACAAAATACCTGTTTAATGTGTTACAGTATTGATATTACAGGGTTTATTTCCTCTCTGTTATCATTTACTATATAAGCTGTATCAGTTTTTTTCAAGGCTTAGTTTTTCATTTGAGCAAACAGGGAGTGTGAATCGATGTCTGACTATGTAAAGCGAACAATTGTAAAAGAAGAAGTGCCCAGCATCCACGTGGACACTCCCCGCTCGGTCAAAGTATACCTACCGCCGGGGTACAATGAGCTTCTTTCTTACCCTGTTGTTTATTGCCAAGATGGGAACGACTTTTTTACGATGGGGCGAATCGCGACCATCTCCAATCAATTGATTCTGGAAGAGGGTATCGAACCCTACATCGTCGTCGGTGTCTCAGTCGATCGTAACAAGCGCACGAGCGAGTATTCCCCATCTGGGTCGAGAAACGCAGCCTATCAACGTTTTTTTACTGAAGAGCTGATCCCTTACATTGAGGATCGTTATCCTGTACGCCGTGATCCCGCTTCCCGTGTACTGGCAGGAGACTCTTTGGGGGGAACCGTTTCCTTGCATCTCGCACTGGAACACCCCGACCTCTTTCCACAAGTACTAGCGCTGTCCGGGGCATTTTTCCAAACCACAATCGACCCACTTTTGAGTCAGTCCAATCTGTCCTGGCTGCGAATCTGGATGGTCGTTGGCCTTGATGAGACAGCCGTAGAAACGAGTGCGGGTACTTTCGATTTCGTTCAATGGAATCGCGAGGCAAAACAGATTCTTGAGAACAAACAAGCAACCTTGTCCTATCGAGAAAAACCAGGGAATCACGTCTGGGGTTTGTGGCAAAAAGAGCTACCTGATGCCTTGCGCTACTTCTTTCCCCCTCCCCGTCTGTAACCATTACGAGCCATTGATTTCTTTGATGTCCTCGTAGCCGTAGTACCGGCCATCCACTAAGAAAATGCCTTGGTGGTTGGCTTTTTCAATTTCGCCAGCAACCTGATTGGCGTCGTTTAGGACGATGTTGACAATCTTGCTCTCATCCCGTTTCATTTGATTGAGAATGCGTTCTCGCTCTTTTGCCGAGATCATAACCATCCCTCTTTTCCCCTATGTTGGATAGCTATAGTATTTCATTGGCGAGTCTGAATTACACACAAGCGAGTCAACCGAATGGAACAAAAAAAAGCCTTGCCGCTCTCCCATTTTCCGGGCACGGCAAGACTTTAAGACGTCTTTGTTTATTGTTCGACTGTTGTATATTTAAAATCTCTACCACCAAACGGGTTGCTCAAAAACCCTTTGACTTTGTCATTTTTTATATAGGGTCTTGCGCCATAATACACAGGAGCAATCGGCATTTCTTCCATTAAGATGGTTTCTGCCTCATGCATGATCGCATTACGCTTCGTTGGGTCTTTTTCTAGGTAACTCTGGACGATTAGCTCCCGGTATCTGTTGTTCTCCCAAGCTGCGTCGTTCGTCCCCACTGTTTTGTCCTTGAAAATTTCCAAGAAATTGATCGGGTCATTAAAATCAGCACCCCAATTTCGGTAAGCAAACTGATAGTTTTTGGAGCGCTTGTTTTGTAAAAATACTTTTTCTTCCAACCCACTGATTTTTACATCGACCCCTAGACTTCTTTTCCATTGATCCTGAAGAGCTTCAGCCAGCTTTTTCTGACGATCGTCACCTGAACCATATGTGTATGTCACTTCAGGCATCGCAGAAAGCCCCAGCTCCTTTAACCCTTCAGCCAATAGCTGTTTGGCTTTATCCACATCCTCCTGAAAATAGTCATTTCCGCTGAGCTGCATAGAGGGCGGTACCCATGCAAAAGCCGCAGGCACCCCTGTCTGCACGATTCCGTCTATGAGAAGCTGCCGTTGGATCGAATACGAGAATGCTTGTCGAATCTTTTTATTCGTAAAAGGGGGCATTGTCGTATTAAAGGTGACCGCAACTGTATTCGGATACGGAGCCATTACAATTTTCCCTTCATCTTGTAAGGCAGGGATCACATCGACAGGCAACACGTAGGTTGGATGCCCTCCCCAATCCAATTCACCAGAATCAAACAACGCTTGAGCGGTGTTGGTATCGGTAATCATGCTCCAGACGATTTTGTCGAGCTTTACGGCATCTTTGTCATGATACTTCTCGTTTTTCACAAGAACCAACTTGTTTTTATGCTCCCACAGCTCCATTTTGAAAGGGCCGTTGCCCACGTAGTTATCTGGAGACGCTGCCCAGTCCGGATGTGCCTCCAAGGTTTTTTTATGTAAGGGAAACAATGTCGGGAAAGCCGTCAGCTCGTAAAAAAATGGAGCTGGCGAATTGAGCTTGACCTCAAGTGTAAAATCATCGAGCGCTTTGACCCCTACATCTTCATGCGATCCTTTCCCTGTGTTGAATTCCTCTGCCCCTTTAATGAAATAAAGCATGTAGGCGTATTCGGATGCTGTCTTCGGATCGAGATTTCTTTTCCAGGCGAATTCAAAATCATGGGCGGTTACCGAATCTCCGTTGCTCCATAGCGCATTCTTTTTCAATTTGAACGTGTATGTCGTCAGATCCTCGGATACCGTATAACTGTCGGCAATCGCGTTGGCTATTTTCCCATCCGGTCCATAGCGAGTCAATCCTTCAAAACAGGCTGTAATGACATCAAAGGAAGTGCCATCTGAGGCAAGTCCAGGATCTGCTGTCGGAGGCTCCCCACCGTCTGCGTTCCAATTCAATACCATCTCTTTTCCTGTTGGTTGCGATGCCTGCTCATTCGGTTTGTTGTTTACAGTCGTTTCGCTTGTACTGCATCCTGCTAACACTTGAAGCAGCAAGAAACAGCTCAAAACGAAGCTCATCCTCTTTCTCATCGAGACCATCCCCCTTGATTCGATCCGATTCCTTGCACCAGTCAACGTTATAGCTTTATTACACTACCATGATAACGTAAGTGGTTACGAAACAAATCAGACGGTATGGCGAAAAACAGTTGGCATATAGACTCTTATTTTGTACAAATTGTCTAACTATTTAGAATTTACGTTTTCAGGCAAAGAAAAAAAGCCAGTCTTCTCTTCGACTGGCAACAAGCGATTGACATCATTACTTCGTTTCTAACAATTGCTCTACTGCTTCTAAAACACTCTTACTATGTTGATCACTAATGTGTCGATGAGTCGTAAAGCGAACCATATACTCATCAAAATCAACAGCGAGTACTCCTTTTTCCTCCAAACGCTCCATGAAAGAAACTGCCGTTTGGCCGATTGACTCCGTATTAACCAGTACGATGTTTGTATCGACCTGCTCGACCTGAAGAGATAGTTGACGCAAGCCTTTTGCCAATTGCTGTGCCCGTTCATGGTCTTCTGCCAACCGTTCGGTCATCTGTGTCAGAGCGATGATACCCGGTGCTGCCAAATACCCTGCTTGACGCAGCCCGCCTCCTAATTTTTTTCTCCACCATCTCGCTTCCTCGATAAACGCACGCTCTCCAGCCAAAATGGAGCCAACTGGAGCACTAAGCCCTTTGGACAAGCATATTTGAACGGTATCGGCAAAAGCGCTTAGCTCACTGACTGCAACGCCTTGGGCCACAGCCGCATTAAAGAGGCGAGCACCATCCATATGAACGGGTATACCGTGTTTTTGTGCTACATCATAGACACTCTTCATTTGCCCGACAGAGATTACCGCCCCACCCGCGCGATTATGCGTATTTTCGAGGCAGATCAATTTGGTACGTGGAAAATGGATATTGTTGCCCCGAATCGCTTTCTTTACATCTTCTGCACGCAAAGCACCACGTTCTCCAACCAGTGTCCGTGTTTGCACGCCTGCCAACGCCGACATAGCGCCGCCTTCATAGTAAAAAATGTGCGAATCCGCTTCCGCAATGACCTCATCTCCGTTGACACAATGCGTCAGAACAGCCACTTGATTGCCTTGCGTGCCACTTGTTACGAACAAGGCAGCTTCTTTTCCAAGTATTTCAGCCGCGATCGCTTCCAAACGATTGACAGTGGGGTCCTCTCGGTAAACATCATCACCAACTTCCGCTTCCAACATGGCTCGAAGCATCTCCTCGGTTGGTTTCGTAACAGTATCACTGCGCAAATCGATTTTCATAGATGACTCTCCTTCCACCCGGTTGTTATTCTCTAGACATGTCGTAACACTTTCAACATTGCATCCTGATTTCCCTCTTGCTAAGATGGAGGGGTAACTTACATACAGTTAGGAGATTTGACCTGTGAAACTAAAAATCACGCGTAACGCTGCCAAGCAATTGGCTCCAATCATCGAACAAGAAGAAGACAAAGAATTGAAACTGCGCGTTTATATTACTCACTCTCACGGTGATCATGCACACTACGGACTCGCTCTGGACAAGCCAACAGACGAAGATGTTGTGATCTCAACAGACAAAGAGATCGATGTGATTGTGAAAAAAGATGACCCATTGCTGGATGGCATCATCATTGATTACCTCTTCTTGCCGCAAGAAGGTTTTGTTATTACCAACCCTTCTAAAGGTAACACAGGCGACCACTAAGCATGATACAGATAAACCCTCTGCTTTTTTTGGTCTTACCCCTGTCAAGTAGACAGTTTGAAACAAGCCATCGTTTAGGTGTTCGTTGAAAATTAAGTTTTAGACTAAGCCTAATACATGAAACAGCGGCGACTTAAGACCTGATATAAGTCTTAAACTCACCGCTGTTTTTATTGAACTATCGATCCCCGTTAGTTGAAATAATTAAAGTAATTTAAGTAATTTAAGTAATTTCACTTTTATAATAAAGGCTACTAATTAATACCTAAGCTTTTTTCAATGCTTTCTAAAGCCTTTTGCAATATGGTTCTAGGACATGCAAAATTAATTCTTTGGAAATGTTCTCCCCCAACGCCAAAGATATAACCATCGTCCAGGGCGATTTTAGCCTTTTTCTGCATCAATTGCTGAAGTTCTTTCTCCGTGAATTGAAGATCACTAAAATCAAGCCACGCCAAATAAGTCCCCTCTGGTCTAATTATCTTTACTCTTGGAATCCGTTCCTTTAGAAAGTTATCAATGAAATCAAGATTCTCTTGTAGGTAAATAATGAGTTGCTCAAGCCATTCTTCCCCTTTGTTGTATGCTGCTATTTGAGCTACAGATGCAAAGGAGCCCGGATCAATATCAATTGTCGATAATTTATGGTTCAATTCGCTCCTTAACTTTTCATTCGGTATTATAATGTCAGAAATGTGAAGACCCGCAAGATTAAATGTCTTTGAAGGTGATGTACATATTATTGAGTTCATCTTAAATTCCTCAGAAATCTTACCAAATGGGATATGTTGATTTGGCTGATAGATTAAATCCGAGTGAATTTCATCTGAAACCACCAGCACATCATTCTCCAAACAAATCTTACCCAACCGTTGCAATTCTTCAACTGTCCATACACGCCCAACGGGATTGTGGGGGCTACATAAAAACATAAGTTTCGTTCTGCTATCTTGAGCAATTCTTTCTAATTCAGAAAAGTTCATTTCATATCTTCCATTATTAAGTACCAATGGGTTATTAGCTATTCGACAACCATTATTGGTAATAATATTGGCAAAGGGATAATAGACAGGACTTTGAATGATTACTTTATCGCCTGGATTGCAAAATGTTTCTACAATAAAGTTAAGTGCTGGAATGATACCTGGAGTGAAAAGTATCCACTCTTTTTCAATGTCCCATACATTTCTTTTTTTTTGCCAGTTAACTGCTGCTTCCAAAAACTCATCACTCTTATGACCATAGCCAAAAATACCATGTTGTGCTCTCTCTGTTAATGCCTCAATAATGGGATTAGCCACTTTAAAATCCATGTCTGCAATCCACATTGGAATGCTTTCTTCGTTTCCAAAGTTTCCTTGTAGATGTTTTTTAGACCATTTAATAGAGTCTGTTCTCACTCTATCAATTACTTCATCAAAATTGTATTGATTCATAATATTACCTCCCTAAGCATAAACGGTACTCCAAAACATTATTCAGGTCCTAAACTATAAATAGTGTAGAACCTAAACAATATTTTGTAAAGAGAGGTTTTATTAATGTATGAAATTAAAATACTCTTTTTTATTCTTGACGAGGCATATCTAACAATTCAGTATACTGTTGCATAACTTTATAAAATACGTCAATTTCTTCAGTCGTAAAATGTTTCTGCAATGTTGCATCCGCCCAAGTAAGCTCTTTAATATCATAATCTTTGTGTGCTTTACTTAGGACTTCTCCTTTATCAGTAACATACAGATGTACATTTTTTGCGTTGTCATGTTCCTTTTTTCGTATAATCAACCCCCGTTTTTCTAGTTTGGTAATAATCTGTGATACTGCACTTTTTGTACGATTCCACTCCAATGCCACCTCAGTAACGGTGATTCCTGGATTCTCCTCAATAACAGTCAGTGTATGCACTTCCATCATATTGATGGTTTCCCCAGTACCATAATCACGAGCTGCTTTTATATAATCAGAGTAGGTCATAACAAACTTATAAATAATATTCGCCTTGGCATCCAATTCATGGTATTTTGCATTTTTTTGGATTATATTTTCAGTATCTTTCATTTTTCCTCCAGCCATTCATTCCATTTTTCAAAACGAAAAAAAACGAAGTCTAACTACTGTCATAACCTTGAGAGACTGTGCTGTTCCAAACTGTCCATAATCCAAATTGTTTCTAAGTGAGAATTTTGCTGGAAGCATACCTATGACTGTAATTCTTTACTCATGTTGTACCAAGTTGCTCCAGCATGTTCAGATCTTGAAAAACCTTTGTTGATATAGCCATGTCTTTCATAGAAGGGAATTAAGTTCTCTTTACATGTAAGTGTTATTGTTTCACGCTTTTTCACTCTTGCTTCCGTTTCTAGATACGTAAGTAACCTTGATGCTACTCCACGATTTTGAAAATGTGGAGCCACTGCTAATTCTAAAACGCTTTGATGCCAGTTAGTCTCTCGATTTTCCTTAATGTCACTAAACAAATCATCCGTTATGAATGCTGTTTCAATCACTGGTCCATTCACGAAACCCGCAATTTCACCATCTTCTTCAGCTACATAAAAGCTATCTGGAATTAACTCAATGCGCTTTTCAATTGCTTCTTTCGTTGCAGCCTCTTCTTTTGAAAAGCAAAGCTGTTCAATGGCTACAAGTTGAGGCAAATCTTCTATTTTTGCATTTCGTATTTTTAACATTTAACTCCCCTCAACTTCAATAATGTCACCAGATGGTTCAGTTTCTAAGTATAATCACCGGTGTGGATTTTCAAACCCGGATACAACCTTCTCTTTTGAAAGTATCATTCTCATTAGATTTTCGTAAAGCTGATTGATACTGTTCATAATACTGCCCGTTAGAAATGGCTCAAGTTAGTCTAAAGCATTATTTTCTTAGTCTACAACTACATTTTCAAAGTCTAAAACATTATTTTTAGTGAACACTAGGCAGTCTGAGCTCGGTATTGCACAGGGGCTCAGATTGTTTAAACGGACTTGAATATGCTCATTATTATAAAAATGAATATATTGTTTAATGGCCTTCTGTACCTCTTCATCCTTCATAAAAGTGTTTACGTACAAACATTCTGTCTTAAGATGGCTGAAAAAGCCTTCGATACAAGCGTTGTCCAGGCATTTTCCCTTCCTTGACATACTTACGGTAATATTAGATGCTTGTAGAAATTCGTTTTATTTTTTTGATGTATATTGGTATCCTTGATCACTATGCAAGAGGACACCATTCACATCTCGTTTTTTAATAGCTGCTTTTACCGTATCCATAACAAGCTTCAGATCGTTCCGTTTACTGACTCGATAAGCAACGACTTCATTATTGAATAGATCGTAAATGACCGACAGATACAGGTGACGTCCATTAAAGATTACAAACGTAATGTCCGTTGCCCATTTCTCAAGAGGACGTGAAGCAGTAAAATCACGATTTAATTTATTTTCGGAAACGACAACTTGCTCTCTTCGGCCAAAAAACTTACTTTTTTTCCGAATGCGTGCTTGAATTCCTAATTCCTTCATCAGTCGATACACGCGTTTGTGATTGATTTGAATGCCATGTGTTTTGCGGAGCCAAGCTTGTATCCGTGGATACCCATAAATGCCTTTAAATCTTTGATAAGCAGCCGTGATGATCATTTTTAGCTTTTGTTCTTCCTTCTGCCTTTGGGTCGGATACTCTTGGTCATGCAGCCATTTATAATAGCCGCTTCTTGAAACTTGAGCACCTTACAAAGAAGTGAAACAGGAAACCATTTAGCCAACTCAGTAATGATCTTAAATTCTACTGTTTTCTTCCTAGTCTTCTTCTCTCTCTTCTGGCTTCTAAGAGCTTTTTTAAGAATTCTACCTCTGCCTCGAGACGCTGTATTTTCTCCTCCGGGGGAAGAGATTTTTCACGAGTGCTCTCTGTTTTTCTTGTTTTCCCTCTACGATCCTCTAAGCCCTTCAATCCATCATCTCTGTATTTTCTAACCCATCTGCGAAACATTCTTAAATCAAGACCGTATGTTTCTTTGATCTCCCTATAAGTAGTCCCTTGCTCAAAACATTCCACAACATGATGTTTGAATTAAAGGAAATACGACTTTTTAGTACTGCTCATAAAAATTCCCCTCCATGTAAACAGTAAAGGGCTTCTTCTTACTGTCCACCTAAAGGGGATAATACCATTTATAGGCAGAGGGTTTTCTTTGATGATGAGATTCCTATTCGTCTATAGCCCTGGTGTACAGCTCTGAGGGTAAATCTTTCAGCAACGGGGAAGAAACATCATCAACCTGCGTCATAACAAGCCGATGAACCGGACGCGTCATCCCGACATACAACAGTTTTGCGTCCCATTCATTATTTTGATAAGCGTCTACATCCAGTAAAATGACCACATCGAACTGCAAGCCTTTTGTTAGAAAAGCAGGCATGACGGTTACGCCACCCGGGAATTGGTTATCCTTGCTGCCCAACAGAGTCAAATCGGCTATCTTGTCTTGCAGGCCTTTATGTGCTTTTTTACTCGCTTGAATGGTTTTCGCAACGATCGCAATCGTCTTGAAGCCTTCCGATTGGTAGGCAGCTACACGCTGAGAGATGTCGTCCCACTGTTGCGCTCGTGAACGAGTCTTGACCATGATTGGTTTTTCACCATGTCGCAAAACCGGTTTGGCCAATACCGTCTCTGGCAATTCAATTTGCCGTAATACTTCATTGGCACAGTGCATGATCTCAATTGTCGAGCGATAGCTTTGCGACAGCGTATAATAGGAAGGAAACAGCTGTGCAAAAATTCCCTTCGTTAACTCTTCCCACGCATGAATACCCCGGTAGCTATGAATGCCTTGAGCAATATCTCCCACAATCGTAAGCGAGTTTCGCTTGGTAGCGAGTGCAATGACCGCGATTTCCAACGCACTCAGGTCTTGCGCTTCATCTACGACCGTATGATCGAAATGCTCTGCTTTATTCATGCCCTCAACAATATGCTGTAAGTATAACAATGGCGCGATATCTTCCGGCTCCAATCTCTCCTCTGCAAACAGTGCTGCACTTGACTCGGTCACATCGCGCACGACCTCGTCTGAAATGTCAGCCGGTACGAGTTTGCGCAACAATTCCTCATCAGCAATCAGCTCGCGATAAGCTGCGAAGATTTCCAGTCGCGGAAAGGTCGTCAGGTACGTATCCAGTATTTGCTCCAGCATTTTCTCGAATTTGTACAAGCCTTCTTTGTCCAAATCGACTTTTCGCTCTCGCAAATGGGCAAACAATTGTTTGTTCATTTCTTGTTTCAGATGCTTGCGAAGCGCTTCTACCCGCCGATGATACGGCATATTGGCGAATAGCTCCAAGAAGCATTGGCGGATAAAATCACCCGGGATCGAAAAGACTTGCTTCGTTTTGTTGTATAAAAAGCTGAGCTTCTTAAAAGGAATTCTTGTTTCGACGATATACCGAATGTATTGCTCCAGTGCCTCCCGGCAAGCGAGCGATCCTTTGAAGCGAAGCCTGTTTCGCGTCATTTCTTGCTGGCGCTCATCCTGCCCCTCTTCGAAGAACAATTGAAGTGGCTTATCGGGACTGACGATTCTCCATCCTTTTGGCAGCAGAGGCTTCACTAGACGCGCCGCCCAATCTACAAAGGTAGACTGTTGAACGTCATCGACTCCCAGCTCAGGCAAGACCTCGGATATATAGGTAAGAAACATTCGGTTGGGTGCAAACACCATGAACTTTTTTGACATCATGGAATCCTGGTAGTTATAAATCAAATAGGAGAGTCGGTGCAGGGCAATCGTTGTTTTTCCGCTCCCCGCTACCCCTTGCACCACAATAGGCCGTTCTTTTTCCGCACGGATAATATCATTTTGCTCGGATTGAATCGTAGCGACAATGTCTTTTAGCCTGCTATCGTTCGCCTGATTCAGATTGGCTGCCAAAAATTCATCAATAAAGCCCTCTTGCAAAAACTCGTCGGGATGCCCCATTTCGCGGTTAATCGTTTCTTTTACCGCTCCATCAAAGATACCGACAATCTTTCTGTCTTCGATCGCAAAATTACGCTTTAATCGGACTTCTCCACGCACGATTTCGCGGCCCATCCGGTAGAACGCGTCTTTGCTCTCGCCGGAATAATAAAGACTGGCGATAGGCGCACGCCAATCCACGACGACGGAATCAAACGTATCGCTGCGTACAATTCCCCGTTTTCCTATGTAGACCTGATCCAGCTCGTAGATTTCATCTTTCAAAAAATCCACTCTGCCGAAATAAGGCTTCTCTCGACCCTGATCTTCCAGGTAGCGCAAATCCTTTGCTTTCTTATAGTTAACGACCTGTTTCACATAGTCATCTGTTGCCTCGCGAATATCATTGCGAAGTTGCTCGATTTCTTCGTCGATCGCTGAAACTGTTTCATCCAGCTTTTTTTGTTCCAACTCATAATCACGATGCTGTGTACTCACATTCATTCCCCCTCACATGTATCGTGTCATTGAACGTATCAGGACCATTGCCTAGCCATCCATATTCCAACTGCACAAGAAAGTAGACCGACTCCCAAACTGAGAAGAGCGTACAAAGTGCCACGCAATAGATGGCCTTCTCCCCAAAACGAGACCACTTCCAAGGAGAAGCTTGAGAAAGTCGTAAATCCTCCCATGACACCCGTTGCAAATAAGAGATAGAGTGTCGGAGATAAAAAGTCACGTTCTTTCCCTAGTACGAACAAGATGCCGATGATCAATGATCCACAAACATTCGCGATCCAGGTTCCCCACGGCCATCCTGGTTGATTAGCGAGCAAAGACAATAGGTAGCGCAAAAGAGAGCCAACTGCTCCTCCAACCGCGACAGCTATCCACGCCATCTCCTTCCCTCCCTGGCTAGTAAAATGTTCTCGTTATGTATGTCACAGAAAAAGACACCCTAGCGTCAAGCGAGGATGTCTGTCGTATCAGTAATTGTTATCTTACTGTTTTGGCTTATTTTCTTCAAGGTCTTCCACATAACGGATGGAATCCAAATTTGCTCTCAATGAAAGCTTAACGGCGTCAATGTACTTTTGGCGCAACGCTTTTTGTTCGAGTTTTTCTTCTTCGGTCAAACCTTCTTCGCGAGATTTTTTGACCAATTCGTTAATGCGCTTAATTTCTGCGTCAGATACCACTGCTGGTTCCTCCCACTCTGTAATGGTGCCGCTTCATTATACCACATTCGAATGATCCCGCAAGACAGCCGAACACTTACGAAGCATCAGGAAGGAGCAGAGTTTGACCTGGGTAAATCCTGTTGCTCTCCAATCCGTTCGCATCCTTAATCTCTATTATATAGTCACGAATATCCATTTGCTGATCTGCTTTGTATCGAACGGCTAACGTCCATAGGCTGTCTCCGGATTGTACGGTTACTTCTGTGCCGTGTGGTTCCTCTTTAACCGAAGAAGCAAACACTAGTTCGGTCAACAAATAAAAAAAGAGAGTAAATGTAATAAGAAACAAGAGAGCTTGTCCTCTCGTGATACCAAAACGAACACGGCGTTCTTCCTTTTTCTCGAAACGATTACGTACTGTCAATGAATTCATGATAATGGCCTCCTAACAAACATACGTTCTGTCCCCTTGTAACCTCATAATAAATGAGAACATATGTTCATGTCAACGATGAATCGAACTTATGTTTGTCGAACGCAAGCTCCCATGGTATAATATAGGAAAATATGTTCGAGAAATCAGAGGTGTCTTTCTATGTCAAAATTATCGAGTAGACAACAAGCCATCATCGAGTTCATCCGAAAGGAAGTTCGTGATAAAGGATATCCACCATCTGTCCGTGAAATTGGAGAGGCTGTCGGACTAGCTTCCAGCTCAACGGTACATGGACATTTGGCACGTTTAGAGAAAAAAGGCCTCATTCGTCGAGATCCTACCAAGCCGCGCGCTATCGAATTGCTATCCGATGAAGATCGTTTTCAAGACAATTTCGAAGACTCTGTCGTTCGTGTGCCTGTAATCGGAAAAGTAACCGCTGGACAACCGATTACTGCCATTGAGGATGTAGAAGAATACTTCCCGCTTCCAGACAATATCGTGACTTCTGACAAGGTCTATATGCTACGCGTCTCCGGAAACAGTATGATTGATGCCGGGATTCTCGACGGAGACTACGTAATTGTTCGCCAACAGCACGTAGCGAACAATGGTGACATTGTCGTAGCTATGACAGAAGAAGACGAAGCGACTGTCAAAAGATTTTTCAAAGAAAAGAATCACTTCCGACTACAACCGGAAAATGCCACAATGGAACCGATCATTCTGGAGCATGTCACCATTCTCGGTAAAGTCATCGGTGTCTATCGACTCATTCACTAGTCTCCACGTAAAAAAGGACAGCCTCTGCTGTCCTTTTCGTTTTCTGTATGTTATCTGGCGATAAAAAACCAGATGATCATCGTAACTTGCAGAATGACTTTTACGACCGCACTACCCAAAAATCCGATCAATGAACCTACGCCCGCTTTCACTGCTCGCTCCATCGACTGCTTCTGCACCATCAGTTCTACCAGGACGACGAATACGAACGGCAAGATCAGCATTCCAAACGGTGGGAAAACAAAAATCCCGAGGATAATTCCGACCGCAGCGGCAATGGACGACCACTTGGACCCCCCGTACCTTTTCACGAAGTACATGTTCGTCAGCAAGTCAGCACCGTAAAGCAGAATGCTTAGAACGACCATTCCCCACCAAAAGGATGCCGGCAATCCCGCTCCCGGATCTGCTATGAAAAAGTGATAGAGCAAAAAGCCCGCCCACAGCAATATTGTATCAGGTAGAACGGGTAAAAAAATTCCTGCGATGCTTAGCAAGAACAATAACACAACCACGACCCACAAAAATATTTCCATCCATTACACTCCCTTCATCTAGGTATACGAGTGATTACCGATTTCGTTGCGTACTTATTCACTTTTGTCTAAACTATTTTAAAAGAAAGCAGACATGGAGGTAGTCGCATGAGAAATTGGTATGATCTCTCTTACTTGGGCAGAGGAACGCTGCGTCAAAAAGCGGCGTGGGAAGCGATTCAAAAGACTCACATCATGGAAGTCCTATCCGTTTACCGCCCAGTGCTTGCCGGAACGATTCCATTGGATATTGACGTCAAGCAAAGCGATCTGGACATTATTTGCGAGAGTCATGATCTGGAACAATTTGAGCAGGCTGTTCGAACAGCGTTTGGCTGCTTGCATGGATTTGAAGTGACACACCTAGATGTGAAACGTATTCCCACGTGCGTCATTCAGTTTTTCACAGCTGACTTTTGGTTTGAATTGTTTGCTCAACCCGTAGCTGTCGAAAAGCAAAATGCTTATCGCCATATGGACATCGAAGCACGGCTGTTAGACATAGGCGGCTTGGATGCGTACCAACAGATCAGGTCTCTGAAGAAAAGCGACATCAAAACAGAGCCTGCCTTTGCTCAATACTTTGATATTCCGGGTGAAGATCCATATGAGGCATTGTTGGAATTAGAGCTGTTATCCGAACAGGAATTACGTGAAAGAGTTCAGTTCTGGCGAAAAGTTTAATCTACAAATAAAGAACCGACCTCTACTTCTTGAATACAAGAAGGATCATCATTTTTGGGGCTGCCCACTTTGGTCGATACCGGATACACCCTCATCTCGCTGGAATCATAGGGGGTAAACAGCGACTGAAGCTGCAACTGATCATACCTCTCCCGATCAAGCCATATACCCTCGATCTCTTTCTTTAAGATGACAGGCATTCGCTTATGTATATTCTCTATGAGCTCATTCGCCCTTGTCGTTACAATTGTACAGGTATGTACTTTTTCTCCCTCTTGATTCGTCCACGTATCATACAGGCCTGCAAAAGCGAATGGTTCTCCGCTCTTCATCATAATCCGCATAGGTTGTTTCCCTGTGATGGCGTTCATCCACTCATATAATATGTAAGGTTAATTTCTATTGAATACAGTTTAATTCATTTAATTTCAATGATTTGATAGAATGTACCATATTATATGATAAAGGGGAATCCAATCAACAATGAAGGACGGTTATTTCTATAAGATTTGCCCCAAAGGGATCAACAGTAAGTACTCCCTCATAGTTTTTGATATTAGAGGAAACCTTTTTGCCCCCCTCACAAATTTTTATGACCATGAAAAGGACCGAATTGCTGAATCCTCTGCTCGAAATTATCTTGACATATTAATTCCATTTTTTGATTGGCTTAATCAATTTAGTAATTATAAGGGCAAGCGTGTTTGTTGGGATATGGAACCAGATTGTATAAGAGTAGCACTAAAAGATTATCTCGTGGAGGAAATGTACTGTAAGGTTCGTCCATATGAATCGTTTGAATTTGTGCATCTAACACGAAAGAGTCCAAATACCATTAATCGATTTTTGGCGGCAGTAAAAGTGTTTTACAAAGCTATGATTCACCGAAGATTCTACTCCTACCCTAACCCCTTAATTGATTCTATGGCACTTTCTAATGAGGCTAAAATAAGCCTGATGGGTGAAAGAAAGGAACTCCCTAGGATGCCCTCGGTTGCCGGTACAGAAAAGCCTTTACCCCATGAGTATCGCCGCCAAACCGATTCATTCTTTAAGATTATCAATGAAGAATGGCACCCTATAATCATAGATGACCCCTCCCTACCTTTACAAATATATAAAGGCGGGAAAGATACAGGCTGGAGATTACGAGATGAAGTCATAACCAGGTTACTATTTGAAACGGGTGCAAGAGCAACAGAGGTAATTCAAATAACGATTGGGGACTATCGTGCTAGGAGGTCAATTAGGGAGGCTTCAACCTTCAAAGGGAGTCATGGCCGACGAGTTAAATACTTACTATTCAGTGATGATACATACACCCTACTGATGAGATATATAAACAACGAACGAAAGAAATGTGACTTAAATGGGTATTCGTTTGAGGAATTACCAAATGACGCCCCTTTATTCTTGACCGAAAGAGGAACTGCGTACACCTATCATGCATGGTATCCCCATTGGAAAAAGACAATTAAAGAAGCCGGATTAAATGTGAATCCTCACAAGGCAAGACATTGGTATGTTACTAATGTATTGCGTGTTATTTATGAGACATCTCTAACGGAGGTTGAAAGATCAATACGTTTAAAGGAATTTATTAGATATATGAAGTGGAAAAGCAAAGAAACGCTAGAAGTCTATGAGCATTTCTTTAACGAAAAGGAACAAATAAAATTGATCGAGCAGGTTCATCAGAAGATGAAAGTTGCTGAGGAAGAATACAAGATTGAGAGAAAAAAGAAAACGGTCCGTTCCAGAAATGATCAATTAATCCCTCAGAAGGTAATTATCGAGGATGAAGAAATACTCGACTTTTTTGCAGGATTGGAGGATTAAACATTGTCAACAGCAAGTGAAGTGGATTCTAAATGGTATAAGGCGCTAAAAGGAAAAATCGCAGAAGAAATACTAGATATCAGGGATGGAAAAGGCAACCTTGCTTGGGAGAGCGTTCACGAAAAATCTTTGGGATATTTTATTAGAAATTGTTTAGAATTACCGTGGACAAATCACTTAGCCTTAATTGTATTAGTCAGAACATTAAATCAATATGACTTGGTAACCGTTCTTAGATCCATGCAAGAGATAAATCCGAGATTGAAAGACCTTTTTTCGACTTATGGCCTGACTTCAATCGATCAATTAATACCTGATGAACATATTTATAAATATCTTACTAATCAGATTTTGGAGACACATAGTAGCGCTAAAAGATTAAAATTTTTAAACTTCTATAACTCATGTAATCGGCTTGTCCATGAATGGCTTCGAACAAAATATGATGAGATTATAGTCTCTAAATTAAAGCAATATGTGTTTCCTCCCTTCTCGTATCATCCAAAAGAAATTCATCTATGGAGATCTGCAAATGAACAGGCAAAACAAACTCGAAAAAACGAGACGGATGCCATTGTTCCGCTTTATCCTCGCCTTCGAGCAGAAGCACATTTAAGATGGAATCAATTGAAGCGTCTCCGTGTCCAATTTTTAAAGGTTATAGAGGAAGTTGAATGTAAAAACATACCACTTCCTCTAGAGTTTAATTACGACGATAAAGATGTCAATGATGTGACAATCAAAAATGCAGTAACATTTTTCTTTCGTCTTTGGGATCAACGATCTTTCGTACTTTCTCATCAAGATAAATATTCAAAAGAGAAAGTGAGAGAGGCAAAGCGTAAAGCTAGGACATATTCTGATGAAAATAAAGAGTTCTTTTTGGAATTTGTAAAGGCTGAAAATACTAAAGAAGCACTTTGTGGTCAATCTGAACCAGAAGGGCTATGATTTGAAGATTTACTCAAAGAAGGTGTGTTAGGAGGTTGGGGAACAAGCACTAATCATGAAATTAAAGAGAGAAAAAAAGAATTTCTACTCAAGTGGGGATATGGTGATGCTCTAGCTCCTAATTCTTACCCAAAGCCTTTTGCAGTTGACCCCGTCGGTGTTATGACACAAGGGAGTTTTATTACAAGGACTCAGAGGAAATCAGAAGGTACCATTTTTCAACCCGAGCCATTATTTTCTGCTGCTACCTTTGGATTAGCAGCTCTTGATATTATTACGACGACTGGAGCAAGAATTAATGAAGTACTACAAATTCGTAATACGAAAGATTGCTTTATAGTTAAAAACATAACGGACGGTGACAAACAAATAACAAGGTATTTATTTAGAGCAATACCTAAGGGACGTACAGAACCTGAGAATTTTTATTTGTCAGATGAATCTGTGAAAGTTATTCGAGAAGTTCGAAATTTGCTCATCAATCATTATATCGACGGTAAGATTCCTAATGTAAAGTATGGAGGTTTACGAGGTCAACTTATCGACAAAGAATCACCCTACTTGTTTCAATACAGCCATACTGGTCTTAATAGACAAGATCTTACAGCTTGTATGCGATTTTTATTACACGTAATGATTTTTGAAGACCAGGAAAACAATCCGATTATCATTAAACCTCATTTGCTGCGTCACGCGTTTGCAAACCACTTACAATATGCCCCAAAAATGCCAATCGATTTGATTGCTTCTATTTTGCATCAAAAAGATTTTAATACAACAGAATATTACGCTGAGGCAACCGACAGCCAAGTCGCATTAAAGACCCATGAGTTACATCAAATTATGGCTACGTATATTGAAATAAACTCTACAGTTTTACGTGAACCCAATGAATTGCTTCAGGCTCTGGAGAAAGCTAAAAAGAATATCGGTGTTTACACCCAGACTGTGGGAGGTTTATGCTCTGTTGATGCGGTTTGCCCCGTAAAGATGGCTTGCGTTGGTTGTGGAGGGAAAGTTCCTACACCTGAAAAAAAGCATGAGCTAATTGTATATAGAAATTGGGCGGAACAGAGTTTGAAGTTGTGGGAGGAGCAACACCAACCTCTTGAAGCCCAAAAAATGAAGGCCGCGATAAGAGCAGCTGATAAGGAATTACTCGAAATTGAGTTAATTGAGAAATATAAAAAGGATGAACTGTATGAGCCTAAACTCCGAATCCAAGAATAATAAAAATGACCCCCAATGGTTACAGGCTGCGCGTCAAAAACGATCTAGTCGTTCATTAGAGCTTGGAGTAAAAGCAATAAACGAGTTAGTTCGTGAGGCCAAGGAAATCACTTATTCACTTATTGTAAAAAAATCTAAAGAGATAGATCCAGATGGTAAGGGAATACATCAAAATACGATCCGAACTAACCAAGAACTGCATACATACTACGTTCAGCATAGTACTACATATAAAAAGAATTTAGCCTTACAAAATCGTCGTAAAGTGAAAAAAGAGACTACTTCAACAAAGCATTTTTATCATATTAAATTAGAACGTAATCTGAATGATGTCCGTAAACGTTACAGACAGATGACAAAAGAACAGCTAATAGATCAATTGATTTCTGCGGAGCAATTTATTGCTGAACAAATGCAGATTTGGATCTCAGAACAATTTAAGGCTTTTCCGAAATAATTCTTCCGAATTATTGTGAAGAGTTGTTTAACGGAACTAGTCATTCGAGGTACAGAATAGAACACTACAACCCTAAATCATTAATGAGGTGATTTTCATGTGTGGAAGGTTTACGCTCGTGGTCTCAGATCCAGAAGTGTTGATGAATCGGTACGAATTAGAGGATGGCTCTTTCCCAATTCAAGCGAGATATAACATTAGTCCTGGAACAATGATTCCAGCGGTCATCAATGACAATGGAACCAATCGCATTGGATTGTTAAAGTAGGGGTTAGTTCCTTCTTTCTCTAATGATGATAAAGTCGGTAATAAAATGCTAAATGCCCGTGCAGAAACCCTAGTTGATAAACCAAGCTTTCGTCACCTATTACCGAAGAAGAGATGTCTACTCATTGCTGACTCATTCTATGAATGGGCGAATACTGAGAAAGGCAAGACTCCCATGCGATTTATGATGAAAGATGAATCCATATTCTCTTTCGCAGGGTTATATGACACTTGGAAAACTACAGATGGTCGAGTAGTACACAGTTGCACTATCATCACAACCAAGCCTAATTCACTTGTCGCTGAGGTACACGATAGAATGCCAGTAATTATTCCACGCAGTCAGGAGGCGTTGTGGTTAGATCGTAGAGTTACGAATCTGGACCTTCTGCAGTCCGTTCTCCAGCCATTTGATGAAAAATTAATGAAGGTGTACCCAGTCAGGTCTATAGTTGGTAATGTTAAAAACGATGTACCTGAATGTATTGTCCCATTAGCGTGCCACCAACATAATGGAAATTTTGTACGCTAAGCAATTTTTTACATAAATAAAGCAGATTTCCTGTACGTTAAGGAAATCTGCTGATATCGTACTAATTTATAGCTCTTTTCGTAAGAATTTTTGATTTTTTTGAGCTGACAAGAGATTAGATCTTGTCAAGGGTCCGAATGAATGTAGTGACATTGCCCAAACAACAGGCTCCTTGTGGGTTATTAACCTCACATCCACAACGATTAGCTTGAACTTGTTCTTGTATATGGTCAATTGGATGCTGATTTTCCTGAACAGCTTGTATTAAGCGTTCTCTTGTCCATCCAAAGCAGTAGCAAACAGGTACATCCAACGCATCGTCTTTTTGGAACACCGAGACTTTGAGCATATCTTTGCCAAAGGTCTGTTCATCACTAAAATAGACAACTTCGCAAGATGAATTCGTGCAAAAAGCGTAAGTCAATTCAGGGTGAATGGTTTCTAACGCTGTTGATTGAAGCAATGCCTTAATCGTAATCAATTGAATACTTTTGCCCTTTTTTTGACAAACAGGGCATTGAATTGGTGTTGTTGGCTTTTCAAAGGATGTTTGACAACAGCTTTCCATTTTGTATCACTCCTTATGCAGTTTATTAATTCATCACTGTTTCAATAATGGGGCATTCGTAAATATCTTTGTTATCGGGGCATCTTTCTTTAAGATCCACCAGCATTCGTTTAATTCTTTGGAGATCTTCAATTTTACGCTGGATGTCCTCTATCTTTAGAACAGTGAAATCATACATATCGCGGCACTTTACTTCATCTCGATCAACAACACCTAACAATTTGTCGATTTCATTTAATGCGAATCCCAATTCCTGCATGCGTTTAATAAAACTTATACGGTCGGCTGTTTGTTCTGAATAAATTCGGTAGCCTGAACTGGTACGAGAAGGTTCTGCAATTAATCCGATTCGTTCATAATACCGAATAGTTTCTTTGTTAACGTTACATTTATCAGCAAGTTCTCCGATACGAAACTGCATTTGCCTCACCTCACATGTAGTATAAACCCTGTACTTAAGTACAGAGTCAATAGATATTTTTCTCTCTTAGATGGGGGACCACCCACATTTTAACGAAAATATACGCTAAGCAAATTCCATAAAAAAGAAAATGGGCTTTTCTACTCTAAGGAAAAGCCCACTCTGAGTTTTTATTGTAACAACTGGATATTACTGTAAGTTCTTAGTTTCTACTTTTCTCTGATTCATTACTAAAGTTAAAATGAACAAAATCACGCTTAAAAATAATATCATGAGAAACACCTGTTGATAACTTCGAGAAAAGTCACGTATAATACCTGCTAAAACAGGAATAAGTCCACCAATCATATATCCCCCTGACTGCATCATGGCAGTCCATGCACTTGCATCTTCCGGTGTATTTGTTTCATCCAACGGTAACATGAGAGCCAACGGAAATAATCCACCAAGCCCAATTCCAAGTAAAATAGAAGGAATCCATGCTGTAGTCAATGGATATATCATGAGTGACAAACCTATTACCACAAAACACACACTACCTAATAACCAAAATGTTCGATTTTTATAAAAATCCGCTAAAGTTGGAATGACAAAGCTACATACCATTTGAACAAATGTAAAGACGGTAACCAGAGTTCCAGCTTGCTGACTATTTAACCCTACACTTTGAGTTGCTGGAGCAAGCCAAGTGGTAATACAATAAAAAATACCTGATTGTAGTCCAAAAAAGATTGTAAACAACCATACCTTCTTATTTTTTAATGGTAATATATTGTTTTGTTTATTATGTGTTTTTGTAGTTTTATCTAGTCTCATAACGGGATACCAGAAGAGAAGAGCAACAATGGTAAACACACTCCAAAATGCAAGTGCCATATTCCAAGAGTCTTTCAATACATGTTGTAAAGGGATAGTCATCCCTGCGCTTAAGGAAGCACCTGTTCCCATTCCAACTGAATATACTCCTATCATTAAACCAATCTTAGTAGGAAACTTCTCCTTAATAAATCCAGATAGCAATGGACCAGCAACCGCAATACCAATACCAATAAATAGAGAGCTAATAAGCAATGTGAGAACTGAATAAGTAAAAGCTCTCATACATGTTGCAACTCCAATTAAAATCAGACAAGCTAAAATTGCCTTTTCTGTTCCATACTTCTTGTTCACCTTACCTGTAAGTAATGCAAACACACCCATACATAATACGGGAATAGATGTCAGAAAACTAACGGAAAAGTTGCTCATGTTTAAGTCCTGACGAATTGTCTCTAATAAAGGTGAGATTGATGTGATTCCTATACGTAAATTAATAGAAACAAAAAATAATGCCAATATATAGATATAGGTTCGTTTTCTATTTTTCAAATTATATATCTCCTCTCTCAAAACATCAATATTGAGTATATCATCTGATGTTTCAAGGTGTAATTATTTATTTAATCGTTTCAATAGTAACTCTCTTAAACTGTCCGATAGTGCATCCACCTCAATAATTCTTTCTAGTGCTTCTTTATTGTATTTATTGTGGAATTTAACATGATTGACTTGTGAAATCGATACCCTTTTAGGATGCGATGCAACAAGTTGTAAACAATCACTTGCCGACACACTACCTTCTTGTAGCACTCGACATAGGAAACCGGTATATCCTGTTTGTTGCATTTCAAACGCTAGATTAGGAACGTCGTATTTTTTAGCAAGCTTATAACATGGATTCCTTGGCTCGGAAACCTGTATGACTGCTTCTCCGAAAGCGAAGATATCCCCAATATGAACCTTTTCTTCAGTCAAACCGTATACCGTGATATTTTCTCCAAAGAGTGAATCATCTATCATGTTATGGATTATATTGCTCCAATAGGCGTAACGATTATAAGAATACACACACAAAGCTTTATCTTTTCCGCCATGTTCTTTATAGGCTTGTTCATCTCCAATTAAACCTATTTTCGTTAAAAAAATCCTTCCTTGGACAGGACGCTTTCTTATCGCTGTTGAAATAACAGTTTTTCCATAGCTTAGATTTTCAACTTTGCCAATATTGATGGACTTTACTTGAAAAATAGTTTCTGACATTTTCTATCTCCCTTCATAATTCATAATATCATCTGATGTTTTTAGTCGTTATTAAAGGAGCTTATTTCAGCTCCAAATTTTGAATAGCGTATGTTTGTGCTTCTTCTGCATTTTGATTTAAAATAGCCTGGAACAATTTTTCGTGAATAACAGAGTTGTCTTGATAGTTATTTGTATTTAATATCAATTGGGTTAGGATGTGACGAAGAACGGGTACAAATGATTGATACAAATCCAACAGAACTTGGTTCTTACTCGCTTTTGCAATAGATAGATGAAATTGAATATCTGCATCTATATATTCTAAATAATTTCCCTCGTGAAGAGCGTTCTTCCTCTTATTTAAATATCCTTTTAGGAGTAAAAGGTCATCCTCATCGCGGCGTTTTGCAGCCAGCATAGCTACTTCTTTATCTAACATATTTCTTGCTTCATACACATGGTCTATATTGGCATCTTGTAACCGTTTTTCAAATGAATCTTGTACCATACTTAGTGATACAATACGAGTACCGTTTCCTTGCCGAACCTCTAGTATGCCGGCATGTACTAAGATTTTTATACTTTCTCGTAGCGTCGAACGTCCTACGCCTAGCTCTTCCATTAATTGTGGCTCTGTAGGAAGTCGATCGCCTACTGCGTACTCACCAGAAAAAATTTTTTCTTGTAGACGTTCTAAGACCTCATCCACTAACTTCCTATGAGAAACTTTCGAAAAAGACTTTTTTGAGTTTGTATTCATCTGCTCATCTCCTGTTTTATTCGTTTTTATGATAACCAATTTAAGTTACTTTGACAATGTCATAAAGGCATTAAGAGAAATGGGTAGAATTGAAAAAACTATCTTTATTCTAGATTATCTTTCAGATAAAACGTTACGTAGAAAAGTTCAACGAGGATTAAACAAAGGGGAAGCAATGAATTCACTAGCAAGAGCAATATTTTTTGGGAAACACGGAGAATTCCGTGAACGTGCTCTCCAAGACCAATTGCAACGAGCAAGTGCATTAAGTATTCTCATTAATGCCATCATTATATGGAACACCGTATATTTAAGTAAAGCTGTAGAAATGTTAAGAAGTACGCATGGGTTTAACGAAGAACTATTAAAACATATCTCACCACTAGGATGGGAGCATATCAACTTTTTAGGTGAGTACCGATTTAATATGAAAGATACAACAACGTTAGAATGTCTTCGTCCTTTACAACAAGTTTAAAAATAAGAGTCGGATTTTTTCTTAGAGTAGAAAATCCGGCTCATTTTATGTCGAAATTTGCTTAGAGTATATTTTCGTTAAAATGTGGGTGGGACCCCTAGATTAAAAAGAATTCATTACCGAAAACGAACGTTTTTGGGGCTTTGTGAAGAGCTGAATAACCACTTCTATAGACACGACGTTTACAGGTAATTTTGTTATACATTTTGTTTTTAGCCAAGATAAGAAAAGGTTATTGCAATTCTGTTAGACATTTAATAAAAAAAGCTGTCAGCAGGAAGGATGCATCGCTTTCGGGTGAAAAGCTGTTTGAATGCAGGCTTTTCATTTAATGTCTCGCAACGCGCTTTTAACCTATATACTCAAAATCACGTTCAATACTTTAAAATGAAGGAATAAAGATATAGAATGGTAGTTCGTATATGAGGAAATAAATTAACAGAACGATGGATTATGTACAATAAGTCAAAAAGCTTAAGTAAAAAATGAAATGTCTCAAAAAGAAAATGTACTTTTTGACATGGCCACGAAACAAAGAGGGCTAGAAATTAGTTGTTGACAAACTTTAATGACAGGGATACTATGACAAAGTCAATAATAAGTCCTCGTTAGGTGAGGCTCCTATACAAACATAGGCCATTGCCCGGAAATATCGAAAGATGCCAATGGGTAGAACAGGAACTGCCGGACTAAGGCTTTTCTTAAGATGGCTAAGGATTTTTCCTTTACGTTGTATAGTGCCAAAGCTCTGCTAGGGGGAGATAAAGTGGTGTTGTTTCGTGCGCTTATCTAACCCTCTATGTACTCGGAGGGTTTTTTATATTTTGAAAGGGGGGAACATTTTTATGGATAGTAGTCCAAGTAGTCCAAGTAGTCGAATGTATAACGATATATATCCTGTTCAGAGAACTAATCGGCCTTGCGACGCTCCTACATGTTTCCCATACCTTATTATCATTCGTCTTTTTTCTTAGGACGACTGTATGTAAGTATGCTTATTTGACATGCTCGCGTAACACGGTCGTTTCCGATTCCTCGGCTCTCTCTGATTACAGGGAGAGCTTTTTTGTTGGTTCTTCGAGGGTAAGGAAAATATTTTATGCGGAAATCTATACCGCCGATTCGTTACATGCGAAAGGATGAATAAACATGTTGAGAATTTATAAAACTGATGTTACCGGAAAAATAAAAGAACTCGATCAATTTGAAAAAGGGTGCTGGATACATCTTACCAATCCCGCTGAACAAGAAAAGCAAAAATTGGTCAGCGATTTGAATATTGACCTTGACTTTCTGCAGGATGCCCTTGATGACGAAGAAATTGGGCGTATCGACAAAGACGGAAATCGAGTTATACTCTTTGTGGAAATACCCGTTTCCACAAAAGAAGGTATGAAGGATATCTATACTACTGTTCCGCTGGGTATCATGGTTATGGAGGATTATTTCTTAACCGTTTGCCTAGAAGAAACGGCAGTCATGAATGAGTTAGTCCAAGGTAAGATGAAAAATTTTCATACTCATATGAGATCGCGTTTTGTTCTGCAAATTCTATCTAGTACCTCTCTTTATTATTTGCAGTACTTGAAAAGAATCAACAAGCAAATGGAAACCCTTGAAAAATCCTTGCGGCAATCAATGAAAAACAATGAACTGCTTACCTTGCTTGAATTGCAGAAAAGCCTTGTCTATTTTTCGACGTCCTTAGAGACGAACAGTCTACTGATTTCACGGCTTTGGAGCGGTAGTTATCTGAAAATGTACGATGATGATAAGGAACTGCTTGAAGAGGTAAGAATCGAAACCAAACAAGCTATCAAAATGACGGAAATATATACCGCAATTTTAGGAAGCATTATGAACGGTTTCGGCTCCATCATTTCCAACAATCTGAATCAAGTAGTTAAGTTGCTTACCTCGATCACCATCGTCATCACATTACCTATGGTGATCGGTACCTATTACGGTATGAACGTCGAGCTTCCTTTGCAGGATCACCCGCAGGCATTCAATATCATTATGATAACCTCTGCAACAATTACGACAGTCACAGCACTCCTGTTCTGGAGAAAGAAGTACTTTTAATTTCTAAGCAGAATTTTAATTAAACGGAGGGAGGAGCGACAGTTAAATGATAAGAAAAGAAGGATGGTACTATCTTTTAATGTTGCTTGTTCTGATCACAGGTTTAGGAAGTTCATGGTACTTATATACCCTGGGGATGGTGTCGTAACGTTAAATCGTTACACATCATCAGAATCTGAGTCATTACGCTCATGGGTTCGATAGTTTAGGCTGCCGAAAGGCAGCCTATTTCTTTCTTGGAGATCAATCTTTGCAGCAACTTTGAAGTCTCGTTGTTCCATCTAAGAAATTTTACACGTCGACCATTGCTACCCTTGCAAAACGCATTCGCTTCCCTTAAAAGTCCCCTGGAGTACCAGTCTCCGAGTGTCAGTCCAATATCTTCGGACACACGTCCTCCCGACTCAAATAGGTACGTATTGGCACTACTCTGACTTGTCGCGGCATGTGCCTCTTTTGCAAATACGGTCAAAGGTAAATGTATTTTATTGTTGCGATCAAAAACAATAACCGGGAAACCGTGCAAAGTATCTGACGGCCTCCTGACAACCCTGTACGGCTTACTCAGCAAATACCATTCTTCCTTTACGCAAGATATCCTTCAATGGAGAATAAAAAAACTACCAGTTTATAGAAACTGGTAGTGCATCATTTACATATTGAAAAAACCATTGTCAGCTGGTTTCAAAGTATTAGGCAATTAGAGTTGCATTGATCATTCTGTAGCTGCTCTTCTCATCGGCAGCCCACGATGGCACTAACCCCCATCTCAACTGACCCATACGTCGCTTACCGCGATCAGCAATAATCGCTGGAATGAACTGACCCGGTGCAATATTGTACCGTAGCTTTGCATTAAATGGAATGACTTCGATTTGGAACCGTTCCTTCCATTTTTCCAAGTTCGTTACGAGAGTAAAACGGCCGCACATGCTTTTCCCCTCACATCCTTCCATACTGGACGTCTGCTTTTTTCTCTTCTATTTTACTGTTTCACCCTGCGTGTCATTTCAAACCTTTTATGCGTGTGAAGTAAGTGGAAAACGAAAATGTTCTCTCTCCATTTTTAACGAAGGACGAACAAATAAGACATCCTCTGTCGTGGTCATCAATGCAGACTGGATTTTTTCACTCTCACTATCCGGCATAAAATGAAAATGAATGATCGTTGTCTCAGCCGATATCAAGTGAGAAGTGACCGCTTCTATATCAACTGCTTTTTTACTTACGAGATCAAATACATGCAGCTGGTCATCTTCTTGTTCAAATAGGACAATCACATCCTCCTCTTCGACATAATAGATCGCATCCCGAAAAACGAGAAGAAAGTAAAACATCAACAGATGCTCGCTATCCTTGACGCCAAATCTCGATGAAACGGGGATTCGTTCGGCAGCAAATTCCTTCATGACGATAAAATCAGCCTCGTTATCAACATCCAGCTTGCGCAAGGCCGATTTTTGTCCTACTTGCTTTTTCAAATCGGATGCCAATATGTGAAAGCTACTTTCCTGTACTCTCTCAAATCCGAATTTCGGATAAAAATCGAGGACAGTTTCGTTGGCAAACAAATAAATAAAATCGTATTCCATCTCACATGTCTGGAGGATATGGTTCATCAATTTCGCTGCCAATCCTTGATTGCGATAATCCGGATGCGTCATGACCGTTCCGATCTGAAGTGCCTTATAGTCCTTACCGTTGGATGTCACGACCATCTTACTTGCAGAAGCGTTGGCAATGACCTGATCCCGATCCATATAGGAATAGCAGACATAGTTATCATTCCAAAAGCCCTTGTTATACCATTCTTTAAAATCGAGCTGAAAGACCTGCGTGGCGAGGTCATTAAAGCTTTCCCTGTATTTTTCGATCTGCTTGTAGTCGCTAATCAATTGATAGTCACCCATGTGAAAACCTCCCATTTGATTGTTTGTACATTTGGTAATCATCCATTTCTTTTCAGCAATCCCTTCCTTCAAATAAAAAAGACCACAAGAAGAATTCTCTTCTCATGGTCAAATTTATCGTTGTAATGAAGATACCTATCCCGAACAGAATAGATATCGTGCACAAACGTGAAATTTGTTTTGATGAGATATAATGCCTTCTAATCGCTTTTGAAAAAAGGTACAAAAAAATAAACCAAGGGCACGCCCTTCATTTGACCTTTTCCCATATAAAATTCATTAGAATTTTACTTAGCGATTGTCAGTTTCATCATACTCAGTCAAAACCTCTTTTCACGTTAGATATCTTTACTATATTTGAACTTCCATAGTTTGTAAATGTGCAATTCATTTCTTTTCGTTGTGTAAGTATCGTTATACAAAAAAGCCATTTTCTTATATAATTACAAATACTCCCTTCGCATACAGGAAGGGAACACCGTTTTCAAAATGGACCTCGAGGGGGGTGTACCAATGGCGAATGCTCTCAATTTGCCACATACCGCAGCGGCTCATGCAAAGCCTAGAAATAGTAAGGCGATACTTTGCATGAGGTGGTCTCTCGTTTAATCGATTCATCGCCTTCATTTGCGTATCTCATTTCCTATTTCTTGGCTTTGCCCCTTATTTGCCTATCTATAAATAAGGAGCGAGCAGAAATGAAATGTGTGAAAGCAAATTTAATCCTTCCTGAAACGTTACTGGCAGAAATTCAAAAGTACGTGCAAGGAGAAACCATTTATATCCCAAAGACAAAAGTAACACACCAAAAATGGGGGACACGCACAGGCGGAAGAAAACTCCTGGATGAGCGAAATACGGCTATTAAAAGCAGCTTTCGGGCCGGAACGTCTATTTCCCAGTTAGCGGAGGAATACTTTTTGTCTACAGAGACGATTAAAAAAATCGTATATACCAAATAGACGTTAATAAAGCACTGACGACCTTTTCATTCAGGTTGTCAGTGCTTTTTTATGGCGAGTATTTTTGCTAAATGTCTTACCCCTTTCTCCCCGCTTGTAAACACACTAAAGTAAAGAAGAACCCACCTAACAAGACAGAAACAGGAGGAACCGAAAGATGGAACCTTTTATCCATACGCATCAATTTCACTTCATAAAATCACGCGTTCAAGCGATCATGAACGCCTATGCCACCAGTACAGATGCCAACGTCATTCGTGCTCGCAAAGAAATCGCCCATGAAGAAATCTTTCAGTTGTTCCCGAACATAACGGAGGAACAAAAAGAGATTTTGCATCCGATTGACTCGATTAAAGAAAAAGCAGAAGGAAAGCAGTTTTTGCATCAACTTTCACCGTTTGTGATTCCATTTCCTGAACTCGCAGAGTCGTCCATTAAGAAGCTCTTTCCAAAAGTAAAGAAGCTGAAAGTCTCAAATTTAGCTGAGATCAATTTTTCAGAAATCTCATATGTAAGCTGGCTAGACACTGCGACGGAAAAGAAATACATTGTTGCCTACCACGAAGGAAAACTGATTGGCATTCACGGACAGTTTACAAACGTAAACAAAAAAGGCGTCTGTGCGATCTGTAATCGCCTTGAGGAACTCGGCATGTTCGTCCTTGAAGCCAAAGTATCTGGGGATGGAACGTATTTGAAAAAAGGAAACTACATTTGCCAAGACAGTGTGACGTGCAATCAAAATATCATTGCGTTAGATAAGCTAAACGATTTTATTGCACTGATGGTGAAATAAATCTGTTGACCAAAATGAAAACGGCCGCCGGGTCTCCATGCCAGGGGGCCTTTCATGCTTTACTTGATCGCGTTCAGACTCTCTTCCAAACGATCCCACGTTTGGGTGATACCCTCTAGCATGCCCATGTCCACAACTGTCTTAAGTGCTTATGCGGACACATATTCACTACGGCTAACCAGCTTCGTCTTGCCGCCCAAATCGATGAATTCCATCGTGACCTATGAGGTACGCTCTTTCAAAAACGCAGCGACAAGACAATCGTTAGTGATTGATCAATAACTAGTGGCTATTATTTATTTCATTGAAGTACGATTCTGCAAATGCTGGATCGTTGCCGTTATCCCCTCCTCGAACTTCGTCGCTGGGATTGGTCCAATTAGTCGTTTATATTTTTCTCCGCTTAAGATCAACGGTTTTTCGGTTAAGTACAGCATCTCAACAACCTCCTTCATCACTGGGACGAGCATGCCCAACAAAGACAAACCAATTTTCCCAAGAGGAATGACAGGTTTCACAGTGCCACTAGCTTTTTGGGCGATTCGGACGATGTCTCGACCGGAAATGATGCCTCCACCTGGAATGTGCCAGTTTTGTCCATAAGCAAACTCCCGGCTGGCCAACTCTACAATCATCTTCGCCGCATCCGGCAAATAAACAAACTCGCGAGGAACATGCATATTTCCAATGAAAAACCCCGGTTTTCCATCCGCAATTGCCTCAAGTGTGGAACCCAAATACGATGCTTGATTAGCAGTAGGTCCGTAATAATCCGGTAATCTGACAATCATCGTTCGCACATGATCCCAGCGGCTGCTAAACAGCATCTGTTCAAATTCAAACCTGATTTTTCCTTTCTTCGTATGCGGTTGCTTTGTGTGCTCCTCCGGTACTGGATCCATTTGCTTTCTCCCGTACGGATAAATGCCGTCTACCGCAACAACCTTCAAACCTCTCTTGTTGGCGGCTTCCATGATGGCTTCGCCAAGAGGGATCAGCTTATTTACCATCTCGTGATACGGGACGTTTGCACAATGGAATAGTACATCCGCTCCTTCCGATGCAGCTACAATGTCTTGAGATCGGAATGCATCCCCGACGGCCAGTGACAAATGTGCGGGATTCCCCAATTGTGAGGCCATTTGTTCTAGCTTTTGTCGAGAACGCCCAAAAGCAATCGTTTCAATTCCTCGCTTGATAAGCTCCTCCAAAATTACCGCACCCGTTCCGCCTGTTGCCCCGACTACAATTGCTTTTTTCATTCGTATCATCTCCACTTGTTTGATTTGTGATTGATCAATCACTAACTAATTTGAACTATAACGCCTTAGTTAGTGATTAGTCAATAACTAATTGTCAAAATTTTTCTCCACTACACCTCCATCAATTCTGGCATGTCCAAAGCCACTGAAATGTTACACAGCATTCCTCTTGCCAGGAAAACAAGCGTTCTCTCTTCGGAACTCGCGATGCCCGCTTCACGAAAAGCTGTTAGGACGATTTGACGAACCTCCCGAAATCCTTTGCGCATTTCCTCTCGAATCGCAGGCTCTTGTATCGTCTGAGACTGCATTTGAAGAAGCATCTCATTTTGATGGGAAGCCAAAATTCTTTCATATGCCTTGATTAAATCCTTTTCCAATTGCTCTTTTGATGCGGACTCCACAACGAGACGGAAAGAGTCAATAATCCGCTCCCACGAAGCCTCCAAGGCTGCCTGTAACAGAGCTTCCTTCGATGCAAAAAACTTGAAAATATACGGCTGTGAGATCTTCGCTCGCTCTGCAACCTGCGCAGTTGTTGCCCGGAAATATCCGATTTCAGCAAAGACTTCAATGGCAGCTGAAATGATTTCCGTTTTACGATTGACCGACGTCATTGCAAGATCGCCTCCCTTTTTTAGTGATTAATCAATAATACCTGATTATACGTCAGTTTGTGATCGGTTTCAAATGACATATATCACTTCCATACAGGCATCACGCTCAAGAAAGGTTGTTGCAAATGTTTAAGAAAGCCTTGATCATGCTGGCTGTAAGCTCTGTTGTCACGGTACCAAGTTTAGCTACAACCGCCCAAGGAGCAACGCGCCCTTTACAAGAGAAACCGACCAGCTTCGCAGCAAACATTACCCAGAATGACTGGAAAGGGAAAGAAACTAATTCAAAATCAACTGGGACTAAGCACGTAACTACTAAAATCAAAAATGCTGCATTTGGTGAGCAAATTTGGGTAATGCTAGGCTCCCCTATTCCTCCTGGCTGGATCATGGTTCAATCAACAGGAACAAGAAACCTAATCAGGTATATTGGCTAAATAAAACAAGTAGAATAACGTTTTCAAAACAACAAGCTGACGTTGAAACCCCATCGACTTCAGCTTGTTTCCTTTACTTGGTTCATTGGCTATGATTTCAAATGATGTTCCCATCCGTTTATGGTTACAAAATATTGTTATAGCAATCCTAGGAGAATTTATATCTTGTTTTATCCTTTTCCATCTAGGATAGAGACTAGGATCGTGCGTTGGAGAATACGTTCACATTTACTCCTCCCTGTTTATCACAATTAGCAGTTTGTAAAACTACCATACATACTTTTTATATCACCGAAATTATTTTCTGAATTTTTAGTAACTAATATATCAATTTTCATTCGGATGTGTTACTATATTACTGGAAGTTATATTTTTCCATTTTAGGAGGTGAATAGCAATGTTTAAGAAACTACTTCAAAAACTGGGTGCTAACTCATACCGTGCATGTCCACCGGAGTGCATACCAGCAGGAAAATACTGTATGTGTCCGGCGTAATGCTAGATAGTACTTAAAAAGGCTGTCCCAAAAGCCATTTATATGGTAGAGGGATGGTCTTTTTTCGTCTAAGTCCCAAAAGAGAAGTGGTATTGAACGTATTGGATCTACCCTTTGCAACAATGGTTGAATACGTTACTTTACGATTTGGCGGATTCGCTCCATGAGTAGCTCACTAGCTGCTCGATTTATTTTCAGAATATATGCTGTTCCAAAGCGTATACTTTTTTTGGAAGTTATACGTTAAACTTACGAGGGGGAAGATTATGAAAAAGTTTGCTCTGTTTGGTATTGCAGCTGCTTTATTTCTATCGCTTTCATTCCCTGGTGTTAGCAGCGCAAAAGAACAACGTGTACCTTGTGAAGCTGACGGGTATTGCGGATGGCCTACCTATAGCGTTTAACACAAGCCATTCAAATAAAGACTGTGATGGAACTTGGAAACAATCAACTGTCCAAGACCCTGAAGGCGACAAAGGTGCTACTAGTAAGGTAAAGGAAAGCACACGAAAACTACACCATTTATTTTAATAAAACATCATACCACCGACTATTTAACGATCGGTATGATGTTTTTCTTTTTTTCTCATTTGCTAAATCACAAGCAACCAATCGCGCAATAATCGTTTGTTTTGTTAAACCATGGAAATAAATTCGATTTTCGTGATACCATTTCACCAATCAAACCTTTTAAAGACGGAGCAAATTATGAAAAAACACATATGGATGTAAGCTGAGAATTGGGGTGATGCTGAACCAGATGATGACCTCTACCCTCCATTCTTTTTTGATTCATACTAGAATCTACTTTTTTCAATTACCGATTTGTAATAGAAATTGTCAGGGAGAAGAAAGCATGAAAAGTCTTATGAAAATGATAATCGGTTTGGCATTTGCTTTTTGGTTCTTTATTCTTTGGGCCTGTAAATCGCTTCTCTCAAGCGATATACCAGTAACCATTTCGACCTGGGACACGATCCTTTTCTCTTTCAGTTATCTCGTTTCTACGGTAGTCGCTCTTATCTATGTCAGGTTTACGAATAATGGAAAAATACATATCTTCCTGTCTATTCCAACCCTCTTGTGGCTACTTTCTACTGCTCAGGTATTTACTCATCAGTATCATCCTTATGATACGCTGATGAGTGTTATTGGCTTTATAGGCTCTGGAGCGGCCATGTTCTTTTCAATTTGGATGCAGCGTAGAGCTAGTACTTTACCTTAAAAGTTATTTTGTAAATACCCATTTCAATTTCAAATTAATTTATTGGAAGTATCTTGAGAAGATAGACTCCGATTTAGACGAAATCACTTCAGATTATTTTCAAGTCCTTCAAACCGACTTGAAACTTTGACACAGTACACAATTTGGAAATTCGTGTTCTAATATTCACTTCCCTACTATAAATATGGCATTACATGGAAATTAAATCTATCTGGGAGGTGAGTTTTCATGCTGAAGAAACTCCTTAAACAGTTAGGTTCAAATTATGCAATGGAGCCTTGCGGAGATTCATGCATTATTTATCATGGCAGATGCTTATGCCCTTGGTAGTGTGACTAAACTCATAAAAGTTTCAAGAAGGCTGTCCCAAATGCCATGAATGTGGCTAAGGGATGGTCTTTTTCGTCGTGTATCTTTCCTGATCATTTAACATAATTGAGCCTGTGGACATGACTGGTAACTGTTTGTTTCATGCCCAAATTTTCCACTTACTGTGGTATCGCCCGTACATAGCTCCTCAATTTGCATAGCTTGAGTTTGAGGTTCTTCCTCATACCTTTGAAGGGGTGATATCGATGGGATTCTTTGACGACAATTTTGCTTTGGTTTTGGTACTTTTCGTTTTGTTAACAATTGTTGCTTGCAGCTGTGATGAGTGCTAATATCTGTCCAATGTCATGGGCAGCTAAGCTGCCCTTTTTCCTCCCACGTTACGCTTTAGTAGAAGGAGTGTAGTATTTGTGGAGAGATTCTTTTACGATTTGGTCATCTAGTCAGGAACGAATTCACTAGTTAGGGATTATTCGATCGATTTTTCCGTTTGCACTCGTTTTTAAGTGGCTGCGTCGCCTCTGTTCTTTTCCACCCCAGCATAACTGTACCGTATCTTTTTGGGATGCATGCCAATCTGCTGATTTCCCACACTTTCCTCCCTCGCTTTGATGTTAGATTTGGACTCTCTGTTTTACCGCAGAAATTTTCAGCTCTATGTCTTTCACCTATCCTTTCAACAAAAGAGCCGCCCGGTTCTTTACCCGAGCGGCTTAATCATCATAGGTTGCACTCGTGTAATTGTCCCACTCCCGTCATGTTTCGCCTTAATTTGAGGCTTCTTTTCTCTATATCGTTTTCAATGAAAATAATGTTTTAGATTCAGAAGAAAGTGGAAGACTGTGAAAAAATAGTTCTGCCAGCTATATGAGGCGGAAATAGCTAGAAGTTCAAATGGTTAAACTAAATGGTAAGGAGAATAACATGAGCATTGGTGCATTTTCTATAAGTTTAAGTGTGAAAGACATCCATGCATCTAAAGAATTTTACGAAAAGATTGGGTTTCATGTTTTTGGCGGAGATATTACACAAAACTGGTTAATCATGCAGAATGGCGATTCCACAATAGGGTTGTTTCAAGGTATGTTTCCAAAAAATTCATTGACCTTTAATCCGGGGTGGAATAGCAAAGCTGAAGAAATAAATCCGTTCAAAGATATAAGAGACATACAAGAAGATTTTCGAAATAAAGGAATACATATTATTGGCGATGCAAGATTAACTCCAACAGGACCAGCCAGTTTTGCGATTGAAGACCCAGATGGAAATCCAATACTTATAGACCAACACAGATAGAACAAAAAGTTTTCATGTTTGAGTGTGAGTATTTTCGGCAGTCACTTAGCATTTTTGATAAGCATACGATTTTTATTAGATGAGTTCCTCATGCTTTCTCGATTGAGAAGGCATTTTATTTATTTCACAAAGTGTTAAAAGTCATGATCTGTCTGCTAACAATCATAAATCCACTCAAGGGCATTGTAGAGAGTGCTTTAATCTGCCTCTTATTGGATTCCCAATACTGCATTGAGCACAATGTCAAAATCGAGGCTTCTCATCAAGCGGACTCACTCTTTCTCGGCTTCTGTGAAGGCTGGATCAGAGTTATCTTCATCGCCGCCCTTTCGACATAGGAATTAGCTTCTTCAATACCCCCTGGAGAGATCCCCCTGTTGCTGATCCATGTCATTTACCATGTCAGCCAACGTGATTTTGGAATCAGATTGTCCGTGTGAGATACAACTTTGAAAAAACATTAGTGTACGGCATTCAAAAGTTGCGGAACACCTCTAGACTATGTAGTCATGAGGATATGAATAGGGATATTTCTAACATTTCATTATGTAAATATTTACCAAATCGTTTAATTTGA
The DNA here is from genome assembly GCF_042878995.1 of Brevibacillus sp. NPDC003359. NCBI lineage: Bacteria > Bacillati > Bacillota > Bacilli > Caryophanales > Paenibacillaceae > Brevibacillus > Brevibacillus sp. NPDC003359. The sequence continues at coordinate 1,293,945 of NZ_JBIAOR010000001.1, forward strand.
TTATAATTACCTTTAGTTCATGTATTTAGAATTTAATCAGAATTAATACAAAGGAGTGTACTAGGTATGAAAAAACAGCTTCTCTCTATTACAATGCTCGCTTTACTACTCTCTGGCGCACCTGCTTATGCTTCCGCTTCTACAAATGCTCAAGTACAAGGTGAATCAAACAAAGTATCTACGGAGCAACAAAAACAAGCGCAACAATTCACAAAGTATTACTATCTTTCTCCTGGACAGTTAGGCCAGAAAGAAGCGATTTATCTAAAGAAAGGGCAGGAGCTCCGTATTAGTCCAAAAGGTAGCTTTGCTAATTACACAGTCTATGATGCTCAAAATAAACGGATTTGGAGCGGTACGACAGGAATCATTATTAAAGCTGATGCGGACGGTTATCGCTACGTACAATTTCAAGCCCCATATTCCTATGAGGATCCAAATGTCATTGTAGCTACTTATACAATTCAGTAAACGATGCATAGATTTTAGCCCGTCTTGGTTATGAAGACGGGTTTTTATTATGCCCTTGTCAGCTTGATACCGTGTTGTTCTTCAATCATTCCTGAGAAAAATCCGAATAGCCCATTTTCCCTTCTCCTCAAGAGTCAGATAGAACGATGATCCTTGCAGTAATTTGTTACAGCACTGCTTTATTAAGACTTTACATACTATCGCCAATACTAGTCCATTGCATAGCTTGCATCCCAAGCTGCTGAAGTGCCTGATTACTGATACATACATTTTCGATACATGGGTACATATGGCCAATCCTAAGGATAATTGAGATGGTGTATCCTACTTTTTAGTCTCAGCCTCCCTCATACCGCTCCAAGAAAAAAGAGTGTCGTTTTGTGGAGAGATCGTTTTACGATATCGTTACTTGGTCAGAAGCGAGTCCACTTGTTTGGGGAATTACCCGATCGCTTTATTCCGTTTGCACTCGTTCAATCAAAGCAGCTAAATATTCCACGGAATTCAATCGCCATTGTTTTTCCAACTCTTAACGTTTGCGTTTACGACGTGTTTCGTGGGTGCCGCCAAGATGACTTCTAATTTATTGACTACACCCACGAAAAGAAAAACCCCTCGCGCCAACAGGCACAAGGGGTTTCGCATATTAGTAAGCAGTCGCACGGGACATATACTTTGTCAAACCCACGTTAGCAAACAACTTTTCCGCAAATGGGAAGTCAAAACCGACTTTCTGAACATCCCCATCTTTTCTGTTGATCGCTTGGTTATTGCTTTTTCAGCAACATGCTACCAATCTCATCTAAGAGCATATCCTTGCCGATTGGGCCAAATGCTTTGATGTTGAATGTTTCATTGGTTACCTCATAGAGATGGCCTTGTTGAACTGCCTTGTTGCTTTTCCATACCGGGCTCTTTTTCAGTTCTGCATATATATCATCTGCTTTTCCGCCGAAATTGACGAGGAACATATGGTCTGGCTGAAACTTCGTCAGTCCTTCCAGCTCGATCATTTCCATTGTTTTATCGGTAGGTGTTCCAACTGCCGGCTTCAGGCCGAGGTCAGAGAACAGGATATCTGCATATCCATAGTTTCCGTACACGCGGAACAGTTTTGGCGTTACGGCCAAGAACATAAAGGTCTGGTCGCCGTACGCTTGCTTGAGTTGCTCGCGCATTCCGTTTGTCTTCTCGTCGTAGCCAGCCAGCCACTTGTTCACGTCCTCTTCTTGTCCAAAGAGGCGGCCGATTTCTTTAAATTTATCCCGCCATTTGTCCATGTCTGTTTCCAGAACGACAGTCGGCGCAATTTTGGACAGTTGTTCGTACATCTTTTGCTGGCGGTTGTTCATAATGATCAGATCTGGCTTTGTTTCTACCACAGCTTCCAGATTGATGGAATCATCCCACATCCATCCAACCGGTTTTACATCTGTCAGCTTATCCGCTACGTGGGACATGATTTTTGTCTTGTATGTATTGGCCGTAGCAACCGGCTTGTGTCCCAAAATCAAAAGCTCCTCCGCTGCTCCCGATACATCTGCAATCCGCTTTGGTTCCGCCGGGATCGTAACTTCCCCCATCAGATGCTTGACTACGCGTGTCTCAGGCTTCTTAGCTGCTTCCGAAGCCGGTTGGCTGCTTCCGCAACCTGCTGAAACTGCGGTGACTACTGCTACCAAGCAGGCCAGTACGATTCGTGTTCCTTTTTTCATGTGCTCATTTCTCCTTGTTACGTGGTGTTTTGTGTGAAGTATCCTCTGATAATGATTATCATTATAAGTGACATTGTAGATAATCACATATTCTATCGAATATGTCAATGATTTTTATATACATTGTGTATACAAAAATGAGATTATCCTACGTCCGCCAATTGAGGAATCTTTGACTTTACCCTCTATTCAGTTGCCAACTAATAAAAGCCGCCCGGTTCTTTCCCCGAGCGGCTTATTCATCGTGCGTTGCCTTAGTTTAGAGCGAATATCGATTTCCTTTTGTAACAGCTCAACCTCTTTGACCGACCATGTGTTCGATCAGCTTATCTTTCGCTTACACCGTCCACCTCTTTTCTTTAAGAAATATTATGTTAAATTTTTCATCATGAGGAGAAACGGTCTCGTTAGTTTTTCGTCCTACTAATTGTGAATCGTATTACATGTAAATCGAAAGGAACTGACACTCTGTTATGAGTAAAACATATTTGCTGCTTTCTTCTTTGATATTCTGTGTATTGTTTGTTACTGACGCTCATGCAGGTTCACACCAAGAAACGGTTGCACCTGTTCCTCCCCAAGTAATTGTTCCAACAAGTAGTAAGGATAAACACGGAAATACCCTTGAAAAATCAATGGCATATGTGAAAACGCTACAAGTGAAAAATGGAAAACGAATAGTCTCACTTGACTATATTCAATGGTTTTTCGGTGAGGCAGCAGTAAAAGCTTATCGTCAAGATCATCCATTAGAAAAAGAGGACTATCCAATGCCATATTACATTCGTAATAACAGTCCTAAAATTAGAACGTTTGAAATTTCTCCAAAAGCTTCGTTTACTCTTCAAACCAACTCTACTAAAGATGAGAATTTCCATTGGAATGAATCAGTAAACGCCGATACTTTTAACAAGTTTGTGCTATCCAAGGGAATTCCTTATCAGCTACCATTCCACATTGAAGTAACGAATGGAATCGTCACAAAAATTACAGAACAGTACATCCCCTAATTATTAGCAGCACTCCCTTTTTGGGATGCTGCTTTTCATTTTTTCTCTTTTGTAAAATAGCTATCCCTTTCACCCGCAATAAAGCCAATCATAGATTTGATGCAGATGGTACCAAAGATATTTGGTACTTTTTGTTTTTTCATTCAGTATTAAAATAAGTGTAACAACATGCACCAGGGAGGTAACATATGGAAGGTTTTGAAATCTTCATCTATATTTGCTTGGGAGTCACTTTACTATTTACTATTGCATCAATACTATTAAGAAGAACATTTCCTGAAAAGAATAGTATGTACCTTGGTATAGGTTTTGCTGGCTTACTTATTATAAGCATTGTCATTATAATCATCAGCTTTTTTGTTGGTGGTTGGAGCGGTATGGGATATGGATTGATAGGTATCTCCATTCTCATTGGTACACTATTAGGTGGTATTTTTAATAAAGTGATAAAACACAATTAATAGAGGAAATTTAGGGTAGCAATCTGCTATCCTTTTTTCTTTTGTACCCCTTGAACTATTAACAGTAGTAATGTTTTGTAAAGCAGTTACGCTTGTAACTAGAAATGCTTTTCCATAGCCTCTTGAGATTTTACAAACTGATTCTGCATTTAATAACACCTTCCGTACCCCCTACAAAAAGGCTCCATGGTCAAACGCCATTCATATCGACTTTCAATCTATCCTCCTCCATACGCTTTTTGCCGGTTTCGTCGGATTTCGTCGCGGCCATCACCGCGCTCCTGGTTGTCTGCCAGCTCCTTCTGTTCCAGTCTACTTTCAAACACCCATTTTGCAGGATTTCCATGTCTGTCATATTCACCCCAAGGAATAAAATCATATCCTAATCTGGAAAGTCGGACACTCTTGCCGACCTGATCAGACACATATGCTTGATCCTGCTTAGCGAAAAGGAGTTGAGATGTTGACACGTCCAGTGAAAAGCACCTTCAATAGCTCTATCAAAATTGATGTCCTGATCCCAGCTATCGAGAAAGATCTTGGCACTCTTCCCTATGTCATTGACAGTATCCGTAAGCAAGTGAAGCATCCGATCGGTAAGATCATGGTTGTATCGCCACCAAGCAAGCGAATCCAAGCCCTTTGCCGGCGTAAAAACTGCACCTTCATCAATGAAAGACGCGTCCTACCGATTACAAAAAAAGACATTCACTACCAAACCAAACGCACCAATCGCTCAGGCTGGCTGCTCCAACAATTGTTGAAGCTGGCGGGAGGAAACTTGACCAAGCAAAGGTATTATCTTGTGATTGACGCCGACACCATTCTCATCCGCCCTCATCTCTTTCTCGTCAACGGGAAAACTGTTTTTTACTGCCGTAACTGGAGTCGTCCCGAGTATTTTCGCACCTACAAGAAATTACTGGGAACCAAGCCAACCGCCTCGCGCTCTTTCGTTGCCCACTATATGCTGTTCGACAAATCGAAGCTCTCCCGGCTGAAGCGTAAAATTGAGGCCAGGCATAAGACTAGGTGGTACTGGGCGATTATCAAGAAGACCAACAAACAGAGTTATGCCGGCTTCTCCGAGTTCGAAACTTACGGTAATTTCGTGAAAGCTCACTACCCAGGTCATCTGGTTGTAAGAAGTTCTCTTAACAAAAGCTCCTCTTCAAAACCGGCATCACTTACTCGTAAACGAATCATCAGACTGGCCCAGAAGTACAGGTCCATCTCCTTTCATAAACGCGGCTGGTATATCAGGAAGAGGAACGTGAGAAAATGAAGAGCTGCCGAGCCCAACTGCTTGTTATGTAAGATCGTCTCGAGACCTTGACTTGAATGTGTCTGCGGCAATCTTGGATTCGTTACAGGTGTATGCGAAGAGAGATGGGCCAGTGCGAACCGGGTGAATCGTTATACGTTTGCTACCTGAACCAGCATTGTTATGCTCCTTTATCTCTATTTCTCCTTCCATCTCATGCGAAAACGGTACCGCTCGTCTCCTCGACTACATCACTCCTACACTCGTTACATCTATCCAGGCGTGAGTAATCATGCAACCTATTTTAGAATAAATAAAGAAAATGCTGATCCAAAGTCAGGCAACTTTATTTGAGGGTTTCATATGTTATTGCAGGAGGTGGTACAAGTGGCTCTCAGATGTCTTTGTCGAGGTAGTAGATGCACGATCTTTTGCAGGTGTGGGTGCAGGCGAAAAAGGAAGTAACAATAGTAGGAAAATAGTAGCGAACTAGGGAGGGCTTATGCTATTTCTAAACATGATTTTCCTCAGTTTAGTGACGGTTGGCAGCATCCTTTACACCTATAAAAATCGGTCCGAGCTTGCCTGTATGGATGGCATGATCATCGCTATGGTGTTAGGTGCTATGTCTAGTATCTCCTTGGGTATGAACATTCACGTATATCTGGTGAGCGATTTACAACTTGCGACAATCATTGCTGTCGCAATTGGCATGGCGGTTGGGTTTATCACGGGAAAATTGGTCTCTCTTACCGCTTCTATTGAAGGAGTAATGGCCGGAGTCATGGGCGGATTGATGTCACCTATGCTAGGTGCCATGCTTTCTCATCCCTTGGGGCTTATCTGGTTTTTCGACTTTGCCTACATCTTTGTTTTGATCCTGATTGTTTTCCTAGTAAAAGAAGCAAGGCAAGCCTTTTTGGAAGAAGCGATGGAGGTTGAGAAAAAAACAAGCAGTTTATCTTGAAACTCCTCAAAAACACGTCGCTCTAGTTTCTTTGCGAGTCTGTTCCATCGCTCTGGGATTAGCGTACAAAATCGCGTGGCGGTATCCCATTAAAAAATGCCATACGAATATATCGTATGACACATCATATCATTCCTTAGTGATTGAGGGATTTATCAAACGAAATTTTCACTCTATTTTACAAGTAATTCTTATTTTATGACGGGTGACGGAAAAAGAAAAGCCCCTCACCCAATTAAGGGCGAGGGGAGGACAATAACTGATCGACGATGTTAACGATTTTAAGTTTCCGGTCTTCGCTTAGGATATTCCTGCATCAATTGTGACTGTCAGCTGCTTGCCGTTTACTCGAACATCTTGTGTAGCTGCGTTCCACTCCACTTTTCCACGTGCAGCCTCTGCAACCGCACGCACTGGCAAGGTTGAGACGCCATTGTTGAGGTAGCCGTGAACCGGGAGCACCTCCCCATTGATAATGATGGAAACCTTATCCACAGTTTCTTCTCTGGTTGTGGACATTCCTTCGCATAAAAATCGTCGACATACTTCACTGGATGTACGTGGTTTCCAAAGCCAAAACTTGGACCATTTTTCCGAACCTCAAAATGCAAGTGTTGGCCTGCGGATTTTCCAGTGTTACCTTGCCGCCCGATCACCTGACCACGATCGACGAACTGACCAACAGCGACACGATAATCTGTGAGATATGCGTACATGTGTAGCTGATTGTCTTTGTCTTTGATGATTACTGTTTTTCCGACTCCGCCTACTTCAGTACCCGCTTGCCCCATATTTGCATAAACGACCGTCCCAGCAATGAAAGCTTTGATATTTGCGTATGCTGGGGTTGCTATATTCTCTAAACTCTGTAGAAATTTCATAGGTTACCTTCCTCCTCGCCCACTTGGGGCAAAAGTAAAAGGAGCCACGTTAGCAGCTCCTCAATCAGTCGTATTTGTCGAGTCAACCCATCCTGTGCCAGTCCACCATACGGGTTTCCCTAACGTTGTATTAAAATACATAAAGCCAACGCGTACCATTTTCAGTCTTCGTTCCGTAGTCCCACTTGTGTACCCCACGACATTGATCCAATTTAACTGATTTTAAAATAATCCTGGTCCCGGTCAGCTAGTTCATCCAGTGCAATAAAGCTTGTTCTAAATTTTTCTAAGTAGGTGAGTCCCCCATATTCATCACGTTCGTATTCCTGATTTCCTTAATCTCTCTTCTCTCTTTGCGCTCTGAGCAATAGCAATCCAAAGAGCAGCACCCATCACAGCGGCAAAAGCAATTCCACCGATGATAAATGAATTTGTATAGTAATATGCTCCGCCGAATGCAAATAAATAGGCGTGTTCTTAGTTCAGAAAATCTTATGTTTATGAACACTAGATAAAATACAGTCATAACAACGGCATCCAAATTCAGCTTTTATGACACGTAAATATGTTTATCTATGCTATAAATCTTAATAAATTTGAAATAAAATTTTTAAAGAACCTTTAGATATTGTTTCTTTTATCTTTCTATTATTATTATATGATTTATACCTAAATATGAATATCCTCTTCAAAAGATACACAGATTGATTTTGTACTGCTTGTATCAGAATTTCAAAGGAAAATAAGCAAAATATGTATAAGTATGCCACCTTACTAGTATCGTGGCATTTATCAACAACAAAGCTTACAAGGAGGGCCATTTATGAGTAAGAGAATAAAAGAATTAGATTCAATACGAGGATTGGCGGCTATTGCAGTGGTGATCGGGCATTTTTGTTTAATGCTACCATCGTTGCCTGATTCTATTAAATTTTCACCTCTTAGATTTTTATGGGCTGGTGGAGAAGCTGTAATCATTTTTTATGTACTCAGTGGTTTTGTCTTATCTATGGCAATTTATCATTCAAAAACAAATTATTGGGGATATTTAATTAAGCGATTTGTAAGAATTTATATCCCTTATTATTTCTGGATATTCATCACCTTTGCTTTATTTATTTTGTTTTCGCCATATGAAGTTACGGGACTACGTGATTGGTACTATGATAAGTGGCAAGGACCTATAACAATATTAGATATTGTCAATCACCTTGTGCTTCTTAACAACTTTTTTACAGATAATTATAATCCAGTTATCTGGTCATTGGCTCAAGAAATGCGAATATCTATCGTGTTTCCCTTGTTATTCCTTCTTTTTTATAAACAGAGCTGGAAGAAAACAATACTGTTTGCCATGAGCTTTTCTTTCATTAGTATTTTCCTTAATATATTGCAAATTGGAAAAGCTGAGGGATTTTATAATGGTTATGCTGATACACTGCATTTCACATCTATGTTTATGGTCGGAATGTTACTTTTTAAGCATCAGGAAGAACTTGTCTGTTTATATAGAAATATGAAAAAATTAAAAAGAAGACTTCTTATCACATTAGGAATCATTCTATATTTATACTCTTTTGGAATTTTGGGGATTTCTCGTAGTGATACGATGTTTCTATTAAAAGATTGGGGCGTTGTAATTGGTGTTACTATACTTATTGTAATGGCTATGAGTAACCTAAAAGTAAAAGCAATTTTAAATAAGAGTGTATTTGTATACTTAGGGGAAATTTCATATAGTATCTATTTATGTCATTTTCCAATTATGATGGTACTATTTAAACTTTTGTATGCAAAAATTCCAACCTCTTTGCTGTTCCTCTTATGTGTTATAACGGCAATATTGTTTTCTATCGTATCGTATCATTTTATTGAAAAGAAATGTATAAAATGGGCAAAACAAAGGACAATAAAATTCCAAAAAAAGGTGTAATATTTAATCGGTTCCTTATATATTTAGGAACCGATTAAAATGCGTGAGGGGGCATAGTGACAGGATTACTGCTCTAGACCGCAAAGCCTAGCATGTTTTGTACGTTTGAACAGTCCATGCACCAAAAATCGAGCCTATGAAAGTGAGTGGAAATAATTTAAAACCCGATTTAACATCATGATTACCTGAACGATAAAACATAAAATTACTTGTTATACAGCCTAATGTGGATGCTAATTTATTCGTAGCAACTGCGGAAGCTGGATTCAGCCCTGTAAATAATAATGCAGGCAATGCTATCAGTCCACCACCCCCTACAACTGAATCAATGAATGAAGCTAAAAATATCCAAAAACAATCAAAATAATTAATACGAATTAATCCGGAATACTATCACTACCTTATTTTCACAGTTATTTTGATTTAATTCCTGCACCACAAAGAGGTATTATAATTTTTTCATCTGCTGTCTTCTTATATTTTAAATAACCCGCATAGTTTACAGCTGTTGTGACTTCAACATAGAAACCTTTATCAGCAAGTATAGCCCGTGCACTTAGAATTTCATCCTCTTTAATATCAATAAATAAACCATTTGTTTCACGTACAGCTTCTAAAATTTGTCTTGAGCGTGCTGGGGCTGCAATGGCAATACCTTCTGCTAAAGTACCTTTATTAGTTACAGATTCTGCTATTTCTAGCCCATTTTCATATGCAATTATAAGAGGTGCACAGTTTGCTGCTTGGATTGCAACAATCTTCGGTATTTTTTCTATTAATTTGTTTTCAAATAACTCTTTAAAACCATTGTACGCACCAAGTACAAGTGTACCATTACCAACTGGGATGATTAATGCATCTGGGACTCCTTTTAATTGCTCGTAAATTTCATATGCGTATGTCTTAGTTCCTTCATAAAAATAAGGATTATACACATGACTTGCGTAAAAAACTTTTTCTTCGTCTACTGCTTTTTGTGCCGCAGCTGCAATGTCCTCTCGCGTACCATGAATCTCTTTAATCGTTGCTCCATGCGCTTTTATTTGAGCGATCTTTTTCGGTGAAGTTTCATCACTTAGATAAATATCACAGGCAATATTACAACGTGCTGCATAAGCTGCAATCGCCGTTCCTGCATTACCACTACTATCAGCAATTACTTTTGATACCCCTAATTCTTTTGCCTTTGTCATCAAAACAACGGCTCCTCGATCTTTAAAGGATAATGTAGGCATCATATAATCAACTTTTACATACGTATTTGGCTCCATAGGATCTAGCACGATTAAAGGTGATTGACCTTCACCCATTGTCACGGATTCCCATGTCTTAGAATCTTTTGCGAATGGCATGGTTTCAAAATAACGCCATAATGAGTTTGGATAGTTATTCCAAGCTGCAATATCAACTTTTGGGGTATCTTTTACTATGTTTAATACTCCTCCACATTCACATTTCCATAAAGTTGGTCTAATATCATGCTTTTTGCCACAACTGTTACAAATAAATTGCTCCATCATTTATCAATCCTTTTGGATAATTTTTTATATATATTAGACTTTTTTATACGAAACAGGTAAAAAAATATAACTAAATATATGCAATGGCATCAATTTCAATTTTGAATCCAAAATGTAATTCATTAGTTGGTACAACGGTACGAGCTGGTTTATGTTCACCGAAAAATTCCTTATAAACAGCATCTACTTTATCCCATAATTTCACATTTGGAATATATAATGTCATACGCAAAATCTGCTCTTTTTTACTTCCAGCTGCTTCTACAATCATCTCCACATTCTTAAGTGCTTGTAAAGTTTCTTCTTCGATGATGCCAAATTTCTTTTCACAGGTTTCTGGATTAATGGCAAATTGCCCTGATACATAGACAGTGTTCTGATGAACTGTTGCTAATGCATAGTGTCCATTTGATTTTAAATTTCCTACTTCAAAGATGCTTTTCATTTGATTCTCCTTAACTTGATTTATTTTTGATTTCATCCAAATAACTATAAACTGTTACTTTGGAAATGCCTAACAAAGATGCGACCTTCTCAACAGATCCTTTCATTAAAAAAATGCCTTTTTCGTCCATAAATCTTATTAATTCAATCTTTTCATGGCGTTTCATGACTGGATGTACACTGTTTTGGATAATTTGTTGAATCAATTGATCCACTATTCCTTCAACATTTTCAATATCATCATCAGATTTTGTTTCATTCTCTTGAACTTCAACTTGTGTAGAAAGAAAAGTATTCATAAATTGTTGCATTTGATTCAGTGCTTCAACATCAAAATTTATGCAGAAAGCACCAATCACTTTTTGCTTGGAATCACGTATTAATGAAGTCGAAGAACGAATAGTACGCTTATCTTCTGTTACAAATGTATAACCTGCAAGATAATCTTCTTTAAAGTCTTCTGATCGTAATACAGTCTTCACTAGGTGATCAAATGATTGACCGATTTCTCTTCCTGTAACATGGTTATTTACTGTAAACATTACAGATGCTTGAGGGTTCGTCAAATCATGAATAACGACTTCACAGTTTGGTCCAAACATTTTTGCAGTAGATTTTGCTATAGGGATAAAACTTTCAAATACTTTCTTACTTTTTTCCATGTCAACTACCTCATTTTTTAAATTTCATTCAATTATATATTTTTTTATACAAAAAAGAAATATGTAGATTTTTTTATATATTTTAAAAAACCGCCAGTTAGTGTAAGTGCGATTCTTCACAATTTATTTTTACCATAAATTTCCTAAATGCAGTTTTTAAACTTCGAAGTTTGGTGGCTTTGGTCCCAGGGGGCATGAGATTCCTTAACATTTGCTATTTATGTACAGTTAAGTAATTATGTTCATGAACATTTATGGAGATACTTTTGGTTCGTAGATGTGGCGTCCGTCTGAGAATGGTCTATCAGCTTGCTCGAGCAGCATTGGAGAAATAAACATGTGGACACCTCGAAACAAAAAAATCCCCAACTGCTATAAGCAAATTGGGGTACATAAGAAGTAGTACGTGAATAAAAAAGTTCTTATCAATATAGTAGGTTATCAGCTCAGTATTTACTACAAGTATATATAGGTATGCATACCTTCTCTTGCCATAAAAAAATAGCGCAGACTCATCTGCACAGATTAAGTCGTACGCTTTATCCCCAAGAGAATCTATACTAGAATACACAATTATTATCGGCCTGCTATTAAAATGATTTCATGTATAAATACTGGTAATTACTTCGCTCGAGTGACAACTACAGAGTATAAAAAACCATCAGTTGATTTCTGTACATGGATTTTCCGCCTAGCCGACCAAACTGACTTCGGAATTCGTGATGCTTCGTCTCAGCCCACATAGAAATAGTATCCATCATTGGGCGGTATGACATTTTGAGCTGATCTTGATTAAGGATTTCTGCATCCAGGGCAATTGCCTTAAACAGCATGCCATACAGAATCGTTTCGTGTAGGATTTCCCGCTATTGGTCAGGTTGTACCATCGTCCACTACACCCGCTCAACCTGCAGCATTTTTTCAATGGGTACTTACCATACTTGCTCCTCAAGACCGAGCAATTCAGGAAGCACAAGCTCAAGCAAAATGGGACGGGTCTTTTAGCAACAGCTATACAATTCCTAAAAGTTCCATAATTACTTCTGTTGCTGGTGGAACTGCCACTATCGCTAAATTATGTTCCGGAAAGACATACTACAGATGGAAAAAACTCCCGACAAAGTTAATGTGCTAAAAGACGTCCATTTGTTGGGTTTAAGCTTTCTGAGCGGATGGAGGTACCTGCGGAGTTAGGGAAGTTTAAGTTTGCCAGGCAGAAGTCTAAGCTGGCGGGGACCATTCGCCAGCCCCTCTTTCAGTTCTTTTTCTCCAACTCCGCCTTTAATCTTGCATTCTCTTCCAACAGCTTTTGAACGTCCGGGACATCCTTGCCGGAAAACCAGCCATACAAATCGTCTCTTGCTGCATACCCCGGCAATTGATCACGAAGTACCATTTTAATGTGCCGTACATCTTCAACATAATAGGTAGGAATTTGTTCCATGACCGATTGCTTAAACTCTTGAAACTTCTGATAGTATTCAATTGCTGCGAAGTCGTATGGCTTTTGTCTTAATGCTTCATCTGTGACAACAAAAGCAAATCTAGGTTTGCCCGCTTCTCCGGCATACTCATATTCCCAATGCGTATAGCTCTTGGATTCATCAGGAAGCGTTAAACCATAGAATCCTCCGAGAATCAGGATATATACATCGGACTCGTCGATCCATCTCTTCCTAATTTTCATTGGACTTTCCTTGAAAAATTGCTCGATTCCAGCAGGGATATGACCGGCTTGAAGTACTGCTTCAACAGCGGTATGTCTTTCCTCAATAAGATCGTTGAAAGTAGACGATATGTAAATTTGTAATTTTTTTCTCATAGGCCCACCCAAATTAAAGAATTAGTATAAATAGAATCTACCACTCACTCACTTTATTTGTCAAAATTGACTGGGGTTTTCATGCGGCAAGCTTGCACCAGACGGCAAATAGGAGGTTTATTCGTGCAGAAGAAATGGAAAAGAAAGATTCTGATCAATAATCCTGTTGAGCTGGACCGGGTTCAGATCGAGCAGGACTTGCGCGGCGGCAACCAAGTGATTGTCCAGTTCTCTCACCTGGATTTTTATGGCTAAGAAGGTTGACGGTTAAGCGCGTGACGGATTTTTCACTGATAGCCCCGTTAAAATAAAATAGCCCTCCCCGGATTGCTGGTCTTACCCCTGTCAAGTAGATAGTTTGAAACAAGCCCTCGCTAGGTCTTCGTTGAAAATTAAGTTTTAGACTTAACCTAATACATGAAACAGCGGCGACTTAAGACCTAAAAATAAAGTCTTAGACTCGCCGCTTTTTTTATTGAACTATCGTGTCCCGTTAGTTGAATTAAAATTGCCCATTTCTTTTCTGATACTATCGCTGAAACTATAGAAATTTTATCAGATCACGCCTTGCAAAACACTGTTCATTCCAGGAAATAGACGGGCAAAGACATTAAAATATATCATGATTAAAGATAAAATAATAGCTATTAGTAGAATGGCCAATAGTTTCTTTTTGTTTTTCGGGATTGTAAGTAACAAAATAACTATCATTATTAGATATATTCCCATAAGCCATGGTATTAAATAGTAATGAGTGTGAATGGGTAAGTAAGCGTTACGTAATTCAAACCCTTCTGACAGCAATACTGTGATTGGAAGGGCTAAAATAATATTAGAAAACAATCCGCTTCCATGCGCATACCACGTAATATAAGCACAAACAGGTGATACAGCCGCGCATATGCTCCAAAAAATAATTTCTCTTTCCGGGAAAAAATGTAGCACAAGCGTTGTGTACACATAATAAACGGTAAGCATCGACCCAAAAAAGGCGAGTATTTTTACAGCCGCTAATTTGGGCGAATAGCTGAAAACCGATAAAAGTGTTGCAACAAATACCCATATACCAAGACGATCACCAATATTAGTGAATATTGGGTTGAAATCAGGACTATCCACAATTTTTGCTGCTAAACCCAAAATAACTCCGGCAATAATTGCATATACTATTGAAAAAACTTTTTGTTTTGCAGTTGATTTGTTCGCAATTCTAATCTGATTCAACCTATTTATTATTTCCATTATACCCCTCTATTTTTTTGATTTATTTACATATCCAGAAATAAAAGCTTGAGAATGTCTAAAAAGAGAGGCTTTTTCTCGAGATCCTGTTCGTACATATAGATGCTGAGCTACCCGAAGTACTAATACTTCTTACATGTAGTCAACTCAGTCTTACTTCCTCCCATGAATTATTTTACCAGAATACGGTTGTGATTATTGTGCTAAACTGCCCGTTAGCGTAATGATTCGCATTCAGTCCAATTATTTATTTGCTTAATCTTTAACTATATTTTCACAGTCTAACACTAGATTTTTCGAGTCTAATACATTATTTTCAGTAAACACTAGGCAGTCTAAGCTCGGTATTGCACCGGTCTCAGTTTGTTTAAACGGACTTGAATACGCTCGTTATTATAAAAATGGATAGATCACCTTCCCTTTTCACAAATGTCTGTTTCCACAACTGGTGCCCCAGCGTTGCGATCCCGGCTGCGAGAATGCCCTGAATTGTCGCTTGTCTAGCTGGATTTAGGGGCTCGCTCGACCCTCATAGGTCCCCCCTCTGGGAAGGACCCGCAGCTGTAAAATTCCAATCGCTTGGAAAATGCTACTCAAGTAATAAGAAAGAGCACCAACTTGGGTGCTCTTTTGTTCGACTAATCGATAGCGTTAGTATTCTTTTTTCTATTCATTTTACGTTTTTGTTTTTCTTCAGTAAAAAAGGTCATTATAGAAATTAAAAATGCGCCGATGACAAGGGCGAAATTCAATAGCGATAACGAGTTTTCCGCAATAAATGTTGAGAACATCTCGATAAATTTATTATCTTTGAATGTCGTCAAAAGAAAAACAATTGTAGCAGCAAACATAGACGTGGCAGTGGAAAACATCAGAGACAAAGTTGTACTTTTTGTAGAAGTAAATGTTACATATTGTTTAACAGTAGTTGTCTCCTCGATATTTTTTGTGATTAAGCCATTCTGAGTATCCAACAATCTTTGGCAATAAAGCAGTTTATTATCGTGTGATAGGAAATTTGAATCCATTATCTCTTTGATCAAATCATCGAAAATTGCTTGAAGTGAATCAACATCCTCAAGTTTTACATTATACCGTTTTGCAGTCGCGATATGGATTGATTTTAATATCGATATTGATGGGAGTTTTTCTTCAGGTATACTATATTTAATTGTTTTAAATATTTCTTTATTTACTTGCCCTACTTTTTGAAAATAACTCTTCTTTTCTTTTAAACGTTTATATATATCAGTTAGATAAAATACTAACAAACCAGTAATAATACTTGTTACCCAACTATTATTGAAAAAAATCAGTAACCATTCAAACATATAGATCATTCCTTCTGATCGTCTTTTAATAAAGTTACCAGATATTTCCTGAATTGGGTAGTTTTTCTGAATTTTATTTTTGTTATCTATCCCGCTTGAATAAACAAGCCTCCCAATCACTCAGGCAGCTTAGTTTCTCTTTGTATATTTTTCCACTTTACAACGGGTCAAGTGACACTGTAAATGAACTCTTTTTGACATAGCAACTACTCCACACTTGACATCACAAAAAAAAAGGAAAACCCTCCAAATGTCGAATTTCGATAGCGTGACCCATCGTTCGACTGAAATGAAATATATCCAAGAGCGTCTAGGTCATGGCAGCATGCATATTACCGCAAATGTGATGCTCACATTTCTTAAAAAATCGAAAGCGACAACATGAGAAAATTTGAAGACCATATGCAGAAGATTTATGAGTGATTTGTGGGTGAAACGATTTTTACTCCCGCACCCACAAATAGAAAAACCCCCTCGCACCTACAGGCACAAGGGGTTTCGCTTATTAATAAGCAGTCATGTATTGCTCGCGCTCCCAATCGTGAACGCGTGTGCGGAACATATCCTTGGCTTTCGATCAGTTTTAAAACTCCATGAAAACCGCATAATATCAACAGTTTCACCTACTGTTGTTTCAAATGACATCAAAGCCTTTCAAATTTTCGTGGGCAAAAAGTGGGCAACTAAGTGGGCAAAATTCGAAAGAACTATTCTTTAAAAAAAGTGCACCCGTGAGGCATCAAACTCCTGGGTGCGCTTTGCTATATTGAATAATTTCTTTCCTTCATGCTTGTTTGTTAACAGGATCGCGAACCCCTCCAACTTCCATCCAATCATTTAATTTACTGAGTTGAAAGCGAAGTGCTGGTTTTCGTGAACTTAATGATCCGAGTCGAGATGCTGGTAATGTACCTTCACGTACCATGACGTAGATCGTGTCAGAAGAAATATTCAGGTATTTGGCTGCTTCATTAACAGTTAACCACTTTTCAATCGTAGGCTCGCCTCTCGTCTCCATCCTTTCTAGTATTCTCGGTATCAACATCTTTACCAGCGTATCATCCTCTAATAGTTGCTGAACTATTACTTCGAGAATATCTACGGATTTGTTCAATTATATTCACCTTTTAAAATTATTTAACTGACCTTATCCGCAGTTTAGACAAGGGATCTAAAGATTATTCAAGCCCTCATTCGCGAAAAAATGGACAATCCAATATTCTACGGGCGGGCGAAACGGAATCGGTCGCTGGGGAGTGCCCAGGCGTTTGTTGTTGAGCTGGCCCTTGCAGACAAATTGTTTCGTGAAAAACTCAAAGGGTACATGATTGGCGGCGGAAAGCATTTCGTCTATACCTCAGATTACATGGATAGATACTAAATGAAAAACCCGTCTCCTCAAAACAGGGACGGGTTGTTTCTTTAACACCAAAAATAAGGGCTTCGTAGAGACTGAGTGCTTAGCTTATTCAAAAAAATCATCACCATATTCAGCTTCTGAGTCACTAGAAACATCATCGATCTTTGCCATAATTGTTTGTAAATCACCTTCTCGAATAAGCTCATCCACTACTTTTTCAATCGTTTCACGACTCACATCTTCAACAATAACCATATTTATCGACCATAGATAAGTGCCAGACAGGTTCTCACCAGTATTTTTATTCTTCCGTCGTAATGTTTCGATGTTTTGATAAGTAAAAAATGTTCCCCACCATCTTGTTCTATCTGGTAAGGTGACAATTACATCTACATTATTATCATTTTTTTGTTGACTCTCGATATCAGATAATTCCGTGTTAATCCAAATATGCTTTTTCATAGTTAATAGATCCCTTCTCAATTGACAATAATAGACCAATATGCTCTAATCGTATAGTTTTCTCAAACGGTTGATAACGTCTTTCTGATTGTTTTTGTCAGATTTCGCTAGTACCTCAACAGTATCTCCTGACTTTCTCAAGTACACTCTTGCACCATTTTTTGATCTGAGTTCAAAGATGTCTCCAAAAATATTATTATTAGAGATCCCAGGATTATTATTCCCTTCTAGGTATCTTCTTAATAATGCATCAGCATCCTTCTGTATTTTCGGGTCTTTCATAGCCTTCTCAGCTTCTCTAACGAGAAGGCTATCTTCCTGTATACGAGACTCTACATAATATTTTCCGACTTTTACTTTTCCCGAAAGAGTACGATCAACAAACTTAGCAACATCTTCGTCAAATTTTTTTAGAAGTTTCATCCCTTTTATTGCCTTACCAGCAGGGAATAAAGATAAAGCAGCTAATCCCTTATCCGTATTACTGGATTTAGGGTCAAATAATGTTTTTACATCATCTAATACAAGAAAATCAAGACCTGCTTTGCCCGCTTCTACTGCAAAATCAGCTGCATCAGTTAACCATTGTTTCCCTATATCATACCATTCTGATACTATATCCTCTACGTCCTTCCAAGGACTACTGTATGCCGCACTTCTAGAACTTCTCAACATCAACTGCGCATCGTTTGAAATCTCTACAGTGTCGATATTATTACTCGGTACCTGTAATTTAGTTTCCTTTCCAGTTTTATATTTATCTTGTACACTATTTACGCTTGTCAATGAATCTCTATAGCTAGGCACAGCCTGAAAATTAAAGTTGTTGTCTATCCTTACCACAATATTACCTCCCAATATATTACATAACTACATGTAAAAATATTACATGGTAATTTAATCAAGTCAAGTTTTTTTATACATACTAAATTTTTATAAACTATAAAATATACAGGAAGCCATAGTAAAAATCCCTCCCCCGAATTATTCCGAAGGAGGTATCCGCTTTTAGAATCAATTAAAATTAACTCAAAATAACACGTCTCCTCAAAACAGGACGGGTCAGTTATTTCTTGAATGCATTCGGACATATCATTTTTCAGGCTACTAATCATGGTCACCACAAACAAACGTTCCCCAAGCACTTACATTTCCTCTATTTTTCTAGTAAAATGAGGATATCTTGAGGAAAGGGTGTTTTCATGAATAAGACTGAACTGGTTACAAGAGTCGCTGAAACCACAGAATTAACTAAGAAAGATGCTACAAAAGCGGTAGATGCTATATTAGATGCTATTGCAGATGCGCTAAAAGAAGGGGACAAAGTATCCCTTATTGGATTCGGCAATTTTGAAGTGCGGGAGCGAGCTGCTCGAAAGGGCCGTAATCCTCAAACTGGAGAAGAAATTGAAATCGCTGCGAGTAAGATGCCTGCGTTTAAACCAGGTAAAGAACTAAAGGATTCAGTAAAATAATCTATACATACAAAAAACGCCCCGATTATTCGAGGCGTTTTCCTTTTTTAAAGCAATAGTTGTCAATCAAGTTAATTCCCCGTTATGCCGGAGGTACCCTATATAGCATCACCGATATAATTGTATCAATCAGTCGTGAAATATTAATTGGTAATTACTTCGTCAGCACAAACATTAAACTAACGGGCAGTTATGGTTATGAAATCACTAGATCAACAACTCCAGTATATAACATTTTTTCATCGGACAGATGGAGTTGCGTAGAAAACAGTCTATACTTTCAGCCAGCACCCCTGATCGGCCACCTTCAAGTCGGATAGAATGTCACTACCTTGATGCGCTTATAACTTTTTTCGTGCGGAAGAAGCGTTGATCGATGAAAAAAGCGATAAGTAAGGACAAGATGCCGAGCAAAATTGGAACGCCAAACGCTTCATTAGTGAAGGATCTTCCTTCTAGCTTCAGGTGATCGGTGGCGCGATATTCGAGCCGTTTGGCAGCAAATTTCGCCGTCCCAATATCCTCCTGCTTGGCCAAATCCTCGAATGCAGGATCCATTGCAAACCGATCCGTTGCTTCGCGATGTAAGTACAGTAGTTCCGCGCTGTTGCCGCTTTCGTTCCATTGGTTAATGTCTTTGGCGGCGGCTAATTCGGCATCGGCACCGACGACAATCATTTTCGCTAGTTTCGGCACGTTTTTTATCTGATAACGCGCGACTAAGTTCAGGCCATGCTTCGTTACGATCGGTTCGTTTGCACTGGAAACGGTCAACGTCGTCGTCGTGCCAGAAGCAGCGTACGTATCGAATGCGGCGGACAAATCTAGTTCATCGACGCCGTTATACAGCAGCACGCCCGCTTTTACTTTGTTCCATTGATAAGCGTTGTTAAGTATGAACGTTATATCACTGAGCCCGACAGTGAACGGTTCCATTTGCGGTTTTTTCACGAAATCGTAAGATGGATAGTTCATCTCTACCGCCACTTTCTTCGCCGCCTCCTCACCCAACTGCTGGGAAATGACGTATAGTGTAGCATCAATTCCCGATGTCAGACCGGCAGAAGATATGATATTGCCTTGTGGGACATAGCGCAGATCTTTCACCCACTGAACTTTCGGATATTGTTTAATGAGTCGGTCGATGTCTCCCCAGTGCGTCGCGGCAGATTTGCCGTTAAGTAAGCCAGTATCGGCCAGGTTTTCCGCCCCATTGCAAATGGAGAGCAATAAAGTCTTGTCGCTCGAGTGCTTCTGAATCCATTCACGGACAGGCGTATATTTTTTCTCATCCAGAATCGGCATAAACGGTATGACGATAATGTCCGGGCTTTTGCCGAGCATCGCATCCATTTCGTCAAACGAATAATGCGGAACGACATCGAGTCCGCCGGTTAGTGATTTTATTTCACGATCGGGTGCAACGCCGTATACATTGTAAGCTTCCGTCATGGCAAACATCTCGTATGGGACGAGAAAATCGAACACTTCTGTTGATTCATTCGCCAGCAACACTGCCACTGTCGGTTTGTTTGCGTCATATTTCGGTACCTGCACATTCGGCAATGCAGGTGCGGCTTTATCGTAAACCGACATTACCTCATTCATTGTATTGACGAACCCGAGTGTGCCTGCACCTCCTACTAGGACAACAAAAACGATGAGATAAATACTGATTCGCCATACAGTTTTCACGTGCTTACTCTCCCTCAGGCTAAATTTCTTACCCATAAAATGTAACAAACCAATAAATACTTATCATCAGTCTGTAGCCCGATTACGATGCTGGCCTAATGTTGGAACGACCTATGGTCCCAAGTCTCTTTCCTTTTTTTAATGTGACTCGATAGAGCTATATGCAAAAAATGTTTTTAAATGATATACGGTAACCGAAATGGAGCTGCCTCGTTCAAGCTGGCTTATGGAGAGGTTTGTCGAAAGATCATAGAGCTGTTCAAATAAAAAATGCCCTCCAAGGATTTAACCGAAGGAGGACTTCCGCATTAGTTTAAATGGCTGTTGCTCCATGCAAATAAGGTGTTAATCTGACGGCAAGTTATTCAACTAACGGGCAGAATAGTGTAATAACATAGAAAAGCCCCTTCCTCAAGGGGGCCTTAGCATACCATCGGTTAATATTATTATTTGGTATCCAATTTAACCATAGACTTTAGAACTTTTACTAATTGCTCTGGTGTAGTTCGCCCAGTTATTATGTACCACGTTTTTCCATTGTCATAAGACCAACCAGCATCCGAACGGACACCCTCATTTGTATCAATAGCTGTAATCTGTCCTTTTATTGCACCGTGAACAGGATTACTTTCCTTTGGTATTGTAGCCATGACACGCTTCATGATATTAATAGCATTGTTAGTATTCTCTGCCCATACTAAGTATTCCCAGCCGTTATCTTTCCAGATAAATGCTCTTTTATTAGCATAATACTTTACATCATACCCGTTAAATTTAGTGGCTCCTTCTGATATCTCAAACATTTCGTATGTAGAGAAAGGCCGTTTTTGGTAACTGGGAAGAGTACCTGCTGACATTGTCATTACGTCAAAAGTAAGAATTTTTGATTCCCCATCACGCACTCTTTGGCGTGATATCTCGAATAAATAATGGTCGTTACTTACTTCAAGTTTGCTTACAAATAAAGAACCAAGTTTTCGAGAAAATTCAGATGAAGCTACATAAGACGGAACATACACAGCAACATCTACTTTTTTTAATTCATCAACATACTGTCTATCCCAAGTAAACGGTTCGACTTCCTCGTCTTGAATAGCGACAGCAACAGGAGCAAAACCGATAAGCAATGCAACAAAGAGCAAGATAATTTTCTTCTGCATAAAGCACCTCTCACCTATTTTTTGCATATTGGTAAAATCTATGCGAAGTGTTTTATGAAACAAAAAGTGGTTTGTCATTTGTCCAGTATTGAACTAACGGGGGCGATAGTAGAATAATGAGGTAAGACAAGCGGCAGCATTCCAGGACGTCATTCTCATCCTAGCTACCGCTTTTTTTCTGTTCAGTCATCGTCTTACCATATCCTCGATCTTCTTATGTACCTCTATTCGTAACTCACCTTCATAATGTCCAAGAATGGTATTTTCCGTATTGTTCCGTTTTCATCTACATGAACTAGCCTTGTACGCGAATCAAGAACTGTGATCCGCCCCCGCACTTTCTCAGGCATTCCCCAAACAATCAACGACCTTTCGTCACCATCATCTTTCACTTCAATGAGCTGAGTCCCCAATTCTTCTAATTCAAACTCATCCCGCGTCGGTCTTTTTGGAGTAGTTGCTTTTGCCATCTAATAACCCCCCTAGCTTCTAACGTCAATAATGGTATCCATGGGTATCCATTGAACATCTTCATCTGTAAGCAGCTTTACCTTTCTGATATTCGTATCTATCCACTCAACTTTTCCCCACATCCTACAAGTAGTTCCTATGCTATTCTTCTTGCGTTTCCACCAAGTAATCGCGACAGCATAGTTTTCTCGTCCGGCGTCTCTGAGTTGGTAATGAAACGATTCAAGCTCATCCTGCTCAAGTATAGGCATGGGTACGAGTTTGTCGTCTTCTTTCATTTGCAGGTATAGTTCACGTTGCTCCGGTAATACAAACCGTGATGATCCGAATAGATTATCAATTTTCTTTGCCATTATTACGGTCCCTTTCGCTCCAACGATTCAATGACTTCCATCTTGTCAGGTTCCGTCCGTCGCCACTCTATGTACGCTTCGCGTGCCAACACTTCAAGCACCAACATCACGTCTTCGCGGCTTCGTCCGGTCTTTACGCATATCTCGTCGACACTCGGAGGTCTCGGTTTCATCGCATAGTAATTTCCTATAATCCGTAATACCTTGCGCTCAATATCCGTGAGCAAGCGCCACCCCTCCAAACAAGAACGTTTGTTTGTATTATATGCGAACGAAATGCGAACACGCAAACAAAAAAAGAGGCGTCTCTAAGTCGAAAAATCGACTTTTGAGACAGCCCCTATACAGCGGTTTAGCATCTATTACTCGACATACCCGTTTCCAGCTACCGCCGAGTTTGATTCATTTATGATTTTAATATAATACTTTCCTTTTTTTAGATTTGGAAATTCAAACGATGTGTTTGTATTTGTATACGTACCTTCAATTAACTTTGAACCTTTTGCTTCAGCACTATTTATATTATACAGTTTATACGAAACTTTTGGCTTTCCTGTTGCTTTACTATCCGTAAACCATTGTACAACTGTAACTTTAATAGTTTCACCCTCAGCTACATTAAACTGATCAGATTCAAGATGACTGTTAATATCAAATCTGAAGGAAGTTTTTACAGATTGTATAGAAGACTTAGAGTTTACAATCCAATTCTCATTTGCCAATGCACCACCTGCCGTTACAGACGAAATTGCAGTAAATAAACCCAAAGCTACTAACATAGGCTTGAACCTTTTCATAAGTTTCCCTCCCATTATTTCCTAGATTACGAGTTTATATTACCATTTTATTCCAAATAATGTAAAGAATTTACTTTTTATTTATAAAGAATAGAATATAAACATCCTTCCCCCGTTTATCCGGTAGGAGAGCTATCACTTTTAGAATGCACTATGATCAATTCAAAAGCCTGCTGGAGAGCCTGGACTTGTTCATCTGACAGTAGTCCATAACCTGCTCCTGCAATTGCAAGAGCTCCCCCGACGATCATCAAAACTCCTTGTTTCTTTTTGTTTGTTTTATTCATAGTAATCATCCTTTCAATTTAACGATCTTGGTCTCTTGTACCCACTCCACCTGCATACCAAGTACAGCAGCCAACTCACGAGCAGGAGCATAGGACGTTCCTACATCAATTGTGACTATCAGTTGCTTGCCGTTTACTCGGACATCTTGTGTAGCTGCTATCCACTCCACTTTTCCACCTGCAGCCTCTGCAACCGCACGCACTGGTAAGGTTGAGACGCCATTGTTGAGGTAGCCGTGAACCGGGAGCACCAGCCCATTGATATCGATGGAAACCTTATCCACAGGTTTTTTCACTGGTTGTGGACATTCCTTCGCATAAAAATCGTCGACATACTTCACTGGATGTACGTGGTTTCCAAAGCCTAAACTCGGACCATTTTTCCGAACCTCAAAATGCAAGTGTTGGCCTGTGGATTTTCCAGTGTTACCCTGCCGCCCGATCACCTGACTTTGATCGACGAACTGACCAACTGAAACACAGTAATCTGCGAGATGTGCGTACATGTGTAGGTGATTGTCTTTGTCTTTGACGATTACTGTGTTTCCAAAACCGCCGACTCCAGTACCTGCTCGCCCCATGTTTGCATAAACAACCGTCCCAGCAATGAAAGCTTGGATATTTGCATATGCAGGCTTTACAAGGTCAATTCCAGTGTGGAATTCTTGTAATCCGTTCATAGGGCTCTTTCGTGGACCGTAAGGACTGGTGACTCGATACTCTTTCATCATAGGAATCATAATTACTTTTACTCCTTTCGTGCGGATCTCTCTGCTTTCGCTTTGATTTCTGATCCAACCAGATTCTCGATAGATTTCGGCATAGGCCAGCCTGCACGGTGAGCATTGGCGGTGAGGCTTGTCCAAGTGTGGTAAATGAGGCCGAAGGTGACGCCGTAGAACAGGAATCCTGGTGTGCCCATGACCCGATCCAACATATTTCCAACGGCCAGTAATGCAAATAGAAACAACGTCCGTGGAATACTGGATATGCCATAATCGGACGAATACGACTGGTTCTTTTTCGCTGCGGAAATGCCTGTGACCCAATCAAGGGCGATCATGAAAAAAAGCACGATCAGGATGTCCTGGCGGTTCGTGCCGTATAGATAGTGAAAGGCTGGCGATACGATTGCACCGGCAGTTGTCGCCCAGCCGTTTGCAGGGGTCGCTACATTTTCTAAACTCTGTAGAAATTTCATAGGTTACCTTCCTTCTCACCCGCTTGGGGCAAAAGTAAAAGGAGCCACGTTAGCAGCTCCTCATAAAAATGCTATTTGCTTTCTACATCCCGCAGCTATCAAGCCAATCGCTGAATGTCACGGTATCAATGTCAGCTCGCCGGGAACGTGGTGCAATGGCACTGTGTGGTGCAACACGCCTGTTGAATTTTATTAACCATTTCATGGCGATCCCTCCAATACAAAAAGCCACCCGATATACCGGATGGCTCGTACATTTTCGCTGTTAAAATTTTTTTATGATTAGGTACCTCGCTATTTTACTTCACTTCCGTTATAGCCTCTCTGAGCTGCTGTGCCCCGCTCCTGATTGTAAAGCTGCTCTTGGTTCTAATTTTCCTCACAGTTATTATCTGCGTCATCTTTGGACATCCTCGCTTACGGCAGACTTTTTCATAACAATGACCAGTTCCTCCTTCCATACTAATTGCATATTTAAACAACATCATCGGGCAGGCGTTATCTACTAAGTTTTTACATTATCTAGTATAATTTTCATTAAGCATTCTTATAGATTGGGGGGGTCAAATGAACTATGTTGTACCAAATTTTAATTTGGATGCTTTTAACTGTCTACACTGTGACGCATACTCCAGACATGAATGGTACCTTGCAAAAGGAGAGGATGATGATGGGCTATCACTCCAATCAACTGACGAATTACCTCATACAGCATTGGATAATTAATTGTCCCACTCCGGGCAGATCTCGACTTTACCAACGTGGAGGTTGTGGACACTACAGATCGATTTCTTGCCCCATTGAGTAGCGGGGCATTTTTCACATACTTTTTCGATCAGCTTATCTTTCACCTACACCACCTACCCTTTTCATAATGTTGTATTAACCATCAGTTTCTCTCTTTAAGTCCAGAAAAACCAAATAGCCGGCTCCCGATTAGTTAATTAATCCGTTTTTCTCTTCTGCTTCCATTGCCTTTTCATCTACATGACCTGACAAGCATCCCAAGCTACAGTAATGACTAACAGTTGGTTTCTTACTAATCAAAATCCATTCAAGCTTGCCCGTCTCGATCTTTTCGTCGCAAAATCCACATCTCATGGCATCTTCCCCCTTACGAAAATGCCAACTGGCTATTGGCATCTTCAATTTCTCGAAGGAGTTTTCCCTGTGGCCGCCAATCTTGGATGTACTCTCTCACCTTTTCTAGATCGAGCACCCGAGTATTTCGGTATGAATCGACGTTGAAGTACCCCTTGAAGTCCTTCCAAATTGAGGAGAACACCTTTCCGCGCAGACTGCTATTTTGATAGGCTTGTCCATCCTTGCCGCCTAGTACCTCGACCACTTGCTGCCTTGCTGCAGTTTGCAATACTAATTGCTGACCGTAGTCGATTGTCTTGTTATTTTCCAACCTTTGAACCCTACTCTCAATCCTCTTGAGTCTTCTTGTCCAAAAAGAAAATTGCTCGTACCTCTTGACTTAATCCGGTGAACGGCTGCTGAATCGCCCGCTCCATTTCTTCAAATTTTGTGACGTATGCTGCTGTGAAGTGAACGCCTTTTTCACCAGTCATTCTGTTAGCAACCATGTCGCATCCTTTACGAGTTAGTAGAAAGCAATCATATGTCTTGTTGTTACCTTCTACCCTGTAAGTGCTGGGTATGAAGAAATCTTGAGAACGGAAACTTCCGTTTTCTAAGTACCTTGTGTATCCACCGATTTTTTCAAGCAGGTCAGCATGTCTAACTGAAACCATTTCCGCTGCTTCTCTGCTATCTATCAGCAGTTGCCCCTTTTGATTTATGATAGTGAGATTCTTCATGCTTCTATCCCTCCTAGATACAAAGGAAATATTGTGTTAAATACTTTGGCTCTGCTGGCTGCCCACACTTAACGCAAAACAGCTTTTCTTCTCCATCGATCCACCACATGTGCTCAAACAGAATTTCACTTCCCCGCGCCAATATACTTTTACATAAATTGTAAATAATGGTATATTCTATTCAAGGAACTTCGACTGGAGGTGATACATATGAAAAAGTTGCTTGCTGTTGTTTTCACTGTAATGATTGTAGCTTCTGTTCCGGTTGCTGCTTCTGCTTCCGCTTCCCCGTTGGGCTGGGGGGTTTGCCCTCCGTGGATTACTCTTTGCAGTTGAGGATAATTGCTATTTTCATAGTGAACGAGGGCGATCATGCTCTCGTTTTCTTACTTTCTCTTATGTTAAACAGCTTCTAACAACTCAGGATTTTCGTAAAGTTTCCTATGATTATGTCATATTCACAAGCACTTTGATGCTTCCAGTAAGCTAAAGGGTCTGCACTCTCATGAACTCACTTCACTTCGCCAAGCACTCTCTCCGGACTTTGCAAAATATCATCCTCGTAAATCTATTGATTAGAGGATCATTTGCTTTTCTCACTTTTGCTCAAAATGTCGTCCACATGTCTACTATTCGACAATATCTCCTAAAGCAATAAGAATGGACATCATATATAGTGGAATATATTGGTATTATCATAGAAAGGTTGATGCTAATGTTTAAGTGTACGTTGTGTTAAATAAACCCTAAAAATTCCTGACCATACCTTCCTAAACGATCCAAACGCCAAACCACTAAGGTATCAGAAGGACGAACAAATTCGAAAAACATCTTCCAATCCTTGCCTTTTATCTTTTGCACCACTAGTTTTATCGGTAAATATTTCCTCACAACTACTTTATAACAAGCTTTGCACCAGCAATTAAAATACTATTAGAAAAGAGGTTATTATGAAAAAATTCTCATTAATTTTGTTTGCGGTATTCATGCTTCAGCTCTCCATTGTCTCAGCGGCGTCTGCAAAGAGTACGCTCAAAGTTGGTGAAACACTCGAAAAAGGTCAAGTGTTAACCTCGAATAATGGTATATATTCCCTAATCATGCAGAACGATGGAAATCTCGTACTTTATAAGAATTTCAATAATTCCACAACGTCTCTCTGGGCTTCAGACACTGCTAAATTTCATGCTGATTATATTGATCCAGCCACTGGTTATTATAAATCATATTATCCCGAATATTTAGGATTCGCCAAAACTCTTAATTTCCCAGTAGCTCTTGGTTTACAAGAAAGGGGAAAAGGCTATACTATATGGAGATTTGCTCCCGAAGATTGGGCTCCACGCCATTACGGAAAAAGTAATGTGCCAGCTGACCTCACTGGCGACATTCTAGTTGTTCAAGATGACGGTAATGCAGTTGTTTATAACACAAAGCACGCTGATAAAGGCTGGTATCCTGTCTGGGCTACAAATACTTACGGGAAATAAGATTATAATGAGAGAGCCGCTTACTGTGGCTCTTTTTTTGTCAAGCCAAGTGTCTCTCCCCGTCCGTCGCCGTATAGAAGAGAGAGACTTCTTTTGGGAGTAATTAAATTCAAAGCGAACGCAAATATTGGTCCCGTTAATAAAATTGCTCCAAACATAATCTCCTCTTCCCAAGGGTTTATCTATTCCAGCAGACACATGTCGAAATTTCGTTCCGTTAGGCAAAACAAGTGATGCATTACTTCCATTCGCTACTGCTCCCACTTCAACAAGTAACTTACCGTACAACCAATCATGTCTCATATCCCTTCGCCCACCTTTTCTTAAGTAATGTTTTGATAAATTGACTGTCTCCTTTTTGC
The DNA here is from genome assembly GCF_042878995.1 of Brevibacillus sp. NPDC003359. NCBI lineage: Bacteria > Bacillati > Bacillota > Bacilli > Caryophanales > Paenibacillaceae > Brevibacillus > Brevibacillus sp. NPDC003359. Next base: position 1,322,607 of record NZ_JBIAOR010000001.1, read on the forward strand.
AGGACTTTCCATACCCCTGTACTATTTAATCAGATAGAGGAGATGATCTTATGACTGAAACAAAGAAGCGAGCATATAAAAAACTAATTTCACAGGCTCTGCTAGATATAAAAAATACAGGTCAATTCAGCGAAGAAAATTTCCAACGGAATTTTCGGATAGCTCACGCATTCCATAATCTTGCACAGTATATCGTCTTAGATTTTGAGGGCTTCGATGAAGATGAATTCTGGAAAGTAGTTAGCGCATTAGCTGATCAATTTGATTTGCACCATTACAGCCAAATCTTCGAAGAAACCGTTATGGAAAGGTGAATTTTCTAGATTTCTGATGTCTTTTCATTGGGGCGATCGACTTGTTTATCACATCGATTGTTTTGTTTAGTTCTCGTCTGGATCGCACTCAGGGCAGCATTGTTTCTCGTTGCCAGTGCATGTTGACTCTATTCCGACTTTCTTTTCGACCATCATTACCCTGACCTCTACCAGCTGTCTTATGACTACATCGATGCTTTCAACTTTTTCGAAAGTCATCCGCACAGGTGTTTCGCTTGGATCCAGCGTGTGACCCGGACCGTTTTCTGTACGGGTGCCAACTTCCCGCGGCTCTTTCTGGTGAAATGTAACGACTCCCACCGTCTCTTCCATTGCCAGCAACCCACCGCCAACGCTAATGTCACCAGAACCAAAATGTAATTGTCTTGAGCCGTACTCGTCTACGATTGGAATGCCAATTCCTCCTATTTATCAAATCGTGTGTTGTGTTCCCATTCAAAGTGACGGCTTCACCATCCGTACTCTCTACAAAACTAAATATCTATTAATGCACTTTACTAAAAATCGCTTTTGGATTACCATTTATTGTAAATAAAACTACGTTATTAGGAGGAACTAACAATGCAAAAACAAGATTTGTTTGATTTAGATGTCCAAGTGAAATTCGTAAATCAAGTACAAGGAGAGCTTCCACCATTGACTGTGATTATGTGCAGCTATCTAGGATGCGGAAATTCTTACAATTTCTGCTACTAAAAAATTATAAGTTTTTAAAATATAAACTCACTGGCGACAGTGGGTTTTTGTTTTGTCTTAAGTAGATAATTGGACCTTTTTCCTCAATTACCGTTGTGTTAATTACTGCAGACTATGCTCAAAACTTGTAAATTACTAACTTTGGTTAGTATGCTTTCAGATTGAAAGAACAGTATATTCAGCCTGTCATGGAAGAAAGCATTGATTACTCAAATACTCCTGATAGTGACGGTAATTGGGCCGATGCAGTGCAATTTATTAAGACAAGATTGAATAAAAATTTGGTATTTGAAATTGTTTACGATTGATCGCTTTTATGGATTTTCTTATTACACAATTTGATAAACCCCTATCGTCTCGGGTCACTGATGCCGACCGCCTGTACTTTCCGCCCTGCGATTTGCTCGACCCTGTACCACTCGTCAGTAGCGTCATTCTTGATGACGTCATCCAATCTCGGTTTATAGCTCAATACCATCACCCGTTTACTGCCTGCGTACATTGGGAACATCTTCTTGCCTCCCTATCGTTGAATTAAATCAAATCGGCTCAATCCATCTATGACGACCAACTGGACACTCAGCAACAAGCTTTTCAGCAGTACGTTTTCCAATGTTTTTCCGAACAATCCAACGCCAGCGAAAAAACTCTTCCCATACCGTATACTTCATCGAACTTACCTCCCTGAGCAATTAGGAAAATGCGTCTTTCAGCATTGAACTGTGCTTTACTAATTGAATGATTTCAGCCGCGAGCATACTATTTACCCTTACATCATCATCAGACCATTCTGGTTTTGAGCATACTCCAATTTGATAAACGGAGTAATAATTAACGTTTTCTATAAAGACCATAAATCGATCATAAGTTATTGACTTATCGACAAAAGGTGTATCCGACCATTTTTGAACAGATAGAACCTCTGCATATTCACTTCGCTCTAAATATCGAGCTACAGCATCCTGTAGTTTCTGAGGGCATTCTTTTAATTCGACTTGTATGCATTCTATCTCTCCTTTCATAATGAGCAATTTGTTAAATCGATAGCGCCAACTGTCCAGCCGGCTGCTCTTTATATCTCTCGAATACAGCAACATTACCAGCCCCGGCACAATGTTCTGGTAGATTTGCGCGGACCAGAGCTTCCGCAAATGGCGGTGGTACTGAATTGCCGCAGCGTGCTACCTGGGCACTTTTGGGATAAGATTTGCCTCCTGCGTCCCGATCGATGATGTATGTGTCTGGGAAGCCTTCGGCGGCGAACAATTCGTGTGGCTCCAGTATACGCATACCAATGTCGACGATCTGATAGTCTTGACCGTGAATGGTCACCAATCCGAATCGATCCCGAGTTGTCACGGTTCCTAATGGTTCGTCTACCTTCTGCCCGACGCTGCTCCCGTAATAAGCCATTAAAAAGGCCCTGACCTCTCCGAAGTGATTCCCACCTGCTGTGATTGTCTGTAGCGGTGCCGCGACTGGCTGCCCAATGTTCGTTCCACGCATCTTTACCAGATGGCTTGTGACTAGTCCTAAAGCATGAGCTGCTCCAGCAGGTCGCTTGCTACCTGCGCCGGACGTTACCGTATGCAATGGTTCATCTACTCCATGTCCGGTTGCGCCAGTACGGAACTTTGTAATATGGGGCACAGCAATTAATTCAGCGGTCGCAAGCCCAAATTTGTTACCGCCTGCTGTAACCGTTCCAATTGTCTTTTCAAGATCAAGCACGCGCGGCTGTTGACCTTCACGTTCTCCGTATCCTATTTGGATAAGTGTTGGACTGATTAGCATGTGATGAAAGCCCGTGGTGATGGTTCTGATAGGTTTATCTACCGAGCTACCTGGGTGTCCGGATGTATTGACTCCCAGAGTCGGTGTGACTACTAGGTGTTCAGCCTTTGTTGTAATAGTCGTCAGTGGTTGATCGACTTCGTATTGCAATCTATCGCCACCGTACCCTGTCTGCCCAATTCGAACGATGAAAGGGCGTGGGTTATCGATTACAAAACGTTGAATTCCCCGAGCGATCCGGCGAAGGGTGTTCTCTGCCAGAGGCTTCTTTCGTGCAAATATCGACGGGCGTGGTAGCGACCAATCAATGATCTCCGCTGCTGTCCGCCAGGGAAGTAGCTTTCCAGACTTGACTTCCACGCTCTCTGGATCGCCATGTGTTGGCTTGGGCCAGACTATCGGGCGTCCATCGCAGCGCGCTATCAGGAAGAAACGTTTTCTAATGGTAGGTGCTCCGTAATCGCATGCCCGCAGCTCACGATAGTCTACCTGGTATCCTTGTCGCTTCAGTGCGTTCACGAATGCCTGAAATGTTCGTCCCTTCTTATCTGGGTCCGGCATACCATCCTTGAGCAGTGGTCCCCATGTCTTAAACTCCTCAACGTTCTCCAACATGATCACCCTTGGATTTACTGTAGCAGCCCATCGAACAGCGACCCATGCCAGCCCCCGGATACTCTTTTCTTTTAGCTTGCCACCTTTTGCCTTGGAGAAGTGTTTGCAATCTGGAGAGAGCCAGCATAATCCCACCGGACGCTCCCGCGTCACTTCGCGTGGATCAACGTCCCAAACATTTTCGTTGTAATGTTCTGTCTCCGGGTGGTTAACGAGGGGCATTGCGATCGCTGCTGGATCATGATTAATTGCGATATCCACGCTACGTCCAATTGCCAACTCGATACCACTACTTGTTCCGCCGCCACCGGCGAAATTATCGACAAAAAGTTCTCTGAAGTAATGCATGTTTTCTGCTCCTCCCCGTAGCTGTTTTACATAATTGAGAGTTTGTAACTACAAACTAAAGCCACTTACTGCATCATCAATCAAATCTTGAGTTATACCGATATAGCGCAGCGTGATCGACGGGTGTGAGTGATTGAAAATCATCTGGAGTGTCGCTATGTCCTTTGTACGCTGGTAGAAATGGTATCCAAACGTCTTCCGTAGCGTATGTGTGCCAATTTCATCTAGCCCAATCTTCCGCGCAGCTCCATTTATGATTTGATAAGCTCGTACCCGTGTAATGGGTTGGGGCCTTTTTGACGATGCAAAAAGGTAATCCTCATTCTTCTTGCCTACAATGAATTTGTTGACTTCCTTGCACAAGCTGTCGTTGATGAGGAATCTCTTTCGTTTACCCGTCTTCTTCTCAATTAGGATGATATGACTCTTGCCCTTCATGTCCGAAACCTTCAAGCGTAGCAAATCTGAGATTTTTAACCCTGTATTGATACCTAGAACCACCAAGAAATAAACTCACTCAGACTGTTGTTTCAACAGTGACTTGAGTTCGTCGTAATAGCGTTGACAATAAAACATTGGTGACCTCAATATTTTGTAAGCTGCTATTTACCAGCTTTTTCAGGTGCTCCGATGATGCTTTTTTCTTTCGAGCGATCTTCCATTGTTCAAAGTGCTTGTTGAACATGATGAGTCAATACTCGGAAAACCACTTAATGACTCCGTTCGCTTCCAAATACTGTAGTTCTTCGCTCACTACGTTTCGGTACACACCCACGGCCTCGAAATCGGCGTAACTGTCATACATCCATGCCTTTCTACCGCATCCCCAGCTCAACCGTAGAACTAAATCAATCATGCTTCGCTGACGCTTTGAGAAATCTCGCATCGCGATTTCTTCAAATAGTGCATGAGCTATTCTAATATGTGCATCTGTAGGTTGTGGGTTTACCATTGGCCTACCACCTTTTTATATTGTGACCTTACTGTATAGCGGGAGGAGCACTGTTTGCTGATACGTCTCGAACGCTAGGCGGCCCTCTCTTGTGTTATGAGCTTTCATGGACAAGTTTGAAAGCTACATGAAAAGTGTGTACTCAGAAAAAAATAGTGGGCAAATCGTGGGCAAAAATGTTAAACCTCTTAAAAAATCAAATTTGCCCACCAAATAGAAAAAACCCCTCGCACCTACAGGCACAAGGGGTTTCGCTTATTAGTAAGCAGTCATGTATTGCTCGCGCTCCCAATCGTGAACGCGTGTGCGGAACATATCCCACTCAATTTCTTTCGCTTCGATAAAGTGTACCAACGCATGCTCACCCAATGCTTCGCAAATCACCGGATCTGCTTTCAGGCACTCGATTGCTTCCTTCAACGTAGCAGGCAAGTTCTCGATACCGTTTGCTTCGCGGTCTTGCTCGGTCATCACATAGATGTTGCGATCAATGGCAGGTGGTGGCGTAAGCTTGTTTTTGATTCCGTCCAAACCAGCTTTCAGCATAACTGCCAGCGCCAGATAAGGGTTCGTTGCAGGGTCTGGGCTGCGTACTTCAATACGCGTGCTCAAGCCTCTGGAAGCAGGGATACGGATCAATGGCGAACGGTTTTTCGCAGACCAAGCTACATAGCAAGGAGCCTCGTAACCAGGAACCAAACGCTTGTAAGAGTTTACGAGCGGATTGGTGATCGCCGTAAAGCTGCGAGCATGCTGCAAAATACCTGCCAGGTAATGCTTCGCTGTTTGGCTCAGTCCCATTACATCGGACTCGTCATAGAAAGCATTTTCTTTACCACGGAACAGCGATTGGTTCGCGTGCATACCGGAACCAGCTACGCCGTACAGAGGTTTTGGCATGAAGGTCGCATGCAGACCGTGTTTTTGCGCGATGGTTTTGACAACCAGTTTGAACGTCAAAATTTGGTCAGCTGCTTGGAGTGCATTTGCATACTTGAAGTCGATTTCGTGTTGACCTGGAGCTACCTCATGGTGAGAAGCTTCCACTTCAAAGCCCATTTTTTCCAACGTCAATACGATATCACGACGGCAGTTTTCACCGGAGTCGAGTGGAGCAAAGTCGAAGTATCCGCCTTGGTCATTCAGATCCAGCGTAGGCTCGCCTTTTGCGTCCAGCTTGAACAGGAAGAACTCAGGCTCTGGACCTACGTTGAAAGCTGTGAAGCCCAATTCTTCCGCTTCTTTCAAAGCACGCTTCAGTATATAGCGCGGGTCTCCTTCGAATGGAGAGCCATCAGGCATGTGGATATCACAGATCAGACGTGCAATTTTGCCAAACTCATTGCCCCATGGGAATACAACCCATGTATCCAGATCAGGTACCAGGTACATGTCGGATTCCTCGATGCGAACGAAGCCTTCGATGGAAGAACCATCAAACATCATTTTGCCATCGAGTGCTTTTGGCAATTGGGACAGGGGGATTTCTACGTTTTTAATGATCCCCATCAGGTCGGTAAACTGCAGTCGGATATACCTTACGTCCTCTTCTTGGGCCATGCGCATGATGTCTTCTCTTGTAAACTTGCTCACATTTCTCTCCTCCTGTCTCTATATCGGCTTTCTATCTAGTGGAAGAAGCGGGAAAGCTCTCCACGTATCAATGCACCCTCGCCATGGCGGGAGGCATCGCGATACATAATCTGTTGCCTTAGGAGCTGATGCAGCTCTTTGTCGGACATGTCCTTGCGTTTCTCTTCGGACGTCGTGGAAATCTCTGTTTGTTCCATAGCAGGCTCTTGCATTTGCAGCACTTGTTTGATCCCGGCAATATTCAGTCCTTTTTCAATCAGAGCCTTGATCTCCAACAAGCGATCTACGTCGTTGAAAGAAAAGAGCCTCTGCTTCCCTTCTGTGCGGGCGGGCTGAATCAAGTCGTTTTGTTCGTAATAACGGATTTGCCTCGCAGTGAGATCCGTCAGCTTCATGACGATCCCGATGGGAAAGAGGGCCATATTCCGGCGAAGGTCATCACTCATGACTTGTCCCTCCTGTTTCGTATTTCTTAGTCTTATTCTATTTTATAACAAAATCCCTGTCAATAGATGTTAGATAATATTACACAGAAAGTTATGTACAGTTTTTTACATGAAAAAACGGCATCCTCCATCATCCAGAGAATGCCGTCCATTCCTTGCGCTTTCATCCTACTCACCCGATATTTCGAGTAAGCCTTTTTCCAGCATCCCGTTCAATGCCGTCAAAATCCCCACTTTTACGTGGGAGTATGTCAATCCGCCTTGAACGAAGCCCAAGTAAGGTGGACGGATCGGTCCATCTGCCGAGAACTCGATACTCGCCCCTTGAATAAACGTGCCTGCTGCCATAATCACAGGATCAGCGTATCCAGGCATTTCACTCGGATAAGGAGTGACGTGTGAATCGACCGGTGCGGCTTTTTGTATTCCTTGGCAAAACGTAATCAGTCGTTCAGCACTGCCGAATTCCACGGACTGAATCAGATCTGTCCGCGGCTCATGCCACAATGGATTCGTTTTGAAGCCCAGACGCTCCAGCATCGCCGAAGAGAATACCGCTCCTTTTAAAGCTTCGCCCACTACGTGTGGAGCCAAGAAAAAGCCTTGGTACATCTCCAGTAGCGAGTAGAGAGAGGCGCCACCCTCTGCGCCAATTCCGGGAGCTGCCATCCGATACGATGCAAGCTGAACCAAATCCTCGCGCCCTACTATATACCCGCCTGTTTTGACCAAGCCGCCACCCGGGTTCTTGATGAGGGAGCCTGCCATGATGTCGGCACCAACATGCAGTGGCTCTTGCTCCTCCGTGAACTCTCCGTAGCAATTGTCTACAAATACGATCAAATCGGGCTTAATTTCTTTTACAACCCGAATCATTTCTTTGATTTTCGCAATGGTGAAAGAAGGACGATCTGCATAGCCTCGCGAACGTTGAATCCCGATGACCTTCGTCTTCGGCGTAATCGCTTGAGCCACTGCCACAAAATCAATTTCACCTTCTGGCGTCAAAGGCACGTAGCTGTAGCCGATGCCGTAATCCTTGAGTGAGCCTTGCCCTTCGCCGCGCACACCTACAACTTCTTCAAGTGTATCGTACGGTTTGCCCGTAATATAGAGAAGATCATCTCCAGGGCGAAGAATCCCAAACAAAGAAATCGCAATCGCATGTGTACCCGAGATGATATGGTTGCGTACCAATGCCGCTTCTCCACCAAACACTTCGGCATAAATCGATTCCAGCGTTGCACGTCCGGAATCATCGTAGCCATAGCCTGTGGATGGGGAAAAGTGAAATTCATTGACTCCGTGCTTTTGGAAGGAACGCAATACTTTCAGTTGATTCGTATCCACCAAAGCGGAAATTTGACGATGTCTCTCTGAGATCGTCGCTTCCACCTCCATTACGAGGGGGCGAAGCTTTTCTCCATGGGAAAAATATGAAAACATCTGTTACTTACCAACTCTCTTCAACAGTCTCTGGTTTATCCAGGAGGAAAGGAGCAATCCTGCCGTATATCGGATTATCCTTGTTCACACGGACAGTGATCAAGTAGGCCGCTTCCTCTTCATTAAATTCTTGTTCCATCTCTACCCCATCCCGATGCAAAAGGGAGAGAATGTCTCCACGCTCAACTGGAACGCGCAGCTTCATTTCATTGAAGGACTGTAATGCAAATGACTCAATTCGTGCGAGCAATTGCTTCAGGTCATTTTCTAGCATGGCAGATATCAAAATCGATTCGTCTGCACGCGGCAAATAAGAGCCTTCTGTAAGCATGTCTGCCTTGTTGAAAACGACTAGCTGCGGAATTTCTTCTGTTTTTAGCTCACGTAAAATCTTGTCTACGACTTCCATGTGTACTTGGAAATCAGGGTGATGACTATCTACCACATGCAGGATGAGATCTGCTTCCTTTACCCCTTCCAGCGTCGAACGGAATGCAGCGACCAGACTCGTAGGCAAGTCTTGAATAAAACCAACTGTATCTGTCAACAGCACATCCAGTCCGCTCGGCAACTCCAATTGCCTTGTCGTTGGGTCCAAAGTGGCAAACAGTTTGTCTTCCTGCAACGTATTTGCATTCGTTAGCTTGTTGAGGATGGTGGATTTTCCAGCATTCGTATATCCGACCAATGCAATTTGGAACACATTGTTTTTCTTCCGACGCTCCCGATGCAATTGTCTCGTCCGTACGGTATCCTCTAGTTGGTGCTTGAGTTCACTGATTCGCTTGCGGATATGACGACGGTCGCTTTCCAGCTTGGTTTCACCTGGACCACGCGTACCGATACCGCCTCCGAGACGGGACAGCTGTTTTCCTTGCCCGGCAAGCCGAGGTAGCAGGTAGTTGTACTGCGCCAGCTCTACCTGGATTTTCCCTTCACGCGACTGTGCACGCCCAGCGAAAATATCCAAAATGAGCTGCGTACGATCAATCACTTTGCAATCAAAAACTTTATCCAAATTACGAGTCTGACTTGGCGACAACTCATCGTTGAAAATGATGACGTCCACATCCAGCTCTTCAGCTCGTTGCGCGATTTCATCAATTTTTCCTGTCCCCAAATACCAGGCAGAATCAACCCGGTCCCGATTTTGCGTAATGACGTCCAGTACTTCCACACCAGCAGTATCGGCCAGCTCATGCAATTCTTCCATGGAAAGACGGATTCTTTCTTCATCCCGGTTATCTAAATAGCAACCAACCAATATGGCCGTTTCTTTCGTTTTGATCAGATCGTTCACCGATTCACGCCCCTTCATGCACTATCATACCACATTTTGCCCAAAACGTTACGGCAGCGGAGCATGCCAAATGAAATCAACTTGCGTCATGGGTTACCTGCCGTTTTCTCTGAGAAAATCTCCTTCACGAAAAGCGGAATGACCTTGCTAATCGCTTTACGGAGTTCCTTCTCATCATATCCATCAGGCAGGGCATCCGCCTCTTCCTTCAGCAGATCAGCATGAATGCGGAGATTCAGATTTTTCAGGATAACCCCCATGTCATTTACGCCAAATGATTCTTCGAGTACGCCTTCATCTATAAGTTTGTAGAGAAACTTCTCCACACGCGCGAGCGTCACATACTGCTCGACAAACAACACTTCTTCCGACTTCGGTTGATTCGGGTCTTTCAGTGGCTTTTGGCTTTTGACCTCACTAAATATATCCGTGACGATTTTGACAAATAACTGTCGTCCAAAACGATCCCGGTAATCGGCATTTTTCACGACAATTCCTTCCCCGATTTCTTCTTCCCGTAGCTTGCCTCCTAGCGATGTTTTGCCGACAAACGATTTGAGATGCTCATCCCCTTGATATTCCCCCTGATAAAAGACCGGCACGAGATGCAAGCCAAGTCGATGCGCTTCCCTTTCCACGATCGAGAATTCCACATATTTGCAAGCAACGGTATCGTACATATCAAACAAAAAGAATTGTTTTTCATACTGGGGATATTTGATTTTATGCGGATTCAACCACTCTCCGAAATAAACCATGCCCGCCACGATTTCCTCTTTCGGGAGCTGTTGTGTCCATTGATAAAAGTCGTGCAGATTCTCTTCCTCATGCAATTCCATATTTCGCGAGAATGCCCGGATGCTGTCCGTTTCTTTATCGTATCGAAAGCTTGCATTTGCTCCGTCAAGCTTTTCTTGAATGATTACGAAATCCCCTTCTTTGAATACACCTTCTGTCGTTTGGTGGCCGAGACGTACAACGTCCGTATATTTCTTTTGCTCCATCTTGTTCCTCCACACGCTTGATAAAGCTCTTTATTTTGGAAGATTATATCATATTATGGAATTTCGGACGGGAATCGTTGAAGAAAACAGAACGACCATCACTCTTCGGTCACGGAGTAATGGTCGTTAGCTATAGCTTTCTTGAAAAGGGTCGCTGACGTCAGGGAGTCAAACTTCTTTTACTTCTCCCGTTTGTGCATTAATTTGTAGAATAATATCTACTTCATTATCATAATCTGTTGCTTTAATCTGCCAATGATCTTTCTGTCCATTTGCACTTTTAATAATGACTCCGTTATCATGTTTGCTCTTTAAGTATTTTATTGCGTATTGAATAGCCTTTTTTTCATCCATTTGATTACTCGGATTTTTGCTTTCTTCATTAATTACAAGTTTACTGAGTTCTGCTGAACTGGGGTATGACTGCGCGGATGGTGTCGTTGACCATGTAGATACCATGTGCCCCACTTCGATTTGATCAAATGAAATGTTACTACCCTTGCTATCTTGGAAGACTGCTTCTTCTTTTGGGAAGTACCACTCTGCTTCATAGTTCGTACTGTCTTTCGTCTTAGTTTCATCATTTTCTATGACTAAGAGACGTTTTTTTTCAATATCTTTTTCAATGACGTATCCAGTTAATGTTTGTCTTTCAATCTCATTGTTACTAGTTGCACATCCAGACATGAGTAATGCTGCTAAAAATAAGAGTAAAGCCTTTTTCATTGCAATCCCTACCTTTACCTTTCTAGTTTCCCATGAAAGGTGTGTTCTCATTGGAAACTAGATTTCCATTTAATTTTCAGTAAAAATTGCATCAAGGTTGAAATAATCTTCTTTTTTACGGATATGAGTATATACTCCTGTATCAGCACTATGCACTCCAATGGCTGTTCCCCCATAAAATATTGGTCCTCCACTATCTCCGCTTATTTCAGAATAAGTGGCTTGTCTCATATTAGTAAAGTATTGTGTGTCTCCATTTGGGCTTACTATATTCCCTCTCCAATTCGTAGATTCCAAAGTGCCACATTTCACTTTTCCCATTTGACTTCCTGAAATACACACAGTATCTCCAATGGTTTCGTCCCTTGTCCTCTGAACCTCTGTAATCGTACTGTAGTTTGATTTGCGATTTCCAAAAAGATAGTACGTAGCATCATCAGAACCTTTGGTTAGTTCGATAATGGCTGCATCCACGCTTCCACCGAAATTAAAATCTGCTGTTCTTCCAAACCTTGCCCCTCCTTGCTCAAACCTATCTCCAACATTATCTGTGCAGTGTCCAGCAGTTATGACATAAAAATTATTATTCTTTTGCGCAGAAAACGCTGACGTACAAGTTCGATTCTCCGTATCATTTTTGATTTCTAATCCTGCCTGAATAGGTCTGAATTTGTCATCTGGACGAGCCTGAGCTTTCCTAACTTCTTCTTCCTTGATATTGAAAATGTCAGCATCAAAACCCATTTCAGCCAATGCAGCCTTTTCATCTATTGCTGCCATAAAAAGCTTTGCAGCCTTTTTGACTGATGGCTTTTCCTTTACTCCGATGTTAATTTTTTGAGTTGGCAAGTCAACATTGACAGAAACGATAGCCAACCCTTTTTTCTCAAGGCTTGCTGCATTTTGAAAAACATGATCGGCTACTTCGTTTAGTTCATCCTCAGAGTATTCCGTATAATAGAAGATTAACTTGTCCTCTTCGTACAACTCTCGCAATTCTTCAAGATGATGTTCTACCTTCGTTTTAGCATTGGCTTTAAATCCAATATTAACTACTCCACCTGATCTTTGATCGATATAGATCCCGGCTAATTCTTCTTTAAGATTTTCTTCAATATAATCTTTAATAAAAGGAATCTTATCTTTTTGCTGATTGATTCTTTCGTCAAGTTCTTGTTCTTCTTCTACCGTTAAGTAAGCACCAAATTTAGAGAGTTTGAACTTACTATTGGAAAAATCTTGTTCCGTTAATTCTTCAAGACCCATTTCCTTTCGAAATCTATTAGTGTCATCAATGTCTGCTGCGTTCACATTTTCATTCGCAATAATAGGACTCATGTTCATTAATGACATGGAAGTAGCTACAACAATTGCTGCAAAAATAGTTTTACATTTACTCAAAACTTCCTCTCCTCCTTCTATTATCAATTACCATAATAGTTATTTTTTGTAATTTGGTCAATTTTGTGTTTGCCCATATATCGAACCACTCGTAGTTGCTTTCAACAAAGTATAACGTACCTTTTAATAGCTCAATGACCATCTCCCCTCTCCCGCGTTCAAAGCGATTGCCTTTTACTATTCCACTTCAGGCTAACTCGATCATTATTTTCGAATCGTGTTTTTTACTCGCATTCAAAAAAACAGCCTGTCAATAAGACAGACTGTCATCTCCACAGTAACATTAACTTATTTGAGTCGATTTATATCGATTATCCTCACACTGTTACATTTGGATGGACGAACAAGTCTGGCGAAGATGTAAGAATTTCAATAATACTGATTCTAGCATCCAAACTTGTCCTTTTCTAATCTCGATGCCACCAGCAGGTTTATTATTTTGCCAAGTTCAAAAGATTTCCATAAAGATTAACATCGTGTTCAGTTTCAAAGTAGATAATTATGTCGATTGCTTTCATCTAATTGCACCTCTCTCAATAAAAGTAGTTTTTCCACCAGGCAAGTGACACAACATTTCAAAATATGCTAAATATTTACAGTTTTCAATACAACCTATATACTGGTAATGTTATAAAATATTTTTGATCAGGAGGATTTTTTATGTCACGTAAAAGGACAAAAGTTGCTGCTGGTTTATTCACTGTCGTTGCTTCGCTTTCATTCTTTACAACAAGTGCATTTGCTGACTATCTCGGAGGTAAATGGGATGTATCGAATATCCTTTATGAGGACATTAATCTAAAATCAAAATATTCTCGAGTGCTCTGGACTGCTGTTGATAAATGGAATGGTATAAGTCCAAATATGGACCTTTCACCCGTGGATACTGACGAAACTGGCTATGTTAGTGTAAAACACCCTTCAAAAAAATCGGAAGATTACATGAAATCTGCTCAAATATATGGTTTAGGTGTACCTTATGATGAATTTGGTAGAGAAGGTCGTTCTCCTTACGCTTCTGCAGAGGTAATAATTTCTGCCAGTATGTGCGATAGCCTAGACGAAGACGACAGGATTAATACAATAGCACATGAATTTGGGCATATACTTGGTTTAGCGCATACATCTGATACGAGTGAAGATTCAATAATGGATAATAATGATGTTTTTGACTGGGACATTGATGGCCCAACAAGGTATGACAAAAGAAACATTAAGAACCTCTATAAAGACTAATATTGAAAGGGCGTGTAGTTAATGAAAAAATTAGTCACAATTATTTCAACAGCAGCTTTAGTTGTTGGGGTAGGTTCAGCGCTAGCTTTTCAAGAAATCAAGGAAACAGCACACGCAGACTCTCATAGCAATGCTTTGGCTAAAGTATATAAATCAACTGACGAGTTGGTTGAAAGCTCTAACGTGATTATCAAAGCAAATTTACCTAATGAGTACAGAAAAGAACAAGTTTCTGAAATAGTATTTTATGTATATGATGTTCAAGTAGATAAAGTATATAACAACGAGACTGACCAAAAGATTACAGAAGGTGATACTGTCGAAGTTTATCGTGTTATTGGTTTCGACACTGGCGGAGGTAAAGAAATGGCTGACATAGTAGCACCTAAATTTCAAGAATTAGAGCAGGGTGAATATCTCTTGTTCTTAAATGGTAGTTACGATGAAGATCTTAAGAAGCACATCTTGATCCCAAATTCACCTCACCAACTCTATAAGTCCGACAGCTCAAAAGGTTTGAATTCTAAAAAATCTGTTGATAGTCAATTTGAAAGTATTTCTGAATCAGAAGCACTTCCTTCCATCAACGAAGACGATCTTCTTGATGCAATCAAGTAGTTTCCCGAGGCACTTGTTTATCAGGTGCCTTTCTTATTCTATTAAAAACATCTTTTTAAAATAATTCGATCAACAATTCTTCTTTTCAGCACTACTTTAAGTTCGTTGAGTGACTTTCCTGCTTTTTACCAATGGTGCCTGAATCAGCGTCACCAAGACGCATTGAAACTCGATTTTTCGAAGCTTTGGTAATAATTATATATTTTTGTCGATTATAAATAACTTTCCATCAATTTTTATTCATCATTTCTTATATTCCCATTTCACCTACTTGAATAACATCAATTTCACAACAATCCATACAATGACTTGTCCAATCCGATCTCTTTCGTAAAAATTGGCAGGTTTTCCAAAGTTCCTGAGTATACTTTCTGTATGATGGTCAAGGCAGGTGAAACATGTGAAGCAAGCAGGAGCCAATCCTCAAACTGAGGTGCTCGAATCTTCAAGTAGTAATAATCGAATTCAAGTTGTATTCAATCGACCAGTAAGTGTTAAGCAGCGAAATACTTTACCTGAAATAGTTCGTACCACGTCGAGTTCAAATTTAACAACTGTTTTTGAAGAATTAGAAAGCCTGATTGGCTTACATGAAGCCAAGAAAACGATTTATGAAATTTATGCGCTTATCAAAATGAATAAAGCAAGAGAACGACACGGGCTTAAAATTGAGAAGCAAGTTTTCCATATGGTTTTTAAAGGAAATCCTGGTACTGGGAAAACAACAATTGCACGCCTTTTCGGAAAGATCTTTAAAGAAATGGGTGTTTTAACTAAGGGCCATCTAACTGAAGTTGAACGTGCAGATCTCGTTGGTGAATTTATTGGGCACACGGCACAAAAGACCCGTGATCTTGTTAAGAAAGCCATGGGAGGAATACTATTTATCGATGAGGCCTACTCATTAGCTCGTGGTGGTGAAAAAGATTTTGGAAAAGAGGCTGTAGACTGTCTTACAAAATGCCTTGAGGACTTTGGCAATGATTTCGTCTGTATAATCGCTGGGTACAATGATGAAATGGATACATTCCTTGAGTTAAATCCGGGACTGCCTTCACGCTTTCCCGTCCACATCAACTTTGCTGATTATGAGGTGGATGAGTTGATGGATATTGCAAATGTAATGGCAAAGAACAAGGAGTATAGAATCTCTGCCGAAGCAAGTGAAAAACTGAGAAGAAGACTGCTAACAGTAACGAGCGATCCATTTCATGTAAATTTCAGTAATGCAAGATATGTACGAAATAATATTGAAAAGGCAATACGTGTGCAAGCCGTTAGATTGCTCAAAATTCCTGACCCAACCCGTGATGATTTAATGAATTTGAAGTCTGAGGATTTTTCAATTTAGAAACAATAAAATCCCTCATATTGAGGGATTTTGTATTATATTACCGAAACAATTGAGATTCTGAACCAGGTAAACCTGCCCTATTTTTTCAATCTGAGCCTGTCCAAAGCGAAGCAGAGCACTACGATTCCAAGCAGTGATCCCGAGAGAAACGGGACCACATGCTGCAAAGGATGGACGAAGGGTGAAATTCCTTTTACCAGGAATGCGTGAAAAAAGACCGTCACGATACCAAACATCCCCACTCCGAACCAGAACAACCATTTTTCCAAGACAGGTACTTGTCTCATAACGATCTGTCTGTTTTTGTGCGCACTTCGCGCAATGACATACAAAATAGCCAAGCCGCCGAAAAGGGTACTTCCGTGCTGTAGCAGCTTGTAAACAGGCACTTGATAATGGGCGACCGAGATGGATTGTTGCAAAATCAAGAAGTGGTCTACCATACGTCCACCGTCATGGGTAAAGGCATCCCATGCGATATGACTCAAACTACCGAATAACGCGGAGTACATAAACACAATTACCGCTCGCCACGCTGGCATTCTGCTTCTATCATTTGTATAGTTCAGCCCTCGTCCAATCCACTCTGGCAAACGCGCAAGCATCGGCTTTTTGACCACATACTGGAACAAAAACGCTAATAGGATCGCGATAGGCAAATCAACCAGCCACAATCCGAGCATGGTGTGACTATAAACGCTATATGGCTGCATCCGGAAGAAATACTCAAAATCGGGTGCCATACTGCCAAAGACGAGGGCAGAGAACGAAAACCACTTGCATTTGCGTAACGGCAGTACAATAGCCGGATGAGCAAAAGTAAAAGGCATGCACTTACTCCTTTTTCGTGATTAGAGTGGCAATAGATTTGCAACTACCTGCTTGCCACTTACTTGAATCCCTTTGTCTTGTTTTCCGCAATGAGTCAGATCTCTGATGAGCTGCTCGATCAATCGCTTGGCTTCCTGACTTTCCTTTTTCTCCAGTTTTACAATCAATTGCACGGCGTCCCCGGATGTAAGAATTCGTTCTGCCTGTCTTTTTTTCGTATCGTAATCATGGTCTTCAATGTAGGCACTTAGGCGAATTTCTTTTACTTTTACGCCTTTTTCTACTTTCCGGTTTTTGGCGTTTTCCTTGATGACCTGTTCCTTATGATTCGCTCGATTCACTAACTGACAGGGCGGCGGACTCGAAGCCAAAGACAGGCATACCAAATCCACTCCCTGTTCTTTTGCCATTTGAAGCGCTTCTTTTGTGGAGACGATTCCGAGATCTTCCCCGTTTACTCCCGTTAATTGTACGACTGCTGCTTTTATTTTTTCATTCAGGATCATCTTGAGTCTCTCCTAACCTGTTCATTCAATTTTCAAGGACAATATTACTTCTACAAAGAATGTAGTGTATCCTTCCAAAGCTCGTAAATGCAAATCATTTTCATGACGAAGACCAATCGTTTTTGTATAATAGGACAAGGCATCAACTTACGGACGTCTTCAAACAGAATTTTCATTAGCAAACTAACTAATTGGGGGTACTTTGGTGGAGTTCAGTTATTCAACCGCATTAACGCATTCTGCGTCTCATGTGATGAAAATGCATCGGCAAAATGTAGAATTTCTGATTCAAAAATACGACGTCTATCCCGGTCAGCCCATTCTCTTGATGCGCCTAACTGAAAACGATGGAATGATCCAAAAAGAATTGGCCCGAAGAATCGGAGTAAAGCCCGCTACGCTAACCGTCATGATTAATCGCATGGCCAAATCGGGACTTGTCGAGCGCAGAGCAGATGAACGGGACCAACGTATCTCCCGCGTATATCTTACCGACAAAGGTCGGCAGGCTACCAAGCATGTCAAAGAAGTATTACGCGTTATTGAGGAAAATTGCTTCATCGGCTTCTCAGATGAAGAAAAGGATGTCTTGCGGGGCTTGCTTGACCGCATGCACAGCAACCTCCAAGCCTTTTACTTGCAAAATACGCAGCCCACTTCTGACTTGTAAAAAGCTTCTGTCCTGGAATAATAATGAGAAGGGTTTGACAACTTGCCGTGAATAATCTAGCAAAAGAACTTGATCCCTCATCCCTGACTGGCAATAAATCACGCAGGCTGTGGATGGCTGCGATTCTCGGATCGCTTTCTGCGTTTGGCCCGCTGTCCTTAGATATGTATTTACCTGCGCTTCCTATGCTTGCCGATGATTTGCAGACGAGCACCTCCATGACACAACTCAGTTTGACCGCATGCATGCTCGGCCTATCCATTGGCCAATTGTTCGCGGGACCGATCAGCGACGTACGCGGTCGAAGAATTCCTTTGATTATCGGACTCATTTTGTATGCGGTCTCTTCCTTTTTGTGTGCGGTAGCTCCCTCTATTTATACGTTCGTGTTGCTTCGCTTCGTACAAGGTCTTGCCGGTTCTGCTGGAATCGTGATCGCCCGTGCTACGGTTCGTGATTTGTACTCGGGGACAGAGCTGACGAAGTTTTTCGCCCTCTTGATGCTCATTAACGGGATCGCTCCGATCGCGGCACCTATCGTAGGGGGACAAATCCTTCAATTTACTACGTGGCATGGTGTGTTCGTCGTACTGGGTCTGATTGGCGCTATCATGTTCCTCGTCGTGCTGCTTGCTCTTCCAGAAACTTTGCCACAAGATCGCCGTTCCAAGGCGGGGATCGGCAATACATTGACGACCTTTGGTATCTTGCTGAAGGATCGCGTTTTCATGGGCTACGCCATGGCGCAGGGACTGGTGATTGCTGCCATGTTTGCGTACATCGCCGGTTCGCCCTTTGTGTTTCAAAAAATATATGAAGTGTCTCCACAAACGTTTAGTCTCATTTTCGCGATTAATGGTGTAGGTATTATTATTGCGAGTCAAATTACAGGAAAGCTTGCAGGCAAAGTGAAAGAAACTTCCATGTTCATTGCTGGTATTTCGATTGCAGGAGTCGGTGGAATCCTCCTTCTGGCGATGATTCTACTACAAGCTGGTCTTATTGCGGTGCTCGTTCCCCTCTTCTTTGTCGTATCCAGTGTAGGGATTGTCGGCGCAACAGGATTTTCCCTCGCCATGCAAAATCAGAGCAAGGCAGCAGGAAGCGCCTCTGCTCTCCAAGGGTTACTCTCCTTCATCAGTGGCGGAATTGTCGCCCCGCTTGTGGGAATCAGCGGCGAACATACCGCAATACCAATGGGGATCATCATGGCTCTTTCTACGATCGGCGCCATTGTCTGCTACGTGGTCATGGTTCGTCGGAGTTCATCAGCATCTTAATCAATCCACCACTTGCAAACATACGTTCCGTATATTACAATCACATTATGGGCAATATTAGTAAGTCGGCTTGACAAGTTGGTCATATGAAAACCAAGGGAGATGTTGACACATGGCATTGCGTTTGATTCCTTACATCGTTTTGAATGGCACTGCAGGTGAAGCGATTAGCTTTTACGAGCAAGCTCTAGGTGCTGAAGTACTGTTCAAGCAAACCTTCGGTGAAATGCCCGAAAATCCGGAGTTCCCATTACCTGAAGAAGCCAAGAATCGTATCGGACATGCTACTATTCGCGTCGGCGAAACGGAACTGATGTTTTCCGATACCTTTCCAGGACAACCGCATCAGCTTGGTGATCAAGTGACCATTTGCATCTCAACCGATGATAAAGAACAATCTCATAAGATTTTTGATGCCCTGCAAGAAGGCGGTCAAGTGCTTATGCCTCTGCAAGAAACGTTCTTTAGCCCAGCATACGGCAATGTGAAGGACAAGTTCGGCATCACGTTCCAAATTTACACGAATAATCATTGCATGGAGTAATAGGAAGGCCCTGTTCGCTTTAAAGGCGACAGGGCTTTCATTGATTCTTTTTACGTTGGTGGTATTTCTATCGCTCACACTAGATAATAAAAAGAACCAGGATCACATGTATCCTGGCTGTTGGTGTTGCTTCGCTTACTGTTGGTTGTTCTCCTGAGACATGAGTGATACAGGGCGTTGCGGAGTGAAAGTGGAGATCGCATGCTTGTATACTAATTGTTGCTTGCCTTCGCTATCAATCACAATCGTGAAATTATCGAATGCTTTAATATACCCGCGCAATTGAAATCCGTTCACAAGGTAAATGGTAACCGCGATGTTTTCTTTCCGCAAATGATTCAAGAACGTATCTTGAATGTTGATCGTCTGTTTCATGTACACTACCCCCTAAAAGGACTTGTATGTTATATATTCGGCAATTGTTGAAACTTTCCTGCCAATATTCGCTTGATAGTTTCCACGTTATTCCTCTGCTCGGCCGGATCGGTCATGTCAAACCATTGAATTTCTGCCATGCGACGGAACCAAGAAAGCTGGCGTTTGGCAAAATGACGCGTTCGTTGCTGAATGTCGTTCACTGCTTTTTCTAGCGTGATTTCTCCATACAGATACGGGATGAGTTCCTTGTACCCCAATCCTTGCATGGAGACCAGTGACGCGTCGTAGCCAGCATCCAAGAGCCCCCTCACTTCCTCAACCAGTCCCGCTTCGATCATGAGTTCAACGCGGTGGTTGATTCGTTCATATAGCTTTGCGCGGTCCATCGTGAGACCGATCATCACCAAATCATAGGGTGAATGCTGCGCCCGCAGCTGAAAGTCGGACATTTTGTACCCGCTGCTTTCATAAATCTCCAGTGCGCGAATCACTCGCTTTACATCATTGGGATGCAAGCGTTCGGCTGTAATCGGATCGACATCGGCCAGTCGGGCGTGCAGTGCTTCCACGCCTTCGCTGTCAGCCAATCTTTGCAGTCGGTCACGCAACTCAGGGTCTTGAGAGGTGGTGGAAAACTGAAATCGATGGGTAACCGATTCTATGTACAGACCTGTCCCGCCGACGATAAACGGAAGTTTGCCACGTTGGTTAATGTCTGTAATCAACGATGCAGCACTTTCCTGAAACATCGCGACAGAGTATTCTTCGTCTGGATTTTTAATATCAATGAGGTGATGCGGTATGCTCGCAAGCTCCTCAGGTTCTGCTTTTGCGGTGCCAATATCCATTCCACGGTATACTTGCATGGAATCTCCGGAAATGATCTCACCGTCGAACTGTTCGGCCAGCTCCAGACTAAGCTGGGTTTTGCCGACCGATGTTGGGCCAATAATCACGACTAGCCTTTCTCTCTGTTGCAAGGTCACTCCCCTCCACCTATCTCTTTGTAGCTGTACACGACCTGCTGGCCGCGGGAGCGAAACGGCGTAAAACCAAAGCGCTCGTACATCCTACCTTCTTTTCCTTCTTTCATTACCACGCGTTTTCTCGCAACTCGCTGCGCTTCCAAAACAGCCTCCTCTGAAAGAGCATCTGGATTGGCGAACTCACGAACTCCGGCAATCCCCGACGAGCTTTGTACAGTTACCTCGAACATTGGATCGAAATAAACCACATCGAAGGAACGTGCAG
Source organism: Brevibacillus sp. NPDC003359 (assembly GCF_042878995.1). Taxonomy (NCBI): domain Bacteria; kingdom Bacillati; phylum Bacillota; class Bacilli; order Caryophanales; family Paenibacillaceae; genus Brevibacillus; species Brevibacillus sp. NPDC003359. The sequence goes on from NZ_JBIAOR010000001.1 coordinate 1,343,931, forward strand.
GCAGTCCTCTCAGTACTTCTAGATGGTTGCCACATCGCACCTCAATACGACGCATAGCTTGCTCTAGTTCTTCCGCATCGGATGACCAATGCCGCAGTCCATCTTCTACCAAGATGGCTAGCAATCGCTCAGATTCGATGCCGACAACTTTCCCATTTGCTCCAGTCGCATGAGAAAAGACTATAGCGTCTGCACCCAAACCCAAGGTTGCGTCCAGCACTTCATCACCTGGATGAATTTGGCAAGCAACAAGCATAGTATCATTATCGCCGCGCATGAGCCGCTTTATACGAAAAGCCGATGTGTTCGGGTGAAAAAAGAAAGGTTTTTTCCCCGGCACTTCCAGACGTGCTCCGAGAGCGGACACCACCAATAATTCTTCTACCCCATATCGCTTGCGCATTTGACCCAATGAAAAATCTCGCCGATTCACAACCTGTAGCCCCAATGTACTAGCCAATTCAGCTGCGTGACGCAAGGTTTCTTCACCAGGCTCAAGTCCGGTTGTAACAATCACGCCTTTGTTCCCTTCCTTACGTCTTCGCCCCTTTTGACAAGAACTGCTGTTCTAGAAAAACGACTCGACGGTTTTTAGATAAACGGTAACGATCATATTATTGTAAGCAGGATTAATTTGCCGGTCAAATAGAATCTGAACCAAACTGTGTTCCTCTTCGCTATGACAATCATACCATTTTTTATGAAAGCGCGTCGGACTGTAGTTTGATTTTTCAACCCATCCATTCCAGCCATGTGAACAAGACCCGCGAAGTTCCGTGAGTCTTGTTTATTGTAAGCATATCTACTTCTCTATGGAAAGGTTCGCCTGTCTGATCCAGTCCAGCCTGCGGTTATTTAACAAACCGAGATTGTAATAGGTAATGGATTGAGCACCTGCGTCCACGGCAGTTTTCACCCTCGCTGCCAGCTCGGCTGCTGACTGGATTTGGTTATGATGCAGGGACAAAGCTGCCCCCAACGTTGCTTCTGGGGCTACCAGCTTGATCGCATGAAACGTATACGCCACCTCATCGACACTGTCTCCATAGGCGAGCGGAACAAGACGATCGAGTGTAGCCGCAGCTTTTCGCAACGAAACCCCTTCCAAATAGGACTGATTCACAAAAAACGGTGTCGAGGACGGAAAACCATCCAGCGCAGTCCCCTTACTCTGCGCGATTTCCTTCAAGCTCCTCCATAACCCATCTACCACTTCCAAACGGGATTGCTGATAGTGATACAATTCCGGGTATTCCACCAGCAAAAAGGCAATCTCTCTCGCTTCTGCGGATACTTGCGAGATAGAATCTGCTTCCACCATCTGACTGACTAGCCTCGAAACAAGCAGGTGGACTGCCCCTACATCGATTCGCTTCGATTCAGCACGCTCCCTACATGCCCCACAAAAACAGAGCGAGAGTAACCATTGGAGTGATTCTCCCAGCGGTAGGAGGCATACTTCATGATGCTCGCCATGCTTCATGGGTAAAAAGGCGGTCGCTTCGATCAAGATCCGCTCTGGCTTGACCTGCTCCAGCGTATCTGTAAAAAGTGCCTTGGCGTAATGCTGAACCTCAGGCTGCGATGGACATAGGGCGTATGTGTATGTATCCCCCCAAATGTTTTGCACACAAAGATCTGGATGAGCCAAACCAAGCGTAGAATTATGAAGGCCAACCCACCATGTATGGAACCCCATCCCTGCCTGCCCACAACCATCTTTCATTTTGGCAAGAATGCCTGCTTGCGCTATTTGTTCGTGTACGGTCGGGCGTAGACGGTTGTACTTCGACCATTCCGGTGTAAACGATACTCCTGAAAACGGCAGCCTGCGAAACGTTTTGCTTCGCGGGTGAAAAAATCTCCCTTGATGGTAGCTGCTATTGACCACTGCTGTATTGCATTTAGCAGTTTGCAATGTTTGCATCAACGCTTCGATACCACTCTCAGCTATATCCCACGGATAAATAAACATCCCGGTTTGGCGTGATGAACTCATTTCGCTTCACCTCGTTTTTGCAAGTAATCATAAGTCAGTGTTTGTCTAAAATCAACCTTGATTTTCGAATCTTCCGAATAAACCGCAATAAAGAAACACTCCCAAGGAAGTGTCCCTGGGAGCGTCTGTTACATCACACGCTTAAACATTTTTTCTAAGTCATAGCCAGAAAAATGAATGACAATCGGCCTGCCGTGCGGGCACGTATACGGACTGCTCGTATTGCGCAGTTGGTTCAGCAAGCTTTCCATCTCCGCATGCGTCAGGAAGCGGTTCGCTTTAATCGATGCTTTACAGGACATCATGATGGCGGCTTTCTCGCGCATCAGCACGACATTGGCTTGGGCGTTTTCTCCCGTTTCCAGTACAAATTGAATGAGCTCCTCAATGACCTCCAGCTCCGCCCCTTCCGGAAACCAATGCGGGTGAGCGCGAACGATAAAGGTCCGTCCACCGAACGCCTCGATCTCCAGACCAAACGATTGCAAAAGCGACAGTCGCTTCTCCAGTTTGCTTGCCTCTGCAGTCGTATATTCCACCGTATGAGGAAACAGCATGATCTGGCTGGACATGACCTCCTCTGCAAGCTTGTCCATGAAATACTCGTAAAAGATCCGCTCCTGCGCGGCATGTTGATCGATCAAATACATCCCTTCGTCATTTTGCGCGACGATGTAGGTACCATGTACTTGACCAACTGGGTACATGACGGGAACAGGCGAATCCGTCTCATTTTCATTGGTAGCTTCCAAGAGTGGCAGTGATGGATCGGCACTTGCTGCGGCTGACGTGTCCTCGCTGCTGATTTCATTAATGGAATGTTGAACAGGAGACAGAGCCTGGGCAATGTCCAACTGTGGCGGAAACTTCGTCTCGTAAGATTGGAGAGATTCCCTCGGGTCCTTTTGATCCAACAGAGTCGCCTGCACGATTTCATTCGGGAAAGCCTCTACTTTTGCAGATTCCAGCTTTTCATAGTTGGCAGAAGACTCCTTCACTGTACCGTTCTCAATGGATGGTGCGATATGCGGCACCGTATCCACTTGCTTACCTGTCGTTTCCTGCTTGGCCATCCATTCCTGGAGCCGAGGACTCGCTGCTAATAAAGGTGATTGTGGAGTGTCAGGCTTGGTGATTTGCAGGTCGAACTGCGGTTGTACGACCTGCGTTATGACCTTAGCTTTTGGTTGCGTAGCCATGGGTCTGACAATTCCTAAGCCTTGCCGCAATGTCTCTTTTACCGACTGTTCTATTGCACTACACAATTCATCCTCTTTACTGAATCTCGCCTCTAGCTTGGCAGGATGTACATTCACATCGACCAGTGATGGGTCCATCTCGATCTGTAGAGCCACAATCGGATAACGGCCGATGGGTAACAATGTATGATAACCGCGCATAATCGCATTGTTGATCGAATAGCTGCGCACATAACGACCGTTTACCAGCGTCGAAAGGTAAGAGCGATTCGCCCTTGTCACTTCCGTCTTCGAAAGAAAACCAGACCATTTATAGTCGAGGGTCTCCCCTGCAATTGGAAGCAACAGCTTTGCTACTTGCACACCGTAGATAGCCGCCATGACGTGCAGTAGCTTTCCGTCACCAGACGTTTGCAAGAGTGTCTTGCCGTTATGAGTCAGCAGAAAGGAGATCGACGGATGCGTGAGTGACAGCCGGTTCACATAATCGGAAATATGTCCGACTTCAGTGGCGATCGACTTCATGTATTTCAAACGAGCAGGTGTGTTGAAGAACAAACTGCGTACACATACTTCCGTCCCTTTTACAGCAGCTTTATCGGAAATGGTGCCGAGGTGCCCACCTTCCATCAAGAGATGCGTCCCTACCTCACTACTGGACGTGCTGCTCGTCAGTTCCATGCGCGAGACTGCGGCAATACTCGGCAGTGCCTCGCCACGAAAGCCCAGTGTACGAATGCGGAACAAATCACGAGCATTGCTGATTTTACTGGTGGCATGGCGCTCAAAAGCCAACTGACAATCTTCCCGGTCCATCCCTTTGCCATTGTCAACGATCCGAATCATCTCCAGACCGCCTTCTTCAACGTGGATCTCGATTGTCGTTGCACTGGCATCAATTGCATTTTCGACCAGCTCTTTGACAACCGAAGCTGGTCTTTCCACTACTTCCCCTGCAGCAATCATATTGGCGAGATGCTCATCTAACACTTGAATGCTTCCCATGAGTTCCTCCCCTCCGGACGAAACCTATCGCTTTTTCAATTGCTGTTTCCATGCATACAGCTTCATCATGGCGTCCATCGGCGTCGTTGAATTCAAATCCAGCTCGCGTAGTTCAGCCATAATCGCTTCTTCGTCCTCCGATTGGAACTGCATTGGTTCTTCACGCACCGCAGCAACTGGTGCCGTCCACAGCGATTCAAGCGACATTTGCACGTCACTCGCTGCATTTCCATTGCCTGCATTTCCATTCGCTTCAAGCCCGGTTAAAATGCTGCGCGCCCGCTCAATGACCCAGGTCGGCATTTCAGCCAGCTCTGCCACATGGATTCCATAACTTTTATCTGCTCGACCTTCTTCAATTTTGTGGAGGAACAAGAGCTTCCCTTCCCGTTCTTCGCATCGAGCGTTGACATTCACGACACCACTCAACGTCTCTGCTAACCCAGTCAACTCATGGTAGTGTGTCGAGAAGAGCGTTTTGGCACCGATTTTTTGGCAAATATACTCAATGACCGCTTGTGCAAGCGCCATTCCATCGTACGTCGAAGTCCCTCGACCAATTTCATCGAGCAGGATCAAGCTCTTCGCTGTCGCTTTTTGCAGGGCATGTCTGGTCTCCAGCATTTCCACCATAAACGTACTGTGCCCACCTACCAAGTCGTCAGCTGCCCCGATCCGAGTAAAAATCTGATCGACAATCGCCAGCTTGGCCTGTTTAGCAGGAACGAAGCAACCGATCTGTGCCATCACCGTGATTAAGGCGATCTGTCTCATGTACGTACTCTTACCCGCCATATTCGGACCCGTAATGAGCAAAACTTGACGATTAGTCTGATCCATCACGACGTCATTTGCCACGTACTTTTCGCGCTCCAGAACCGCTTCTACTACTGGATGACGCCCTTCTGAAATGACGTATTCGCCGTTTTCCACAAGCTCAGGGCGTATAAATCCGCGCTCATCACTTACCGTAGCAAATGCCTGGAGAACATCGACAGATGCAATGCGCTCAGCGAGGTTTTGCAGTCTTGGTATATGCTTCGCGACTTCACTTCTTACAGCCACGAACAGTTGGTATTCCAGTTCAATCATCTTTTCTTCCGCTTCCAGAATGAGCGCTTCACGTTCCTTCAACTCTGGCGTAATGTACCGCTCTGCATTGGCCAATGTTTGCTTGCGCTCATACCGTCCGGCCGGAACGTTTGCCATATTGGACTTCGATATTTCGATGTAATAGCCGAACACTTTATTGAAGCCAACTTTGAGTGAACGAATCCCTGTCGCTTCCCGTTCTCCTTGCTCCAGTTGGGCAATCCACGTCTTCCCTTCACGACTTGCTGTATGGAGCTTGTCTAGGTACTCATCGTATCCCGTCCGAATCATTCCGCCTTCACGAACCGATATCGGGGGATCATCCACGAGTGCATTCGCCAAATAGTTGACAATATCCGTACACTCATCCATCCCTTGCGCCAGTTCCATCAATACAGGGGTATTCGTTTGGATCATATACTGCTTCAGCTCTGGAACAGCTTCCAAAGACATCCGCAGCTGAATGAGATCTCGAGCATTTGCATTCCCATAGGAAATACGACCCGCCAGACGCTCCAAATCATAGACACGATCCAAACAAGTCCGCAAATCGGAGCGAAGCAGCATGTCACCCTTCAACGCCTCCACAGCGCTCAGACGTGCCTCCAGCTGATCGCGACTGAGCAACGGCCGCTCAATCCATCTGCGCAAAAGGCGACCACCCATTGCCGTTTGTGTCCGATCCAACAGCCACAAGAGAGAGCCTTTTTTCGTCTTATCGCGAATGGTCTCTGTCAATTCCAAATTGCGTCTGGAAAAGCCGTCCATTTGCAGATACTGCTTGGCATCGTACTGCTTTAACAGGCGCATATGGGCAAGGCTGCGTTTTTGCGTCGTCCCTATGTAGAACAAGAGAGCATTGACCGCCGCTCGCATGGACATATCCAAACCTTTTGCCTGCTCCGCATATTGACTATCCATCGCAAATGCGTCCAGTTGGTGTGCATCCACGATAGTAGATGGCAGTGCTGTCTTAGGCAAAGCAGTCAGGCCAAAAAAAACGAGCTCCTTGGGGCGATATTGCAAGGCTTCATCCAGAACAGCATCTGCCTGTCCCACCAAAGAGGTAACGTACAGTTCGCCTGTACTCATATCACACGCAGCAATTCCCGTCCGACCTTCTACCTGGGCCAACGCTGCCATGTAATTGTTTTCCTTATCAGTCAGCCATTTGCCTTCCATCATCGTACCCGGAGTAATGACGCGTGTCACTTCTCGGCGAACGACCCCCTTGGCTTCTTTTGGATCTTCGACTTGCTCACAAACGGCTACTTTATGTCCTTTTTTCAGTAGCTCCGCAATATAGCCATCTGCCGCATGGTGTGGAACACCACACATCGGTATGCGCTCAGACCCACCACCCTCACGTCCCGTCAGTGTAATTTCCAACTCACGGGACGCAAGAATGGCGTCATCAAAAAACAGTTCGTAAAAATCGCCTAAGCGAAAAAATAAGAAAGTATCCGGATAATCTTTTTTGATAGCCAGATACTGTTGAATCATCGGGGTATATTGAGCCATTGTTTTCTTCTCCTAGCCTACTCATTATCGTCGCTATTATATCATGATTGTATGGTAATGTTGACCCTGCATCCAATGGTAGTTCCGTTTATAGTAGCTTCCATGTCTTTCGCAGGTCTTCATCCGTTATCCACGATTGGCTCTCGATTAAAAAAGAAAAGTACCGATCCAAATGAATGCGTGACAGCGTATAACCTGGCAGCTCTTTTAATTCTTGCCAGACTTGAGCAACGTACGGCAGGAGCTTTTCTTTCTCACTCTGGTAGTACGCTTTGATGAGCGGGAGCTTTAGATGAGGCGTCGCTTGTAGCTTCTCGTGATTGGTTGCAACCAAATGGGCCAAATGAAGAATACCGCGAGCGATAAGGGGATGAACGAGCCAACTGGGGAGTGTACGATATTCGAATCCATATTCCTTCTCTCTTACATCCCCTAAAAATCCATAACGCTCTCTGCGGTTCATACACCCTGCATCTTCAATCAGCACAAGGGGAAGAGCCAAGTACGCATCCAGCTTCCGCCGAAGAGAAAACGTAGGTGTGAGCCCGCCAAAATGAATATGACCGCCGATTGGGTAACCTTGAAACGGCATTCCGCCAGCGAGCCATTCGATTGACGAGTTCCCTATTTTTTTGTATGCGAGTGCCAGATTATCGTAGATATGCATAAATAATTGATCGGGGTCCTCCGATGGCACAGGTCTCAACTCTGCAACCGGGTGCTGATGGAGACCTAATTCTTCTCGATAGCGTGTCGTATCGCATCCAACCGTACCATTGATGCTCAGGAAGTCAGAAGCAAGTGCCATCTCTCCTGTGGGCTTGCGCAAAGCAAACTCGGGATCAGCCCCCATGCTTTGCAGCTTTTGCGGCTGTTTGCCCATCCGACCTTCCCACCAATCTCGTGCCCTCTGCATATATTCGTCAGCATGCTTGGCTGGCCAATTTGGTTCCACCTCGACGACCTTAAGTCGATGAGGAGAAGCCGCCATGACCGTCACTTGACCCGCATCGGCTCCGGCTGCATACAAACTGCGCGCAGCCAGCCCTTGCACCACCTGAATTTCTGTTTCGGTGGTAGGCAAGGAGACGGAATGCCACTCGGGTTCCTGTAGGCGGTGTAGCAGCCATTGTGATTGCTCCTCGCTTCGGGCGATATCCAGTACATAGTCTTGGTAAAGGCAGATCCTATATGTTCGCCAGCCAGGTCGCGCTGCTTTTCCTGTCGTTACAGGTATTCTCCCCTGCCGGACCAACCAGCGCCCGATTTCAGGACGATGCAAATACGCTACGACTTCTTTCGCGTTCGCCGTCATCGGTTGTGTTGCTGGCGTTTCCTGCCTGTTAGCTCGCTGACTCGCCTTTGTGCGTAGAATCATGCCTTCCACACTCCCCCACTATTCTCTCGTTATTTTATGAATGCGCCCAGAAAAAAGTGTAAAGTGTACGCATCCGAAAAAAAGAAAAAAGAGGAGATAATTTCTCCTCTTTAGTCAAGCTCGTCGAGTAGCGTAGCGGAATCAAAGTCATCAAACTCGTCACTGTTATCTTCAAAATCGTCAACCAGATGGAACTCTTTGTCATCACAACTGTTGCAGACAACAACGCACACCTTTGTTTCTCCAATGACCTCTACTGCATATTCGCTTTCAACTCTGACTGTGATTGTGCCACCACCACTTAACTCCGCTTTTATGCACTTCGGTTGCTCCACGGCGCGTGCAACGATTTCCAGATCGCCTCTGCAGTTCTTGTCGAAGAACGTAAGCGGTACGAGTACGGAGAACTTAACCGTTTCCCGCTTGACTTCGGTTTCCGTGTTATTAGCAAACGAAAACCACAGGTTGACGTCATACGTACCAGATACTTCAACGGCATCTCCGACTTTCTCTGCTTGGAAGTTCGTGTTTATAATCCAGCATCCGAGGATCGTCGAAGGAGTTTGCGACGGTATGATGGTGTGGGTGGTAGTAGAAAATTTATGGCCTTTGCCGCAGACTGCTTTCGCGATAAGTTCCCGGCACTGTAGATCTTTGTCTATACCCGACATTTCGTTACCTCCTCCATACAACGTTTCTGTACATTTGTATGCAGGGCATTCGACTAGCGTGCAAACAACCACCTTATATTTGGGAAAGTTGTTGGGTACTCATCAAAACAGCGTCGGGAAGACTTTCTATCAAGAATTAGGAGCAGCAGCCGCCAGATTTTTTCTTCTCAGGCCCGCCACCCGTCTCTCCAGTCAATGGGTTTCCGCCTGTATCCAAAATAATACGCTCCGAAACGGTGTTCGTGATCACGTTCGTGACCATTTGCAAAAGATCGTTCACATCGACCTGCGATTGCTTGAATTCCGTCACGATTGGAATGGCATCCAGTTCCACATGCAATTGGTTGTACTCGTCTTCCACTTTTTTCACCAGTTCCGGCTTGTTGATGGATTCAAACATCACCATTTGCTTTTGCTTCTGCTTCAATGTATCAATTAATTCTTGCACACGTTCATTGTGCTTGATTTGCAGTTCGGCACGTTTGAAGAAATCAACTTCATTCGTACGCGAGATCATAGCTGCCAGTTCGCGAGCTTTATCGAGAATTTCTTTCTGTGTATATGCGTTTGTTTGTTCCATAATGACCTACACCTCAACTTTGGATACGAGCTCTCCGTGGAGTGTCCACGTTTTCGCATCTGTAATTTTTATGTGTACATACTGACCGATCAAGGATTTGTCCCCGGTGAAATGGACCAACTTGTTCGTACGCGTACGACCCGCAAGCACTTCCGCATTCGTCCTTGATTCACCTTCCACCAGTACCTCGACAACCTGGTCCTGCAGTTTTTTGTTCTGCTCCAGACAAATGCGGCCCAAGGCTTCATTGAGTCGATACAAGCGGGCTTTTTTCACTTCCATCGGAACGTTGTCTTCCATGACAGCAGCTGGTGTACCTTCTCGCGGGGAATAAATGAAGGTATACGCAAAATCGTACTTGACCTCTTCGACCATCGAAATGGTATCTTCGAACTGCTCATCGGTTTCGCCTGGGAAGCCAACAATAATATCGGTAGAAAGCGAGACATTCGGGATTGCGTCCTTGATTTTGCGAACGAGCTCTAGATAATGCTCACGCGTATATTTGCGCGCCATCCGCTTGAGTACTTCTGTCGAACCGGATTGGACAGGCAAATGGATTTGTTCCACCAGGTTGCCGCCTTTTGCCAGCACCTCGATCAAGTGGTCGTCAAAATCGCGCGGATGACTTGTCGTGAAGCGCACACGAGGGATATCGATTTTGCGGACCTCGTCCATCAGGTCACCAAAACCGTACTCGATGTCCTCAAAATCTTTCCCGTACGCATTGACGTTTTGTCCAAGAAGCATGATTTCTTTAAAGCCTTGGCGAGCGAGATCACGCACTTCCGCGATGACATCCTCCGGGCGTCGACTGCGCTCTTTTCCGCGCGTATACGGCACGATACAGTACGTACAGAACTTGTCACAGCCGTACATGATGTTAACCCAACCCTTGGTGTTTCCTTCGCGGAGCTTCGGCATATTTTCGACGATATCGCCTTCTTTGGACCAAACCTCAATCACCATTTCTTTGCTGAACATCGCATCGCGCATCAGTTCTGGCAGACGGTGAATATTGTGCGTTCCAAAAATCAAGTCGACCTGCTGGTAGCTTTTCAAGATTTTCTTGACGACTTTCTCTTCTTGGGACATACAGCCGCAAACACCGAGGATCAGATTCGGGTTGTTATTCTTGAGCCGCTTCATGTGGCCGAGCTCTCCGAATACTTTATCCTCTGCATTTTCGCGGATCGCACAGGTGTTAAATAGGATGACATCCGCATCTTCGACAGAATCAGAGGACGTATAGCCCATTGCCTGCAAGATACCAGAAATCGTTTCCGAATCATGCTCGTTCATCTGGCAGCCATACGTACGAACATGATAACGCTTTCCTTTTCCGATGCTCTGCATGTCTTCTGGGATATTAAAATCGTAATGGACTAAAATCTCTTCCTTACCGCGCTTTTTCGCATCTTTCAGAGAGGGGGCCTGGAAGTATTTCGCATAGTCTTCCGTTTTCTTTGGAGACTTAACGGATTTTAAGTCCACAGTCGCCTCTTTGGTTTCCTTCATCATGTATCACCTCAGCTAAAATCATCTACATAAGTAATCAATAAAGAATTATAGCATTTTGGGTGATACAAAAGCTAATGCATAATAACCATAATGAGGCAAAATATGTACGAAACGGCGAGAAACCCTTCCGATCATCTCTAGGTATTCCCGGCAGGCAAAACGTTACGAATCGAAGGAAAAGCTGATGACAGTTCAGAAGACAATGTGTTGACGCGAATGAGTGAGCCGATTCCTTGCTTGAGAAGTTGAAACAAGGGCGTTCCCGGCAAGGGATGGAATTGTCATCGTTGACCCAGCAAAGGTTGAAAAGGTAACAACGCTCGTCCCTGCACCAGCCACAAATCCAGCCGTCCCTGTTGGCTACCCGGAAGTCGCTTGTTTTCGCAAGTGAAAAAACGAATTGATAGGGCAGATTAGGTGTGATAGCAACTATCTGCTGAATGTAGGAGAGTGTCATACCCCCTGCTAATTGGGCACTGCAAAAGCCAGTCTGAACATATTGCTGATGGAGATTCCTCTTTTTTCCTCGCCACTCGCTTAGAATGGTAATCAATTTGGGGATTTCATCGATGATCGCCTTTGGCTTGGACACCCCTTCCTGCTACGAAATCAATATGGTATGAAAAAATGGCTCAATCCCGATGGCTTGCAAGTTTTTCATTTGAAACTCACTGCGCCCATTCCCATCCAAATCAAACAAGCATGCGATGACCAGTGGTACATGCTCCTCCTTACCTGCCCATTTTTTTAGAACTCCGTCTTTTTTCCTATTTTCCATAATATTTTTTTCTTCTGCAACAATCCAAGCCCACTCGCCGTCTGAATAGCAGTCAACAAAAACTACATTGCCATTTTGAGGAGGTCAACATGAAAAGAGCACTAGCCGTATTTTTGTCGGTGTTGATGTTCTTGATGGTTATCCCTGTCGTCGGTGCCACTTCCACTCCTTCGTTCTCAGACGTTCCACGTAGCCACTGGGCATACAAGGAAATTACGGAGATGGCGGCAAAAGGAATCATCAAAGGGTACGACAATCGAACATTTAGACCGAACAATGAGGTTACCCGCGCTGAATTTGCCAAAATTATGATCGCAGCAGCAGATGTAGATATAAACAAACACTACGTCGACCAAACCTTTAAAGATGTACCACGTCAGCACTGGGCATTTCTGTATGTAGAATACGCCAAGCCTTACTTGACTGGATATAAATCCGGGTCAACTTACACGTATAAGCCAGATCAAGCGGCAGTACGTGAAGACATTGCTGTCGCATTGGTTCGCCTGTTGGGCTACGATCAAAAGTACAAAGCCGACTTGAATCAATTGAAAAAGTTCCGTGATTACGACGATATTTCGTCAGCTCTACGTCCGTATATTGCGATTGCGATCCAAACCGATCTGATGAAAGGTTACAATGGCAATTTCCGTCCACAAGATCCGATTACTCGTGCGGAAGCCGCTTCTTTGCTCTATCGCGCTATTTTGGATCGCAACGATGATGATGAAATCAAAATTGTTTTCCCTACCCCTGGTCAACCGCAACCTCAGCCAGAACCAGAGCGAATCAATATCAGCGACTCCTTCTCTGATTCCAAATTGAAAAACTGGGATACGGACAAAGCGACAGGAAACTGGGAGGTTTCAAGCAAACAAGTGACAGCTAAATCGGATGACGATGATCTGGATCACTACTTCCTGCCTCTTCGCTGGAATGAGTCTGACAACGTTAAGAATTATGAGTTGAGCGTAGATGTGAATGTGGTAGGCAGTGAAGGTTTAGGCGGTCTTTACTTCAACGGCAAAGATGGGAAAGCCAATGTTGTATTCATCCAAAAAGATCGCGTTGTTTTAGGAAAAGTAAATGATGTGGAAGAGGACGATATTGACGTCATCACCTCCAGCTCCTACAAGCTGAAATCAAGCAATCGCTTGAAGGTAGCTGTCACCGACAACACCGTTTCCATTTACTTGAACGATCAATACTTGTTTGGTCAGCAATCTGTGAAACAAGAAGGCAAAAAACTCGGTCTGTACCTACAAAAAGAGGCGACAGAAGGCGCTCCTCGCAAAACAACTTACCTGGACAATTTCTCCTTCAAGGAAACGAAATAAAGATCCATTTTCCACCCGACAAGCTACCTTGGCCTGTCGGGTATTTTTTCACTCTACTTGACATGCATGTTCTACCAAATGGAAAAAAGATAGCGAAAACGTAGAAATAAACGCATTTCAGATGTATAATGGTAGCTATTCTTGTCCTGTGAAGGGGTCTTTCTATGTCATTTTCCGTTAATCAGCCGTTTCGCTGGATGGACTCCGGTACTTACCAGGATAGTCCACTTGAGCCTTTAATCCGTGATGAAGCGTTGGTAGCCAGTATGAATTCTGAATCAGCAAGCCCTGTCATTCATCTCTGGGTGTACGATCAGGCGCTGTATCTCGGACGCAGAGACGCCAAACTTCCTCATCTTCAGAAAGCCTTGCACCAATTTGGTCAAGATGGCTTTGGTTGTGTTCTTCGCTCATCTGGTGGAGCTTGTGTTCCGCTTGATGCTGGCGTACTCAATATGGCTTGTTTATTGCCTGACACTTCGATTTCGATTGACTCCTTCTTTTCTTTTGTAGCCCAGCTTCTTGATGTGGGCCTGCGTGATTACGGGAAGCTGGAATTTGGAGAAGTGACGGGTTCCTACTGTGCAGGGGAATACGATTTTTCCATTCACGGTAAAAAAATCGGAGGTATGGCACAAAGACGCACGCGACACGGCTCTATTTTGCAGTTATGCATTAACGTTGACGATCGGCCAAGAGGGGAATGGATGGAGCGCTTTTACCATCTCGCCGGATTGGATGAAATGCAAAGTCATAAGCCAATTCCTTCCATCGATGCTTCTACAGTTGGCAGTATTGCGAGTTTGACTGGACAATTGGCAACCATGGATGATGTAAAAGCACGTCTATTGGAGACAATCCGTTCTGAGTGGGCTGTATCACCTACCCCCTTTTATGTGCAAAATGAGTTAGTGACAGAGTCGAGGCATCATTTGTCGCAACGATTACACTTATTTTCTTATACCGCAAAAGAACTGGCCGCACCTGACTGGCACTTACCCGAATAACGGGCATTTTACCTGCTTTGATTCTCCAGGTGCGCCGGTAAAATTCTGGAGGAATTATGAATAGCAATCGAAAGGGGACGTTTCAGGATCTGAATGCCCTTTTTGTTTTTGGGGCTCTTACTGTCTTGATAATCCACATCCTCAGTTTTTTTCTCTCTAACGAGAAGGACTATCCGTGGAATAGTGATTTGCAAGCCGTTCTAATCATCTTGTTAAAATTCGGTCGCTCTTTGTTTATTTTTGCAACCGGAATGCTGCTGTTTTACTGGTATCAGAACCGACAACTGGATTGGAGTTCCTTCTGGAAAAAACGCTGGCGCGCAGTTGTTTTGCCTTACGTAATCTGGACAGCCATCTTCTCCTATTTTAAGTACCAAACCTTTGATCCGGCCGTGCTGGTTGGACCGTTTTTCGATAGTCTGTTTACCGGTAGCTCATTCTACCACCTGTACTACATTCCGCTTTACTTGCAATTGTGCTTGTTATTTTGCCTAATCAAACCGTGGATGGAACGCTACCTGAACTTCCGCTGGATTATCGCCCTGTTTATTGGACAGGCTGGTCTGTACGTTCTCTACCACTATTTGTTCATTAAGCCGTTATGGGCCATTGATTGGGCTGCAAACCCATTCCTGTCCCTCATTAATCACAGCTATGTTTACGGACAGCACTATGTTTTCATGTACGTATTTACTTTTGCACTCGGCGCTTATGCGGGGATGAATGTGGATAAATGGCGGACGTGGGTGAGACGCCTTCAAATACCTTCTATGGTTGTGATGGCAAGTGCAGCCGTTTGGATGGCGTACAGCTATCTTTCCGGCTCCAAAAGCTATTACGAGAGCATGAATATTTTCGAACCGCTTTACTTGGTTTACACTCTCTGTGTGATCATCAGCTTTTACCCTGCATCCAGTTACCTCGGCAAACTGCCTAAACTCGGTCCGTGGCTTGCCCGGTTGGCCAAACAAAATATGGCTATCTACTTGGTTCATCCGTTGATCTTGTTCTTGCTGCAAAGCTACGTCATTCATCGACTAGGCTTGTCGACACCGTTATTGGTACTCGGGATGTTCATCATTACACCGCCACTGTGCATTTTCCTCTACGAGCTGACGACCTTGTCCTTTTGGTTCAATCGTAATAAGCGTGTGGAAGCAAAACCTATTTTCAAAAATCAAACGTATAAAGCCTAACGTAGAAACTGGTTTCCTCAAAACTCCTAATGTAATAAACAGCTTGATCTTGCATACTAGGACTAGGGACAATTGTTCCACACCTCGATTACTTGCCTGGCGTATCTGCCGGGCTTTTTTCGTCCAATTCCCCGCAATAGGCTTGGCGACGCCAAGTTTTCTTCATGTAGACCTACCGTTTGTACCTCGCTTACGGTATCATAGAAGAGGATCACAGGCAGTTCTTACTGCTATAGACGACAGAAAGAAAAGGTGGTGGATCTTGATGAATCAAGAGATCCCATTGTTACATATTCCGATCAAAGACCTTATAATCGCGTCCACAAAGGTCGCACATGTGCAGCTAGGTAATTCGCTTGAACACGCCCTGCTCGTCCTTATCAAGTCCGGCTATTCAGCCGTTCCTGTACTGGATCATCAGTATCGTTTGCATGGGTTAATCAGCACGAATATGATCATGAATAAGACTCTAGGTCTGGAACGTTTCGAGACAGAGCGTATGTCCGAAATTGTAGATGATGTGATGGATACGAAGATCCCTCGATTGCGTGACACCGATGAATTTTTGAAAGCATTGGAAGTATCGATTAATCACCCTTTCGTCTGCATTGAAGACGACGAGCAATATTTCCAAGGAATTTTGACTCGAAAATCCATATTGGCTTTGGTATATCGTCACTTTCGCAATCTGCCCTTTCCTTTGGCTGATCAACAACAGCCGGCAGAATCGTAGGTCACGGCCATACGAAAAGACGGGGCAATAAATGCCACCGTCTTTTTCGCATTCTTCTGCGTTACTTCTTTAGAGCAAAGGGCTTGGCGATAGAAGCTGATGTTTCCGTTTCTTTTTTTCAGCGAGTAATGTCTGCGCAAATTCCAGTGGATGACGGTACGTTTGCTTAAACATCGCCTTCTCTCCAGCCTTGAAAAAAGAATAGCGTTGATCACGTACATTGACTTCAATTAAATACGGATTGCCTCGCTCGTCAATTCCCATATCCATGCCTAAGTCTGCCAATGATGAAAAATGCCGACCGTACTGCTTCGCAATTTCCACTGCCGCTATACTAACTCTTTCGATAACGGCTTGTTGTTGTATCATCTCAGGAAAGATTGGTACCAAAGCTTCCGAAAACGGCACCGCTGTCCCACCTCGAGAGAGATTGCTCAGCTTGTTTTTCTTATTGGCGACCTTGGCAACCATCCCGCTCACAGTCCACTGTTTCTCTTTGTTTTTCTGCACCGAAACACGAATGTCAAACGTTTTGCCTCCATAGCGCGCCAAAGGAATTCCTCGCTGGATCAAAAATCTTTTGTTACCGACCCAACGTCGGACAGTGGAAAGTATCTGCGAATGAGATAGAATCTGCCGCTTTTTCGATGCAATGAAGTGATAGCTGCCTCCGTGCCGTTCAATTCGTGCTACCCCAATTCCGACTGATCCAATCGAAGGCTTGACGTACACCACCTGGTATTTATCCAAGAACAGCCGCAACTGTTCCATGGAATACGGCACTGTATGCGGTAGATAGCTGCGAATCTGTTCGTTTTTCCAGAGCATCTGGTGTACTTTTCTCTTATCCCGTACTACCAAGCCATTAAACACCGTCTTCTTTTGGCTCAGTCTTCGAATCACATTCCGTGCTGTTGTATCACCTGTCAGAACACGATTGTGGATAACTCGCGGGACTGAAACCAATTGTGAGACGAGTCGGTTTCCGTTCCAAAAATATCCTTTGACCCTTTCATCTCCTGGCCTCACATGCCGCGGATGAAAAAAAACAGGCTCCAATCCAAGCTCTTTACCGATTTCGACATAATAAGGCAGACGCTCATATGACTTGATGCCCTGAATTCCTTTCTCCATAAGGGCCCAATCCAACATTATCCCGATTCTGTCCACGTAGATCCCCCTTGCCACATTGCTCTACATAGGGTATGTGCCAGAAAGGGCAAGAGCGTGCCTATTTTTGTACACCTTTTCACTAGCTGACAAAATATTTGCTTTCCCAAAGGAATGATGTCGGATGCTGCGCTTGCCCGGGAAAGTATCGGATTGGCTTCTTTTTATTGTCCCCTGCGTTCAATGGCCAGTAAAAACGGTGCTTGGTTTTGCTGATTAATATATTGGTATTTCAAAACCAAATAATCCAATTGACTCAGCTCGTGGCAAAATGCTTCCACTGTCTCTTTTTCCGTCTCTCCCGCCGGATGCCCCCAGTAAATCATGACTGTCATGATTCCGCCGGGTCTGAGGACCCTTAACCCTGATTCAATCGCCTGAATGGTACTGCTCGCTTGTGTTGTGATTTCTTTGTCTCCACCCGGCAAATAGCCCAGATTAAACATGATCGCCGCGGCACTAATCTCCAACTTGTCAATTTCCTCATGACTGGCGAGCTTCATTTCTACCCTGTTCGCCAGACCTTCTCTCTCGAGTCTCTCTCGCGTTTTCTCAATCGCCTGCGGCTGGATATCGAAGGCGATTACTTTCCCTTCTTCTTGCACCAAATGTGCTAGAAACAAGGTGTCATTTCCATTCCCCATCGTGGCGTCTACAACCGTTTCTCCCGCTTGTACCCGTTCACGGATTAATTTGCGTGCGACTTCTAATACATTTGGAAACACAGTCAGCTCTCCTCTCTATGTACACAAACAACCTTATAAATCGATTTGCAGGCCGATGCGCGCCGCATAAACTGGACCTGCGACAAAGGCATTGGCCTCGGCAATTACTTGAGACGCATCATAGCCGTAAAACAGATGCGTGACTACTAACGAGCGGCAGGATAGGGATTGGGCCAGTTCTGCCGCTTGGCGAACAGACAAGTGACCATTTGGCTTCGCTGGTAAATTGTAATCCAAATAAGTCCCCTCGCAAATAAACAAATCCGCGTGACTTGCAAACCCCTCCCATGCTGTACCTGGTCCGCTGTCAGCTCCGTATACGAGGACACGTCCGTTTGCTTCCAAGCGCATGGCGTAGCATGGATCTCCGTCACCATGGTCTGTACGTAAAAAGCTAATCGCTACATCCCCAATGGTAACAGACATTTCTTCGGTGATTGGGGTAAATGTGGTCGCATCTCGATACACCAATGCCTGGGCATTGACCACTGGCAACGCTGGAGCGTAGATCGGAAGCGGCTTGTCAGCAGGTCTTTGGCCAAATAATTGATGAACCATCAAGCCATACTGCATCACTCCTACATCCGCAACATGATCATGATGGTAGTGAGACAAAAGCATGGCGTCCAGCTCATAAATGGGCGAATACTTGCCTAACTGCGCAAGAACACCACTGCCGCAGTCGAGAAGAATTTTGACATGGTCTGTCTCAATCAGGTAACCCGGAGTAGCACCACCTGGACCTGGATAAGGAGATTGATAGCCTAACACGGTAACGCGCATATTCGGTTCACTCCCTTTCATAGGATGGAATAAGGTGGGACAGGAGGTCTGAGATGCAAGGAACATGGAGAGCCGCATGGCAGATCGCTTTTACGTATATTGGGACAGTCGTAGGAGCTGGTTTTGCCTCTGGCAAAGAAATTGTAGAGTTCTTTGTTCAATATGGAACACAAGGCTTAGTAGGAATCTTTCTGGCGACGATGCTGTTTATTTGGGCCGGCATCCGCGTCATGCTGATAGCCTATCGAATTCAGGCCGATTCCTATCAAGAAGTCAGCACCTATTTATTTGGGCATCCGTTTGGAACCGTATTTAATACCTTGCTTTTAACCGTACTGTTAGGCACTACCTCCGTCATGCTCGCTGCTACCGGCGCGATATTTTGGGAGTCTTTTCAATTGTCTCCCCAAATTGGCATTTGGCTTAGCATGATTTTAATTTTTTTCGTGACGAAAAAAGGGCTGTTTGCCATCCATCACGTGAACAGCATTTTTGTTCCGATGCTCATTGGCTTTACTGTACTTGTCTTTTTTTATACGAAGCCATGGTTAGATACGAATGTCGCCGTAGAATCGTTACGGCCATGGGCGTGGCTTAGTTCTCCCTTTTATTATGTTGCCTTAAATGTCACGCTTACACAAGCGGTTTTGATTCCGATGGGCAGACAGAGTACGAGCGAGAAACCTCTCATCCTAGGGGGAATCATAGGAGGGGTAGGAATAGGTCTTCTGCTCTTGCTCGCTTATGCTTCTCTTTCTGTAAAAATGCCGGGAATCCATCACGCGGAAATGCCCATGATCGCTGTGCTGCAGGGCTTGGGGCCAACCATTCCCTTTTTATTCTCTTTATTGGTGTATGCCGAAATCTTCTCGACACTCGTAGCCAACGTTTTTGGCCTCGCCCAACAAATTAGACAAGTTACCCCCCTTCGAGGTCCGACTATTTTACTCGGGATTTTACTCATTTGTTATTTGATCAGTTTTATCGGGTTTAGCTCGCTTCTTCGCTTCCTATATCCACTCTTTGGTCAATTGGTCGTCTTTTTCCTTGTCATGCTCGTGTACAGGCAGTGGCGCGATCGAATGTAATAAAAAAACCTCTCCCGTAAAGGAGAGGTTTTTCACTCTATCAAACTTAAGCAAATTCTTTAACCAATTTTTCGAAGTCTTCTTCAGACAAGCGAATGTCTTGGTTAACCAAACCTTGTTCTTTGAAGCCGTTAACGAGTGCTTCATAAGGTTTTTGCTCCGTGTTTTGGTAGATCAGACCTGTAATCAGGCCTTTGTGTTGCATGGAAGTAGACATCGCTTTGATACGGTCATGCGGATCGTATCCTTCGATCGTGTCTACTGGTACGATGTTCTCTTTGAACCAGTCGTAAGTGTTTACCTTGTTGTAGGTTACACAAGGGCTGAATACGTTGATCAAGGAGAAGCCTTCGTGTTGGATACCTTTTTCGATCAGTTCAGTCAAGCCCTTCAGATCGCTGGAGAAGGATTGAGCAACGAATGTCGCACCAACAGACAGCGCCAGTTCAACTGGAGAAATGGAGGACTCGATGGAACCTGCCGGTGTAGACTTGGTCACGAAACCAGTCGCGGAACGCGGGGAGGTTTGACCTTTTGTCAGACCGTAGATTTGGTTATCCATTACGATGTAAGTTACGTTCATGTTACGACGGATAGCATGTACAGTATGACCCATACCGATCGCAAATCCATCCCCGTCACCACCAGCTGCAATAACTGTCAGCTCGCGGTTCGCCATTTTCACACCTTGTGCGATTGGCAGGGAACGCCCGTGAATCGTGTGGAAACCATAGCAGTTGATGTAACCGGAAATACGACCAGAACAACCGATACCGGAAATAACCGCCAGATTTTCAGGTTCCAGACCAACACTCGCTGCAGCGCGTTGAATAGCAGCTTGGATGGAGAAGTCTCCACAGCCTGGGCACCAGTTTGGCTTTACGTTATTTCGAAACTCTTTCATAGTCGCCATGTTTTACCAGCTCCTTCACTTCAGCATAGATTTCCTTCGGCAGGAATGGGTTACCATCATATTTGAGCACGGATTGGATTTTTTCAGCGTTTCCAACGTGTTGTTTGATCAAGCTCGTTACTTGTGCTTGAGCATTATGTTCTACAACAACTACGTGTTTTGCTTTTTCCACAAGTGCTTTGATTTCATCAGTAGGGAACGGATGCAGCAAACGGATTTGAGCGTGATTTACCTTCATTCCCTCTTGTTCCAGACGACCTTTTGCTTCTTGAATGGTACCGATAGTAGAGTTGATTCCGATTACCAGTACTTCTGCATCAGCATGAGGAGCATCTACTGTTACAGGGTTTTTAAAGGCTTTCAAAACGCCATCCATTTTGCGCATACGTTTATCCATTTGTTCAACACGGTTTGCTGCGTTCTCAGACGGACGACCCGTTTGATCATGCTCAACACCTGTTACATGGTGCAGACCGTATTTTTGACCAGGAATTACACGAGGAGAAACGCCGTCTTCCGTTACTTCATAACGCTTGAACAGGTCGTTTTGCTCTTTCTCTGGCAATTCTTGTCCAGCAAGCAATTTCCCACGACGGATCTCTACTTGGCTGTAGTCAAATGGAACAACCGTTTGTTTACCCAAGGAAAGAGTCAGGTCTGTCATCAGGATAACAGGCAGCTGGAATTCTTCCGCAATGTTAAACGCTTCAACAGCATCGTAGAAGCATTCTTCTACTGTGCTTGGTGTAATTACTACTTTAGGAATGTCCCCGTGTGTACCGTAAATCATAGCATTCACATCGGATTGTTCGATTTTGGTAGGCATACCGGTAGATGGGCCACCACGCTGTGTATTTACGATAACAACTGGTGTTTCCGTGATACCAGCCAAACCAATTGCTTCCATCATCAGAGACAGACCAGGACCTGCAGAAGCAGTCAAGGAACGAGCACCAGCGAAGTTAGCACCGATTGCCATCGTGATAGCAGCGATCTCGTCTTCTGTTTGGATAACAGTTCCGCCCAATTTTGGCAGCTTTTTAATCAAGTATTCCATTACCTCGGAAGCAGGTGTGATCGGATAAGCTGGCATGAAACGGCAGCCTGCTGCTACAGCACCCAGAGCGATCGCATCGTTACCGATGAGGAACAGTTGTTTTTGTGGATCAGCCTTTTCCATTTGGAACTCAGGCAGTTGACCACCAGTCAATTCATTTACGAAATCAAAACCGCGGCGAATGGCATCCATGTTCTTTTCAACCACTTTTTCGCCCTTGCGGAGGAACATATCTTCAACAATGGGACGGAAGCTTTCCACTGAAATGCCGAGGATGGCACTGGACGCACCAATCGACACCATGTTTTTCATCAGGGAAGTTCCCAGCTCATCAGCGATCTCAGTCAATGGTACAGTGAAGAAGCGAACTGGCTTCAAGCCGTCCGGCAACTTTGGATTAAATTTCGCATCCGCGATAATGATGCCGCCTTCACGCAGCTCATGCGCATTGAAATCGATCGTCTCTTGGTCAAACGCTACGAGAATGTCCAGATCGTCAGAGATCGCACGCATTGGCGTTGTGCTCACGCGAATTTTATTATTCGTGTGTCCACCCTTAATACGGGAAGAGAAGTGACGGTAGCTATACAGATGGTAACCCATCCGGTTCATTGCCATCGAGAAAATCTCACCAGTACTCTCGATGCCCTCCCCTTGCTGTCCTCCAACTTTCCAGGAAAGTTGACTAATCATTCAGATTCCACCCTTTCAGTGACTGTGAGAAAAGCTGCCTATCACACCTTGAAAAGACTGATAAGATGTGACATTTCTGTGCATAGACAGTAACAATTGTAGTCCTGTCCATGTCAAATTGCAAGTGCTTTTACTCAACTTACTTTTGACCTGAATTTTAATGTTGAACTTGGTACATTAATATCCTCATGCTTTATTGTAGCACGTTTCCGAAAACACGCAACCAATTTCCTTGTACAAATTTCAATACTTCCGCCTCTTTATAACGTTTTAGCAAAGCTTCTAGTAACTGGGCGTAATCTGCTGCGGATGTCATGTCTCCAAACGTCTTGGTGATGCCATCGAAATCGGAGCCAAATGCTACGTGCTCTACGCCACCCAACGTGCAGATGTGATCCAAGTGGCGCAACAAGTCATCGATCCAAACCGTGCGCTTCTCCGGTACGGTAAAGAAGTCTACAAACGTCAAGCCGATCGCGCCATCGTTGGCGATTAACGCTCGGATTTGCTCGTCCGTTAAATTGCGAGAGTGACTGCATATGCTTCTCACATTCGAGTGCGAAGCAATCACTGGTGCTTTCGAGCATTCTAGTACATCCCAGAATCCTGGATCGGCCAAATGTGAAACATCAATGATCATCCCTAGCCGATTCATTTCATCTATGACTTCTCGTCCAAATGAAGTAAGTCCACCTGGATTCGGCTCTCCGTTTCCACTTGCTAGGGCATTGCCATGATTCCAGGTCAGAGTCATTCCTCGTACACCAAGCTGGAACCACGTGCGTAGCTGAACGAGACTCTCTTCTAATGCATGCGCGCCTTCTACAAACAGAATAGCCCCTTTTTCTCCCTTTAATACGCGTTCAGCCAAATCTGCCTTTGTGTAAATGGGCCGGAATTGCTCGCTCGCCACCTTTTGATAAAATATATCGATCATTTCTAGTACAGTATGAAAACGACGTCCAAACGGCACCTGTGAAGGGACGAAACAGGCAAGCACTTGTATGTCTACATTCCCTTTTTCGAGGGCAGCAAAACCAGTTTGCAAGAGCTTGTCTTCTTTATAAAAGTCCAACTCGGGATTCTGCCATAGCTTGCATAATACATCGCTATGCGCATCAAAGATTTTCATAGGAAACGCTCCTTCTTTTCGATAACCTTGCCGATCATACTTCCGGACAAACGAAAAAACCTGTTCATTCTTCGAACAAACAGGCAGGTGAAGCATTTACAGTTGTATCATCTGGGTTCTACGATTAATTTGATTGCAGTTCGCTCTTCTCCATCAATCACGATGTCGGTAAAGGCTGGAATACAAATGAGGTCAACTCCACTCGGCGCTACGAACCCTCGTGCGATTGCTACGGCCTTCACAGCTTGATTAAGCGCCCCAGCGCCAATGGCTTGGATCTCAGCCGCGCCTCGTTCACGAAGAACTCCGGCAAGGGCACCAGCAACGGAATTGGGGTTAGACTTTGCTGAAACTTTTAATACTTCCATCCTTTTTGAACCTCCCGTCTGATAGGAATCCTGTCATCATTAGAATGATATTCGCATAACCCCTAAAAATTCCTGCTAACTCACTTGAAAGATTCAAAAAATTCTAATCTTATTCCCATTATTCCATAAACGGATGGTCAGAGTCAATTCTGATTCGTTCCATTTTTTTCGTTTTTCCAGTGGTTTTATCCAGGGTAATCAGCACCGCATTCAATTGCGCAGGATCTGGCGCTACCTCAAAGCGAACAGGGAGCTGCGTCAAAAATTTCTTAATAACAGCTTCGCGTTCCATCCCCAAAATGCCGTTACTCGGTCCACACATTCCTACATCACACAAAAATCCTGTACCTTGAGGCAAAATACGTTCATCCGCGGTTTGCACATGGGTATGTGTCCCCACGACCGCTGTTACCTTCCCATCAAGATACCATGACATTGCTTGCTTTTCCGATGTGGCTTCCGCATGAAAGTCTACAAAAATGAGCTTTGTGCGCTTCCGTGCTTGCTCGACTAGCTTGTCAGCCATCTGGAACGGACAGTCGAGCGGTGGCAAGAACGTACGTCCCATCAAATTAATGACGGCTAGTTCACCTTCAGGTTGTTTGATATATGTAATTCCTTTACCAGGAGTTCCTGCTGGGAAGTTCGCGGGTCTAATCATCCGCGGCTCATCATCAATAAAATCGAAAATTTCTCTTTGGTCCCACGTATGATTCCCGAGCGTAATCGCTTGAACGCCCCACTCGAAAAGTTCCTTGGTGATTTTCTCCGTTATCCCGCGACCATGCGCAGCGTTCTCCCCGTTCGCTACGATAAAGGTAGGGTTGTATTTTCGTTTCAACAACGGCAAATATGTTTTCACGATCTCTCTGCCAGGCGAACCCATAATATCTCCAATGAATAACAACTTCATTACCAAATCACCTCATTGCTAGTATACACAATTCCAATGCTCATTAGAAAACTTGACTTCGTCAAGCATTTGACGAGTCCTTGGTTTCGCTACAAAAAAAGTAAAGTGGCACGCAGCCACTTTACTTTGCATACTCAACTGCCCGTGTTTCACGGATAACCGTTACTTTAATATGACCTGGGTAGTCAAGTTCATTTTCAATTCGTTTCGTGATCTCCCGTGCCAGACGGGTAGCTTCCGCATCGTCAATCTTATCAGGTTGAACCATCACGCGAATTTCGCGTCCTGCTTGAATCGCATAAGACTTTTCTACGCCATCGAACGACTCAGAGATTTCTTCCAGTTTCTCCAAACGTCTGATATATGTTTCCAATGTCTCACGGCGTGCACCTGGGCGTGCAGCAGACAGAGCGTCGGCAGCTCCCACGAGCATAGCAATGACGGAAGTTGGTTCGGTATCACCGTGATGAGACGCAATACTGTTCACTACAACGTGATGCTCATTGTACTTCTTCGCTAGTTCTACACCGATTTCAACGTGTGAACCTTCTACTTCATGGTCAATCGCTTTTCCGATATCATGCAGCAAACCTGCACGTTTGGCCAGCTTCACATCTTCTTTCAGTTCTGCCGCCATTAAACCGGCGAGATGTGCCACTTCCATAGAGTGCTTCAGAACGTTTTGACCGTAGCTTGTACGATAACGCAAGCGTCCGAGAATCTTGATCAGATCTGGATGCAAGCCGTGAACACCTGTTTCAAACGTCGCTTGCTCACCATATTCACGGATTCGCTCGTCTACTTCGCGACGCGCTTTTTCCACCATTTCCTCAATGCGAGCTGGGTGAATGCGACCGTCTGCGACCAGTTTATCCAACGCTGTCTTGGCGATTTCCCGACGAATCGGGTCGAAGCCAGACAGGATGACTGCTTCTGGTGTATCGTCAATAATCAGATCGATACCAGTCAACGTCTCCAGGGCACGAATGTTACGTCCTTCACGTCCGATAATACGTCCCTTCATCTCATCATTTGGCAGTGTAACCACGGAAACGGTTGTTTCTGCTACGTGGTCTGCTGCGCAACGTTGAATGGAGGTCGTAATGATCTCACGAGCACGCTTGTCCGCTTCTTCTTTGGCCTGAGTCTCAATCTCCTTGATCATCACAGCCATTTCATGACGAACGGTATTCTCAACATCTGTGAGAATGATCGTTTTCGCCTCATCCTGCGTCAAGCCGGAGATACGTTCTAGCTCTGATACTTGTTCTTTATATAAGTGCTCTACCTTGCTTTGCAGTTCTGCGATGGCACGGTCACGCTCAGACAATTCTTCTTCTTTGCGCTCCAACTGTTCCATCTTTCGGTCCAACGATTCTTCTTTTTGTAGAATTCGTCGTTCCTGACGCTGGATCTCATTGCGTCTCTCACGCAATTCGGTTTCCGCTTCGGATCGAAGCTTGAACACTTCATCCTTTGCCTCCAGCACCTTTTCCTTCTTAACGGCCTCGGCGTCCCGTTTGGCTTCCTCCACGATCTGGTGTGCAGCTTCTTCTGCACTGGAGATCTTCGCTTCCGCAATGGATTTACGAGTGAAGTAGCCGGCACCCAAGCCGATCAGCAGGGCAACGAGCACAATGACAACAGTAAGTATAGGATCCATAGGCTTTTTCGTTTCACCTCCTTATTGTAAGACATCTCCCCGCTTTCCAAGCATTCGTTTTTCATGGAGTGCTCTCACATTTGAACATTCGGCTAAAAAACAAGACCGATTTACTCGATCCGCTGAATCCGTACAGCTTTCGCACGGTTTTTCAGTTGTTCCATAGGCAACGAGTGAGCAAATCACAAAAAGATATGATACACCAAGTAAATACAAACCTATTTTATTATTTGTGAACAAGAATTGTCAAGATCATGCAAATAGAGTTGGCCCTAACTATCGCTTCTATGACGCAATTCTTCACGCATTTGTTGAATGATGGCATGAGAAAATCCCTTGCGCATCAGCATGGACAGCAGTTTGCGCTCTTCATCAGGGGTCGGTGCGCCCTCTAAGCGTCGCGCCTTCTTCTCTATCAATGCGCGGGCAGCGTCTAGTTCAGCCTGCCTAGACACGCCACGGACTGCATCCTCTACAATCGCTCTGTCTACTCCGCGCTGGGAAAGCTCCATACGCAGCATATACGGGCTCCTCGGCTTCAAACGCAATCGCTCGTCTACCCATTGCTTCGCAAATGCTTCATCATCGATGTAGCCATGATCCTTGCAGCGCTGGCATATCTCTTCGGCAATTTGCGCAGAGAATCCCTTCTCTACCAAATACGAATGAAGCTGACTGCTCGTCCGTGGGCGTATTCCGAGGTATCGCAAAGCACCTAAATACGCTTTATGCTTTTCTTCTGCTACTAGGACTTCTCGGCAAAAAGCTTCATCTAATTCTGTTCCCTTAAATAGGTTGTACTTTACCAGTATGTCTTCATGTACGGTAATCGCATACTCGCCTTCTACATCGATATGGTAGCGTTGCTTTTGTTTGATATCTCGATGAACGGCAGTAATCAGGCCGCTCTTCATGATGATTCACTCCTTCGCAAAGCTAAAATAACAGCCTGTCTCATCGACAGGCTGCTCTTCTACTCTTCATTACTCCAGATCAAATGCAGGCTCTTCATCTTGCTCTGGGTCATGTACTGCCTCAGCTTCTGGCACAGATCCAGGATTAAGGCTGAAGTATTCGCGCACCTTTGTTTCGATCTGCAACGCAATGTGCGGATTCTCCTTCAGGAACACTTTCGAATTCTCTCTACCTTGGCCGAGACGCTCTTCATTGAAGGAATACCAAGCACCACTCTTCTGAACCACATCGATCTCAGAACCGATGTCGAGAATGCTACCTTCTCTGGAAATACCTTCACCGTACATGATGTCCACTTCTGCAACCTTAAATGGTGGAGCCACTTTATTTTTGACAACTTTGATCTTCGTCTTGCTTCCCAAAATGTCGTTGCCGACTTTGATAGATTCCGCTTTACGAACGTCCAAACGAACACTCGCGTAGAACTTCAATGCGCGGCCACCTGGAGTTGTTTCTGGATTACCGAACATGACTCCCACTTTTTCACGAAGCTGGTTGATGAAGATTGTAATTGTTTTGGACTTGTTGATCGCACCGGACAGCTTGCGGAGTGCTTGGGACATCAAGCGTGCTTGCAAACCTACGTGGGAATCTCCCATCTCGCCTTCGATCTCTGCTTTTGGCACGAGTGCCGCAACAGAGTCGACTACGATAATGTCTACCGCACCAGAACGCACCAGCGCCTCTGCGATCTCCAACGCTTGCTCACCAGTGTCTGGCTGAGACAGCAACAATTCATCGATGTTCACACCCAGCTTCGCAGCATAAACCGGATCCAAGGCATGCTCTGCATCGATAAATGCAGCCTGACCGCCTTGTCTTTGCACTTCTGCGATCGCATGAAGCGCTACCGTTGTCTTACCCGAAGACTCTGGGCCGTAAATCTCAACAATCCGTCCGCGTGGGAATCCTCCCACACCAAGTGCGATATCAAGAGCGAGCGCACCGCTAGAAGCCGTAGATATCTGTATGTTGGATACTTCCCCCAACTTCATAATGGAACCTTTTCCGAACTGCTTTTCTATCTGACGCAATGCACTCTCCAAAGCTGCGCGACGATCTGACAAATGGTACACACCCTTTCAACTTTTCGCTTCTGTTTTGCTTGTCTTCATCATACCTCGAGACAGAAGTGTTTGCCAAGTATTTTTTACGAACAAATATTCGCATCGCAAAAAAGCAGCCATTCCCTGGTTATTTCCAGTGAAATGACTGCTTTGTAAATACGCTCTAATTAGGACCGCTTCGCTCCGCGAGGCTTTGCAGGCTCCAGATTGATTCGTTTTCCGTTGATACGCGTTTGACGCAGTGATTCATATACGAATGCCGCAACCTCTTCTGGAACCTCAACAAACGTGAAGTTCTCGAAAATGTCGATGCGACCTACTGATTTTCCTGGGATACCAACAGATTCAGAGATCTCTCGTACCAGATCCTGTGGCTTCATGTTTGCATTGCGGCCTACGTTCAGGAAGAAGCGAACCATGCCTTTTGCTGCACCCGTCTCACCAAAGTTGTACGCTTCTACTTCCTGTCCTTGTCCCGCTTCGGTATGGAACGCCAGGTGCAATGCAGCAGCTGCTACTTTTTCAGCCGGGTATTGACCTACGAGTGAATCTGCTACTTTTTGATACATATCCGCGATTGCATCGCTTTCCAAAAGGCTAGTCAACTGTTCGCGCAATTGTTCTTGCTTACGCTCAGCCACTTCCTCCAGGGAAGGAACGTTGCGAGAGAGCACTTGTGCTTTTGTCTGCTTTTGGATAAACATCATTTGTCTTACTTCACGTGGCGTAACCAAGGTCATCGCAATTCCTTTGCGACCTGCGCGACCAGTACGGCCAATACGGTGTACGTAGCTCTCAGAGTCTTGCGGAATATCGTAGTTGATTACGTGAGAAACGTTTCCTACGTCGATACCGCGTGCTGCTACATCCGTCGCGATCAAGAATTCAATCGAGCCCTCACGGAATGCATTCATGACCTTGTCACGTTGTGCCTGCGACAAGTCGCCATGCAAGCCATCCGCAAGATATCCGCGGGATTGCAGCACTTCGGACAACTCATCTACACCGCGCTTGGTGCGGCAGAAAATGATACCCAGCTCGACATCCTCACTGTCCAGAATACGGCAGAGGCTCTCTACTTTGTTACGGTCAAATACTTTGTAGTATACCTGTTCGATCAACGGCGCGGTTACTTCTTCACGGCTAACCGCGATCGTTTGCGGCTGCTTCATGTAACGGGTAGCCAAACGCTTGATTTCTGGCGGCATCGTCGCAGAGAACAGCAAGGTTTGACGCTCTTCCGGCATATGTGTGATGATCGTCTCGATATCTTCGATGAAGCCCATATCCAGCATTTCATCCGCTTCATCCAAAACGAGTGTATGCACGTGATCCAGCTTCAGTGTTTTGCGGCGCAAGTGGTCCATGATACGACCAGGAGTACCTACGACGATTTGTACACCTTGACGCAGTGCACGGATTTGATGTCCGATCGATTGTCCGCCATAGATTGGCAACGTACGAACTTTGTTGTATTTCGAGATGCGCAAGAGCTCTCCCGCAACCTGGATAGCCAGCTCACGAGTTGGGGTCAGCACGATCGCTTGTACACGATTGGCAGGCGTGATCTTTTCTACAAGTGGAATCCCGAATGCAGCAGTCTTACCAGTACCTGTCTGTGCTTGACCAATCAGGTCTCCGCCATCCAGAACTTTTGGAATGCAAGCTGCCTGAATCGGTGATGGCTCCTCGAAGCCCATATCGTGAATCGCTTGCAGAATAGATTTATGTAAAGGAAAATCAGAAAAAATCGTCATGAAAAAAATCACCTTTCTTTTTGCATTTGCAGCGCATAAAACAGCGCGTATTTGGCGGCACGCCCTACGATTGCCTGCCTTCTTCCAGCAAGACGCAGCTCTTCTACAACTGTGGGCATTCCTTCTGCCGCGATCCCTACATAAACAAGGCCAACAGGCTTGCCCTCGGAAGGATCGGGTCCAGCCACTCCCGTAACAGAAATCCCGTAGGTAGCTCCTAGCTTTTCTCGTACATGTTCAGCCAGCAATTGAGCTGTTTTCTCACTGACTGCCCCATCTGTTTGCAAAATGGAATCAGGTACTTCGAGCAGCTGATTTTTCACTTCATTGGTGTAGCACACTACCCCACCACGAAACACTTGCGAGCTTCCCGGTACAGCGGTAATCAACGAGGCAATTGCTCCTCCTGTGCAGCTTTCTGCACAAGCAATCGTCTCATTTTTCTTTTTCAGTTCAGAAACCAGCACATCATGCAGCGACGAGTTCTCACCCATCCCGTACATATACTGGCCAACACGGCTGAGAATTTCTTTTTCTACAGGCAATATCAGGGCTTCCCCTTCTTCGACTGTAGCAGCTCTTGCAGTAATCCGCAGTGTTACTTCGAATTCTTTGGCGTATGGCGCGATCGTTGGATTGTCCTGCTTTTCGATCAAATCGAGCAGTTGTTCCTCCAAAGCAGATTCGCCTATTCCATAGAATCGGAGTACACGAGAATGAAACACTTGTTTTTCAGGAAGCAAATCGGTCAAGTAAGGCATCACGTAATTCTCCACCATTGGATACAGCTCGCTTGGTGGTCCAGGCAACAGCACGAACGTACTACTGTCATGACGGATAGCCATCCCTGGCGCCATCCCGAAATCATTGGAAAATACATGGCTGTCCGAAAGCACCAGCGCCTGCTTACGATTGTTCTCCGTCATGACAATCCCACGTTGCGAAAAGAATTTTTCAATTCTCTCCATGGCCTCTGAATTCGTTTCCAATCCAATGCCTACATGCCCCGCCAAGGTTTCTTTCGTCAAATCATCTTGAGTCGGCCCTAACCCACCCGTGAAAATGACGAGATCAGATCGCCCTGATGCCAATCGAATCACTTGTAGCAATCGCTCCGTGTTGTCTCCCACAACCGTATGAAAATATACTCCAACGCCAATTTCAGCCAGCTTCTGAGAAAGAAACTGTGCATTTGTATTAGCGATCTGGCCTAACAAAAGCTCGGTACCAACCGCGATAATCTCCGCTCTCATCTTCCTCATCCATTCTCTTTGAGAGTAGAAAAGCCTCTAAACTAATAGTTTATCACTTGCAAACACTCAAGAGAAGAGTCTTGTGAAAAAAGAGACCAATACCCGCATTACGAGTATTGGATCACGTTACGATTTTTCGCAAAGTAGTCGTACCCGGAGTAAATCGTGATGATCACCATAGCCCAAGTAGCTACTTCGTCGAACGGAATGCCGAAGAACCCAAATGGGAAGTTGCGAATCATGACAGCCGTAATCGCTACGATCTGCACCCATGTTTTCAGTTTACCCAATGCACTCGCAGCAATTACCTGTCCTTCTGCCGCAGCAACTAGCCGCAGACCCGTAACCGCGAACTCCCGGCTGATAATGACAATCGCAATCCACGCTTCCAGACGCTGCATCTCTACGAGTGAAATGAGTGCTGCAGATATCAACAACTTATCAGCAAGCGGGTCCAGAAACTTCCCTAAGTTCGTCACGATTTTCTTTTTCCGTGCAATGTAACCGTCGAGTCCGTCCGTACTGGCTGCTAGGATAAACACCAAAGCCGCAATCAGCTCGTTATACGTCATCGTCAGGCTGCCAATCGAAAATGTCCCGATGTTGTAACGCACCAGCAGAAAAAACATAACTACCGGCACCAGAAAGATCCTGGCGAGGGTGATGCGGTTGGCGAGATTCACCTAGACTACCTCCCCGGCTAAATCGTATTCATAGGAGTGTGTAATTTTTACTTTCACGATGGTGCCCAGTTCGCCTTTAAAACCAGTGACGAATACTTCACCATCGATTTCCGGAGCGTCATACTGTGTTCGACCTACATAAATATCGTTACGTCCCTCGTAACGTTCAATCAAAACATCCAAGACTTGACCAACAAAGCGTCCGTTGCGATCTCCGGCTACTTCACGCTGAATTTCCATCAGTATGTTCGCACGTTTTTCCTTAACCTCTTCGTCTACATGGTCAGGCAAACGGGAAGCTGGAGTGTCATCCTCGTTGGAGTAAGTAAACACACCCAGTCGATCAAAGCGAATATCCTTCACAAACTCGCTCAGGCGCTCGAAGTCTTCGTCTGTTTCCCCAGGGAACCCTACGATCAAAGAGGTACGCAGTGCAACATCTGGAACCTGCGCGCGAATTTTTGCTACCAGCGCACGAATGTCCGTCTGTCTTCCAGGGCGACGCATTCTTTTCAGAATATGGTCTTCCGAGTGCTGCAAAGGCATATCTACGTATTTACAAACTTTTGGATTGGTAGCAAAGGTGTGGATCAAATCATCCGTGAAAAATCCAGGGTATGCATAGTGAAGACGAATCCACTCGATGCCCTCGACTTCTGCCAGACGGTTTAATAGTTCAGGAAGCATCAGTTTTCCATCGTAAATATCCGTTCCGTAGTTCGTAGAATCTTGTGCGATCAAGCTTACTTCTACGATCCCTTGTGCGGCCAAATGACGCGCTTCTTCCACAATGGACTCGATTGTACGACTGCGGAATCCCCCACGCATCAATGGAATCGAGCAAAACGTACAGGCGTTGTCGCAGCCCTCGGCAATTTTAATATATGCGGTGTACGTGCCTTGTTTTACTTTCCGCTTCACTACATCTTCGTACGTAAAAATGGGATTTCCTACAAAAATCGGTCGCTTGCCCTCTAGAGATTCTTCGATAATACCTGTAATCGACATAAAATCGCCTGTTCCGACAATGCCGTCCACCTCAGGAATCTCATTCAAGATATCCTCTTTGTAACGTTGTGTGAGACAGCCTGCCACCACAAGCGATTTCAGTTTTCCGGATTCCTTCAATTCACCCATTTCCAGAATCTTATTCACAGATTCTTCCTTGGCTGCATCGATGAAACCGCAGGTATTGACGATGACCACAGTTGCTTCTTCTGGGTTATCAACCAGTTCATAACCTTTTTCATCTATCAGATGGGCCATCATATCCGAATCAACGAGATTCTTTTCACAGCCCAGCGTAACAATCGCTACTTTTTCACGCGTGCCTACCTTCTCTGTCATCTTTTTTCCTCCAATTGGTCACACCAACCCATATTACACCTATCCAGTATAATATAAGCCTAAAGGAAGTGTCAAAACAGACAAAAGTACGAAAGGCAAGCATATGCTTGCCTACTGGGTGACCGCCTCTTTTACTTTTATCGTAATGTTGGACGGCATTGACTTCATTTTGGACGTGTCTACCAAGACTCCGTTAACCTTCAATTCCACTGCAGTCGGTTTGCCCAAACGAATATAAGCGGATTTCCCCAGCTCAATCGTTTTTTCCTGATCCTTTTTGAGCGTGTCCTGGTCAACATAATTTTTGCCTTTTCCTTCCGAAATACCAAACCAGCTTGTGCCTTCTTTCACCTTCAGATAAACCGTGATTTTTTCTCCACCTTGCAAAGAGTAGTTATACATCGATCCTTGCTGGGATTCGAATGTGATCGTTGCCTGAGGAGTTTCCGTAGTGGAATCAGGTGTGTTCGTTCCTGTTTCAGGAGGCGGTGTGGTAATAGAAGGAGGCTTCGGTTGTTGTGCAATCGGAGATGTTGACGCCCCACCACCATTGCCAGGTGTGACAATTTCCGCTCCAGGGTTAACTGTTCCACTTGGCACTGGCTGAGTCAACGGACCTCCGTTATTGTTGACGACAGCGAAATAAATCACCCCGATAATCAAGGCAATAAACAATACCAGCAAGGTCTTGGTAACCCATCGACCTGCTTGCAATGGATTGTTCGCTGAAGCAACTCGTCTGCGACGCAGTCGTTCTACTTGCTCAGTAGGTGGCTGGGCCGGCAAATCGGACTGAAAGTGAGTCAGGATGTGGTTAGGGTCGAGACCGACAGCTTCCGCATAACTCTTTATAAATGCACGCGCGTAAAAGTGGCCAGGAAGTACGTGAAAATGGCCCCTTTCAATGGCTTCCAAATATCGCCGCTGTATCTTGGTGATACGTTGGATGTCGTCGAGCGTGATTCCTTTTTCTTCGCGGGCCCTTTGCAGGACTTGACCTAGCTCAGACACAGCTGCCCCTCCTTAATTCATTTCGAAATTATCAAAGCCGCGATTGTTGATAAGCTCATATGTAATCTCTTCATCCGGATGATGACGCAGCTCAATAATGTAATGGAAATCATCAAGTTGGTACTCTGATTCCCTTACGAATATATCCGGATGCTCAATGATTTTTGCAGCAGGAAAGTTCATAATCTCCCGAAGCAAGGTAAAGTGCTTTTCTGTCGATCGCAGCGTTGAGACAATTCCATCTATCAAATATACATGATCAGTAGACATTTCATCAATGGCTAAGGAGCTACGCACCGTTTGGCGCAACAACGTAGAGGAAATGAATGTCCAACGTTTATTGGCGGATACGCTGGCTGCAATCATGGATTCAGTCTTCCCTACGCGAGGCATTCCGCGAATCCCGATGAGCTGGTGACCTTCCTTCTTCAAGATTTCTGCCATGAAATCAACGAGCAAGCCCAGCTCCTCACGAACAAAGCGAAACGTTTTTTTGTCCTCGCTATCCCGTTCAATATAGCGACCGTGGCGAACAGCCAAGCGATCCAGCATTGTTGGGGGACGTAACCTCGTTATGGTTATGTTGTCCATTTTTTGCACAACGTTGCGCAAAACCTCCATTTTTTCATCATCATCGGTCAAGAGCAGCATACCTCGACGCATGGTATCCACACCATTGATCGTCACGATATTAATGTTCAACATCCCCAGAATAGAAGATACGTCCCCTAAGAGACCGGGACGGTTACGGGCAATCTCGTACTCCATGTACCATTCTTTCTTCGCTTCCATATGCAATCCTCTCCGCCAACCAGAATTCTTTTCTTATGTAGTATATCACGTTCGTATCATTCGACAATCGCGAAAAGAAAAATCCCCAAAAGTAGGGGATTTGAATGGCTAGCTGCCAGCGTTCGCGTCATTGCGATTCTGAACAAGCTTCACCATGAGTGATGCCAAAGCCTGTTGCTGCTGTTGATCACCTGCGTCCCACAGCTGTTTCAACAGACGCTCCTGATCGTTTTTCGGATCTACTTGCTCAGACAGATAGCTACCGATTTGATAAGCTACATTTTGAAGCGTATTGCTTTCCATCCCGGCTTGTTTCGCTTGTTCTACCCGATCTCCGAGAAACGATTTCC
This sequence comes from Brevibacillus sp. NPDC003359, assembly GCF_042878995.1. Lineage (NCBI taxonomy): Bacteria > Bacillati > Bacillota > Bacilli > Caryophanales > Paenibacillaceae > Brevibacillus > Brevibacillus sp. NPDC003359. The sequence goes on from NZ_JBIAOR010000001.1 coordinate 1,379,688, forward strand.
AGTCGCTAAAATTGTCAAGAATCGACATAGGAAAATTCCCTCCTTTCGTACGTTGCGAACAGATTTGCTGCCCACACAAAAGGTATAATTCCATCATTTCTCGGATTTTATTCATGCATAAGGCCTTCTACGTGTACCATCCACCGTTTGGACTAATCACTTGCCCCGTCACATAACTGGAATCCGCCGACAGCAAAAAGCGCACGACTGCGGCCACCTCATGGGGTTGTCCGAGACGGTTGGCTGGTATTTCTTCCTCGATCATTTCCATTTCATCTGGAGCAAAGCGCTCCATCATTCCACCGGCAATGGCTCCTGGAGCGACTGCATTTACCGTGATCCCGTTTGGTGCCATTTCCTTCGCCAGCGCTTTGGTGAACGTATTGATTGCACCTTTGGTCATAGAATACAGCACCTCACACGAACCACCTGTAAGCCCCCAAATAGAAGAAATGTTGACGATACGTCCATACCTAGCGCGCAGCATAGCAGGAACAGCAGCTTGGCATACAAAAAAAGCAGATCGAACATTAAGTGCGATTAGCTCATTGAATTTCTCGACAGTCACATCCGTAAATAAGCCGACATCATCCACAGAGGCGTTATTAACGATCAACAGTGGTGCAACCTGCATTTGAGCAAACATCGCAGCAATTTGCTCGGGATCCCGTAGGTCAGCTTGAACGATGACGTACGGAACGCCCCGCTCCTGGCATTTCTGCACCAACGGCTCCAATTTTTCCACGTTTCGATTGTAATGCAGATAAAGGGGAACCCCCGCATCAATCAGGTAGGCACCGATTGCCTGCCCAATCTCACCGGAAGCTCCCGTAATTAACGCCCACGGCGTCTCTTGCTTGAACATGAATACATTACTCCTGTGGCGAAGCGGAACGAACGATGGAAACAGCCATCTGCTCGGTTAGAAAATGCTCCTTCAAACGTTTTTCCACATCTTCGCGTGTGATCGACTCCAAGGTCGGCACTACGGAAAACAGATCATTCCCGTTAAATTTGAAGCTGGTAAACTGGTTAGCGATAAACTCCACGGAGTTTAGAGAACGCAGGAAGCTTCCGATTTTTTTACGCTTCGCACGCTCAAAATCATCCTGAGCTATACCGTTTTGCTTCAATTGCTCGATTTCCGATTTGATCGTTTCCAACAAGCGCTCCGGATCAGGTGTATCTCCGCCAATGATCGTATACGCATAGTCCTGCTCGCTGCTGTAGTCAAAATCAAAGCTTTCCGTAATCAGCTCGCTATCATACAAACGCTCATAGACAGCAGAGCTTGTGCCGAACGCGATGTCCAATACCAGTTTAGTAGTCAACTCGCGTTTTAACAAGGCTTCCTTGGTTAGACCGTTTTCCTTTTCCTTGATTCCGATCATGCATTTGGGCAGACCAACTGTTAGAAAAGCTTCTACTTTTGCCTCCGCTGGAGCTGATGGCTCTTCTGGAAAAACGCGCGTGATTTGTGGCGCAGGAGGAAACTCCTTTGCTCCCTGGTTTTCACGAATGAGCTTCATCATCGCTTCTGGCTCGAAGGATCCCACGACCAATAAGAGCATATTTGCAGGATGATAAAACGTTTCATAGCACTGATACAAATATTCTTTTGTAATATGAGAGATCGTCTCGATCGTACCCGCAATCTCAATGTTAATCGGATACTTTTGGTACATGGCCTTCAGGAGGTTCATGTACACCTTCCAGTCCGGATTGTCATCGTACATGGTGATTTCCTGGCCGATGATACCTTTTTCCTTTTCTACACTGGCATCTGTAAAATACGGATCCTGCACATAATCGAGCAGCAGATTCAGATTGTCGTCTAACTTATCTGTGCACGAGAACAAATAAGCCGTACGATTGAAGCTCGTAAACGCATTGCAGCTCGCTCCGTTTTTGCTGAATTCGTGCATGACATCCCGATCTTTTTTCTCAAACATTTTGTGCTCAAGAAAATGCGCAATGCCATCGGGAACATTGATTTCTTCCCCGCTTCGGGTGCGGAAATGGCTATCAATAGAGCCATAACGCGTAGTGAACACAGCGTATGTTTTGCTGAAGCCTTGTTTGGGAACCAGATAGACTTGCAATCCATTTTGGAGAGTTTCATGATATACCGTTTCATTTACTTGATCAAAGACAGTGGTCTGCATCTTATACCTCTCCCTTCTTGTCCCGCAGCAGATAAATCGTGTCGATTGTCACCTTGCTCGCTACTTTTTTGATATCCTCAATTGTCGCTTCGTTGATCCCCACCAAAAGCTCTTCGATTTTCCGAGGTCGTCCGCTAATCACACCATTGTACGTAAATTCAATCATGCCGCGAGCACTGTCCAACAGCTCACGGAACTGGTTAGACAAAGTCGCACGCGTCTGGCTCATTTCCTCATCCGATATGGTTCCTTGTCGCATCAGATCAAGCTGCTGCTTAATAATCTCAACTGCACGCTGATATTTGCTAACATCAATCCCAGACATAATCATGAGAATTCCTTTGTGGCTCTCTAGTCTGGATACGGCATAGTAAGCGAGGCTCTCTTTTTCTCGGACGTTGACAAACAACTTGGAATGAGGAAAACCGCCCAATATACCGTTGAACAGCAACAGTGTCGGGTAATCGTCATCCTTATAAGTGATCTGCGTGCGGCATCCGATGTTGAGCTTTGCTTGGTTGACATCGAGTCGATCGATCACTTCGCGCTCAGCAGATACTTCCTTCGCCGCCGAATCGATCTGCAGTTCTCCTACTTGGGAGCGCTCCATTGGAATATGCTTGCGAATAGCCTCGCTTACTTCTTGCTGCTTAACATCGCCCACCACGAACATATTGATCGGATTCGTCGTCGTTACTTCTTTAAAATATTGATACAGCTCCTGACCAGTGATCTTCGGCAAATCCGCCACGCACCCTTGGACAAGTAGAGAAAATGGTTCTCCTTTACACATTTCTTCTGTCACGCGTTGGTTCGCATACTTCATTTTGTCGTCGATCAAACTCTCCATCCGTTTGCGCAGCGTCTCTTTTTCCTGTGCCAAGTACTTTTCGGAAAAAGCGTTGTCCTGTACATACGGTCTGACGAGCATATCTCCAACGAATTCGATTGCCTGCTCCAAAAGAGAAGCTTCATTGGACAAATACTTTTCATTCGGTACTTCCATATAAATTTGCAGGATTTGCCGCTCGCCTTTTTTCATGACATCGACATCAAAAATGGCACCATACAGGAAGTCCAAATGCGCTCGCAATCGCTTCGTTTCCGGAAAACGAGCGCTAGCACGTTTCATGACCATCGCAAGCAATGCTGTTTTTGTTACGTGCTCCTCCGTTAGCGCCTGTTCAATCATCGTCACGATTGTCGTTGTCTTGAACTTTTCTGTTGGAAGGATATGTACGTTCATCCCATTGATTTGGGAGCTTTGAAATGCAATTTCGGTTGTAGAAGCAGTCATAGTCCAATCTCCCTTCTCCATCAGCTTACTCATACTCTTCTCTATTGTAACCAATTGTCAGGGCATCAAGCATCAGAATCTTCCATTATATACCCCAGTGCTTCATCCTATGCGCTCACGCAAGTCCCGTAATACGCAAATCACAGTGCTTCCATTGTACAAAAAAAGTGAACGGCACCTTTTTACAAAGGGCGTTCACTCTTTTCCTTACATATCCATTGCATCCCACTCTCGAGGATCATCCGATGTGCTATGCTCTTCAACAAATCGACCGCAATCAGACGAGAGACAGAGCATGCCATCCAACTGCTCATCGTGAAAGGGTAAGCCGTGGCTTCCCCCACAGTACGGACAAGTCCACATACGAAGGGCCTCCTTTTATTCATGAAGGTACTCCGTAGTAGTTTGTCCAAATATTAGAGGGGACTCTCCACTTTATTTTGCTCCCAGATCCGCAAGTAATCATAGGGATCGATCGCTTTACCCGTGCTATTACGATAGAGGCCAAAATGCAGGTGCGGTTCAAACATTCCCACTGTACCAGTTCCACCGTAGCCTGTGTCTCCAACAAACCCGATCAGCTGTCCAGCTGTTATTGTTTTCCCTACATGCAATCCTGGTGCATACGCCTGCAAATGAGCGTAATACATCCGATATTGACCATTCTGATCCGTAATGTTCACTCTCCAGCCACCGTACGTATTCCAGCCCACTTTGTTGATCGTCCCATCGGACACTGAGTAAATCGGCGTTCCTTTCGGTGCCATAATGTCAATGCCCTCGTGACTGCGGACACTGCCGCTATTCGTCTCCGTCCACTCTCGATCAGACCCGAAGCTATCACCATACGGCTCATACCAACTTTTATTGTGGAAAGGAAAGCGAAATTGACTGCCAATCAATCGATCATCTGCAACTTTTGATAAGATATCTCCCTGTTGAACCAAATCTGGATTCCGGGAGTATTGCACACTCGCAGCCCTGTCTTCCACCGGTTTGGATTGTATGTATGCAACGGCCGACTTGTCATCCCATTGAACTTGATAGCCAAATGCCTCGGAGATAAATCGGATCGGAACAAGCGTCCGCTTATTCACAATGATTGGAGAAACATCGCTCTTCAATCGTTTTCCGTCTACGTACGCTGTCTGGCTTCCGATTGTAAGGGTTATATGCTTGCCTTTTTTGTTGAGCATTACTTTTTGAGTGGCGGCATCGTAGCTTACTTCTGATCCTGTTGCCTCCGCTACTACCCGTATCGGAACAAGCATGCGCCCATTTTGATGGATTGGCGATACATCTGATTGGACTCCTATTCCATCGACAACGACAGAAATGACCGGTCCTGGCTCTTTTGCAGAAGCCATTCCACCGGATACTGCTATCATCAGGCAAAAAACAAAAGCGCCTAGAAGCCTGTTCCATCGATAACTGCTGTACTTCTGTAGACAGCGGTTCATCTTTTTCCCTCCCCACAGACAATTTGCAAAAACGGATTTGACCGTTTTTTGCGGACCGCAAGCAGTCACAAAAATTATCGCACAGGGGAAGTGACAGGTTCTAGACGCTAAATTTTGTCAACGAATGATTAACGCGATCCCGTATCGTAAGGTTTTCCGAGGGCCGCTGGAGCACTGGATCGTCCTACTAGACCAGCCATCACGAGAATCGTCAGTACATACGGAAGCATGAAGATAAATTCAGTTGGAATGTAATTGGTCAATCCGAAGATTTGCACCAAGGACTTGATCGCTTGAGCGACACCGAAGAACAAGGCTGCTCCCATCGCACCCGCTGGATGCCATTTACCAAAGATCAAGGCCGCAATCGCGATAAATCCTTGTCCGGAAACCGTGTTATGGGAAAAGTTACTGGTTGTCGTCAAAGAGATGGTAGCTCCACCTAATGCAGCCAGCATACCACTGATCATTACAGCCATGTAGCGCATTTTCTTAACATTGATCCCTACTGTATCAGCGGCACGCGGATGCTCCCCAACTGAACGCAAGCGCAATCCGAATGGTGTCTTAAATATTACATACCATGTAACGAAAACGGCAATGAAAGCTAGATAGCTTGTAGGATACGCCTCAAAAATGGCATGTCCGATATACGGAATTTCACTCAATCCAGGAATACTGAATTTGTTAAACACAGTGGACAATGTTGTTGTCTGACCTGCTCCATCGAAAATAATTTTGGTCAGGTAGATGGAAAGTCCAGCTGCCAAGAAGTTCAGGGCCACACCACTGACGGTCTGGTCCGCTTTAAACGTAACAGAAGCAACGGCATGCGGTAGTGCAAAAATAGAACCAGCTATTCCCGCCGCAATAAAACCGACCCACGGTGCCCAAGCACCAAGTGAATCTTGGAAAGCATAGGTCATTACGGCACCGGTAAAAGCACCGATAATCATCATACCTTCTAGCGCAATATTCACGACACCGGAACGCTCGGAGTACAATCCACCCAATGAGGCAAAAATCAAGGCAGTGGAAAACACGATGGTATCATGAACGAGGTTGCTAAGAATTAATCCCCAATCCATCAGTTTCCACCTTCCTTTTTCTTCTTCAAGATCGGCTTAACAAAAATTTTCACGATGCCATGTGCAGCAACGAAGAAAATAACAGAAGCAATCACGACACGAATCAACTCAAACGGTACACCCGCACTAAACTGCATGCCGCTCGCACCAAATGTGAGAACACCAAACAGAATGGCAGCAAGGATAACCCCAAGAGGTGTATTCCCGCCAATCAACGCTACCGCGATTCCATCAAAGCCATATCCAGTATGTTGCGTCATAATCGCTTGATAGTGGAATACGCCTAATATCTCAGTAGCTCCGCCAATCCCTGCAAACATACCACCAAAGAACATGGCCTTTACGATATTGCGATTCACGTTCATACCAGCATACTCAGAAGCATGCGGGTTCAAACCAACGGAACGCAATTCAAAACCAGATTTTGTTTTCCAAAGGAGGATATAGAAGAAAATAGCTGCAAGTACGGCAATCAGTGTACCCCAGTGCAAACGAGCATTGTCAAACATTTCAGCGAGCCATCCAATTGTAATGATCGCCGAATCCTTAACCTGTTCAGATGTTTGCTTGCCTGCTGGAATAAAGAAGGCATTCATAACCCAGTTAGCCAAGTAAAGAGCTACCCAGTTCAGCATGATGCTGGTAATAACTTCGTTGACACCACGGGCTGCCTTCAAATAACCAGCAATTGCACCCCACAAACCACCTGCTACAGCACCTGCAAGGATAGCAAGTGGAGCATGAATGATAGCTGGAAGGTCAAAAGAAACACCTACGACAGTAGAAGCAATCATCCCTACGATAAATTGACCTTCTGCCCCAATGTTAAATAGACCGGTACGGAATGCAAACGCCACAGCCAAACCTGTAAAGATCAAAGGCGTGATTTGGCGAATCGTTTCACCAAAGTTATACGCGCTACCAAATACTTTTTTAAGCAAAGCCATATAGGCATCGACTGGATTAAATCCACCTGCCAGCATTGCGATTGCTCCGGTCAAAAGACCAAGAATGATCGCAACAGCAGGAACGAGAAACGATTCTTTTGTGAAGACCGCAATAAATCTATTCATCGTTTCCCCCTCCTTGCATTACTTTTCCACCGGACATCATCAAGCCGAGCTCTTGCTCCGTTGTTGATTTCGCATCTACAATCCCCACAATGGCTCCTTCATAAATAACCGCAATCCGGTCGGAAAGGTTAATGACCTCCTCCAGCTCCAAGGAAAGCAAGAGAACCGCTTTTCCTTGATCGCGTTGATCAATCAGTCTGCGATGAATGAATTCGATAGCCCCTACGTCCAAGCCACGAGTAGGTTGAGCCGCAATCAGCAAATCTGGGTTCTTGTCCACTTCGCGGGCAATAATTGCCTTCTGTTGGTTTCCTCCTGAGAGCGCTCGTGCTGGCGTGTAAATACTCGGAGTCCGCACGTCGAATTCTTCGATAAGCTTGGCCGCATGCTTGTCAATAGCGCCATAATCAAGAAAACCGTTTTTGCAAAACGTTGGATGGAAGTACGTTTCCAATACCATATTTTCACTCATGGTGAAATCAAGAACCAATCCACGCTTATGTCGGTCTTCTGGAATGTGAGACAATCCTGATTCCGAAATGTTACGCGGGTTTTGGTTTGTAATTTCTTTGCCATTAAGAAGGACACGCCCACTTGTTGCTCTACGCAAGCCAGTTAATACTTCAATCAGTTCACTTTGACCATTTCCGTCGACTCCTGCAATTCCAAGAATTTCTCCAGCGCGAACCTCTAAGCTGAGATTGTTCAGCGCATTCACGCCGCGGTTACCCATCGCAGTCAAACTCTCTACGGCCAAGATCGTTTCTTTTGGTTTTCCTTCCGTTTTATCTACACGGAAGTTCACTTCACGTCCAACCATTTTTGCAGCCAAGTCGTCTGGATTCGTATCTTTTACCAATACGGAATCAATGACTTTTCCGCGTCGAATGATCGTAACCGCGTCACATACAGCCATAATTTCTTTCAGCTTGTGTGTGATCAGGATAATCGTCTTACCTTCTTTTACCAAGTTATGCATGATCTCGATAAGTTCATGGATTTCCTGCGGCGTTAATACAGCCGTAGGCTCATCAAAAATCAAGATGTCCGCACCGCGATAAAGCGTTTTCAAAATCTCAACACGCTGTTGCATCCCTACTGAGATATCTTGAATTTTTGCTCTCGGATCAACCTTGAGCCCGTATTGATTCGACAGTTTTTCTACCGCTTTCTCAGCGCTTTGAATATCTATCTTCAACCCGTTTTTCGGTTCATTTCCTAGCACAATGTTTTCTGTAACTGTAAATGTTTCTACGAGCATAAAATGTTGGTGAACCATTCCGATACCAAGTTCATTTGCAATCCTTGGACTGGTGATCTGTACAACTTTCTCGTTAATCAGAATTTCGCCTTCATCCGGCTGATATAGACCGAACAAGATATTCATGAGTGTGGACTTGCCTGCGCCATTCTCGCCGAGCAGCGCATGAATTTCACCTTTACCTACGGACAGCGTAATACTGTCATTCGCAATTATGCCTGGGAACCGTTTCGTGATCCCTCTCATTTCAACCACTGTTTTTACCGAGTTCATGCATGCTCACCCCATTTTTCGGGTCTAGTGTGAAGGTAAAGGACAAGGCTAGTAGCTCGTACCAGCCTTGTCCATTTGCAGCTTCCTTAGTTTTTACTTGTCAGGAACTGTGATTTCGCCTTTAACGATTTTTTGCTTATATTCTTCAACCAGCTTCAGTACGTCTTCAGGAACGTTCTTCGTGGAAGTGTCAGCCAGACCTACACCGTTTTCAGCCAGTCCGAGCCATTGTACTCCACCTTTGAATTTACCTTCAGACAAGTCTTTCGCTACGCGAATAACTGCTTCGTCAACACGTTTTACCATGGAAGTCAAAGTGATCTCATCGCCGAAAGTCAGGGATTGGTCTTTGTCAACACCGATTACCCATACGTTCTCGCCTTTAGCTTTACGATCTTTTGCTTCGTTGAACACACCGTCGCCTGTACCGCCGGAAGCGTGGAAGATGATGTCCACACCTTGACCGTACATGGAGGAAGCCGTAGACTTACCCATGTCTGGTTTGTCAAAAGCACCTGTGTAAACTTTGATTACTTGAATGCTTGGATCTACAGCTTTTACACCCGCTGCAAAGCCAAGATCAAAACGTTTGATTACCGGGATGTCAACGCCACCCACGAAGCCAACTTTTTTCGTTTTGGTCATCTTCGCTGCAACTACCCCAGCGAGGAAGGAGCCTTCATGCTCTTTAAAGAGTACAGATGCTACGTTAGGAGCATCCACTTCAGCGTCGATGATCGCCAGTTTTGCGTTTTTGTTTTCATCTGCTACTTTTTTCAGGTGGTCACCCATCAGGAAGCCAATACCCCAAGTCAGATCCCAACCGTCTTTTACGAATTGAGTCAGGTTTGGTACATAGTCAGCATCTGATTTTGATTGCAGATAGTTTACGTTTTCTTTCGGGAGATTCAAATCGGTTTGGAGTTTTTGCAGCCCTTCCCAAGCACTCTGGTTAAAGGAGTTGTCATTTACACCGCCAACGTCAGTAACCATACCTACTTTGATAGCTTTAGCGGCTGGAGCGCCTCCATTGCTACCAGTTTGGCCTTGAGGCTGTGCTTCTGGTTTGCTTCCGCACCCAGCAAGAACGAGCGACAGGCTGAGTGTTGCCACAGAAAGCACGGATAGAACTTTCTTCATCTGAGATTACCCCCTGTTTTTAGTTGATGAAATTGTTGAGTGAGGTTACCCCCACAGTTACAACCGTCTCCGTACGACATGAAAGTGAATTTTGTCAGCCCTGAAGTAATTATGGGAGTATAGCACTGGCTTTTCACTTTCGTCGTAATGAATCTGTTTGAGCAAGAGCATGGGAGCAGATTTATCGCAGTGCAGCAGGTTGGAAACCTTTTCATTGTAGCCCATGGGTTCAATATCGGCCACTGCGTATGCGATCCTTACCCCTGTTACGCTCTCCAGCCATTTGAAGATAGACTCTCCACTTGCCGCATAGCCCTCAGGCACCAGACGTGCAGGAATGCGGTCCACACAATAAACCACAGGCTCACCGTCAGCCGTTCGAATTCGCTCTACAATGAGAACGCCTTCACCCGGATTTAAGGCAAGCCGCTTCCTCTCTTCTTCAGCAGATTCGCCAAAGGATGTTTTCAGGATCAATGTTCCTGCCGTATATCCTTGACGCTCGATTGCATCCGTTACACTAAAGAGTTCCCCAATCCCGCCTGAAAAAACAGGCTTTGAATTAATAAAGGTACCTACTCCGTGTCTACGAATGACAATCTTCTCTTCCTCAAGAAGTCGGAGTGCCTCGCGAAGCGTCGCCCTGCTTACACCAAGCTGTTTGGATAGTTCAGCTTCAGAAGGGAGGCGTTCACCAGGCCGAAGAAGTCCGGTTTCGATATCACTCTTGATCTTGTCCATTACCAAGAGAAACAGTGATCGAACATTCCCTTTGATGCTCATCATCATTCACTCCTGCTGTCCGCAAGCCACCCCAACAGGTAGGACGTCAGACCTCTGATTCGTATGAGACATAATAACAACAATTTCCGTCAATCTCTTAAAAAGTTTACATGAGGGGCGAGTATCATGCAAGCCAAATATTTATGAATAATAATGCAAAATGATTAATTTCGACAGGGATTTTTCTCCTAAATTAGGTAAAAAGACCCTGCCTTTACAAATCATGGCAGGGTCTTTTTCTATGAAATATTACTTTCTATGGATGGGCGTGGAAGACGAACCTCACGAGGCTTGCTTCCCTCATAAGGCCCAACTACTCCTTGGGCTTCCATCATATCAATCAATCGTGCCGCTCGCGTATAACCGACACGAAGGCGACGTTGCAGCAAGGATGCTGATGCTGTCTGGGCTTCTGAAACGATTTGGACGGCTTGATCGTACAGTTCATCATCCACGACTGGCTGCTGTTCCTCCTGTACGTCACCCGGGATCATCTCTTCATTGTAGCGAACCTCTTGCTGTTCTTTTACAAAACGAACGACCTCTTCTACTTCCTTGTCGGATACAAAGGCACCCTGAACACGGGTCGGCTTGGATGCGCCCATCGGCAGCGACAACATATCCCCTCTTCCGAGAAGCTTTTCTGCTCCTCCCATATCGAGAATCGTTCTGGAGTCAGCCATCGAAGACACTCCAAAGGCAATACGAGATGGGATATTTGCCTTGATCACACCCGTAATGACATCTACGGAAGGTCGTTGAGTCGCGATGATTAGATGAATCCCGGAAGCACGAGCCATTTGCGCGAGTCGACAAATCGCATCCTCTACTTCTCCCGGAGCTACCATCATCAAGTCCGCAAGCTCATCGACTATAACAACAATATAGGGAAGTGGCGTGCCTTCCACTTGCGCATTGTACATTTCAATGTTGCGGCTCCCTGTTTTGGCAAACAAATTATAGCGCCGCTCCATCTCGGCCACGACCTTTTTCAATGCAACAGAAGCCCTTCTCGGGTCAGTAACAACAGGAGCCAACAAATGCGGAATTCCGTTGTACACATTCAGTTCCACCATTTTCGGGTCAACCATCATCAGCTTAACTTCTTCTGGTTTGGCCTTGAACAAAATACTCATGATCAAGCCGTTAATGCATACTGATTTTCCGCTTCCCGTCGCACCCGCTACGAGCAAATGGGGCATTTTGGTCAAATCTGCTACGATCGGCTCTCCGGAAATATCACGGCCAAGTGCAACGGTAAGCTTGGCTGACGCATCTTGATACTCGGGAGCTTCCAGCACTTCTCGCAATGATACGACCGCTACCTCCGAGTTCGGAACCTCGATGCCGATAGCTGATTTTCCTGGGATCGGTGCCTCAATCCGGATATCTTTTGCCGCCAATGCCAAAGCAAGGTCATCCGTCAAGCTGACAATCCTGCTTACTTTTACCCCTGTAGCAGGCTGAACTTCGTAGCGTGTAACAGCCGGTCCTCGATGTACTTCGGAGACTGTTGCATTGACGCCAAAGCTCTTCAATGTCTGCACTAATTTCGCCGCATTTGAGGTATGATCGACGTCTTTTCCGGTTGAACTCGCTTTGGGCCTTGCGAGCATTTGCAGATTTGGAAGCTCATATGGTATGGTTTTCTGTTCTTCCCCGGTATTTAGTGTACCGAAGATTTCTTCTTCTCCTTCGAGCGCAACCGTAATTTCCTGATTCGGTTTCAGTTGAGAAGCTCTCGCTTGATGAACTGGATTATTCGGTTCCTCATCCTCTTCCAGCGCAATGCGATCCGTAAAATCATGAATTAACGGGGCGTTCGGTTGCTGGACTTCTTCTTCCTGAATAACTGACTGTGGATGAATTTTTTGCTCTTTCAACGCAGTAACCGCGATCGCCTCGTTCTCTGACTCCGATTGCTTTTGCTTGCGTGCCCCTTCGGCTTCCTTTGCTTCTTTCTTTTTCTTCTCGTTCTCTTCCTGCAAAAGCTGTACAGAGTCCTTCACTGTATCCTTTGCCTTTCCGTAAAACAAAGCGAGCTTGTCCTTGGCAAACATCAAAATGTTTACATAAGAAAGATTGAACAGAAACATCAGTCCAACGAGGAAAAGGAAAACAATCATGAGACCAGTACCTATTGTCCCAACAAGCCCATTTGTTACCGCAAAAAACAGAGCACCAATCATCCCCCCGCCTACCCCGGTGGTGGACACTTTCTGACTATGATCAATCCAAATTCTGTCCCATGTGACCCGAATAATGCTTTGCTCTGCAAATTTTCCATCTGCGGTAATTTGTTTGTACAAAATCATGTGATCCCAGGTCAAAATCGCCACACCAATAAGAGCTATCCCTAAGACGCGGTAAGTAAGCTTTGGTGACTTTCTAGTAAACATCATATGTATGGCCATACCGATTAGCAGAACGGGAATGATAAAATCCCATGAGCCCGCAATAAACCGAAATAGAAGTGCCAGTACATTTTTGCCCAGCCATCCACTCTCCAAAAGCCCGATCAAGGACAACACGATGATGAGAAGTCCCAGCAGCTCTATTTTGACAACTGAGGCCAATGCCGCTTGTGAACGCTCTTTTTTTCTCCTACTCAATGGCACGCCTCCTCCTCATTACACTCGTTATGTACCGTAATGGTAAAAAAGGCAGCCGTCGCGTGTTCGGCTGCTGTTCGTACATCACTAGTATAACACAGGAAATTCATAGAAATACAGGACTTCTTAGGCGAGCCATTCAGGTTGAAACTGAATTTTTTGTCCGGGTGCGAACTGCTCCTTCAGGTAATCTTGCGGATCTGGACTAATCAGCCTGACGATCTTTCCTTCAAACGGTCCAGTCTGCTCAATCAGCATCGTGGCATGACCAACCGAAATCTCTTTTAGCTCTTGTTTTTCCACTTGCTCCATGTTCTCAAAAACGGTTTCCATCGGAATGATGGAGTATAAAATCATTGGAGTACACTCTCCTCGCCTTTTTGCGCTTTGATCAGTTCGTTTAGCTTTTTCAGCGCACTTCCAAGGCCGCCGACTTCATCTATCAGCCGGTATTTAACCGCATCCACGCCTATCACATTGGTTCCGATGTCACGCGTCAATTCACCCGTTCTGGTCATGAGCTCGCGAAACTTTTCTTCTGAGACCTTGGAATGACGTGCGATGAAGCTCACTACCCGATCTTGCATTTTATCCAAGTACTCAAACGTTTGAGGTACACCTATCACAAGACCTGTCAAACGGATCGGGTGAATCGTCATCGTGGCGGTTTCTGCAATAAACGAGTACGAACCAGCTACGGCAATCGGTACACCGATACTATGACCGCCCCCGAGTACGAGAGTGACTACTGGTTTGGACAAGGACGCTACCATCTCCGCAATCGCCAAGCCCGCTTCCACGTCCCCACCAACCGTATTCAAAATAACGAGTACGCCCTCTATTTTGCTATTTTGTTCTGCCGCAACCAATTGAGGGATAAGATGCTCGTATTTGGTCGTCTTATTTTGAGGAGGGAGCTGAATATGCCCTTCTACTTGTCCGATGATGGTCATACAATAAATATTACTTTCGAGCTGTGGGACGTTTGTCTGACCCAGTTGCGTAATGGAATCGAGCAATTTTTTCTTCGGATCTTCCTGTGCAGGTGCTTCTGTTGGCGGCGAAGCAGCAGGCTCTTGATCATCGGTTGGTGATTGTGGCTGGGATTCCTTACTATTTAGTGCTGTGTTTGCAAACGGCGGCCTATTTAAAAAATCGCTAAATTGTTGATTCGACATGGATAATCCTCCCTCACTTTCCTCTGTAGTATGGATAAGGGGAGGTAAAATCATGCGCCCACGAAGCCAAAAAAAGCCAGAAACCCTTCTTTTAAAGGATTTCCAGCTCTTTATCATGTGATCCTACACTTCCATAATAATCGGCAAGATCATCGGACGTCTGCGTGTTTGCTCGTACAGATAACGACCTAATGACTCTTTTACGTTATTTTTCAGTGAAGACCATTCATTCACATTTTCTTCCATGCATTTGACAAGTGTTTGGGTCACTATGCGATTTGCCTCATCCAGCAACTCTTCGGATTCACGCACGTAGACGAAACCGCGAGAAATGATGTCTGGACCTGACAAAATCGTGCCATTTTGTTTGCTGAGTGTAACGACAACTACCAGTATGCCATCTTGTGACAGTAATTTGCGATCTCTAAGTACGATGTTTCCTACATCACCAACACCCAAGCCGTCAATCAAAACGTTGCCAGCATGGACTTTCCCACCGTAACGGGCCTTGCCACCTGAGAATTCAACTGTATCGCCGTTATCCAGCAAGAACGTGTTTTCTTCAGGAATGCCAACCTGTTCAGCAAGTAAGGCGTGCGTTTTCAACATGCGATATTCACCGTGCACAGGAATAAAGTACTTAGGCTTCATCAAGTTAAGCATCAGGCGCAATTCTTCTTGGCTACCATGACCGGAGACGTGGACGGTTCCGTTAGGTCCATGGCCACCATAAATGACATCTGCACCAATGCGTGATAATTGATCAATTGTACGCGCCACGTATTTTTCATTCCCCGGAATGGGAGTGGCTGCAATAATAACTGTATCCCCTGGAAGGATGTCAATTTTCCGATGGGCGGATCGGGCCATCCGAGTGAGCGCGGACATAGGCTCTCCTTGGCTTCCAGTTGATAAAATAACGACTTGTTCAGCATTCAGCTTGTTGATTTCATCAATCTCAACAATCAAGCCCTCAGGGACCAACAAGTACCCTAAGTCTCTGCTGATATTAATGACATTTTGCATGCTCCGGCCGACAACCGTCAATTTGCGGTTGAACTGTGCTGCAGCGTCCACTACTTGTTGAATGCGGTGAACATTTGATGCAAACGTAGAAACAACGATACGTCCAGATGCTTTGCTGAACACATCCATGAGTGCTTTGCCCACTGAGCGTTCCGATCCGGTAAATCCTGGCCGTTCTGAATTCGTACTGTCAGAGAGCAAGCACAAAACGCCTCTGTCACCGATCATCGCCATTTTTGCCAGATCAGCTACCTGATTGTTAACAGGCGTTTGATCGAACTTGAAGTCTCCTGTATGAACGATGTAACCTTCCGGCGTATCCAAGCATACCCCTACACAATCCGGGATGCTGTGGTTCACGCGGAAAAAGGTCGCCTTCATCTTTCCGAGAACGACTTCCGAGTCGCTGTTGATCAATACGCGTTTTGTTTCGTTTAGGATGCCCGCTTCTTTTAACTTTGCATCAATTAAACCAAGGGTAAGTTTTGTCGCATAAACCGGGACTTTCAAATGCTTCAGCACGTAGCTGAGGCCGCCGATGTGGTCTTCGTGTCCATGCGTAATAATAATACCCCGAACCTTGTCGCGATGTTCCTCCAAGTAGGTGATATCCGGAATAACCATATCAATCCCCAGCATTTCCTCTTCCGGGAATTTCAATCCGGCATCAATCACTACGATGTCGTCACCGCTTTGTACCACGTACATATTCTTCCCAATTTCGCCGACTCCGCCCAGGGCGAAAACGAGAACAGAGTGATTCGACTTTGCCAAAACGTGTAACCTCCTATATTTAGTTGTCATGTCCACTCAAAAAAACCGCCCCAAATCACTTGTTCTTATTATACCCGAAGTGAAATCATGAACACAAGGAAAAAGAGCCATCCCGGGCAGGAATGGCTCTTGATCTTTTATGGAGTTAAACAAGCAGGGAATATACGAATGCTTTTTCTTGTTCGTTCAGCTCGACTAAAGGCAGTCGAACGCCCCCAACTTGAACCCCAAGCTTTTCTAAAGCGACCTTTGTTGGTCCAGGGCTCGGGTAGGCAAACAGGCCTTCAAAAATCGGCAACAGTTTGCGATGGAGTCTTGCTGCCTCCGTATAGTTACCGGCATAATGGGCGTCCATCATGTCTGACATTGGACGGCCAACTACGTGACTCGCCACACTGACAATGCCCACACCACCGATAGACAGGATCGGCAATGTTAAGCCATCATCGCCACTATACAGCTCAAACCCTTCTGGCGCATTCTCAATAATTTGCGCCATCTGCGACAAATTGCCGGAGGCTTCCTTAATGCATACCACATTAGGCAGTTCCGCCAAACGAAGTGTCGTTTCCGCAGCCATATTGACCACGGATCTTCCTGGCACATTATACAGCATCACGGGTAGCTCAGTCGCTTCCGCTATTGCCTTGAAGTGCGCGTAAAGCCCTTCCTGTGATGGCTTGCTGTAATAAGGAGCAACGACCATTACAGCGTCTACTCCAATGGATTGTACTGCTTGGGTGAACTCTATGCTTGATGCAGTATCGTTACTGCCTGTTCCTGCAATAATGTGGCATCTTCCTTTTGCGTAAGAAACCACATGACGGAAAAGATCGAGCTTCTCCGTGCGGGATAAAGTCGGTGATTCACCGGTGGTACCACTCAGTACGATTCCAGTTGTGCCATTTGCAATCAAATGGTCAATCAGTCGCTCTGTTTTATCGTAATCGACCTGAAGCTGCTCATTAAAAGGCGTTACCATAGCGGTAACCAGTCGGCCAAAACGTGCCACTACCTCTCCAACTCCTCATATCGTGATCAGTAGGTATTTTAAGTCAGGATATGCTCTTACATATGTTGAACATGCAGGTTGAACTGCTGATGAAGCGCACGAACAGCCTTCACCATATCCATTTCATGCACAAGTACCCAGATAGTTGTATGGGAGTCTGCCGATTGAAGAATTTGAATGTCTTCTTGCGTAAGTGCCTCCACGATTCGCGCCATCACGCCGGGCACGCCCGTCATCCCAGCACCGATCACGGACACTTTTGCGCAGTGCGGCAACAGCTGCGGCTCGTATCCCATTTCCGTTAGCAAACGAGCAGCTTTTTCTCCCATTTCATCATGTACCGTGTAAGCAACACCCATTGGGTTCACATTGATGAAATCTACGCTGATGTTATTGGTTGCCATCGTTTTGAAGACTTGTAGCTGTGTATCATATGACCCTTCTTTGTTCGCTACCTTGATCTGGGTAATGTTCGGTACATGTGCAATTCCCATAACGACTCTGTCGTGTACCGTGTAGCCCATTTTTCCGATCTCCAGCATTGTCGTAACAAGTGTACCGGGGTCGTCCGAAAACGTAGAGCGAACACGAATCGGCACGTTTGCGTGCATCGCGATCTCCACCGCTCTAGGATGAATGACTTTTGCACCCAGGTGAGCCATGTTGCAAATCTCCGTGTAAGTCACCATGCCGAGCCGCTGCGCTTCTTCGACGATTCGCGGGTCCGCCGTCATGATGCCTTCCACGTCGGTGAAAATATCCACCGTATCAGCCTTCAAGGCGACACCGAGAGCGGTTGCAGTGGTATCGCTCCCGCCCCGTCCCAGTGTCGTAATTTCCCACTCGGCTGTACGTCCCTGAAACCCCGGAACGATTACAACTTGACTTTCCTGCAAGTCCTGCAAAATGCGACTTGGATCGATCGACGTGATTTGTGCATTCGTAAAGTCGTCGCTCGTCACAATATTTGCCTGACCACCTGTCAAAATCGTTGCTTTTATTCCTCGTGCATTCAGCATGCTGCACATGATTGTAGCAGAGATGATTTCTCCGGTATGCATCAGCATATCCATTTCTCGACTTGGCAGTTGGTTTCCATTCGCACGAACCAACTGCAATAGTGTATCGGTTGCGTATGGATCACCCTTGCGTCCCATCGCCGATACGACAACGACGAGGGCATAGCCCTCATCAATTGCTTTTTCCATATGGTAGATTGCCCGCATCCGGCAATCCTCCGTCGTCAAGGAAGAACCACCGAACTTCTGGACGAGAATCTTCACTAACCTCTCCCCTATACTCTTGCTTTTATGAGTTCTTCAGCGATTTGTACTGTATTCCATGCGGCACCTTTGAGAAGATTGTCAGAAACGATCCACATATGCAGTCCACGAGGATGATGGAGATCACGACGCACCCGGCCCACGAATACTTCCAGTTTGCCTGTTGCATCTGTAGCGAGTGGATACTGCTGTTCCTCCGGCACATCTACTAACACGATGCCAGGAGCGTTTTCCAGCAGGGCCTTTACTTCTGCCAGATCGTAATCCTGTTTCAGCTCTACATATACCGATTCGCTATGGCTATAGACCACTGGAATACGTACGCAAGTAGCTGAAACAAGTACAGTGTCATCACCAAAGATTTTTTTGGTCTCATTGACCATTTTCATTTCTTCATAAGTAAAGCCATTGTCGGTGAACACATCAATCTGCGGAATCGCGTTGTAAGCGATCTGATGATGTACAGGCAATTTGCCTACGGGAAGTACGTTACACTGCGGTTCTTTACCATCCAAAATGTCTCGACTCTGGTCGAGCATTTCATTGATCGCAGATTGACCTGCACCAGATACTGCCTGGTAAGTAGAAACGATAATACGGTCTATACCAAAACGATCATACAGGGGTTTTAGAGCGGCAACCATCTGAATCGTAGAGCAATTCGGATTCGCAATGATTCCATTATGGGCGAGCGCAGCATCCATGTTTACTTCTGGCACAACGAGAGGAACATCTGGATCCATCCGGAATGCGCTGGTATTGTCAATGACAACGGCACCATGACGCACCGCGTGATGAGCCAGTTCCTTGCTGACCGATCCGCCAGCACTAAACAAGGCAAAATCTACCCCAGCAAAACTGTCTGGAGTCGCCTCTTCCAGTACAATTTCTTGTCCCTTGAACGTGACTGTTTTTCCTGCAGAACGTCCAGAAGCAAGCAGCTTAAGCTGTTTGATTGGGAAGTTGCGCTTTTCTAATAGTTGAATCATTTGCTGTCCGACTGCACCAGTCGCACCGACTACAGCAACATTGAAAGTCAGTTGGTTTGCCATCTCTTACTCTCCTCCTAATCGCGAAAAAGCAGGTTTATTGTTTTTTCTGTAGTCTTATTAGTAGTTAAATCTTTCGATGAGCAAGGGTTGCAATTGTCGTCCTTCCAAAGCTGCTTCGCATGTTTCCAATAGGAGATCCATCCGAGCTACAAGCGAATTCGGTTTTTTATCCGGGGCATCCTGCCCGAACGGTACGAAATACATGTGTTTCGCAGCCAACAGCTTGGCAATATTGGCTGCATTTAATCCCAGACCATCATTGGTGGAAATGGCAATCACAACGGGTCGCAGATTACGCATCGTAGCTTTAGCCGCCATCAGTACGGCACTATCCGTAATGGCATTTGCCAGTCGACTCGTCGTACTTCCTGTGCAAGGCGCAATCAGCATGACATCCAACAACTTGGAAGGTCCCAACGGCTCAGCCTGAGGAATCGTCGAAATAAGCTCTTCCCCTGTCAGTTCCTTGATTTGTTGCTGCCAGCTCTGAGAAGTACCGAAGCGTGTATCCGTGGTCATAATCGTATTCGATACGATGGGTACCACCCGTGCTCCAGCATCCACAAATCGCTTAATTTGCGGCATGGTTTCCTCAAAAGTGCAATGCGATCCAGACAAACCAAATCCAATGGTCTTTCCCTGAAGCTTACTCATGTTGCATCCCCTCCTGGCGCTTTCCTTTGATCCGCAATAAGACGAGACAATGTTTGGGCTAAAATTTGTCCAGCGGTTTTAGGTGCAACGATTCCAGGCAATCCGGGAGCAAGAAGAGCTTTGATACCTCGTCTTTCAGCGTAACGAAAATCTGTTCCTCCTGGCTTGGAGGCAAGATCAAGAATAAACGCCGATTGAGGCATTTGAGCAATCACTTCTGCCGTGAGTAATAATTGCGGGATGGTATTAAAAATGAAATCAGCATTCGTAACCTGTTGCCTTACTTCGCTTATATGGAAGGGAGTCAATCCCATCTCATAAATGCGTGCCAAGTGTTCTTGACGCCTGGCCCCCACTCTTACGCGGGCTCCCAACGCATGCAATGCCCGAGCCATGGACAAACCTGTTCGGCCTAATCCCAAAACAATTGACTGTGATCCATGAATCGTAATATCCGTATGTTGAATCGCCATCATTAACGCTCCCTCTACAGTAGGGATAGAGTTATAGATAGCTACGTCATCACGATCCAAGAGCTCCACGAGAGGAAGCTGTGTGGAAGCCAACAGCTTTTTCAGATAAGGCTTTGCCATTCCCGTGTAAACCACGCAATGACTCGGCAGACTTGCCAAATGTTCGTCTAGCAACTGCAGTTGTTTGGAGCAGAAAATACTTTCCACGTATCCTTGGTCATCGGTCCCTACGATGGGTAGGATGAGGGCGTCCACGTCTTTCAACACATCGCATGTTAATGGTTTCTTCGTTGCCCCTGTAAAATTACTTTCCAGGTTGTCGAAGCCAACTAACGTGACGCTTGCATCCAGTTGTATGCATCGCTTAATGACTTCCAACTGGCGAGCGTCTCCGCCGATGAAGGCAACATGTATGCCCGTTAGCATGCTGCGTTCCCCTTTCCACACATTTTACTGCATTAAATGATCGAAACGCAAAGGTTTTCCATTTGGAAAAGTTGACGGAAATCCGTGCGGTCTACCCCCATCCTATTCCGCTCCTGCTACTTCGGTGACAGTAGCGCCTACTTTTGAGAAGCTTGTGCCTCCGGCGCTTGAAGCTGGATGATGACCATATCTGGCCCAATTTTTACGATGGAGCTCCATGGAATCACGAGATCCTCTCGCTTCTTGCCGAACCCAAAGAAACTGCCTCCTGGCAGGATGATGGATTGAATCGTACCGTTTTCGGGATGGATTACTAAATCGGAATCACTGATGACTCCCATTTTCTCCCCTTTGTCCAGTCCGATAATCTCCTTCCCACCCAACTCGCTTAAGCGCATGGAGAAGCCCCCTTTGTCCTTTCATTTACTGTTGATATACGCAAAAAAATCCGGGCTATGCCGGATTTTTGCTTACAACAAAATATCGTTCTTCACGTTTGCAGGGAAGCTGTCGAGCGGACTTACCATCGCCATAGACATCTTGGAACGGAACAACTGCTGCGCTACAGCCAGAATAGTTTCATGTGAAACACGGTCAATTTTGGCGATGATCTCATCTAGGGTAAGGTGACGGCCCAGCAAGAGTTCATTTTTTCCAAGTCGACTCATACGGCTATTCGTGCTCTCCAAGCTAAGCATCAAGCTGCCTTTCAGCTGCTCTTTACCTTTGTTCAGCTCTTTGTCAGTAATTCCGTGATCAGCGACATCTCGCAGGACGTGCGAGACGATGTCAAAAACCTGTCCCACTTGCTCTGGTGCGGTTCCTGTATACACGTGGAACGTTCCCGCTTCTTTATAGGACGAATGATAGGAATAAACAGAGTATGCTAAGCCGCGTTCTTCTCGAATTTCTTGGAATAGACGCGAGCTCATGCTACCACCCAGCACATTGTTGAGCAAAATCAAGGAATAAACTTCAGGATGCCCCACCTTAAACCCAGGTAGAGACAGGCACAGATGCGCTTGCTCTGTCGCCTTATGATGCGCAATAACGTTCCCAGCAAAGTCAGGAGTAGACAAGGTCGGCATACTGCCTGGACGCGAGAAAGACTGAAAGCGCTTTTGAATGTCTTCAATCAAACTGTCTTCAAAATTACCCGCTACCGTAATCACCGTATTCGTTGGCAGATAATGCTGATCAATATAAGCGAGCAAATCGTCACGCTTCAAGCTGCGAAGGACATCTTCCGTACCCAAAATCGAATACCCCAGCGGATGTGTGCTGTAAGAAGCGCGTGCAATCAAATCATGCACCAAATCATCTGGCGTGTCTTCATACATGCTAATCTCTTCAATGACGACATTCTTTTCCTTTTCCAACTCATCGGCATCAAATACAGAGTTGAAATACATATCGGAAAGAACGTCGAGGGCGATCGGAGCGTGTTGGTCGAGCACCCTTGCGTAATAGCAGGTATACTCCTTTGAGGTAAAGGCGTTTACGTTCCCGCCAATCTCATCAAAGGTTTCCGCAATTTCCTTTGCAGAACGAGTTGTCGTCCCTTTAAAAAACATATGCTCGAGAAAATGGGAGATCCCGTTGTTTTTCTCATTTTCATATTTCGAACCAGTCCCTACCCAGATGCCTAAGGCAACAGAGCGAACGGACGGAATCCGTTCCGTCACGATTCGAAGACCGTTATCACACGTATGACGTTGTATCACGTAAATCCTCCTCGGTTGTTCATCTGTCTCTATCCGCAAACTCGGGGAATTTCCTTGTAAACACGTCTAACTATAGCAAACTTCCTTTGTCTCCACAATAAATGAACATGTATTTACGGTGACGGGAGTCTACCACTCGATATGACCTCCGAAACAGTCGTCGGTTGTAGCCCCTTCTTTTTGGCGATCGTCAGAAGTTGATCTAAACTGGCTTCCGAGGTAGAAGTAGGATGCATCAGTACGAGGACACCATTCCCCATTTTACGGCTAATTTTATTGATCACGGAAGCAGGCGAAGGTTTCTGCCAGTCTATTGTATCCGCCGTCCATAGAATCGTCTTCATTTGAAAAGGCGAATGCGCGATTTGTACAACGCGTTGGTTAAAAGCACCAGATGGCGGTGCAAACAGTAAAGGCTTCACTTCCAGCGTTTTATAAATAACATCTTGCGTACGACTTATCTCTTGATGAATCCGTTGTGTCCCCAGTGTGTTCATATCAGGATGGGAATACGCATGATTCCCAATCTCATGGCCACGAGCCATGATCTTTTTTGCTTCTTCTGGATAACGTTTTACCCAAGAGCCATCCAGAAAGAAAGTTGTCTTAACCTTATGTTTATCGAGCGTATTGAGCATCGAATCGAGATACTCATTTCCCCAGGCCACGTTGATCATAAAAGAAATCGCTGGTTTATTTGGATTTCCTCGATAAATGGGATGTGCTCCTAATTGCTCAAGTGAAACAGCTGGAGGTATTTCCTTGTATACCAGCAAATCTGGACTGGACACACCCGCAGCCAGCATTTTATTGAGCGAAGCTTCTACATCGACTACACGGCCATTATAGCCGGGAATGGCCTTCCACGTCTGATCGACGACGGCATCTATCGGCTGTTCCTCTCTGTCCTCTTTCCACTTTTCAATCTGCGCCCGTAAACGCGCCTTTTCGTTTTCGTTGATATCTCCATTCACTACTTGGGCATTTTTTACCGTACTGATGTAATGATGAATAGGCTGATAATTCAAGAGAACGATCAGCACTGCGCCATATACAACTGTGAACCAAAGTCTCCTGGTCCTATTCGTCATTAGGGCGTCGCCCTCCTCTATCGCTCGTACGAGTCTCTCTTGTCCAATGTATGAGGGGAAGGAACGACTTAGACATACGAAACGGGAGCATCTGGCACACAAAAGAAAAAAGCTTCCGTACACGAATTTCTTCGAGTGACGAAGCCTTTTGTTTTTCTTTATTCTGCTTGTGTTGGTGTTTCAGCAGCTTGTGCTTCAGCAGCTTGCTCTTTCAAAACTGCTTTGCGAGAGAGATTCACACGACCTTGGTCGTCGATCTCGGTTACTTTCACTTCTACTTTATCACCAACTGCGACAACATCTTCTGTTTTGGCTACACGCTCTTCAGCCAGTTGAGAGATGTGGCACAAGCCTTCCTTGCCTGCGAACAACTCGATAAACGCACCATACTTCTCTACGCGTTTTACTGTCCCCAGGTACACCTGACCAACAGCTACTTCACGAACCAGATCTTCAATGATTTGTTTCGCGCGCAGATTCGCTTCGTGGTTGATGGATGCGATGAAGACACGTCCATCTTGTTCAATGTCGATTTTTACGCCGGTTTCTTCGATAATCTTATTGATGACACGACCTTGTGGACCGATTACATCGCGAATTTTCTCCGGATTGATCGTCATGGTCATGATTTTTGGTGCATAAGGAGACAGTTCTTTACGCGGTTCGGAAATCGTGCTCATCATATGGTTCAGGATGTGCAAACGACCTACACGCGCTTGCTCCAAAGAGAGTTCTAAAATCTCACGGTTGATACCGGAAATTTTGATGTCCATTTGGATAGCCGTTACACCAGCCTCCGTACCCGCTACTTTGAAATCCATGTCTCCCAAATGATCTTCCATACCTTGAATATCAGTCAGGATCGAGAAAGATTTCTCATCTTTGCTCATAATCAAGCCCATCGCAATACCTGCTACTGGTGCTTTGATCGGTACACCTGCATCCATCAGAGCAAGTACGCTCGCGCAAATCGACGCTTGCGATGTGGAACCGTTGGATTCAATGACTTCTGATACGAGACGAATCGTGTATGGGAACTCTACCTCAGATGGAATGATCGGCTCAATTGCACGCTCACCCAACGCACCGTGTCCGATTTCACGACGCCCAGGAGGACGCAACGGACGTGCTTCACCCACGCTATACGGCGGGAAGTTGTAGTGGTGCATGAAACGCTTCGATTCTTCCAGACCGAGTCCATCGAGAATTTGAACATCTCCCAGCGCGCCCAATGTGCAAACGCTCAGCGCCTGTGTTTGACCGCGGGTAAACATAGCAGAGCCATGTGTGCGGGAAAGAATGGTTGTCTCACTGGACAGCGGGCGGATTTCGTTCAGAGCTCGTCCATCAGGGCGAACTTTCTCGTCAGTAATCAGACGGCGAACCTCATCCTTGACAATATTGCCAAGTACTTCGCTAATCATCTTTTCCTGCTCTGGATAAGCATCAGGGTCCTTGGCAGCAAAATGCTCTTTGGTTTCTGCCTTGATATCGTCAATAGCATCGTAGCGCGCTTGTTTTTCTTCAATGCGAACAGCTTCTTTCAAGCGAGCTTCCGCATATGCACGCACAGCTTGATTGATTTCAGGATTAACCTCATGCAAGATGACTTCCATCTTTTGCTTGCCAATTTCGGATACGATCATGTTTTGGAATTCTACCAGTTGCTTAATAACGTCATGACCTGCCATGATCGCTTCGAGCATCACTGCTTCCGGCACTTGATTCGCTGCTGCTTCCACCATGTTAATCGCTTTGTGCGTACCTGCGACAGTCAGGTGAATATCGCTTTTCTCCGCTTGCGCTACAGTAGGGTTGATGACAAACTCTCCGTCAATTCGTCCTACGATCACTCCTGCAATCGGTCCTTCAAAAGGAATCTCTGAAACGCTTAGCGCTGCGGAAGTACCGAGCATCGCAGCGATTTCTGGTGAGCAGTCTTGATCCACAGACAGAACAGTATTTACGATTTGTACATCGTTACGGAATCCTTCTGCAAAAAGAGGGCGGACAGGGCGGTCAATCAAGCGGCTAGCCAAAATCGCCTTTTCGCTTGGACGTCCTTCTCTCTTAATAAAGCCGCCAGGAATTTTCCCAACCGCATAGAGACGCTCCTCATAGTTGACAGTCAGTGGAAAGAAGTCAAGTGGTTTTGGTTCCTTCGAGACTGTAACTGCAGACAGGATTGCTGTATCGCCGTAACGAACCAAGACCGAACCATGCGCCTGTTTAGCCATTTTGCCAAATTCCAGGGTCAGTTTTCGGCCTGCCAGTTCGAAGTCATATGTACGGTATTGTTGCTCCATGATGCTAGCAGTCCTCCTTCACAACAATGTGCATTTCACACTTTGTTTTCTACCTATATGTATTATTTCCTGCCGTGATAAAAATTAAATGGGTACCTTTGGCAGTCGTTCTAGATAATAAAAAAAGCTTCTTTTGTGAAGCTAATGAAAGCAAGCAAATTGTTTCCAGCTTTTTACTCGTTTCGGATGGGCTTAGCGCATTGCTACGCCAAACCCTCCTACACGATAGAAAAAGCGGGAAGAACCCGCTTTTTACAAAACGCTGATTAGCGGCGCAGACCCAGACGGTCTACTACCGAACGATAGCGTTGAACATCTGCTTCACGCAGGTATGTCAACAGGTTACGACGTTGACCAACCATTTTCAAGAGACCACGACGGCTGTGGTGATCTTTCTTGTGCGTACGCAAGTGTCCGTTCAGATTGTTAATGTTTTCGGTCAAGATAGCGATTTGCACTTCCGGTGAACCGGTGTCGTTCTCATGAGTACGGAACTCTTGAATCAGTTGAGTTTTACGTTCTTGAGTCAATGCCATCATGACTCACCTCCTAATTTTTTATACCGTTCGCCGAGTCTGCCGTCGGTGAGAATCGGACAGCCAAGCTACGGTTATCTGTACAACGTTATGAATTATAGCATACCATTTTGTGAAAAGCAAAGAGAATCCTTTACGAGATTCCCTCTGCGATTTTTTGCTTCGCCGTTTGTACATCTCGTCCAATTTGCGCGATGAGTGCATCGACTCCAGCAAATTTCTGTTCTTCCCGAATGTAGAAAAGGAACTCTACTTCAACTTCTTTGTCATAGATTTCACCGGAGAACTCAAAAATGTGCACCTCTAGTGACTTTTCTTTTTTCTCCAGTTCAAATGTAGGTTTGATCCCTACGTTCATGACACCATAGTAGCTATGTTCATCCACGGTAAAGCGAACACCGTAGACCCCGTTTTTTCCGATCAAATACGGCTGATTCACTTGGACGTTAGCTGTAGGAAAGCCAATGGTACGACCACGTTTATCTCCATGCACGACTGTCCCGCGCACTTTGTAGGAGCGGCCCAGCAGATGGCGAACCTGCTCAACATCCCCATGATGAAGATATTCACGGATGATGGTACTGCTAACTTTTTCACCCAAGCGATTAACCGGCCCCACTATGTCGAGCCCATAGCGACCTTGGCTCATTTCTTGCAAGGTATGGGCAGTCCCCATCCCGCGATAACCAAAGGTGTAGTCGAAGCCAACGACAATATGGCGGCATTCCAATGGGAGAATGCATTCCGCGATGAAATCTTCTGGATAAATAGCCGCAAAGCTAATATCGAACTTCATCACATAGGTGGTTTCTACGCCCATCTTTTCAAATTGCTCGAGCTTGTCTGCAAGTGGTGTCAAATAGCGGGTATAACCGCTTTGCCCCAATACTTCTCGAGGATGCGGATCAAAGGTCACTACCGTACTTTGCCATCCGTTTGCTTTCGCTGTATCAATCGCCTTTTGGATTACACGGCGATGCCCAATATGTACACCATCAAAGTACCCCAGTGCAATCGCACAAGGATTCGCTTGCAGGTCAGACGGAAACGGGTATGTCAGGTAGATCGTTTTCACGGATTACACCTCGGCTGGAAAGACTTTTTCTGGCTTGGCGAAAAGTCCTTTGTCTCCACAGCATACCCGATGGATGCCGAGTAATTCTTCCCCTTCAAACAAGCAAATCAAACTTCCTTCCTCCGCAGTGACGCCTGGAAGCGCGGTCGCAAGTCCATTGCGTACTGCTTTGGTCCGTTCTGGCTTAACCTGAAACGATGGTAAGAACGAGATTGCCTGGGGGATGGAGACCAAGTAGCGGGAAATGTCTTCCCCGTTTGCTGCCTGTTCCTCTATTTGCTGGAGGTGGATTGCCTCTTGCTCCAGGAACGGGCCGCTTTTTATTCGCCGCAACAGCTTCATATGGGCAGGATAACCCAGAGCGCGTCCGAGGTCAACACATAAGGTGCGCATGTATGTGCCTTTGGAGCACGTGCACGTGAAAGCAACATCGACATTGTCCCCATCCACGCTAATCTTATGAAGTGTCAGCTCATACAACGTCACTTTTCGTGCCTGCCGCTCGATCACGGTGCCTTCACGAGCCAGGTCATACAGCCGCTTGCCGTTTACCTTTACCGCAGAGAACATGGGAGGCACTTGCTCCATTTCACCCAAAAAGGACTCGAACAGCGCTTGAATACGCTCCGTCGTAATCGATGCTGCATCTACAATAGCTTGCTCCACCATTTCTCCGGAAGCGTCTTCTGTCGTGGTAGTTGAGCCGAGGCGCATGACTACATCATAGCGCTTAGGCAGCTCTTGCAAATATTCAACTAACCTCGTTGCGTGTCCCACACAAATGGGGAGTACACCTGTCACATCTGGATCCAGTGTACCCGTATGCCCCACTTTTTTCGTTCCATACAATCGACGAATACGTGCTACACAATCATGGGAAGTCATACCAGCTGGTTTGTCGATAACCAGCACGCCGTTCACGTTACTCATCGAATTTCACTCCTACTGCATCGTCCAGCACAGTCCATACTTTTTGCTGTACTTCCGAAAGTGGTCCTTTGATCGTGCATCCCGCTGCTTTTGCATGTCCACCGCCACCGAGCTGTTTAGCAATGACCGCTACGTCAACCCGATCGCGAGCGCGCATGCTCACCTTGACCACTCCTGGTTGCGCTTCCACAAAAGAAACGCCGACCTCGACTCCTTCAATGTTGCGGCAGTAATTCACCAATCCACCAGCATCTTCTCGTTCCGCACCCACTTCGGCAAAATCTGCAACTGAAACCGTGATGGAGGCAACCAGATTTTGATGGGACAGTTGCAAGGTTTGGAGAGCACGTCGCAATACTTTCACATGAGCAAAAGTGATTTCCTCCAGACAGCGCTCTGCTACGTCTCCTGGCTTCACACCGTATCCGAGCAATCGAGCTGCGATTTCCATGACGCGCGGTGATGTATTCGAATAGCGGAAACCGCCTGTATCCGTCAGAAGGCCCGTATAGATGCACAGCGCAAGCTCTTCATTGAAAGAAACCCCTGCTGCTTCTGCAACATCAAACAAAACCTCTGCTGTTGCGGCTGCATCCGGACGAACCAGGTTTACCGTTCCAAAATGATCGTTGGTCGGGTGGTGATCGATATTCAGCAAAACAGCGCCAGACGCAAATAAAGACCGTACATCGCCCATCCGCGATTCATCCGCGCAGTCTACGGCGATAACGGCCCCGAACGTCTCGTTCAGTGGTTGTTTGCGCAGGTTATAAAGTCGGTCAAACCGCGGCAAGAAGTTAAACTTGACCGGTGTCTCTCCTTCATTTACAACCACATACTCTTTACCCAATTGCTCTAGCATGAGCACGACTCCCAAAGCAGATCCTGTCGCATCTCCGTCAGGACTTACATGAGAGAGAACCAGGAAGCGGTCGTGCTCCTGCATAAACCGCGCCGCTTCCTGTACTGCCATTTGATTAAGATTCATCCTGTTTCTCTCCCTCTGTGGAGATTTCCCGCAGGATTGATTCAATTTTGCTGCCATAGTCAATAGACTCGTCCAGCTTGAATACAAAATCAGGAATGTGACGCAGCTTTACGCGTTTCCCGATCTCCGTACGCAAATAACCTTTTGCTTTTGTCAAACCGGCAAGAGAAGCTTTACGCTCTTCCTCACTGCCAAAAATGCTGACAAATACTTTTGCCAATTGCAGGTCACTGCTTACCTCTACATCTGTTACTGTTACGAAACCGACACGAGGGTCTTTGAGTCCACGCTGCAATACGAGGCTCAATTCTTTTTTGATTTCTTCGCCTACGCGGCTGATACGTGTTTTGTTCATCGATTTTCACCTCCGCTGGCCGCTCTTTAATCGTAGTATTCCGTATCCACGCGAATCAACTCTACCTCTGGATTGTTTTCCACGAATCGAATGACAGCCTGCATTTCTTTTTGTAAAAAAGAAATCTCATTAGCAACGGCAGCGATACCCAACACGGTACGCTGCCATTGCTCGAGATAAGCCACCTCTGCCGCGGAGACATGGAATCGGCTCCGCAGCTTGCCGATCAGACTTTTGACGATGGCCCGTTTTTCTTTCAGGTTTTGGCTAGCGGGCAGAAACAGTTCAATCTGCACACCTGCTATCATTATTGTTTCACTTCAACCATGACGAATGCTTCGATTACGTCGCCGATTTTGAGGTCATTGAAGCGTTCCAAAGTCAGACCGCACTCATAGCCAGCTGCAACGTCTTTCGCATCATCTTTGAAGCGCTTGAGGGTATCGAGCTTACCTTCATAAATTACAATGCCTTCACGGATCAAACGCGCACCAGCATCGCGGCTCAATTTACCTTCAGTCACATAGCAACCTGCAATGTTTCCGACTTTGGATACTTTGAACACTTCACGAATCTCAGCTTGGCCGATAATATTTTCTTTGAAGACTGGATCAAGCATACCTTTGAGAGCAGACTCGATCTCTTCGATTACAGTGTAGATGACACGGTGCAGGCGAATGTCGATTTTCTCTTGTTCAGCCATGCTGCGTGCATTCGGTTCAGGACGTACGTTGAAACCAATGATGATGGCATTCGAAGCATTTGCCAAGGTAACATCGGATTCCGTAATCGCCCCAGCACCTGTATGAATGATTTTCACACGCGTGCCGTTGACATCGATTTTTTCCAAAGAACCACGCAGAGCTTCTACAGAACCTTGTACGTCACCTTTTACAATCAGGTTCAACTCTTTGATGTCGCCTTCTTGGATGTGTTGGAACAAGTCATCCAAAGATACGCGGGAGCTCTCACGACGCTCGGATTCACGCTGCTTGGATGCACGTGCTTCCCCAATTGCGCGAGCCTTTTTCTCGTCTTCAAAGACACGGAATTGGTCACCTGCTTGTGGTACATCATTCAAACCAGTAATTTCTACTGGTGTAGATGGACCAGCTTCCTTCAGGCGGCGTCCTTTGTCGTTAACCATCGCACGCACACGTCCAAATGCGGAACCGACAACGATAGGATCACCTACGCGGAGAGTACCTTGTTGAACCAGGATGGTTGCAACTGGACCGCGTCCCTTGTCAAGCTCTGCTTCCACTACAGTACCACGAGCACGCTTGTCTGGGTTTGCTTTCAGTTCTTGTACTTCGGATACGAGCAAGATGTACTCAAGCAGTTCTTCAATACCTGTACGTTGCTTTGCAGACAATGGGGAGAAAATCGTCTCGCCGCCCCACTCTTCGGCAACCAGCTCATACTCGGTCAACTCTTGCTTGATCCGATCCATATTGGCTTCTGGTTTATCAATCTTGTTTACCGCTACGATGATTGGAACATTTGCCGCTTTTGCATGGCTGATTGCCTCTACGGTTTGTGGCATAACACCATCATCTGCTGCAACTACCAGAATGGTAATGTCTGTAATTTGAGCGCCACGAGCACGCATGGTTGTGAAGGCCGCGTGACCAGGAGTATCCAGGAAAGTAATTTTCTTTCCTTTGATCTCTACTTGGTACGCACCGATATGCTGAGTAATTCCGCCTGCTTCTCCTGCTACTACGTTAGTAGAGCGGATCGCATCGAGCAATGTTGTTTTCCCGTGGTCAACGTGACCCATGATCGTAACAACAGCCGGGCGTTCCAAAAGGCTTTCTGGTGCATCAACTTCTTCCAACGTCTCGAAGTTTGTCTCATCAATGATGATTTTTTCTTCGACTTCAATACCGTAATCCGTGCAAATGAGTTCAATGGCTTCGCGATCGAGGTATTGGTTAATCGTTGCCATGATCCCCAAGTTAAACAACTTTTTAATTACTTCTGCAGGTTCTTTGCGAAGCTTAACAGCCAATTCGTTTACAGTCAAAGACTCTGTAAATGTGATCTTTGTTGGTGGGTCAAAAACAGGACGCGGTGTCTTTTGACCACCACGCGAATTATTGCCACGGCGGTTGTTGTTGTAGCGGTTATTACCACCACCACGGAACGGCTGACTTTTTTTATTATCTTCAAAAGTCTTTTGAGTCTGTGGACCCTTTTTGATTTTCTCACGTTTTTCCGTACCTACATTTCCTACGTTTGAAGGAAGTTTAACTTTGTCTTCAAACTCTTCACCAGTACGTCCCTCTGTTTGGTTAGCAGTAGGTTGAGTGGTAGACGCAGCTTTCTGAGCTGGACGCTGTTGGTTTTGCGGTCGTTGCTGATTGTTCTGTGGTCTTTGTTGGCCTTGGCCTTGTGGTCGTTGCTGGTTACCTTGTGGCTTGCGATCATTCGGCTTTGCGGGTTGACTTCTCATATTGTTTGGTTTTCTCTCCTGATTCTTCCCCTGATTTTTTCCATGCTGAGGACTACTTTGATCGGAATTGCTACCTCCACTGTTGATAGCTGGACGATTGGTGTTTGAGGTACTTCCTCCACGATCATTATTTGGTCTGTCATTTCTAACCATTTGAGCTTGCCCCGCTTGCTGCTGGGGTTTGATCTGTTGTCCTCTGGAGTCGATGGGGCGTCGTTGATCGTCCGTTTGTTTAGGTCTTGCATCACTAGGTGTGCTACGCGTTTCCGGTTTGGCACCAGAACGCAATTTGGCCATGTGATCCTCGATCCGCTTAATCGTCCCTTCTTCCATGATACTCATATGATTTGCTACTTCTATATTCAATCGTTTTAGCAAATTGAGGATTTCCTTGCTGCTCATGTTGTGCTGTTTGGCATATTCATACACACGTGTCTTCAAATATACTTCACCCTTTCTCAGTTAGGTGAGCAGACGCTGAATGCTTTCGGCCAATTTCCCATCGGTTACCGCCACGGTAACGCGCCCATCTTTTCCGATTGCGTGTCCCAATGAATGTCGGTCGCCAGTGGTTACACATGAGACACCGTAATAGGAACATTTATCCTTTACTTTCTTGGCGGTATTGTCTGATGCATCTGATGCGAGCAAAACCAGGCGGGCCTGCCCATTACGAACAGCGGTAATGACCAGTTCCTCCCCGGTGACGATCTTTCTCGCACGCATCGCCAATCCGAGTAATTGTGCTGCTTTTGGGGTCATTTTCCCATCATCTCCAGCCATTTCTCACGGAAAGCATCATACTTTTCTTGGGAGATGGACATATTGAGGGCACGTTCCAGCACTTTTTTCCATTTTCCCGATGCGAACGCATCCGGCTTCAGACAGCTTTCCTGCCGACACACATAGGTACCGCGTCCCGCCGCCCTTCCAGCAAGATCAATGACGATCTCTTCTTCTGGCGTCCGGACGACGCGGATTAATTCCTTTTTCGGAAACATTCCTTGGCAAACAATGCACTTACGCAACGGGATCTTTTTTTGCTTCATGATTATACGTTGTCCGTCCCTTCATCGCTCTCTACTTCTTTTGGATAAGCGATGCCTTCTTGGTCGGCTTGGGACTCGCTCTTAATATCGATCTTCCAGCCAGTCAGCTTGGCTGCCAGGCGTGCGTTTTGGCCGCGTTTACCAATCGCCAGTGACAATTGATAATCGGGAACGATCACACGTGTAACCTTCTCCGCAACGTTAACCTCAACATGCAGAACCTTTGCAGGGCTGAGTGCATTGGCTACGTACTCGGCAGGATCTTCAGACCAACGAACAATGTCGATCTTTTCTCCTTTAAGCTCAGTAACGATCGTTTGGACGCGCATGCCCTTTGGACCGACACAAGCCCCTACTGGATCAACATCTGCATTGATGGAATGCACAGCGATCTTCGAGCGATCACCAGCTTCACGCGCAACAGATTTGATTTCAACCACACCGTCATATATTTCTGGCACTTCTAATTCGAAGAGACGCTTCAAAAGCCCCGGGTGAGTACGGGAAACGACGATTTGCGGTCCTTTAGTGGTTTTCTCTACTTTGATGATGTATGCCTTCACACGATCTTGTGATTTAAAATCTTCAGATGGCATTTTTTCGGTGATCGGCATAACGGCTTCCGCCTTACCCAGATCAATGTAATAATTGCGAGCGTCCATACGCTGAACGACGCCTGTTACGATGTCGTCTTCACGCTCAATAAACTCGCTGTAGATCAAACCGCGCTCCGCTTCGCGAATACGCTGCGTAACCACTTGCTTCGCTGTCTGAGCGGCAATACGACCGAAATCACGAGGCGTTACCTCAATTTCGACGATGTCCTCCAGACGGAAGTTAGGATCGATTTCTTGTGCTGCTTCTTGAGAGATCTCAAGGCGCACGTCCAAAACCTCTTCGACTACGCTCTTCCGCGCAAACACACGCACCATACCTGAATGACGATTTACATCCACCCGCACATTTTGGGCCGAGTTGAAGTTACGTTTGTATCCAGAGATAAGAGCCGCTTCGATGGCCTCGATCAGTACGTCTTTGGTGATGCCTTTCTCTCTCTCAATGGCTTCTAAAGCCTCGATAAAATCGCCGTTCATGACTTTCGTTGCCTCCTCCTTTACTTACCACAGGCTAACACTGGCCACGACAACTAAAAAATAATTGCCATTCTAGCCGTGTCAATTTGCTCTTGGGAAATTACATACGTTTTCTTTGCTTCTTTTACTGTCAGCTTGCCATCCTCATAGGATATCAGTTCGCCTTCGAACGTAGTTGCACCTTCTATTGGCTCTTTTGTTGTGATATGCACATTTCTGCCGACAGCTTTTGTGAAATCCTTATCCTTGCGCAATGGGCGCTCAGCACCCGGCGAAGATACTTCTAAAAAGTATGCAGTAGGGATGGGATCTACTTCGTCTAGTTTTTCGCTCAGCTTCTCGCTGACAAGGCGGCAGTCATCAATGTCGATGTTGCCAGTTTCATTGTCGATAAACACGCGCAGAAACCAGTTGCTGCCTTCCTTTTTGTACTCGATGTCAACCAGCTCCAGACCCACATCTTCTACAATGGGCGTGACGAGTTCAGTGACGATGATCGTTACCTTGCTCAAGCAAGTACCTCCTTCTCATTTGAACCATGAGGTGTAGCCAGAAAGAAAGAGTGGGTTTCCCCACTCTCGATCAGCCATGCGTATAAAACCAGTATTTCCAAAAAAATTATAGCATAACAGCCCTCCGCTGACAACCTTTGGATGACTGTCTGCCTTGACAGTGCTCCTTAGAACAAGGATAGCTGATTGGATTCTGGCAACCCTTTCAAGGCACCCTGCTCGTCCAAGAACTCCAATATGGTCTTGGAGATGCGAGAACGGGATAGGAGGTCTTCCTTGGACAAAAACTCTCCTTGCTCTCTCGCAGCTACGATACTGATCGCTGCGTTCGTCCCTAAGCCAGGCAGGGCGTTAAATGGAGCGATCAAGGATTCACCCTCGATCAAGAAGCGAGTGGCGTCCGATTTGTACAAATCGACGTTGGTAAAACGGTAGCCGCGCTCTATCATCTCCAGCGCCATCTCCAATACAGTCAGCAACGCTTTTTCCTTAGGCTGCGCATCGTGCCCCTTACCCTCGATCTCTTCGATCTTTTGCTTAATCGCTGCTGAGCCTTTGACCATCAGCGGGATGTCAAAATCATCTGCGCGAACAGTGAAGTAGGTCGCGTAAAACTCCAGTGGACGATGTACCTTAAAGTAAGCAATCCGCACAGCCATCATGACGTAAGCAGTCGCATGCGCCTTCGGGAACATGTACTTGATCCGCTGGCACGACTGAATATACCATTCTGGCACATTGTTATTGCGCATTTCTTCTTGATCGTCCTCAGGAACCCCTTTACCCTTACGCACGGACTCCATGATTTTAAAGGCACGAGAAGGCTCTAGCCCTTTGTAAATCAAGTAAACCATGATATCGTCACGACAACCAATTACATCCGGCAGCTTGCAAGTGCCGTTGCGGATCAAGTCTTGCGCGTTGTTCAACCAAACGTCCGTACCGTGTGATAGTCCAGAAATCTGAACGAGCTCGGCAAATGTAGTCGGTTTCGTGTCTTCTAACATCTGACGTACGAATTTGGTTCCAAACTCCGGGATACCAAGTGTCCCCATGTTTGTACCTATTTGTTCCGGTGTGACCCCCAACGCTTCGGTGGTGCTGAAGATGGACATGGTCTTTTTATCGTCGAGTGGAATGGTCTTAGGGTCCATCCCCGTCAAGTCCTGCAGCATACGAATGACGGTCGGATCATCGTGTCCCAGAATATCGAGTTTCAGCAAGTTATCGTGAATGGAGTGGAAGTCGAAATGTGTCGTGCGCCATTCTGACTCGTTATCGTCCGCCGGGAACTGGATGGGACAGAAATCCTCAATCTCCATGTAGTCTGGAACTACAATAATTCCGCCTGGATGCTGTCCTGTCGTTCTTTTTACACCTGTGCACCCGTTCACGATCCGAGAGATCTCCGCATTACGCAAGGTCATGCCTCGTTCATCGGCATATTTTCGCACGTATCCATACGCTGTTTTTTCCGCAACAGTACCTATCGTTCCGGCACGATAAACGTATTCTGGTCCGAACAGTTCTTGTGTGTACTTATGAGCACGTGGTTGATAGTCACCGGAAAAGTTCAAGTCAATATCTGGTACCTTGTCCCCTTTAAACCCAAGGAACGTTTCGAACGGAATATCTTGTCCATCCTTGGCATAGCTGGTACCACATTCTGTGCATACCTTGTCCTCCAAGTCAAAACCGGAGGCGATAGAACCGTCTGTGATGAATTCACTGTGCTTGCAATTTGGGCAGCGATAGTGAGGAGGTAATGGGTTTACCTCTGTAATCTCAGACATCGTCGCAACAAAAGACGAGCCTACAGACCCACGTGAACCTACCAGATAACCGTCATTCAACGATTTCGTTACCAAACGCTGTGAAATCAAATAAATCACACCGAAGCCGTGCTTGATGATACTGTTCAATTCTTTTTCCAAGCGATGCTCGACCAGTTCAGGCAATGGGTCACCATACAACGCCCTGGCTTTGTCATAGCACATTTGACGAAGCTCATCGTCCGCCCCTTCAATGATTGGCGTGTACAGCTTGTCTGGAATGGGACTAATATCCTCAATCATGTCCGCGATGCCATTCGTGTTTGTCACGACAATTTCTTTTGCGGTCTCTTCTCCCAAGAAGGAGAACGCCTCCAGCATCTCTTCCGTTGTATGGAAGTAAAGAGGCGGCTGGTTGCCTGCAGTCGGATCACCTTTTGACAATAAGAAAACATCACGAAAAATTTCATCTTGGGGATTCAGGAAATGCACATCCCCTGTCGCTACGACCAGCTTGCCGAGCTCTTTTCCCATCTCTACGATCTTTTGATGATAGCCCTTCATCGTATCAAGCGACGGAATTTCTTCATTACGCAACAGAGGTGAGTAATGAGCAATGGGCTGTAATTCTATATAGTCGTAAAAAGCTGCTACTTCCTTCAACTCTTCAGGTGACTTACCGCGCAAAATCGACTGCATCAGCTCGCCGTCCTTGCATGCTGTCCCGATTAGCAAGCCTTCCCGGTGCTTGGTCAACTGGCTGCGCTGGATACGAGGCCAACGGAAGAAGGTTTCCACATGGGAGCGGCTTACGAGCTTGTACAAATTTTTGAGGCCTTCTTTATTTTGCACGAGAATCGTCGCATGGAATGGACGTCCACTCTTGTAGTCCGCCTCTTCGTTGCTTTTTTCATTTAGCTCCGCGAGCGATTGGATCTGTGCTTCCTTTATATCCTTCAACATCTGCTGGAACACCTGGGCAAGTGCCACGGTATCGTCCAACGCACGGTGAGCATTAATTAGATCCACGTTAAACTTTTTGGCTAATGATCCCAAACGATAATTGCGCATTCCTTTGTACATCAACCGAGCTAATGGCAACGTATCTAAAAATGGATTGTTCCACGGTTCCATGCCAATCCGTTTGGCACATGCGTTGATGAATGCTTTGTCAAACTCCGCGTTATGCGCGACAAGAATACCATCGCCAGCAAAATCCTTAAATTTGCGCAGCACTACATCAAGTGTCTCTTGCCCGCGGAGCATCTCGTTAGTAATACCTGTGATCTCCGTTGTTTTCGGTCCTATCTCCAACTGTGGGTCGATCAGCTCTGTCCATTGATCAACAATTTCTGCGCCCTTCATTTTGACCGCAGCGATTTCGATGATCGTATGCTCTGAGGCGTTCAAACCAGTCGTCTCCGTATCAAAGACAACGTATTCTGTGTTCTCATCAATGGAAAGATTATTGTCCGGTTGCAGGTTGTAAACAATATCGATACCATCCTCGACTACATACGCTTCCATACCGAGAATGCATTTGATGTTGTTCTTTTTGGCAAGCGAATACGCCTCTGGGAAGGCTTGCACGACGCCATGGTCAGTGACAGCAATCGCTTTATGGCCCCACTTTGCTGCCGTCGAGACCAGTGATTTTACGGATGCAACGGCATCCAGCGCACTCATCGGCGTATGGCAGTGGAGCTCGACACGTTTTTCTTCCGCGTGATCTTTGCGAATAACCTGCTCAATCTGATTCAAATCATTGGCATTCATGACAAGATCGCGTACAAATGTGTCATGCTGTACACTTCCCCGTACTTTTACCCACATGCCGTCTTTCAGCAATTCAAGCATTTTCACGTCTTCTTTATCGCGGGAGAACATCTTCACCGTGAGAGAATCCGTATAGTCTGACACGTTGAACGTGAGCAAATGGCGTCCACTGCGAAGCTCTTTGACTTCTACGTTAAATACTGTTCCTTGGATGACGATACGGCGTTCCTCATCTTGAATCTCGCAAATCGGGATCGGTGCATCTTTGATTTCATAGCCCATCATGAGCGTAGTGACAGAATCAGCTTTATCAGACGATTTGCTCTCTTGTTGAACTGCCGTCATCACAACTTCAACGAGAGCACGTTCTTCCTCTTTACGTTGCTGTTCAAAAGCCTTATACGCGTCATCGCTTTCTTCCCCATGGAAAGTAAAACGCATCGAGCAGTCGGTAGCTTTCTGGAAAGCAGCCAAAAGCTCATTATCCGCACGTTTACGCTTGGCTACCTCAACGGACATCTCCGTTGGCAAGTACACCTTGACTTCCTGTTGGTCGACTTGCTTTCGTGCTTGACGCATAGTACCCGCCAAGGAGTTCAGCGTTGGCTCCAGCCCTGCCAGTAAGACATCCCAATACTCTTCGACTACATGATCGAGAGACGGCTTTTGGTGATAGTGAAATCGGGTGTCTACTTTGGCAAGATGTGAAAATGTATGCGTCAATCGCTTGGTAAAAGCTGCATAAACATCCGCAGGAATCATTCTCGGGAGGGCAAAGTGAAAAATCCATTCTTTGTTTTGCTTATACAGCTCTAACTTTTCAATCTGAGCATCAAGAAAAAATCGCTCCACCCATTCGTCAGGAACTTCCATTTGCTTGACCAATAGGGAGAAGCGATGTTTTTGCTCTTGTAAACGGTCCACGGTTTTCCCACCTTCCCTATAAGTGAGCGTTCAAACAAGAAAAAGAGGCACTCCCCGTTAAACTAGGGGAGTACCCCGTAAAAATTCGACAAAATCCTTCTTATTCCTGCAACAACTAGTTGCCGAACAACGCAGCTCCAGTTTGGTCAACACGAGATAAGAAGCCTTTCACTTCATCGACCAATTGATCCAGCTTCACATCATGTGTTTCACCGTTTTTGCGGATTCGCACTTCAACGGTTCCTTCTTGAGCCGCTTTATCGGAAACCGTAATACGCAGAGGTAATCCAATCAAATCAGCATCTTTAAATTTCACGCCAGCACGCTCAGGACGATCGTCAAACAACACTTCTACGCCAGCCTTGCGCAATGCTTCTGTAATTTGTTCACTGACTTGGCGTTGCTCTTCTACTTTAACATTGACCGGAATCACATGTACATGGAAAGGTGCAACAGATACTGGCCAAATAATACCATTTTCATCATTGCACTGCTCGATTACTGCTGCAATTGTACGAGATACACCGATTCCGTAGCAACCCATGATCATCGGTTGACTGCGACCGTTCTCATCCAGGTACGTAGCACCCATCGCTGTCGAGTATTTTGTACCCAGCTTGAATACGTGACCCACTTCCACACCACGTGCAAACTTGATGACTCCACCTGTACGAGGGCATTCGTCGCCTTCTGTAATGTTGCGCAAGTCAGCGTACTGGGAAACCGTGAAATCACGGCCAGCAACGACGTGTGTCAGATGATAGTCTGTTTCATTGGCACCGACGACACCATCATAAACATCTTGAACAAAATTGTCCGCAATGATTTCCACTTTTTCAGGATCAATGCCAACTGGGCCAACAAAACCTGCAGGCGCACCTGTTACCGAAACGATATCCGCTTCAGAAGCGAGCCCTACGATCGCCGCATCATACAAGTTTTTCAGCTTCACTTCATTGATCTCATGATCGCCACGCACCAGCACCATAACCAGCTTGTCGTCTACGCGATAAATGAGGCTCTTGATGATTTGCTTTGCTTCGATTTGCAGTGCTTGCACCAATTGGTCGATTGTTTTGGTGCCAGGCGTATGCAATTTTTCTCGAGCTGGCGCTTCTGTTGCAGGCTTAGCAGATGGCTTGTACACGACTTCTGCCTTTTCCAAGTTGGCCGCATAATCGCCTTCTTCAGAATAAGCAATCGTGTCTTCTCCAATTTCGCACAACGCCATGAATTCGTAAGTGCCTTTTCCGCCAATAGCACCTGCATCCGCTTCTACTGCACGGAAGTTCAAGCCTACACGGGTAAAGATGTTTGTGTACGCATCGTACATAGCCTGGAAGTTGCGATCCAAACCTTCCTGTGACGTATCAAAAGAGTAAGCATCCTTCATAATAAACTCGCGGCAACGAATCAAGCCGAAGCGTGGACGCACTTCATCACGGAATTTGGTTTGAATTTGATAAAGGTTGATCGGGAGTTTTTTGTATGAATTTATTTCATCACGCACGAGACTCGTAATGACTTCTTCGTGGGTTGGACCCAAGGCAAAAGGACGATCATGACGATCACGCAGGCGAACGAGCTCGGGACCGTATACATCCCAGCGACCCGTTTGATGCCACAGCTCAGCTGGTTGCATCGCTGGCATCAACAGCTCTTGTCCCCCAGCATTGTTCATTTCTTCACGCACTATCGCTTGGATTTTGTGCAGGGAACGGAGCGCCAGGGGCAGGTACGTATAAATACCGGAAGCCAATTGGCGGGCCATACCTGCGCGGAGCAGTAGCTTGTGGCTGGCAATCTCCGCGTCGGATGGAACTTCCCGCAGGGTAGGGATCAACATTTGACTTTGCTTCAACACGTGCGTGTCCTCCTTATGCCTTATCAGCAATCAACGTGCATTACCCTACGGTTGTAGGTTTTTGCTCGTTTACTATTTCGTTAATTTCCTTCATCAGCTCTTCAAACAACTCGGTTTCTTTTACTTTCCGAACAATTTCACCATTACGGAAAATCAAGCCCTCGCCATTTCCGCCGGCAACGCCTACATCTGCTTCACGAGCTTCACCAGGACCATTTACCGCGCAACCCATTACCGCTACTTTTAACGGAACTTTCAGCGTGGAAACAGCATCCTCGACTTTTGTCGCTAGGCCGATCAGGTCAATTGCGCATCGACCACAAGATGGGCATGCAATGACAACTGGATCGTTGTTCACGATATCCAAGCTGCGAAGGATTTGTTTCCCTACTTTAATTTCTTCAACAGGGTCAGCCGTCAGGGATACGCGGATGGTGTCACCGATTCCCATCGACAATACCGTTCCGATTCCAACTGAAGACTTAATGCTGCCCGAAAACTGTGTACCTGCTTCTGTCACACCAACATGCAGAGGATAGTTGCGCTTCTGTGCCATCAACGAATACGTTTGGATCATCGTCGGTACATCAG
The DNA here is from genome assembly GCF_042878995.1 of Brevibacillus sp. NPDC003359. Taxonomy (NCBI): domain Bacteria; kingdom Bacillati; phylum Bacillota; class Bacilli; order Caryophanales; family Paenibacillaceae; genus Brevibacillus; species Brevibacillus sp. NPDC003359. The sequence continues at coordinate 1,421,763 of NZ_JBIAOR010000001.1, forward strand.
AAGACTTCAAGGAAATGACAATGTTGTCGTAGTTCAAGTCTTCCAGAATTTGCACGTGGTCCATCGCACTTTCTACGATCGCTTCTGGGGAAGGATAACCGTATTTTTCCAAAAGTCTTCTCTCAACTGAACCTGAGTTGACACCGATACGGATTGGTACATTGCGCTCACGGCACGCTTCCACTACGCGTTGCGTTTTTTCTTTCGAACCGATGTTTCCCGGGTTGATCCGGATTTTATCAATCCCGCTCTCCAGTGCAATCAATGCGAGCTTGTGATCGAAGTGAATGTCGGCAACAAGCGGCAATGGGGAGCGTTCTTTAATTTTTTTGATGGCACGGGCTGCATCTTCATTGATGACGGCCAAGCGAACAATTTGGCAACCGACATCGTGCAGTCTCTGAATCTCGGCCAGAGTTTTTTCTACATCACGCGTGTCTGCTGTCGTCATCGACTGGATGACAACGCTTTTTTGGCCCCCGATTTGCACTCCACCTACAAAAACCGGTTTCGTCTCCTCGCGCTTGAACATTTTGCACCATCCTTTTACATATGTCTGTTTTTCTTTCTATCGTGTTAGTACGTGATTAGGAGAACAATCGTTGCAGATCGTTCCAAGTCACTACTAAAATCAGCAACATCAAAAAGGCAAAACCCAAGAAATGAACCATTCCTTCTTTATGTGGGTCAACAGGTCGACCACGCAGCGCCTCTACTCCCAAGAAAGCGAGACGTCCGCCATCCAAAGCTGGCAACGGCAACAGATTGAACAATCCAAGGTTAATGCTCAATACAGCAGCCCATTTCAGCAGAATCGCCATACCTTGTTGGGCAACCTCTCCAGTCATCTTGAAAATACCGACTGGACCACTCAAATCCTTCAGTCCGTATTCCCCCGTTACGAGCATTCCCAAGCTTTTCAAGATCATCATCGTAAAATCGTAAGTGGAGGTTGCACCGTATTTCAGAACTTCTCCTGGGGCAAAGGTGAGTGCATTAGTAACCATGATTTTGCCCACGTTGTTTTCGTCTTTCCCTACTTTAACTGGCACAGTCATACGCTGGCCATTGCGCTCGTACTCAAAGGTTAATTGTTGGTCCGGCGCTTTACTAATCTTCTCGACAACGTCTTTCCACGAGGAAACAGGCTGACCTTGAATCGCGATCACCTTATCACCTGGCAATAATCCAGCTTGTGCAGCAGGTCCTCCCGGGATCACATTCCCCAGATGGCTGCCATTCGGTACGCCGTACAAGAAGCCGATCACGATAAACAAAACAAACGCCAGCAGAAAGTTGGCCGCAGGTCCTGCAAAAATCGCCCAAAAACGTTGTGATACTGTCTTGCCTTTGAACTGTCTGTTCAGAGGGGCAATCTGTACTTCTTGTCCATCCTTAACCAGATGAGCCTGTGGATGAACAGCAAACGTCTTCTGCTCTCCATCCAGTTCAAGCACGATATTTAAATTTTGCTCCAGATCAAATTGTACCACCGTACCGGTGATCGCACGAGCAGAACCAGAACTTGGCCCATCGAGCAAAATATGTGTGACCTTTCCTAACGCATCCCGCTCCACGCTTACTTCCATGTGCGGTTTCAACATATCCATCTCCGGGTCTTCCCCCGCCATGCGAACAAGTCCTCCGATGGGTAAAAGGCGAAGGGTGTATTCCGTTTCTCCCCGCTTCACGCGAAAAATTTTTGGCCCCATTCCCAGTGCAAATTCACGACATAAGATCCCTGCCCTCTTGGCCAGAAGGAAGTGTCCTAGTTCGTGCACAAAGACAAGTACCCCAAATACAACTACAATCGCGAGAATTGATTCAACGGAATCCAGGTTGGGCAAAGGCAAGTGAACAGCCACCTTTCTGTCAAGTATCTAACACTCAAATTCCTTAGATGGAGACGAGCGCATAAGAGCGTGCCCACTCATCAGCTGCAAAAATATCTGCAAGCTCTGGACTCGCTACACCAGGGTGAGCTTCGCAAGTTTTTCGGACGACCTTTTCGATGTCTAAAAAACTGATTGCTCCCTTCAAGAACCTATCAACTGCGACCTCATTGGCTGCATTCAGTACTGCCGTATGCGTACCACCTGCTATACCGCACTCATACGCTAATTTTAACAGAGGATAGCGTTCATAATCCATGGCTGCAAAATGAAGCGTGGCGATTTTGACCAAATCAAGTGGTTCCGTAGGCAGTTCTTTTCTGATGGGATAGCTCATGGCGTACTGAATCGGAACCTTCATATCCGGTGTACCAAGTTGGGCCATGACCGCTCTGTCTTTGTATTCTACCATAGAGTGTATGATACTTTCATAATGCAATACGCATTCGATCTGCTCATAAGACAGATCAAACAGCCAATGAGCTTCAATCACTTCGAAACCTTTGTTCATCATGGTAGCAGAATCGATGGTAATTTTTGCACCCATGCTCCAATTCGGATGAGCCAATGCCTGCTCTACTGTCACTTGTTGCAGATCCTCGCGCGAGAGGTGACGGAAGGAACCGCCTGAAGCGGTCAAAATGACCCGTGCCACATCTTCCTTGCGCTCTCCTTGCAGACATTGGTAGACAGCTGAATGCTCGCTGTCTACTGGAATAATCGATACGCCTTTTTCTTTCGCTCGTTTCATGACGACAGGGCCAGCGCTCACTAGTGTCTCTTTATTGGCCAGTCCAATTGTTTTTCCCGCCTCGATCGCAGCAAGTGTAGGTGCGACCCCTACACTGCCGACAACAGCGGTCATAACGAAATTGGCAGCTTCATGACGGGCAACCAGTTCCAATCCATCCGCACCATAAACGATTTCTGGTTGAGACTTGCCCGCCAATCTATCTCGCAGTTCAACGGCAGCCTGCTCATTTCCTACAGAAACGAGCTCTGGCTTGAATTTTTCTACCTGGCGAGTCAATAGATCGACGTTTGTGCCAGCAGCCATAGCCACCACCGAAAAATCCTCAGGATGCTGGTCTACGACCTCGAGCGTGCTCGTTCCAATTGACCCCGTTGAACCTAAGAGCGCTATTTTTTTCACAGATTTCACCCTCTATATCTCTTTCTATATGCAAAAGGTTTTAGACAATACCTAATAGATGTAGAACCGGAAAGACGAGCAAAAAGCTATCAAAGCGATCCAAAACGCCCCCGTGACCTGGAATGAGCTGTCCTGAATCTTTTACATGGAAATGCCTCTTGAAAGCCGACTCAACCAAATCACCCAATTGCCCGACGATCCCCGCAACTAATGCGATGGTCAAAGCCTGATCAATCGCCAAATGGCCAAAGCTTGCATTGATGGAAAGAACAATCAAGACAGAAGCGACAAGACCTCCTATGGCCCCTTCCACAGTCTTGTTTGGACTTATTTCTGGCCACAGTTTACGCTTACCTATTGCTTTTCCGACAAAATAGGCGCCCGAATCAGTCGACCAAATTCCCATAATGACCATGACCGTAAGCATGAATCCTTCTGGAAGGTTTCGGGTAGCGGCCATATAAGTAAAACCGTAGCCTATGTATAACGCCCCCACCAACGTAAGGGCGACGTGTTCAATGTGAAACTGATTTTTCCGTAAAACGGAGTAAATCAACAAGAGCAGGATGACGGGCAGCATCAGATCCGGCATGCTGATACTGAGCCAATCCGAAAATAACAGAGACGGCCACAAAATGCTTAACATCAATACATATCCGAGCAATCCTGCCAAATAAAATGACTGAATGCCAGCCATTCTCATAAATTCAAAATAGCCAATGACAGCCAGTAAAAACACCAAAAGTGAGTACCAAGCTCCACCAGCATACATCAATAATAGAAACGCAGCCCCACCAATCAGGCCTGTTATTATACGTTGCTTCAACTGATTCCACCTCTCGGTTATACCGCCCCGTAGCGACGAGCTCGGCCTTGGTATTCCACGATTGCTTGATAAAAATGTTCACGGGTAAAATCAGGCCATAGCACATCCGTAAACCATAATTCTGTATATGCTAATTGCCACAGCATAAAGTTACTCAAGCGAATCTCTCCACTTGTTCGAATCAAGAGGTCTGGATCGGGAATTTCGCTTGTATACAGGTAGCTCGATATCAATTCCTCAGTCAGTTGCTCTGGTTGAAGCTCACCTGCTTTTACTTGTGCTGCCATCACTGAAAATGCTTTTGCAAGTTCATCTCGCCCACCGTAATTCAGGGCAAAATTCAATTGTAGACCGCTATTGTCCTTCGTTGTCTCTTCTGCTTCCAGCAGCGCTTTCAGCGTATGAGAAGGCAGCTCGTCTTTACTGCCCAGCATGCGTATGCGGACACCACGTTCTATTAATTCATCCAATTCTGTCGACAAAAATTCCTGCGGAAGTTTCATGAGAAAATCCACTTCATCGCGCGGACGCTTCCAGTTTTCGGTAGAGAACGCGTACATCGTCATATAGCGCACGCCGATCTCGTCTGCAGCCTTGACGACTTCTTTTACTGCTTTCATTCCTGCACGGTGCCCCGCAACCCGGGGTAAACTGCGCTTGCTGGCCCAACGACCGTTGCCATCCATAATAATCGCCACATGTTCCGGAATCTTACCGGAACGATCCAACTCGGCTGGCTCCGATTGCTTTTCTTTGCGGCCCCATTTGCGCGCCAGATGTTCTAACATAAAGTGTTCCCCCGTAATGAGAGATATAGACGTACATCCCCCTCAAAAGAGGGGGATTACCCTTACCTATACTTCCAAAATGTCTTTCTCTTTGTCCTTGACGGTCTTGTCAACTTCAGCAATGAATTTATCCGTAGTCTTTTGGATAGTTTCTTGGTGACGATGGGAATCGTCTTCAGAAATGGTAGCAGCCTTTTCCAGCTTTTTAATTTCATCGTTTGCATCACGACGGATGTTACGAATCGCTACCTTTGCTTCTTCTCCACCTTTTCCAGCCAGCTTCACTAGCTCTTTACGACGCTCTTCTGTGAGTGGAGGAATGATCAGGCGGATGACCACGCCATCATTGGATGGGGAAATACCCAGATCCGATTGTTGCAGGGCACGATCAATTTCTTTTAGTGCCGTTTTGTCCCATGGCTGAATGATCAGCATACGTGGTTCTGGCACGCTGATGTTAGCCAATTGGCTAATCGGTGTTGGTGAACCGTAATAGTCTACAGCTACACGATCCAGCATTGCTGGGTTCGCTCGGCCTGCACGCAGGCTGGACAGGTCTTTTTTCAAAGCATTGATTGCTTTATTCATGCGATCTTCCATGTCTTTTAGCACAGTTTGTGGCATAATTATTCCCCTTTCACTAGAGTACCGATTTTGTCGCCCATTACTGCCCGACGAATATTGCCTTCATCAGAAATGTTAAAGACGATCAACGGAATACTGTTATCCATGCACAAGCTAGATGCTGTTGAATCCATGACACCTAAACCTTTATTCAGCACTTCCAGGAATGTCAACTGGTCGTACTTCTTAGCGTTCGGGTCAAGGCTTGGGTCTGCAGAGTACACACCGTCTACCTTGTTTTTGGCCATCAGGATTACTTCAGCTTCAATTTCAGCTGCACGCAGAGCAGCAGTCGTATCCGTTGAAAAGTAAGGGTTACCAGTACCGGCAGCGAAGATGACCACGCGCATTTTTTCCAAATGACGAATGGCACGACGGCGTATGTATGGTTCTGCTACCTGTCTCATCTCAATCGAGGTTTGAACACGAGTCGGGACGTTCACTTTTTCTAACCCATCCTGCAAGGCGAGTGAGTTCATAATTGTGGCCAGCATCCCCATGTAATCGGCTGTTGCCCGATCCATTCCTTTCGAGCTGCCGGAAAGTCCGCGCCAGATATTACCTCCTCCGACGACTACAGCGACTTGTACACCCAATTCTACGATTTCCTTGATCTGGTTAGCGACGGAGAAAATAACTTTAGGGTCAATACCATAACCCAAGTCCCCCGCCAGTGCTTCCCCACTCAACTTTAACACAACCCGTTTATAGGCAGGAAGTGGCATGTGAAACGGCCTCCATTCATGAATCATTCTCTGTGCCCAGTCTTCATTCCTTCTAATTGGGAACAGGTACACACTGCTATTTACATGCAGAGAGTTTCACACAAAGTGAAACTCTCGCTTTGAAAATAGGGAACACGAAGGTGTTCCCTATTTCCTTTATTATTGCTTATTAACTTGAGCCATAACTTCAGCTGCGAAGTCTTCTTGTTTCTTCTCGATACCTTCGCCTACTTGGAAGCGAGCGAATCCTTGCAAGGTAGCACCTGCTTCTTTCAACAGAGCAGCTACTTTCTTGTCTGGATCTTTTACGAATGGTTGCTCAACCAGCACGTATTCTTCGAAGAATTTGGAGAGGCGGCCTTCTACCATCTTCTCAACGATGTTAGCAGGTTTACCTTCAGCCAGTGCTTGGTTTTTCAGTACTTCACGCTCACGCTCGATCTCATCAGCGGCAACTTCTTCACGGTTAGCAAAACGTGGGTTGGACGCAGCTGCGTGCATGCCCAGGTCTCTTGCCAGTGTTTCGTCTTGTGTGCCTTCCAGAGTTACCAATACACCGATACGGCCACCCATGTGCAGATAAGCGCCGAATACGCCAGCGTCAGTTTTCTCAGAAAGTACAAAACGACGGAAGGAGATGTTTTCTCCGATAGTCGCGATTTTCTCGTTGATTACATGACCCAGAGTCTCGCCAGCACCTTTGAATGGTTGCTCCAGAGCTTCTTCAACTGTTGCAGGACGTTGGGATACAACGTGCTCAGCGATGTCTTTTACGAGTGTTTGGAACTCAGGGTTTTTACCTACGAAGTCAGTTTCGCAGTTTACTTCTACAACTGCTGCCACGTTTCCAGCTACCGCAGTTCCAGTCAAGCCTTCTGCTGCGATGCGTCCGGATTTTTTCGCTGCTTTCGCTACACCGCGCTCACGGAGCAAGTCAATTGCTTTTTCCATGTCGCCTGCTGTTTCTTCCAACGCGCGTTTGCAATCCATCATACCTGCGCCTGTACGCTCGCGCAGTTCTTTAACCGCTTGTGCACTAATTGCCATGAGTGAAACCTCCTCGAAAAGTTACGATCCTATTATAGTCGAAAAGCAAGCCGCCTGTTAACACCTCGGCGACGCTAATCAGCAAAAAAGGATGGACGGGGGTTCTGACACCCTCAGTCCACCCTTTAACACACATGCTTACGCAGTTGTTGTTGCTTGTTGCTCTGTACCTTGGTTTCCTTCTTGCAGAGCGTCTGCCATTTTAGCAGTGAGCAATTTCACAGCGCGAATTGCGTCATCGTTACCTGGGATCACATAATCGATCTCATCTGGATCGCAGTTAGTATCTACGATTGCAACGATTGGGATACCCAATTTGCGAGCTTCTGCTACAGCGATGCGCTCTTTACGAGGATCGATAATGAACAGAGCGTCAGGCAGTTTATCCATGTGAGCGATACCGCCCAAGAATTTTTCCAGACGATCCATTTCTTTGCGCAGAACGATAACTTCTTTCTTAGGCAATACTTCGAAAGTACCATCGTTTTCCATACGCTTCAGCTCAGCCAAGCGAGAAGTACGTTTTTTGATGGTAGTGAAGTTTGTCAGAGTACCACCCAACCAACGTTGGTTGATGAAGTAGTGACCTGTGCGTTCTGCTTCTTCTTTAACGGATTCTTGTGCTTGTTTCTTCGTACCAACGAAGAGCACTTTACCGCCGTCTTGAGCGAGTTCACGTACGAAGTTGTACGCTTCCTCTACTTTTTTAACGGTTTTTTGCAGGTCGATAATGTAGATTCCGTTACGTTCGGTGAAGATATAGCGAGCCATTTTCGGGTTCCAACGACGAGTTTGGTGACCGAAGTGTACACCAGCCTCGAGCAATTGTTTCATCGAAATTACTGCCATATTTCACACCTCCTTCAAAAATGGTTTTTGTGATGCCTACCTCCGTCTCACCGCATGTTCCAAGCAATTCTGCCAGAGGCAGCACCGTTGCCGGAATTGGTGGACGTGCGATTTCAACACCGTAAACGAATATATCATATGGGAGTTTCAATTGCAACAAACGAATTCCATTTATTTCGTAAAAAAAGTTATGACCGTTCTAGGCGGACGACAAACGGACACTTTCCGTAATATTGAAAAAAACCGCCTATTTTTTAGGCGGCGTTGTTATCAACTTGACGATGTCTGCTTCCTTAGTAGCACTCGACACTTCATAGGTACCGACACGAATACGATTTAGCTTGTCGCTCTCACGTAACTGGTCCACAAATTGATTATCAGCAGGAAGGATTCCTTCCTTTACTAGAATCTGTGCTACATCCTCTGCAGTTGCTTTGTAAGGAACAGTGAAAGATACCTTCTTAGTTACTACAGGTGCTTCCACTGTTGGAGCTTTAGGTGCCCCTGTATTAGGTGCCGTTGGGGTCTGCGTATTTGGTACTGTTGGGGTAGGCTGGCCGTCCTTGCTCACTGGATTTGTTGGCGGAATCACCTTTTGCTCTGATGAAGCTACAGGTGTCGCAGGCTGCACAGCTGGCGTCTGCGGTTGCTTTGTAACAGGCGCTACTGTTTGACCTACGTTTGGCGCAACTGGTGCCTTAGGCACTCCAGGGGCTGGCTGTACGTTCACTTTCTTTTCTTCCTGCCACTGTTTGTATTCTTCTGCTGTAAGTACGACCATTTCCAGCTCTTGTGCAGCTACTTTCATTTGATCTGCAGTCATGGCCGGGGCTTGCGCAGTCTGCTTTGGCGCTAACAGTCCGATGATTGAGGTAGCCACAATCAGTCCTGCTCCAAATCCAAATAGTAGCTCTTGTTTACGCATCGGCAAGTCCTCGCTCATGCCTGTCAGCCAAGGAAAAGATCAAATCCATTTCCCCTCTTCCGGCACCGAGTCGTTTTGCGATCTCATCCCGAGACAAACCTTCTTTACTCAGCTCAAAGGCACGGCGATAACGTTCTCGCAGTGCCAGCATATCCACCTCTTGAACTTGAGGTGCTGGTTCGATCCTATTGTTCTCCTTTGGAGCCTCTTGCTTGTGGCTGTCACTCTTTTCCCACTGTTCTTCCATATTGTCCAATCTCTTGCGCAAACTAGTGATATCCTCGAGAAGATCCGCCCTCATTTCCTGCCATTCTGCAGCAAGAAGATTGGTTTCTTGCTTTAACTGTTTTTGAAGACGCTGCACGCTTTTTTCGAGCTCGTCCTTGTCCGTCGTGCGATGTGTCGGTAAGGAGGAAAAGGAGTCAACAGGCTGCTTCTTTTTAATGACTAAAGCAAGAAGCATACTGATAATTCCTGCTCCAATCAGGATGGGATACACTACGTCCATGTTGTCCACCTTTATTTCTGGCTTGACTTCGTTTACAAAGAAATATCTATAATACGTCCACGCAACGGATCTCTCATGAGATCAGCGTTCGCAGATACACCCTCGCTCGATTCGGACATTTGACTCCCAGTGGATTCTTTCTTGTCCTGATGTTCTTGTTGTCCTTGCTTTTTTTCTCTTTCACGTATCTGGTTCTTTTGTGATTGCTCAATATCGCTCGGGCTCTGGCGCATATGTTTATCCAGGTCTCTTCGCTGATCAATCATCGATTGTTGTTCATGCATGGATCGTTGTTGCTGATGCTCCTGAATTCGGCTGACTTCTAGCGTTCGTGGTATTGCCACCTGCAATTCAACCGCTTTCAAACTCATATGGCCCCAACTCCCTTTGTCACACTAAGTATGTAAGCATCCTAGATCAGATCAGGGTCGCTGTGCTAATTTCTCCGTCTAGCACAATAAATCGCGTTCTGGCATACTCGTGCTTGATAAAGTGCACCAGCTTTCCAAACGTCATTTTGATTCCTGGATACATCACATGATATGCCTCAATGGCTGCTGGGCCTTCCCCTTTCAGCTCGAGTTCAATATCATTTCTGCGTGCTTCCAGTTCCTTGCTTTCTTTTTCCAGAACCAAACGAGTATTGGTTAGCTTAATTTGCATGAGACGTTTGTCTGCTGGAAGTTCTTTGCTGACTTGGAGGATCTGATTCATAACCCCTAGACCTTGATCTGTTTTGCGTAAATTTTCATACACATTTTGCAGTTCTTTTTGAATGTTCGCCAGCTCTTGTCTTAATTCCGGTTTTACTCCTACTTCTAGTATTGTAGGAGTGGCGCTGCTGTTCCCAAATACTCGTGCCACAATCTTTTCCCCAGCTTGCAGCACGCCACCAATGATGAAGCCTTTCGACCCTTTGCAAATGATTTGCTTTCCGGCTCGTACGGTTGAGAACATGATACTTTGTGAAACAATCACTTGATTACCAGCCGTTACATTGGCGTTTTGGATAAAGGATGTCCGGACATCTTTCCCCGCAACAATGCAGCCCTTGTCCTGGGCAACAATCCCGCTTTTGATTTCAATGGAACCTTCCGCATACAACTCGGCGCCTTCTACACTGCCAAGTACGCGGATATCTCCTGATGACTTTACACGAAAGCCATTCAATACGTTCCCGCGAATGACCACCGTTCCCACAAAATCAATATTGCCAACACCAAAATCAACATCCCCGTTTACTTCAAATACGGGAAACACATTCATTTTAGCCTGTTCTGTGAAGGATACTTGTCCGTCAATAGCGGCGTATAGCATCGTTCGCTCTTGGTTGAGAACAACATTTTTCCCAGGCTTTATGTTTATTTCCTTGCCGGCTTTGGGAGCGATGGGCTCTCCGGTAACTGCTGTGCCTGGTTGTCCCTGGCTTGCTGATATTTTACGTGCCAAGAGTTGTCCTTTTGCCACATTGGGGATTGTCGTCACATTATAAAAATCAACCCGGCCATCCTCTAGCTCTTTTGGACCTTCCCCTTCATTAATAGAAGCCAAATAGGGGTACTCAATCGTTGCATCGGTTCCGGCCACGGGAGCAATCCCTTGAGCAACTTTTACTCTCGCATTTGCATACTTCGCGGGTAAAGTACACAAATTCTGGACTACATCATCGAGAATTCCATACTTCACATTGCTTGCCTGTAATACTTTATATACATCTGTTTCCAAGATAACAATTTCGTCGATATCTTGTTCGTCTACGCGTAGAAGAACCTCAGCCTCCAGTTTATCAGCTGAAATTTTTACTTCTATTTTATATTTCCCGATCCCATCCATCATTCTACCCCTCTCAAGCTTGGGTAATGTCCCTTTACATCAATTGCGATTTCCATCTGGACAACGCAGAACGAAGTCGGAAAAGAGCTTTGGAGTGCAGCTGGGATATTCTTGAAGGTGACAAGCTCATTATTTCCGCAATTTCTGATAAGGTCATTTCTTCAAAATAAAACAAGGAGACAACCAGTCGTTCCTTTTCAGGCAATTTGTCAATGACCGTTACGAGAACCTCTTTTAAGCTGGATACTTCCGCCACATTCTCAGGACGTGGTGTAAGCTCGTCGATGATATACGAATGTCTTGCTGTTTTTTGTTCATCTTCATCGCCTACTGCCTCATCAATAGAAACCATGCTGGCAAGAGAGGTTTCCAAGAAAACCTGTTGAAGTTCCTTTTTGCTAATTCCCAGATAATCAGATACTTCTTGATCGGTTGGCATTCGCAGCATTTGCTGTTCCAAGTTGGTGTATGCTTCTTCGATTTTTTTGGCCTTGTCTCGAACAGTACGAGGGATCCAGTCGTTCTCGCGTAGTCCATCGATCATCGCACCACGAATCCGCCACATGGCATACGTTTCAAATTGGAGACCCCGTGTATGATCGAATTTGGCCAAAGCGTCCAATAGCCCAAAGCGGCCATAACTAATCAAGTCATCCTTGTCCACATTTGCTGGCAGATTAATTGCCAACCGATTTGCCACCTTATCAACCAGTGGCAAAAACCGCGTGATCAACTCAATCTCCGCCTCGCGACTACCCTCTTGTTTCCACATGACCCATTTATCGAACTCTTTTGCTTTTTCTTGACTGGTTAGCCGTGCCACGAATAGTCACCAACCTTTACTCATCTGATAAGCGCCTAACGACCTCTGCAACGGTGGCTGGATCCTCAGTTGGATGAATCCTTTCCATGTTGTTGACTGAGAGTGGTGCAAATGGTTGATCTTCCTGTTCTAATTGTTGTCCAATTTCCAGTACGACCCCACCTTCTGCTAGAGGAGAGCTTGTCCCCTCTAGCGTGTCCGTAACCATTGGTGGAGTAGATGACTGTATGAACGTTGCAATCAGCCAACGAATTGGAAATGCAGCGAGGAAGAATAGGACAAATGCGATACCTGCTCTCTCCAATGATACGAGCCAAACATTACTTGCCACAGCCGTACCTAACGTTACAAGAAATGCGAGCATCCCTAATCCAAAATTAATCCAAATGGTTCCTAACATTGGTTATACTTCCTTCACACCTTGATTTACGGTCCTGATTTGAAGAATCCCGTTAGTGGCATCTAACTCTATTGTCCGACCGCAGTTTCCCCCTGTATCTTCTGCCACGATCTTTATATGAGCATCCTTCAATGCAAGCTTGCATGCCTCTACATTCCGAGGCCCAATCCGCATGGTGTCATTATTCCCTAAAAATGCGAACATTTGTGCACCGCCAGCCAATTTCGCAACTGTGTGTCTGGTCTCCGCGCCAGCCTTCACCATCAACTGAATCAGATGGGGAATTGCTGTATCCGCATACTTGCCTATCGTTAGCTCCCCGCTTTTAGCCAAAGACGATTCAGGGAGCATAACATGTGCCATACCTGCAATTTTATGGATATGATCGTAGAGCACTACCCCTACGCAAGATCCTAAACCGGTAGTACGCAGCTTATTCGGCGGCTTTGCCACACCGAGATCAGCCATTCCTATCTTAATAATCTCCATCGAACGGAACCCCTAATGAACGAAATAGTGTTGGGAGCGATTCAGGATCAGGAATTAAGAAAAAGTTCCCTTTTACTTGATCATTGCCTTCGAAAAAAGCGGTGTCAATCGTGAGGGCAAAGTCACCCGCTTGACCCAACGCTATTAATCCATAACTTAGAATAGCTCCAGCCATATCCACAGCGAGTGCGGGTACGGACGGCTGCAAATTCAATTGTGTAAAATCAGCTAACGATGAAAGATAAGAACCTATTAAGATATTGCCAATCTCATGCAGCGCTGAGATCTCCAGCTCTTCCCACTCGTACACATCTTTATTAATTCCTGTAATTTGTTCGAGCAGGTGCTTGGCGGAATCCAAATCAAGGATGAAAAACATGTTCCCTGGACAATCCCCTTCAACCCGGAGGAAGACGGTCACTACTACAGTTTCCGCTCCTCCTACACAATCTGCGACTTCGTCGAAGGAGATAATCTTGACTTGTGGAACTTTCATATCGATTTCTTTTTGTATGAGCTTGGAGAGAGCCGTGGCAGCGTGACCAGCACCAATGTTCCCGATTTCCCGTAAAACGTCAAACTGGAAATCCCCAAACTTCGTAAAGTCGCCCATTTTGCTTACCCCTCAATTGCATCCAACTGCTTGATTTCCTCAGTGCTCAATACTTTATCGAGGTTTAAGAGGATTAAGAGTCGTTTATCCAGCTTAGCGACGCCTCGCAAATATGCAGCTTCCACTCCTCCAACAACCTCTGGAGGCGGCTCAATCGCATTAACTGGTATATCGATAACATCGTTTGCTGCATCTACTATGAGACCCACTTCCAATTCACCTACGGCCACGATAATGATCCGAGTCGCTTCGGAATAGATGCTTTCATCGAGACTAAATCGATTGCGAAGGTCAATAATCGGTGTCACAACGCCACGCAGATTAATAACCCCTTTGACGAAACTAGGCGTTCGAGGAACTCTTGTGATGTGCTCCAGTTTTTCAATGGATTTGACCTGATGAACCTCTACGCCATACTCTTCGTCCTTCAATCGAAAGACAATCACTTTAACTTCGCTAATGACTTCTTTTTGATCGAGCATGTGGCTGCCCCTCCTTCTACTTAATCAGCGAGTTACAATCTATGATGAGCGCGACCTGACCGTCTCCTAAGATCGTTGCACCTGAGATAGCAAATACATTAACCAGATATTTGCCGAGAGATTTTAGAACAATCTCTTGTTGGCCGATGAACGAATCGACGACAAGGCCTGCCATTTTCTCACCTTTACGTACGATGACGACTGCCACTTCATCTTCCATCGTCTCCCCATTATCAGGCACTTGGAAAATGTCCTGCAGCGAAACGAGCGGAACAACACGTCCCCGGAAGTCGATCACTTTTTGGCGGTGAGCCATCATGATCTGTTCTTTTTTAAATACAGCTGTCTCAATAATGGAACTGAGTGGGACAGCGTACTTCTCATCTTTCACTTGTACCAGCATCGCGGAAATGATAGAGAGCGTAAGTGGCAATTGAATGAGGAAAGTCGTGCCCTGGCCGCGCACAGAATCGACGCTTACGCTGCCACCCAACGATTCAATTTTGGACTTAACGACATCCAGTCCAACACCACGACCGGAAATATCAGAAACAACCTCCGCTGTACTAAAGCCAGCTGCAAATAGCAACTCGTGGATTTGCCTGTCACTCATGCTGTCTGCATTGGCAGGATTGACAATCCCTCTCTCAAGCGCTTTCTTGAGAACTTTATCTTTATTGATTCCGGCACCGTCATCTTTTACTTCAATAAATACATGGTTCCCACTGTGGAAAGCGCGCAGCTCGATTTTTCCTTCCTCTGGCTTACCCGCCTTTTTCCGGTCTGCTGGAGACTCAATTCCGTGGTCAAGCGAGTTACGCAGCAAGTGATTGAGTGGATCCCCGATTTCGTCGATGACGGTACGGTCCAACTCTGTCTCCGCACCGATAATCTCCAGATGCACTTTTTTATTCAGATCTTTTTGCAAATCACGAATCATACGTGGGAAACGATTGAATACTTGCTCCACTGGGACCATGCGCATCGTCAGAATGATGTTTTGCAAATCGCCACTAATCCGGCTCATGTGTTCCACGGTTTCTTGCAGTTCGTTCTTTCCGATTTCCCGTGCCAACTGCTCCAGACGACCACGATCAATGACTAATTCGCTAAACAGATTCATCAAGATATCCAGACGTTCGATATCCACACGAATTGTTTTTCCACCAGCCGTTGCCTTCTTCACAGGTGCTTGAGGAGCTTCTGCTGCTCCTTTTTCTGCTGGTGCAGGTGCCTGTTGTACAACGGGAGCAGGTGGAGCTTCACTCTTCAATTGAATGGTTTCGATTGTCACATCTTGGATTTCCGAAATGTTAAGAATCGTATTACGGACTTTTTCAATCGATTGCTCCGTCACATACGCGATTTCAAACGATTGTTCAAATCGCTCGTTCTCGATATCTTCAACAGCCGGCTTCGTTTTGATCACTTCACCCATGGATTCCAATTGATCGAAAACCATGTAAGAGCGAGCAGCCTTGAGCAAGCAGTTTTCATTTAATGTCACTTTGATCCACAAAACGTTGTTTCCGAGCTCCTGAGACTGCTTCAAGACCATCATTGCATAATCATCCAGCTCATGATCTTCAGCTGGCGTACTTTCCTCTTGCGGTGCTTCCACTGTCATCGTAGCAGCTGCTACTTCCTGCTCGGCTGAAAAGTCTCCAGCTACAATCGCCCGCAGCTTCTTTACAATAGCGGATACATCCGCTGAACCGTCTCCACCTTCAGTGATATCGATTACCATGCCTTCAATCAAATCTACACTCTGAAAAATAGCGTCCATAATATCACTGGTAATCGTTAACTTCTGGTTGCGAATCAGGTCAAGTACATTTTCCGCTTCGTGAGTCAAACTCGCCATGTCTTCAAAGCCCATGGTCGCCGACATCCCCTTCAATGTATGTGCGGAACGAAAAATTTCTTTGACGTGGCCAATATTACCCGGATCACTTTCCAAGAGTAACAAGTTGGCGTTGATTGCCTGTAGGTGTTCCTTTGACTCCTCAATAAACATGTCCAAATACTGATTCATATCCATAGGTGATCCACCTCCCAAAAATCAGTGCAAGAGCTTGCACAACAGCTCCGGAATCTTTTCTAATGGGGCCACATTGTCTGCCAAGCCTGCTTGTATCGCTGCTCGTGGCATTCCGTATACGACACAACTCGACTCATCTTCGACAATACTTGTGACACGGCTAAGCTCCTTCATGAGTTTTAGCCCTTTAGTCCCATCATTTCCCATGCCTGTCATGATGATTGCCCATTTGTCTACATTTGTCAATTGACTGACTGATTCAAACAGGATATCGACAGACGGTCTGTGACCACCTCGTGGCTCCTCTTGATGTAAATAGGCCTGCAGTCTCCCATTTACTTGACGAACTTCGAAATGGAAGCCTCCTGGAGCGATATAGGCTGTACCATTTTCCAAATACTCACCATCGACGACCTCGGTTACTCTAATTTGGCATAGCGAGTCTAGCCGATTTGCTAACGATTTTGTGAAACCTGCTGGCATATGCTGAACGATGGCAATTGGTGCCGGAAAGTTCGCCGGAATGGCAGTTAGTACACTCTGCAATGCTTTAGGTCCACCCGTGGAAGTACCTAAAACCACCAGTCTTGCCTTTCCGCCCACTAGTGACCGCATCACGGCAGGCGGGCTCGGTATTTTCGTACGAATTACTGGAGATGCCGGTGTACCAGATGCAGCTTTTGATTCTGAAGATACCGGTTTGACTACGCGAGGGATCTGTTTCCTCAAACGTACTTTCGATGCTGCCGCAGCCTTTACTCGCTCGATAAGACGATCGCCCACTTTGTGGATGTCGAGAGAAATTGGACCAGAAGGCTTCGTTACAAAGTCAAACGCGCCTAGTTCCAACGCATGAATCGTAGCTTCGGCCCCTTCTTTTGTCAGGCTACTCAACATGACGATCGGAACTGGACACTCATTCATCAGTTTTTCCAGAGCGTCCAAACCGTTCATGACCGGCATTTCAATGTCGAGTGTGAGAACATCCGGCGCCAGTTCTTTACATTTTTCAATACATTCGAGTCCATTTTTGGCTCGATCAATGACTTCAATCTCAGGATCAGTAGATAGAATGTCCGAAATCACTTTACGCATGAAAGCAGAATCGTCCGTGACGAGAACGCGGATTTTGCTCATTTGAAAGTCGCTCCCTTCCTACTTTTATGTCTCATCGTATGAAGTGCCTCAACTTCGCAAGAAAACCTTTGAGACCACTGTCAGAAGCATCTGTAGTAACCGGATGATCCAAATACCGTTCTACCAGATTTCGTATGCTTCTCGCGGCTTGCGATTGTGGATATGTAAGTAGAAAAGGACGCTGCTGTTTAACAGCTTTTGAAACATAAGGATCATCCGAAACATATCCAAGCGACTGAATATCCATATTCAAAAAGCGTTTGGAAACCATCGCAAGCTTGTCCGCCGTCATTTTCCCTTCTCTCTCCGTCGACGCTCGGTTTATCACCAGACGAATAGAGACAGCGGGATTACGTGCGTGTAGCATTTTGATGACTGCGTATGCATCGGTTATCGCAGGTGGTTCGGGGGTGGTAACGAGAATGACCTCATCTGAGGAGAGCATGAATCGCATGGATTCTTTAGAAAAGCCTGCTCCCGTATCAAAAATGATTGTGTCGGCATAGCCTTGCAACGGGTCCAGATGCGAGAACAAGCGATCGAGCTTGTGATCATCTAACTGCATAATCTGCGTGAATCCAGAACCACCCGCGATGAATTCTAAACCTCCTGGCCCGTGCTCGATAATGTCCCAAACAGTCGTATCTGGCTCTAACAAATGAAATAGATGCTTTTTTGGTGTGATTCCCATTAATACATCCAAATTTGCCAGACCCAGATCCAAGTCAAACAAAACCGCCTTATGACCCTTCTCAATCAAACCAAGCCCAAAATTCAAGCTGAAATTGGACTTGCCGACACCACCTTTTCCACTCGTCACTGTCACCAGTCTAGTTGGTCGTGTCTTCTTGTTTTGTAGCATCCGCTCACGGAGTTGCTCTGCTTGGTCACGCATCTGTTTACTCTCCCATAATCTTCGTTGAAACTAGCTCGGGTGTAGCCACAACGATATCATCTGGTACATTTTGACCTGTCGTTACATAGGAGAGTTGTAGATTCATCTCCTGACAAACATTCAGCATCGTGCCAAAGCTGTTCGTTTCATCCGCTTTTGTAAAGATGACTTGCTTCACTTGAACTTCCGAAAAGTTTTGAACGATCGCTTTCATATCGTTGAATTTAGAGCTCAAGCTAAGTACTAGGTAGTTCACGCTGTCTTTTCCATGCTCCAACAATTCACGAATGCCTTCCACGTATTCATCGTTGCGAAAATTTCGTCCAGCCGTATCTACAAAAATGAGGTCACAATCACTTAAGCGTTCCATCGCTGTCGCCATTTCTTTAGGAGAAAAGACAACCTCTAGCGGGACATTCAGGATGTTTGCGTACGTCTTCAGTTGTTCTACAGCCGCCATTCGATACGTATCAGCCGTGATAAAGCCGATTTTTCGCTTTTCCTTCAACATGCTGTTCGCCGCGAGCTTTGCAATAGTCGTTGTTTTTCCAACCCCTGTCGGACCGAAAAAGAAAGCATACCGTACATTCTTACCCAGCTTTGGCGAAGATGCCGTATATGGCTCAATCATGGAAGTGATAATCGTTCGGCATGCCGTAAACGCTTCTTCTTCCGTCCACTTTTCACCCGGCTGAGGCATTTCCATTACTTTTCGAATGATTTCCGCTGTTAGCTCTTCAGTCACTTCCTGCTTCAATAACTGAACACGAATAGACTGTATCGCCGGAGGAAGTTGTTCACTTAAGTCATGCACCAACAACTTTTGAAACATTTGACGCATATCTCGCATTTCAGTAGCAATCGCGTCATGATTGCTTGCGTGTAAAGCTCTTTCTTGGGATGTCGCGACAGGAGCATGCTGCTCAGTTGGTTCTACTTGCTGTGGCACAGCTCTCGTATCTGAGATCTCTTCTTTGGGAGGCATCGTAACCGCGGTTTGTGTCATCGCGGCTACGACCTGCTCCCTACCTGTTGATTCAACATGTTGAGTCTCCGATGTTTTTGTCACAATCGGTTTTCGATACGCTTGAGCAGCCGTGTACGTACCCGTCTGCGATTTGGGCAAAACGTTGTTGGTTCGATGTTCAGCTGCTACCGTGGAATTTTCTCGCTCGGATCCCTTTTCATCGACAGCGGCGATTACTTCGATTCGTTGTTTGCCAAACATCCCGAACAATCCACCTGTTTTGATCGACTTGGAATTAAGAATCACTGCATCTATTCCTAAGTCCGTCCTGATTTTTTCCATTGCTTCTGGCATCGAATCGACAATGTAACGTTTTACCCTCACGAAATGTTCACCATCCCTACGCTTTGCACTTCAACATGTGGTTCGAGCTCGCTGTACGACAAAACGGGAACGTCTGGCATCATGCGTTCTACTAATTGACGCAAGTACATTCGGACCGCTGGTGATGAAAGAATGATCGGCTGTTGACCCGAGTTGATCATTTTGCTCACTTCAGTCGACATGTTTTGGAATATTCGCTGCGACGTTTCCGGATCCATCGCCAGATAGCTTCCTTGCTCAGACTGTTCCACACGTTCAGAGATTGCTTTTTCCAATCCTGCTCCAGCTGTAAGCACGCGAAGTGGCTGTCCAGGCTCCGAAAATTGGAGTGTAATCTGTCTCGCCATGGCTTGTCTCACATATTCAGTCAACACATCTGGATCTTTTGTAAACAAGGCATGATCCGCGAGTGCTTCGAGAATGACGTGGAGATTTCGAACAGATACTTTTTCACGCAACAGCTTCTGCAATACTTTTTGTACGTCCCCAATGGCAAGCATACTTGGAATCAGCTCGTCTACGAGAACTGGTGCTGTCTCCCTTACATTGTCGATCAGTGCCCTTGTCTCCTGGCGACCTAACAATTCGTGGGCATGTCGCTTAATGACCTCTGTCAAGTGTGTAGCCACAACAGATGGCGGATCGACAACTGTATAGCCAGACAGCTCAGCAATCTCCTTATTCTCTTCTGTTACCCATAATGCAGGCAATCCAAACGCAGGTTCTACGGTTTCTATACCAACAATAGAATCATCTTCGATCCCTGGGCTCATCGCCAGATAGTGATCCAGCATGATTTCCCCTTTTGCGACTTGGTTGCCTTTTATTTTGATCATGTATTCATTCGGTCGAAGCTGGATGTTGTCACGTATACGAATGACCGGTACAACGATCCCCATCTCGAGTGCGATTTGTCTTCGAATCATAATGACCCGATCTAGCAGATCTCCTCCCTGCTTCACATCGGCAAGCGGGATTAATCCATAACCGAACTCGAATTCGATCGGATCGACCTGTAACAGGTTCACGACGCTTTCTGGACTGCGTACTTCTTCCAATTGCTGCTCTTCCACCTGGTCGGCGGATTCTTGGATTTGCATCTTTTGGTTCTTCTCCATTTTCCAAGCAGCAAATCCCATTATCCCGCATACCGGAAGTACAGGTAGAATTCCAATCGGTGTAAAGAGCCCCAGCAATAACATGCATCCGGCTACGATATAGAGAAGACGCGGAAAGCTGAACATTTGCTTGACGATGTCTTCACCAAGACCTTCACCAGAAGTGGAACGCGTTACAATAATACCCGCTGCGGTCGAGATTAAGAGCGCTGGAATCTGGCTCACCAGTGCGTCACCGACAGACATGGTAGTGAATCGAGAGGCAGATTCTGCAAAGCTCATATCGTGGATGAGCATCCCGATGATAAAACCACCGATAATATTTACGATAAAAATGATAATACCCGCGATGGCGTCCCCTTTTACGAATTTGCTGGCACCATCCATTGCTCCATAAAAGTCAGCTTCGTTCTCAATCTTTTTTCTTCGGACACGTGCATCTGCTTCTGTGATCATTCCTGCATTCAGATCCGCGTCGATACTCATCTGTTTACCAGGCATCGCGTCGAGCGTAAAACGTGCTGCTACCTCAGCTACACGCTCAGAACCTTTCGTGATTACGATAAACTGAATGATGATCAAGATCAGAAACACGACGAAACCGACGACTTGATTACCACCGACTACGAAGCTACCGAACGTTTCGATAACTTTACCGCCTTCACCGTGCGATAGAATATTTCTCGTCGTCGACACGTTCAAGGCTAGTCGAAAAAGTGTTGTAATAAGCAAAACCGTTGGAAAGATCGAGAATTCCAAAGTTTCTTTTGTATACATCGACACAAGCAAGATGGTCAATGCAAGGGAGATATTCAAAATCAACAGCAAATCAAGTAGCGCTGAAGGAAGTGGGATTACCATCATGACAACAATGCTTATGACAAAAAGGATCGTACCAACTTCTTTAAATTTGAATCCCACTGGTTATCCTCCTTCCATTTATTTCACTTTCCCTTGCAGCTTGTAGACGTACGCGAGAACTTCCGCGACCGCTTTAAACATCTCTTCGGGAATTTGTTGCCCAACTTCAACTTGACTATAGAGAGCCCGGGCCAAGGGCTTGTTTTCCATGGTAACGATACGATGCTTTTTCGCTACTTCCCTTATTTTTAATGCTAGATAGTCTTGCCCCTTGGCGATTACCGTCGGTGCACTCATCGCACTTGCGTCATAGCGAACGGCAACAGCAAAGTGTGTCGGGTTCGTAATAATGACATCCGCTTTGGGAAGCTCCTGCATCATACGGCGAATGGCCATACTTCTTTGCCGTTCACGAATCTTCCCTTTGATGAGTGGATCACCTTCCGCTTGCTTATGCTCGTCCTTGAGATCCTGCTTGGACATCCGCAGATTCTTTTCATGCTCATAACGCTGATAGGCGTAGTCCAGAATCGCGAGAATGAAAAGCAATAACCCGAGATAGATTCCTAGCTTTGTCACCTCTTCGGCAGTAAACGATAAGACTGCACCGAGAGACATTAAGGAAAGCTGTACAACTTGTTCCTTTGCATTCCACAAAATGACATACGCGACATAGATGCCTGCGCTTATTTTTAATAAAGACTTCAGTAGCTCTACGAGCGAGCGTAAGGAAAAAATTCGTTTTGCCCCTTTAATCGGATCGATCTTTTCCAGCTTCATTTGAAGGGGCTCTGCACTAATTAGCCAGCCTACCTGCATGTAGTTCACCGCAAATGCAATCAGAAAACTCAAGGCCAAGATAGGTCCTACAATTTTTATCGCTTCAAATACGAGCTGCATCACGATGACTTTTAAATTCTCTTCATTTAGTTGCCACGTGGTGTATGTAATCAATGACTCGCGCATCAAATCTTGAAATGTGCCTAGCATGGTAGAGCCAAGCATCATCAACAGAAAGAAAAATGCGGTCAAAGATAGGGCTGGGGAAAGATCCTGACTTTTCGCGACTTGCCCTTTTTTGCGTGCGTCTTGCTTTTTCTTGGGCGTGGCTTTTTCTGTCTTTTCCCCATTAAAAAATTGAAGATCTACTTGATAAGAAACTCTCAATTGATTCATGGTGATCCTCCGAGCGATTTCATCATTTCTGCAAGTGCCCGGAACATGTTTCCAAACAATCCGTTCAGGGTCAGCAAGAACGCAGGCATCACCACAATAAGCAGTAAAAAGCCGGCAAGCAGTTTAATGGGCAAACCCACCACAAAGATATTAAACTGCGGGACAGATTTGGCGATAATACCAAGAGAGAGATCAACCAGAAACAATGCGACGACGATCGGTGCCGCAATCATAAATGCACTTACAAACATTGTTTGAAATGTTTTTACTGCTGTCATCATGACGTTTTCGCTTCCGAAAGCCGCCCACATGATGTCCACCGGTATAACCTGGTAACTGCTTATCACACCTCGTATCAGCATGTGATGCCCGTCAATACTGAAAAAGTACAGGACAGCGAGAATGTTTTTGAAGTTACCTGTCACCGGGATGTATGTACCCGTTTTGGGGTCAATAACGTTTGCCATTGCGAGACCCATCTGCATGTCCATCAGTCCGCCGGCAACCTGAATCGCGATAAACATCATTTCGCATATGTAACCAAGAATGAGACCAACAAGCGCTTCCTTCATGACGTACAGAATAAATGTCAAATCCATCGGAATCTCGCCTTGTACCGGTAAAGATTGAAAACTGATGACGGCCATGATAAACGCCAGACCGATTTTAAACTGATTCGGTACACCACGAATAGAGAAGAACGGAGCCGTTACAAAAAACGCACTCATTCGGACAAAAACCAGCAAGAATACGGGCAAATACATCAGAAAAAGATTCATAGGCTACCCAACAAAACGATGAAGGTTACCGAAGATCCCCATCGTAAAATCAAGCAGTACCCGAAGCATCCATGGGCCAGCAGCCAAGATCACGACAAATACGGCCACGATCTTTGGAATGAAAGCGAGTGTCTGCTCCTGAATTTGTGTCGTTGCCTGAAAGACACTGACCATCAAACCGACCAGTAAGGCGACCCCAAGTGCGGGTGCCGAAATCAGCAGGATGGTATAAACAGAGCTTTGGGCAATCTGCATAAGTAATTCTTGTGTCATGCTCTACCTCCTGAGGCATTCGGAATGTCGCTAAAAACTGGTCAAAAGTGATCTCACAATGAGATACCAGCCGTCCACCATGATGAACAATAAAATCTTAAACGGCAATGAAATCATAACCGGCGGCAACATCATCATCCCCATCCCCATCAAAATACTGGAGATGATCATATCAATTACGAGAAATGGAATGAATATCATAAATCCGATCTGAAAAGCCGTCTTCAATTCACTAATAGCAAAAGCAGGTACCAGCGCATTCAATGGAATATCTTGAATCGATTTTGGTCGTTCGGCTTTTGTATACTCCAGAAATAGTGCTAAATCTTTTTCACGTGTCTGCTTTGCCATAAATTCCTTAAACGGTGTGACCGCTGCGTTTAATGCTTGCTCTTGCGTTAGCTTTCCTTGCATAAATGGCTGTACGGCTGTTTCGTTTACTTGTCCGAGTGTCGGAGCCATTATGAAAAAAGTCATAAATAACGCAAGGGCAATCAAGACCTGATTCGGGGGCATTTGCTGAGTTGCCAAAGCATTTCGTACAAAAGACAAGACAATGATAATTCGCGCAAAACTGGTCATTAAAAGCAAAATGGCTGGAGCTACAGATAGTACTGTCAAAATCAGTAACAGCTGAATGGCCGTTGATGTCTCCTGCGGTGTTCCTGTTCCGCCGCCTATCTTCAAATCAATGCTCGGAACAAGCGGTGTACCCGCTGGCGCCGCCATGACTATCTCAGGTACGGATAGCAACACTGCGACAAGCATCAGCACCTGCAAAAAATATTTCATTTTTGGTCCCCTCTGTCCTGAGCTTGCTCATTCTCCCAATGTTCTGTTTGGTGTGGACGATTTTTCAAGTCGTTCCATTGACCCTGCAACAGATCTTGAAAGCTTTTGCCGTCCATATCAGAAGAAAACAAGATTTCTTCTTCTGCCTGCTTTTTCTTACCGAAGGGGAGCCAATCTAGCGAGATTGGACTTTTCATCGGTTTGATCTCTGCGTCAGCCAAGATCAGATCTACTTCTTCACCCGGTTCGATCCTACGAAGCAATTGAACGTTTTCTCCCACTCCCACGATGTACAATGACTCGCCGATCATGACAACCTGCAGCGTTTTGCCATTACCTAAGGCAGTAGCGCTAACCACTTTAATCGGTCCATGACTTTGAGCACCTTGACGTCGACCAAGAAAACGGAGCAATAAAAAGATCAATACTGCAATAAAGCCAAGCGAAAAGATGACTTGAACTAGATACCCGATCATACTTCCTGTTCCGCTGCCCGGAATGGCCGCCGGCTGTTCACTGCCGGCGGGCGCATTGCTAGTTGGCACTTTTCCCTGGTTGTACGCATCCGCTACTGAACCTTCCGCAAAAACGGTACTCGGCAGGGAGGAGACGAAAAGCAACAGGATCAGACTGAAGGCTAAAATGAGTCTTGCCCCTGCATTCCGGATCATCATCATTAGCTCATTGTCTTTTTGATCGCTTCCAGAACGCGATCCGCCTGGAATGGTTTTACGATGAAGTCTTTTGCGCCCGCCTGAATCGCATCGATTACCATCGCTTGTTGTCCCATCGCGGAGCACATGATCACGCGTGCGTTAGGATCCAACTTTTTAATTTCTTTCAATGCAGAAATTCCATCCATCTCTGGCATGGTAATATCCATGGTTACGAGATCAGGTCCCAACTCTTTGTATTTTTCAACTGCTTGTGCACCGTCACTTGCTTCCCCTACGACGCTGTACCCATTTTTCGAAAGAATTTCCTTGATCATCATACGCATGAATGCTGCATCGTCGACGATTAAAACTTTGTTAGACATGAATAGCTCCTCCCTAATACTTCCCTCTTGATTGTATTATTGTAATTTTTGAACACGATCTATCTGACTGATGATGTCTGTAACACGAACCCCAAAGTTCTCATCAATGACGACAACCTCGCCCTTGGCAATTAATTTGTTGTTCACCAATATGTCTACATGCTCACCTGCCAGCTTGTCCAACTGTATAATCGATCCAGCGGACAAGTCAAGGATTTCTCTAATAAGCTTTTTCGTACGCCCTAACTCTACTGTTACTTGCAAAGGAATGTCGTGAAGCAGGTTCAAGTTCTGTATGTCTCCTGTATACATAGGAGCACCTCCAAGCGGAGCAAATTGTGCTGGTACTACATTCGCCTGACTAGCGACAGGACCCCCGAAATGCTGAGGTGTTGGCGGAGCCATTGGAGCCTGCTGATACATGCCTGGGTACGGAGCGTAGCCAGGTGGCATCATTGGTTGTCCATACGCGTCAGGATACATCGGCTGTCCTGGGTAGCCCATTGGCTGTGCGTAACCCGGCGGTTGCTGATACATCGGCTGTTGTTGTTGTGGCGGCGCTACAGGCGGCACGTGGCTCTGTGGCTGCTCTGGCGCACTTGATTGGATAGAAGGAGCCGACAGACTCATAGCAGGCAGAGAAGGCAACTCTATCTCATCTATGAGAGCCGCCGCTGCTGCTTCATCCTCTGAACCTCCAACCAGTCTATCAATCATCTTTTTCGCAAAGGAGAGCGGAAGAAGCTGCATAATATTTGAATCGATAAGTTCACCTTGCTCTCCTACCTTTAAGCGGAAAGATACTTTCACCAAAGGACTGTCATCATCAGAGAAGCTGTCTCCACCCTTGCCTTGCGCAAGATCCATTACATCAATGCCTGGTGGCGTAATATTAATGAACTGGTTGAAAATCGTCGACATGGACGTAGCAGCGGAACCCATCATCTGATTCATCGCTTCCTGAACCGCGCTAATATGAAGCTCTGACATTTCAGTGTTCGCCGGTCTGCCGTCTCCACCCATCATCAGATCCGCGATAACTGCAGCATCTTCCATGCGAATGACTAACAAGTTAATTCCTTTGAAACCATCTGTATATTCCACGTGGACTGCCACGTGAGGAATCGGAAATTCGCTTTCCAATTCATCGACATTGACTACGGTAACAGTAGGGGTTGTAATATCTACTTTTTGACTTAACAAAGTAGATAACGCAGTAGCTGCGCTCCCAAAGGAGATATTACCAATTTCTCCGAGTGCATCCTGTTCAAACGGGGACAGAAATTCGGCAACATCCTTGGTCACTACCGACACAGCTTCCTCTTCGTCCTCAACCAAGTTGTTCGCACGTAACAGCGCGTCAATCTCGTCTTGAGAAAGCATATCTCTACTCATTTTGTTCCTCCCCCTCTTCTATGACTTCATCAATCTGTACGGCGACTCTTCCTTTAAGTGTTCCTGGCTGACCCAAGAACTTTAAATGGTCGCCCACTTTAATTTTCAACTTGTTGTCAATCGATTGATCTAATTGAATAACATCGCCTTTTTGTAGCTGCAGGAAATCTCCTACAGTAATCGTAGCCGTTCCCATTTCAGCAACAATCGGCAATTTTGCAACTTTTACTCGATCTTCTACACGCAGACGCTCTTCTTCATCCCGCGTTTTCTTTTGTTTGGAGAACCAGTATTGTCCAGACAGCTTTGCCATGATTGGCTCCAGTACCACGTGAGGCAAACAGAGGTTGATCATTCCCGTTGTATCCCCGATTTTGGTACTAAAAGAGATTACCACGACAATCTCGTTTGGCGAGACGATCTGCATGAACTGTGGATTCATCTCCAAACCTTCCTGATACGGATCCAGCTCAATGATTTGCTTCCATGCCTCGTGGAAAGTATCCAGCGCTTTGCCGAATACACGTTCCATCACCGTTGTTTCAATTTCCGTAAGGGCGCCCATCTTTTCCGGAATCGCCCCCTGTCCTCCCAGAAGTCGATCCAGCATGGTATAGGCGATGTTTGGATTTACTTCCAAAACCATTCGTCCTTCCAGTGGAGGAGCTTCAAAGATGTTCAAGATGGTCATCTTGGGAATAGAACGTATAAATTCGTCATACGGCAATTGATCGACGGAGGCAACCGTAATTTGCACGAAGGTACGGAGCTGAGCTGAAAAATACGTAGTCAACAGCCTCGCGTAGTTTTCATGGATTCGCGTTAAACCGCGGATCTGATCTTTTGAGAACCGCAGGGCGCGTTTGAAATCATATACTTTGATTTTACGCTCAGTTTCTTCCTTTTTCAGCTCGTTGGCATCCATTTCGCCCGAAGATAGGGCAGCCAACAGCGCATCAATCTCACTCTGTGAGAGAACCTCGGCCATATGTCGTCACCTCCTTGCTATGTATACCATAATCGCTTCCTATGACAAGACGCGTTTGGTTGTCACTACTTGAACAATCTTACCTTCTTGCATCAGGGAGCTGATTTCATTCATGATTTTTGCTTCCAGCTTGTTCACACCTTCAGTTCCTTTAATGTCTTCTGGTGTCAACCCCGCCAATGTTTTAATAATCACCTGATTGACTTGCGGCAAACGCTGCTCCAACTCAGTTTTAGCATCAGCACTGTCGGCCGTAATGCTAAAGCGGACAATCATGTAATTATTCGTTAGCAAGTTCGTAGTAATTTCGCCAGTGTCAACGGAGAACTCTTTCATTTTCTCAGCCGTTAGCTGCTTCACTTCTTGCTCTTCCGTTGTGGCTGTTTGAGCAGCCGGAGAGAGATACGTTTGCCAGAGAACAAACGTGATCACTCCCAGTAGCGATATCGCGATAATAATGATTAGAGCCATGTTAAACAATCGATTTTGAAACATCGCTAATGCCTCCCGCTATTCATTTGAATCACCCGGCATTCTCGGTATAGACGTTGCCGGAGGAACATTATGATAAAAAGCCTGAACACGTTCAGCGATGGATTCCACCGAATCCTTCACGATGTACTTTCTGTCGTTGAACAGCGTAATCACGCTATCCGGAGTTGCTTCAACAGTTTCAATGTGAGTGATGTTCAGATAAAAAGTCGAGCCGTTAAATCGAGTTAACTTAATCATTGGCTGCTCCTTTCCGGATCAAGCTGGGGAAGGCTTAGAACACTTCCCCGGCCATTTCCGTTAAACGAAATTATCGTTTCAGGTTCACCAGTTCTTCTAGTACTGTGTCTGATGTCGTGATGATCCGAGAGTTTGCTTGGAAACCGCGTTGCGCCACGATCATTTCTGTAAATTCTTCAGAAAGGTCAACGTTGGACATTTCCAGTTGTCCTGCGATGATGCTTACTTTTGCATCTGCTGGCGTCACTGGTGTCAACGGGTCATCATCATTCGCTCCAGCGTTTACTGTGTTTTCGTAAAGATTGTTCCCAATCTTCTTCAAACCACCTGGGTTATTGAAGGTCATTACCCCAATGGTATTCGCAGAGTCTAAGGCACCTGTCTCATCCACCGTTGTGATGACTCCGTCTTTTCCGATGGAGTAAGAAACAATTCCATCATTTTGGTTGATCTGAATGACACCTGGATCAGAGTTCATCAGCTTCATACCTTGGGAATTTACCAGGTAACCCTCAGCATCACGTGTAAAGTTGCCTGCACGCGTATAATAGATCGTGGCTCCTTCATCCGGGCTTACCATAAAGAATCCATCGCCCTCAATAGATAGATCTGTCGGAAGGTTGGTTGTCATTGGACTACCTGCTGAGAAAACAGTATCAATAGAAGCAATGGAAGCGCCAAGACCGATCTGAGTCGGGTTAGTCCCGCCCTTTCCACCAGCTGTAGGAGCCCCAGCCCCTTGAACGTTCTGGCTCAAAATATCTTGAAACATGACGCGACCCTTTTTGAAACCAACGGTGTTTACGTTTGCGATATTATTACCAATAACATCCAACTTTGTTTGAAACCCACGCAAGCCTGAAATACCTGAATACATAGATCGAAGCATACTAACTTCCTCCTTTACCTTCTCATTTACAACGGCTACCTCAGTCAGTCGGTAGCCGAATGGGCTTCCTCAAAAGGAGGTCCAGCCCAGTAAACAGCCACCTACACGAAAATGGCACTGTCAATGTTAGTAAATACGTTGTCCTTCATGCTGCCATCGTCTACGGCGGTAATAATTTTCCGATTTACGATGCTCACGACGTAGGCCACATTATCCATCATAATGAGAGACTCTCTGGCGCCTTTGGCGGCTGCTTTTTGTACAGCGGATTCCAAACGCTCCATCTGCTGTCTTTCTAGCGTAATGCCCCGCTCCTGCAAGCGATTGACGGCGTGCTGGCTAAAGCTAAGTGGCTCCGCCTTGGTTACAGCGCCAATCGATTCCGTTAAATACTGCTGAAATAACTTGTTGTTTCCCGGCGCAGTTTGGGTAGTAGCTTTTGCGACGTGATTCGTTTTCGGAGGAAAGTAGGGTTGCCCGACTCGAAAATGGTTCATGGCGCTTCCTCCTTTATCCAATCCTAGACGATGTCGTC
This sequence comes from Brevibacillus sp. NPDC003359, assembly GCF_042878995.1. Classification (NCBI taxonomy): domain Bacteria; kingdom Bacillati; phylum Bacillota; class Bacilli; order Caryophanales; family Paenibacillaceae; genus Brevibacillus; species Brevibacillus sp. NPDC003359. The sequence goes on from NZ_JBIAOR010000001.1 coordinate 1,451,741, forward strand.
AATGCCGCGAGCCGTTTCCCGCAATCGATTCCATAGCACTTCTGATGATTCATTGCTGTCTACCAGGGCATCGAGAGCAAATTCTTGCTCGTCTTTATCTTGCTGTTGTCGATTCTCTTGTTGCTGTCTTGCTTGTTCACGCTGCTGTTGGAAGTTAAAAGCTGTATCCTGCTGCTGGTTTACCTCCAAGCGATCAACCTGCAAGCCTTGTTGAGTCAAAGCAGCTCGAAGCTGCGGAAGCTGATTGTCCAGCATTTCCTTTCCAGCCTGTGTTTCGGCATGGAACTGTGCTGTAATCACTCCATTTTGGGAAGTAATCGTTACATCTACTTGACCCAAAGCTTGTGGATTCAAAATCAGCCTTGCCTCATGTACACCATTGTTTTGCGTCAACTGCATTTTGGACACGAAAAGCTGTGTGACTTGCTGTGTCAGTTGATTGGCGTTCACATGATGCGTTGGAACCGCCTGCTGCGAAAAGGTCTGCACAGATTGTGTCTGCGTATTAGATGAAGCAATGATCGGTGTCTGACCATTTCCATTCAACATACCCTCTTGTGCATTGCCTTCTTGATTCAAAAGGCCGCCTTGCAGGGTAGGCTGTACAGTCTGAGACTGAATCCCTGCCTCCAGCTTGTAAGCCGAGAGACCTTGGTTCAAACGCAGTGGAGAAATCGTCTTAAATGTGTCCTGCTGGGTTGTGTTCATGTTTGCCGTCACATCAGATCGCAAGTTCAGTCCACTTCGTTTTGACTCCTCAGCATTTCCTTTTTGATTCTTCAGGGATTCGAGAAGAGCTGCCAGCTTGTCCAATTCATTTGGAGTTGCTTCCCCTTTTTTCAGGTTAGCTAAAATCTGCTTTAAATCCTCACTCACTTGACTAGCATTTCCTTGCGCTTTACCCAAGAGTTGTTCAATTGCAGTTGCAAATTTTTCTTGGGCGTCAGGCGGTAATTCGTCTTGCGTAGCTTGACCGGAGCCAAGCAGTTGAGCAAATAATGCCATGAGCTCAGCTAACGCTAGCATTTCCTCTTCACTTAAACCCTCTGGCGCCACCATTGTATCTTCTGGGTTCCCCACCTGATCCAGCACCTGCATCAATTGCATGGAAAACATTTGACCTAAACCAGTTCCTCCCGCATTTGCTACAGGTGTAGCTGTTACAGATCCTGCTGAACCTACGGCAGGAGTCAAATTGGCCACATTCATCTCGTTCACCTCCTCTTTTTAATTTGTTGCTTATAGGAACGAAAACAGATGATTGCTCAATCTATTTTCGAAGCAACTCTGTCGTGATGCGAGCCGCCAGATTGCCATCTTCTTTCTTGTCTTCATTGGCGATCGCAGAGAGAGTTTGTGCCCGTTTATCCACAGGCAAATTTTTCATTAAAGCGATGGCTTGACCCTGGTTTGTCTGCATAAGTGAACGAATGATAGCAGCAGCATCCGCTGGTGGCAATTGTGCGAAAGTCTTTTTCAGTTCCTCTGCAGATTCAGAACCATCACGCGTATCGCTTAACGCTTTTGTCAGAACATCAACTCGTTGTTGCAGAGCCGCGATGTCATCATCTTTGTTCACTACTGAATCTTTTAATAAGATCGAAATATCGGCAGCTTTCTTCGGTTCCATCTTGGCCAAAATGTCTGCCTGTTGTGCAGGCTTCATTTTTGTCATGACGGCAACTGACTCTTGCAGCTTTAGATTTTCAATAATGGCTGCCGCATTCTTTGGAGACATGGTTGTATACACTTTTGCCAAGTCTGTAAATTGCTTTTGACGCTCTTCCTCAGTCGTACGCTTATCTTCCATTGCCTTGTTTACATCATCCAGCTGCTTTTCCAGCGCCGTAATGGTGGCGTCTTTCTTTGCTGACTCTTCTGTTAGCGTCGTAATCTGCTGCTGGTTTTTTGATTGATTTTGCTGTAGGGTTGCCACTTGTTTGTTCATATCAGGTTGTTCTTCCGAATCGGGAGTTGCCGCATATTCGTCCGGGACTAATTTTTCCACGTACGGTATGGAGTTAGCCCAGTTGAGAACAGTCCCTAACACGTTTACTCCGAGCAAGCTCAGGAGTACACCGCCAAGGAGGCTGGCAAACAGTGCAGGAATGACAATCATATAAAAAAACCATTCCCACCTGCCGTATTCCCGTTCTTCTTGGATTTCTTCCATTTGGAACCTCCCTCAGTAGCTTCGGCGAAGATAGAGCTGCGTACCGATCTCATCCAACTCTTTTTGCTCTCTTTGCTTCTGGTCGTCCAGAAATTGGTGGAGCGACTTTTCCCGAAGGCGTTGCCATAGTTGGGACTCTTTCATACGTTCCGTCAATCGTGACTGACAGCGTTCCACATCCTGTTCACAACCGTGCAAGGTATGTTGCTGATTGTGAATGGATCTCGCAACAGATTGCTGATATTGCGTAATGGAAATGAGCTGCGCAGCACTGCATGTCTGCATCTGTACTTCCTGGAGCTTTATCGTCATCTCGTCATGATGCACGGTTAGTTGAGAAAGCTTCCACTCTTCTTCGTTTTTACGCTGGATCGACTTTCCGAAAGCCCACTCTGCTTGTTCTTTTTCTTTTTCCTTTAAATCAAGAACCTTTTGGAGATGAAACTGAAACACTCGCACGTTAGTTCACTCCTCCGAAATGAGCTGTCAACGCTTGGATAGCGCCCTGCAAAGTAGATGGCTCATGCGTTCCTTGTGCCGTAAAACCCGAGATGATATCACGATAGCGAATGGCCGCATCGATTTCCCGGTTGCTTCCCGGCTTATACGCCCCAATATTTATGAGGTCCTCCGCTTCACGAAACGTAGCCAAATGCTTTTTCAGCTGACGAGCAGCATCCAAATGGTTACTATCGACGATTTCATTCATAACACGACTTACACTCGCCATGACATCAATGGCAGGGAAGTGACCTTTGTGAGCGATTTTTCGGTCAAGAACGATGTGACCGTCCAAAATCCCCCGCACCGCATCCGCAATCGGATCGTTCATATCGTCAGAATCAACCAATACGGTATAAAAGGCGGTAATACTTCCCTTATCCGCTGTTCCTGCGCGCTCCATCAACTTTGGCAACATCGCAAACACCGATGGCGTATAACCACGCGTAGCCGGCGGTTCTCCGATTGCCAATCCCACTTCACGTTGTGCCATGGCAAAGCGCGTGACGGAATCCATCATAAGCATGACATTCATTCCACGATCTCGGAAATATTCCGCGATGGATGTCGCAATCATCGCTCCCTTGATTCGAATCATGGCAGGTTGATCGGAAGTAGCTACGACAACAACAGACCGCTTTAGTCCTTCTTCCCCAAGATCGCGCTCGATAAACTCCATGACTTCACGGCCGCGTTCTCCAATAAGACCAATGACATTGATATCTGCCGTAGTATTTCGGGCGATCATTCCCATCAATGTACTTTTTCCTACCCCTGATCCAGCGAAGATGCCGACCCGTTGACCTTTCCCGATGGTAAGCAGACCATCTATCGCTCTCACACCTACACTTAATGGTTCTTGAATACGCGGTCGAAGGATCGGATTTGGCGGCATATTGTTCGTAGGATAAGACGTTAGCCCAAATGGCAGAGAGCCTTGATAGGGTCGGCCCAATCCATCGAGGATCGAACCCAGTATTTCAGGTCCAACTTTTACATCTAACGAACGTCCTGTCGCGACCACATCGCAACCTGGACCAATTTCAGTCAATTCGCCTAATGGCATTAAAAGCACTTTGTTTTCACGAAAGCCAACGACTTCGGCTATGATTGGTTCCTTTGTGTTAGTCGGATATAGATGGCATATCTCGCCTAACTTCACTTCTGGCCCTTGTGATTCGATAGTGAGTCCAACAACTTGCGTCACTTTGCCATTCACGCGCATCGGATCTAATCCATGTAGCATGTGCTTGTACTTCGAGAGATCTAAGATGCTCATGGAGCCTCACTTCCTCTGGCAATCGTAAGCAGCGCTTGTTTAATCTCCTCCATTTGTGTATCAATGCGGGCATCGACACTACCTAAAGCAGTACGGATGACACATCCACCGTCTTGTACCGTATAGTCGGGGTAAATGGAGAGTTCTGCTTGTCCATCTAACAATTCCAGAAAACCAGCACGATGTTCGAGCACATAATCGAAGTACTTATGGTTGACGCACACCGTAATCTCACCGTGAACACGTGAGCGGCGGAGTGCTTTTTTGGTCATTTCCAGGACCTGCTCGGGATGCTGTTGCAAATCCTGTCCAATGATTTTTTTAGCGATCTCCATGCTGAGTTCCACTAGAAAAGGCTCCGCTTCAGCTATGATCTGTTTTTTCTCGGCAAACGCAGTTTCCAAAATGGATTTTGCTTGGCTGAGAGCATCTGTTTGCTCCTCGTACGCCTCACGTTTTCCCGCTTCGAAACCTGCCTCGTGTCCTTCATTCATAGCTTCGTCTTGTACTTGTTGAAACAGTTGCGCAGCTTCCTGACGCTTTTGTTCCCACCATTCTTCCATCTGAGCAAGCGTCTCTTGTCTCAATTGTTCTGCTTGATCCGCAGCTTGCTGCAGGATGTTTTGCGCGGTTTCTTCTGCATCTGAGATGATCGTTTTCGCTTCTATCTCAGCTTGATTTAAAATTTCTTGATTTTCTTGCAACCTTTCGGCAACTTCTTCCGTCTTAAGTGGTACAGGCGTTACCGAGAGGAGAAAAGATTCCTCAGAAGGCCGATAATTGGCGCTTTTGATGATCCTAGACAATGATATCATCTCCTCCACCGCGGGCGATGATGATCTCACCAGCCTCCTCTAAGCGACGGATAATTGCAACGATACGAGATTGTGCCTCTTCGACGTCGCGAAGGCGAACTGGGCCCATAAACTCCATTTCTTCTTTGAAGGTATCCGCCATCCGTTTGGACATGTTCCGGAAAATAACTTCCCGAACCTCTTCGCTGGATACTTTGAGAGAAAGTTGCAGATCGGCATTTTCCACATCGCGGATAACGCGCTGAATCGAACGATTGTCGAGTGTAGCAATATCTTCGAAGACGAACATACGCTTCTTGATTTCTTCTGCCAGCTCTGGATCTTGAATTTCGAGGGAATCCAGAATCGTGCGTTCGGTTCCACGATCGACACCGTTGAGTACAGCCACGATCGCTTCGATCCCGCCTGCCTGAGTGTAATCTTGGGTAACAGTGGCAGAGAGCTTTTGCTCCAATACCTGTTCAACTTGAGTGATTACTTCTGGTGATGTACTGTCCATTGTCGCAATACGCTTCGCAACCTCTGCTTGACGTTCTTGCGGAAGAGCGGACAAGATCATGGCTGCTTGTTGAGCCTCCAGATAAGAAAGCACCAAGGCAATCGTCTGTGGATGCTCATTTTGGATAAAGTTAAGGATTTGACCTGGGTCAGCCTTTCTAGCAAAGTCAAACGGTCGAACTTGAAGGTTTGCCGTCAAGCGATTGATAATGTCCATCGCTTTGGTCTCACCCAAAGCTTTTTGCAAAATTTCTTTGGCGTACGTAATCCCGCCTTGTGCAATTACCTCTTTGGCAACTGCTATCTGGTGAAATTCAGATAAAATTTTATCTTTTTCATCCGTATCCACTTTTCGCACATTGGCGATTTCTAATGTCAGTTGCTCGATCTCATCCTCACGCAAATGCTTGAAGACCTGGGCAGAAACTTCCGGCCCGAGTGAGATGAGGAGGATAGCTGCCTTTTGTCGTCCTGACAACTCTTTAGCGCCGCGAGCCATACCATTCACTCCTTAATCTTCTGCTAACCAAGTACGAAGCAGAACAACAAACTCATCTGGTTTGCTTCGCGCCAATTTTTCAAGTTGCTTTCTGACCACTACCTGGTCTCCATCTTCTTGGTAAATCAAGTCTGGTATTTCGGCCGCGTTCAACGGTGTCAGTAAGTCTGGCAATTCCTCTTCTTCTTGTTGTTGCTTCGCTTCTCTGCGTCTGCGATAAACAAGGAAGGCAACAGCAGCAAGTGCCAAGACTGCAATACCACCAACTGTCCATAGAACAGCAGGACTTAGTGCACTGGAATCCTCAATCTCAGCTTTTCCTGAGAACTGACGAGGGAGTACAGAAATATGCTTGTCCAACTCAACATCAGTTAAATCAGATGCCTGATCACTTAATGTGACACGAACAACATTACGCAACACTTGCTTGATGCTCTCGAGCGTAGCCGCATCCATCGTTCCACCATCTGGCGGTTCTACCCCAACGTTGATTGTGATGTCTTCGATCTTGTATGGGCTCGATGTAACATTTCGTGTGATGCGATTTACTTCACGGTTAATCGTATCGTTCAACTCTTCGTATTGACTGTTACTTCCTTGCGGGGTAGCTCCCGGGTAGTTCGGAACTGCATTGTTATTTGTTCCTGCGATTCCTCCTGGAGGTTGACCTTGTCCAGAGAAGGCTTTTGATAATTTTTGAGAAGAAATGATAAGACCTTCGTTGTTCTCTTTGTCAGGTGCCTCGACGATATTTTCTACGCGGTTTTCTTTGTCAAAGTTCATTTTAATGAACGTATGGACGATGACTTTATCGCGGCCCATGATTGTTCCCAACAGGTTGTACAAGTTTTGTTGAATTTTCTTTTCAACATCTGCTTTGATTGTTTCCTGTTGCTTGAAACTGCTCAATGTTCCTTCGTTTTCGTTGCCTTCAGAACGTTCAAGCGGATTGGAATACTGGTCAGTAATCGCAATCGCGTCCATCGGCAATTTCGGAACGCTTCGGGAAACGAGTAGATAAAGCGAGTTAATTTGCTTTTGGTCGAGAGTCGTTCCTGGTTCCACATCGACGATAACAGAAGCAGTCGCTGTATCTGGAGTCTCCGTCACCCAAACGCTTTCCTGCGGCAATGTAATCATCACTTGTGCAGAACGTACACCTTTTACACGTTCCAGCATCTTGCGAAGTTCTTGCTGCAAGGCCTCTTTCTTCATGACATCAAACTGGCGATCTGTAACTCCGAGCGTACTGGAGAAAATTTCTGCATTAATTCCTGCTTGACTCGGAATACCTTGTGCAGCCAAATCGACAATGACATCTTGTGCCATTTTTTCTGGAACCTCGATGCCTGTACCATTCCCTGTGATGCGATAAGGAATTTGTGAAGCTTCCAGCTCTTGCTTGATAGTCCCGATTTCTTGTTCACTCAATTTTTGGTTGTAGAGTGGCTTGTACACCGGCTGAGAAGCGATGTATATGTATAGACCAAGAGAAATCAAGAGGAAGAGTGTAGTACCGATAATCATCCATTTTTGTTTCTTGGAAAATTGGTTCCATTTTGACGTAAGCTGGTCTTTGTATACTGCTAAACGTTCGTTCATGTTTCACCTCTCAAAGGATACAAACAACGATCAAATCGACATGCGCATGACTTCTTGATAAGACTCAATCATCTTGTTCCTGACCTGCATAGTCATTTGTAGCATCACGGAAGCTTTTTGCCCTGCAACAGTCAATTGATGCAAGTCGGTAATTTCTCCCGCTGCAAACTTGTCGGCAAGATTCGACGATTCTACTTGCGCCTGATTCACTTTATTCACGGCATCCGATAGAAACGATGAGAATTCTTGGGAAACTTCAGCTGGGGTTGGCTTGTTTACAATCGGTGTACGAATTGGCGTTAGTTGGGAGATTGCACTCATTTCCATTCCTTACTGTCACCCGCTTTACTTGATTTCCAATGCTTTTAGCATCATCGATTTGGAAGCGTTCAATGCTGTCACGTTGGCCTCGTATGATCTTGATGCGGAGATCATGTCCACCATCTCTTTCATCGGGTCGACATTCGGCATCAAGAGATATCCGTCTTGATCTGCATCTGGGTGAGATGGATCAAATACTCGCTTAAACGGCGTATTGTCTTCTTGAATCGCTGTAACCCTCACACCTTGTCCACCTCGACTTCCAGAGACCGTTCCCACGGCTGCTTGCAGGAAGTTATCAAACGTTTCGTTTGTTCGTGGTGACAACTCCACCATTTTTCTCCGATAAGGCTGCCAAGCGCCATCTACGAAGTTTGCGCGGGTCGTTTCCGCATTTGCAATGTTGGAAGAAATCGTATCCAGGCGCAAGCGGTTAGCTGTCAAGGCAGAAGCACTTGTATTAATTCCCTGAAACAAGCTCATCCTTATTTACCTCCACCTTCAATTACACTGCGTAATTTTTGAAAATGCCCTGCAGTCAACTGCGTTAATCCACTGTACCAAATTTGGTTTTTTGCCAGTTCTGATGTTTCTGTTTCTAAATCCACGTTATTTCCATTGTTCTGCACGAAGTAATTCGGATTGGACACAACCTGTGGTGCTGCAACGCCTCCTGCATTTCCAAACGGGAGGTGTCTTTGATTGGTCCGATACGCTTCTAACTTGCCATTTCCCGCTCTTGCGTTCAACTCATCTTGCAAAAAGCTCTCGAAGATGACTTGTTGACTTTTGAATTGAGGGGTGTCTATGTTGGCAAGGTTGTTTGCGATCGTTCTATGTCGCAATGTTGCAGCGTCGAGTGATCTCTCCAGGACCTGCAGATGGTAACTATCCAGCATTTTTCCTTCTCCCCCAATATGAGTCAATTGTTTTCCCTAAAACCACCTATATTTCCTGTATTTTCGACACTCTAATACGATTCAATCATAGCAAAATCAATTTGGACAAAAAAGCCCCTTTTCATGACGTTTTTCAAAATGATTCAATGGGACTAAATCCCTTATCTTTCCTGTTTTTTTACTGCATTTTACAAGGAAACCATATTCAAACCATCGCAAACCCCTAGTCGTGCATTAAAAATCATTATATAATTTATGGTAATAATGTGTCGGTTTTCGCTATAACCAGGACAAAAGACCTATGAAAAAAGGTGCAGCAACATGAGTTGCTACACCTTTTGTTTACTTTCTTGTAACTTTTGGCAAGGTATATTACGAGCTTTTGAGCTTCTCAAGTTCAGGCAGCAGCTTTTCATTCAGCACTTTAATGAAGGTACCTTTCATCCCCAAAGAACGGGATTCGATAACACCCGCACTCTCCAGCTTACGCAGTGCGTTTACAATTACGGAGCGAGTAATCCCAACGCGGTCCGCGATTTTAGAGGCAACGAGCAAGCCTTCTTTGCCTTCGAGCTCTTCAAAGATATGCTCAACTGCTTCCAACTCACTATAAGAGAGGGAACCAATAGCCATTTGTACAACTGCTTTGCTGCGTGCTTCTTCTTCAATCGCTTCAGAACGCTCGCGCAAGATTTCCATACCTACTACAGTTGCCCCTACTTCCGCAAGAATCAGGTCGTCATCGACAAATTGATCGTTAATACGACCCAAAATCAGCGTACCGAGACGATCTCCTCCACCCATAATTGGAACGAGCGTCGTCCAACCTGTGCGGAATACATCTTTCATTTCAACAGGGAAAATCGTGTAAGGGCTATCTACATCCAGGTTCGCAGATGTTTCATCTACTTTCAGTAACCCCATGCTGTACTCTTCTGGAAAACGGCGCTCTTCCAGCATTTTGCGCATACGGCTGTTATCCATCTCTTGATGAATCGCATATCCGAGAAGTTTTCCTTTACGGCTTACAACAAAAGTATTTGCTTCAATAACGTCACTCAATACTTGGGACATTTCATTGAAATTCACGGCATGACCCGCGGATTTTTGCAGCATGCGGTTAATTCTTCTTGTTTTTGACAGTAGATCCATCTGTATTTCCTCCTAATTATATGTGCTACCTATCCAATGTTTATAAAATATATTGACTTAAGTCTTTGTTCCCCACGATTGTACCTAATTTCTGTTTGACATAATCGGGGGTAATCTGTACAACTTCTAGGTGGATTTCTGGGGCTTCAAAAGAGAGATCCTCCAGTAGCTTCTCCAATATGGTGTGCAATCGTCTAGCACCAATGTTATCTGTGCTCTGATTGACCTCAGCAGCGAGACGAGCGAGCTCCTGAATGGCTTCCGGTGTAAATTCAATACGCACACCTTCGGTTTCCAAGAGGGCCACGTACTGCTTGAGCAACGCGTTTTTAGGCTCTGTCAAAATTCGGACAAAATCTTCAACGCGCAAGCTAGTCAGTTCCACCCGAATCGGAAAACGGCCTTGCAATTCAGGAATCAAATCTGATGGTTTTGCCATATGAAAAGCACCAGCTGCGATAAACAGAACATAATCTGTTTTGACAGGACCATACTTGGTCATGACAGTTGAGCCTTCCACAATCGGTAAAATATCACGCTGGACCCCTTCACGGGATACATCCGGGCCACGCCCATCCTTACCCGCAATCTTGTCAATTTCGTCAATGAAGATAATGCCGTGGTGTTCGGCTCGACGAATTGACTCCTGCGTAACTTCGTCCATATCCACCAGTTTTTGCGCTTCCTGCTGAATTAATACCTTTCGCGCATCTTTTATTCGCAATTTTCGTTTCTTCATCCGCTTAGGCATCAGGCTACCGAGCATATCTTGCATTTGCATCCCCATTTGTTCTGTACCCGGAACCTGGAACATGTCAAACATCGAAGGTGATTGATCTTCGACTTCAATCTCAATCATTTGCTCTTCTAACTGGCCATTCGTCAATTGCCACATGATTTGTCTGCGTTGCTGCTGGATCGACACTTCTTCTTGATCAGTGGTATCCTGCTCCTGTTGCTGCTGTCCACCGAAGAACATCTCCAACGGATTTTTGAACGAGTTCGACTGCTTGCGTGATGGGACGAGTACGTTCACAATCGCTTCATTCGCAAGCTTCTCGGCTTTCTCTTTCACCGACTCTACTTTTTCCTGTTTGACCGTACGGATAGAAGCTTCCACCAGATCACGGACCATCGATTCCACATCTCGTCCTACATAACCGACTTCCGTAAACTTCGTTGCTTCTACTTTAATAAAAGGAGCACCTGTCAGTTTTGCAATCCGACGTGCAATTTCCGTTTTTCCAACACCAGTAGGTCCGATCATCAAGATGTTTTTTGGAACAACCTCTTCAATCATTTGCTCCGGCAAACGACTGCGACGATAGCGGTTGCGAAGCGCTACAGCGATTGCTTTCTTGGCTTGTGCCTGCCCGACAATGTATTTATCCAAATGCTCTACGATCTTACGCGGGGTTAATTGCTCAAGATTCAGCACAGTAGGTTCCTCCCTTTCGCTCAATTCAACTCATCCACAACAAGATTGTTGTTTGTGAACACGCAAATTTCAGCAGCAGTACGAAGCGATGCTTCCGCAATTTCACGTGCGCCGAGATGAGGCGCATATGTCTTCAATGCACGACCTGCTGCGAGGGCAAAGCTACCGCCAGAACCAATTGCAAGAATCCCATCATCAGGCTCAATGATTTCGCCATTTCCGGAAATAAGCAGCAAATGCTCCTTATTGGCAACAATCATCATTGCTTCCAAACGACGCAAAATTTTATCCATGCGCCACTCTTTCGCCAGCTCTACAGCAGCACGCTGCAGATTGCCGTGATACTCCTCCAGCTTTCCTTCAAACTTCTCAAAAAGCGTAATTGCATCAGCAACAGAGCCAGCGAATCCTGCTAAAACTTCGCCGCGATATAGACGTCTTACTTTTTTGGCACCGTGCTTCATCACCATGCTGTTGCCAAAAGTAACCTGACCATCTCCGGCCATCGCTACAGACCCATTGTGCTGTACAGCAAATATGGTTGTTGCGTGAAACTGTTCCATCACTGATTCCTCCCGTTATGTCCGATTGGCGGAACCTGTATTGCCCGGGTTTGCTCGTGGGTGAGCGGTGTCATATACATGCCGAAGTCGCTCTTTGGTCACATGCGTGTACACCTGTGTCGTCGAAACATTGACGTGTCCCAATAATTCTTGCACGGTACGCAGATCAGCGCCACCGTTCAACATATGGGTCGCAAACGTATGACGAAAGGTATGTGGTGAAACCCGCAATTGAAGAGCGTACGTATCTACGTATTTGTCTACAATCCGCCGAACACTGCGGTCGGATAACGGTTCTCCCCGATAGTTTACCAGCAAATTACCGTGTTCTACTTTTCCAGCCAACAGTTTTTCTCTTCCATACTCTAGGTATTGCCGAAGAACGTCGCAGGCATAACTTCCAACCGGCACATACCGTTCTTTCGCTCCTTTTCCATAAACCAAGGCGACTCCCATGCTCGGATTTACATCATTCACAGATAAAGTTGTAAGCTCCGTAACACGCATGCCGCTTGCATACAACAGTTCAAAAATCAGCCGATCACGAATTCCCAATGGAGCGGTTGTATCAGGTAGATCGAAAAAAGCTTGAACTTCTTGCGGATATAAAAAGGAAGGAAGTTTTTTTTCCATTTTGGGAGTGGAGACTAGTTGAAATGGGTTCTGTTCCAGTTGACCTTCACGCAACAGAAATCGGTACAAGCTACGCAAACTCGAAAGCTTGCGGGCAATACTTCGCCGGGAAAGCCCCCTGCCAGCCAATTGCGCGAGAAAGGAGCGACCATGCAAATAAGAAACAGCAGCAAATACGGTGATTTGGTGCTGTTCCATAAAGGAGACAAATTCACTGATATCTGCCACATACTGCTTCACCGTATGAGGAGAGGCGTTTTTTTCAACTCGCAAATAGCGGGTAAACATCTCAATATCCGCTGAATTTTGATGCGAAATGTCCATTCGGGATGCACCCTCCTCGAAGCACCTATATAGTAACACAGACGAAAATCGGATATCAATGTTAATTGTGTCGTTCTTGTGTAAAATTCTGAATTGTATCTAGCGCCCGCTCAGCGAGCTTTTCGTTTTTCACACGCTTGTCTCGGATTCTTTCTGGCCATTCCGGTACCAATCCGAAGTTTGCGTTCATTGGTTGAAAATGCTTTGGATCTGCCGTTGTAATATAACGAGCCATGCTTCCCATAATTGTTTCAGGTGGAAGCACGATCAATTCTTCGCCTTTTGCAAGCCGTGCTGCATTTATCCCGGCAAGCAAACCAGATGCAGCTGACTCTACATATCCTTCTACACCAGTCATTTGACCAGCAAAGAAAAGTGTTTCCCGATCTTTATACTGATACGTAGGCTTCAACAGTTTTGGCGAGTTGATAAAGGTGTTGCGGTGCATAACGCCATAACGAACGATTTCGCAGTTTTCCAACCCAGGAATCAGTGAAAAGACTCTTTTTTGATCCGGCCATTTCAGATGAGTCTGGAAGCCTACGATGTTATACAATGTCGCAGCACTATTGTCCTGACGAAGCTGTACAACCGCGTAAGACTTTTTGCCTGTCCGCGGATCAACTAGACCTACTGGCTTCATGGGACCAAATGTCATGGTTTTGTGCCCACGCTTTGCCAATACTTCAATCGGCATGCAGCCTTCGAAGAAGATTTCCTTTTCAAATTCCTTCAATGGAACTGTTTCTGCGGAGATCAGTGCATCATGGAAGCGATTGAACTCCTCTTCTGTCATCGGGCAATTCAAGTAGGCTGCTTCACCTTTATCATATCTGGAAGCAACGAATACCTTGTTCATATCAATCGAATCTTTTTCGATAATGGGCGCAGCTGCATCATAGAAGTACAGATATTCTTCACCAGTCAGTTCTTTTAACTGTTGAGATAAAGCTGGAGAAGTAAGTGGACCCGTCGCAATGACTACAATCCCATCAGGAATCTCGGTAATCTCTTCCGAAAAAACCTCAACCAACGGATGATTACGAACGGCATCTGTAACATGAGCCGCGAACTCGTGTCTGTCTACAGCAAGCGCGCCTCCAGCTGGAACCGCGCAGCGATCTGCCGAATCGATAATGACAGAGTTCAGTCGACGCATTTCTTCTTTTAATACACCCACTGCATTCGTCAACGTGTTAGCACGCAATGAATTACTGCATACCAACTCTGCAAATTTATCGGTATGGTGCGCAGGCGTTTGTGTCTTCGGTCTCATTTCATACAGCTTTACTTTTACACCCGCCTGCGCGATTTGCCATGCTGCCTCACTACCAGCGAGGCCAGCGCCCACTACTGTAATTGTTGGTTGTGACATGCTGTTAATCCTCCAAACTACAAAATCAAATCAGGCTGCTTAGGAGTCTGCCTCTTCTTGATAATCACACTTGGTGCAAACAATGCTAACTCCTTGCTTCTTGCGCTTTTTCTCCACGAGCATGCTAGAGCATTTTGGACAAGGTCTGGCAATCGGTTTGTCCCAGGATACAAAATCGCATTCCGGATATTGATTGCAACCGTAAAAAATACGGCTCTTCTTAGATTTACGTTCGATAATCTCTCCGGTTTCACACTGTGGACATTTTACTCCGATGTCTTTTACAATCGGCTTTGTATTACGGCAATCCGGGAATCCGGAACAAGCTAAAAACTTACCAAATCGACCGAGTTTATAAACCATCACGCGGCCGCAGAGCTCACATGTTTCATCCGATTCTTCTACTTTCAGCTCTACTTCTTTCATTTCTTCTTCTGCAACAACTACGCGCTTTGCAAAGTCTTGGTAAAAATCATCAAGCACTTGCACCCAATTCGTAGTTCCTGCTTCGACGTTATCCAAGCCCGATTCCATATGAGCAGTAAATTCTACGTTAAGAATCTCCGGGAAAAACTCCTCGACAAGCGTGATCACAATCTCGCCCAGCTCAGTCGGTACGAATCGCTTCTCCTCTAACGCCACATAGCCCCGCTTTTGAATGGTCTCTAACGTAGGAGCATAGGTAGAAGGTCGTCCAATTCCCATCTCCTCCATCGATTTCAGCATGCGCGCTTCGGAGAATCGAGGTGGTGGCTGTGTAAAGTGCTGACTCGGCTCGATTTCTTTTTGTTCGAGGATTTGTCCTTCTTCAATGGGTGGTAGGAAGCTTTCTTCTTCTGCACCATCATCGTTTCCTTCAATATATACCTTCATGAATCCAGGAAACTTCACTTTTGAACCTGTTGCTCTGAAGGTTACTCCACCTGCGTCAATATCTACGCTCATCGTATCAAGAACAGCAGATGACATTTGACTAGCGAGGAAACGCTCCCAAATTAATCGGTACAGGCGAAGCTGATCTCTCGACAAGTATTCCTTGATTTCATCTGGTGTACGCATCACACCTGTTGGACGAATCGCTTCGTGAGCATCTTGTGCATTTTCGTTTTTTGCCTGATTGCGTGGCTCAGATAAAACATAGTCTGAACCGTACTTCTCAAGTATGTAGTCTCGTGCTTCGTTCTGTGCAGTTACAGATAGGCGAGTAGAGTCTGTACGCATATAGGTAATCAAACCAACTGCGCCTTCTTTATTCCCAACGTCGATCCCCTCATATAGCTCTTGGGCGATCCGCATAGTCTTAGAAGTGCGGAAGTTCAGCTTACGTGCTGCCTCTTGCTGTAAAGAACTCGTGATAAAAGGAGGTGCAGGATTGCGCTTACGCTCACGCTTCGTTACCTTTTGTACCACGTATGGTTTTTTCTTCATTCGTTTCAAAACCGCTGCTACATCCTCTTCCGAATGAAGCTCAACCTTTTCATCTCCATAACCATAAAACTTCGCGTTAATTTCTTTTCCGCCGCTGATCAAAGTACTCGCAATCGTCCAATACTCTTCCGGTATAAACTCTTGGATCTCCCGCTCACGATCCATGATAAGTTTTACCGCAACCGATTGAACACGTCCGGCACTCAAGCCTTTCCGAACCTTTTTCCATAGAATTGGACTGATATTGTAGCCCACAAGTCTGTCGAGAATACGACGTGCCTGTTGAGCATTTACCAAGTCCATGTTTATGTGTCGTGGATGCTTGAAGGCTTCTTTGATGGCATCTTTGGTAATCTCATTAAATACCACACGAAGTGGCTGATCTAAATCGAGTCCCAAGTATTGTGCCAAATGCCAAGCAATAGCCTCCCCTTCGCGATCCGGGTCGGCTGCGAGATATACTTTTTTTACTTTTTTAGCGGCATCTTTTAAGCCCTTCAATACATCGCCTTTGCCGCGAATGGTTATGTATTTGGGTTCAAAATTACGCGTAACGTCTACACCCATTTGGCTTTTCGGCAAATCGCGTACATGCCCGATAGACGCTTTCACGATATATTTACTACCCAGGTATTTTCCAATGGTCTTGGCCTTCGTAGGGGATTCTACGATTACTAGCGTATCAGCCATTTTTTTCCTCCCCTTTTAGTAAGGAATCTTCCCTATTATTAAATACCCTCATCCGGTTTGTCAAACACTTGTGCCTCTAAGCATTGCCAAAAAGGTACCGGATATGCTAACGTCGTGCAAAATAACCGCCAGGAAGTGCCACGATTGCCCCTTTTGCTTCCAAACGAATTACCAGTTGATGCAGCATCCTGCGTTGGTCTTTTTCTAAGCTGCTCATTAGCTCATCCAGATGAATGCCCTCATAGGTTACAGCTTCAACAATAGCTTTTTCTTCATTAGATAAGGGAACAACGTCCGATCCATTTCTTTTTTCGACCCGCTGCTTCTGCTCAGCTTGTGGAAGATGGTGTTTGATTTCCTCCCATATATCGTTACTGCACGTTACTAGCTTTGCACCTTGTTTGATCAAGTTATGCGGTCCCGCGCTCATCAATGAAAAAATCGGTCCAGGAATTGCAAAAACTTCCTTGCCTTGCTCAAGTGCGCAGTCTGCCGTAATCAAGGATCCACTTTTTTCTGCTGCTTCCACTACTAATACACCGATAGCAAGTCCACTTATGATACGATTTCGCTCTGGAAATAATCCAGCTACAGGTGGAATATAGGGAGGATATTCGCTGAGGAGTAGGCCAAAAGATTCAATTTCGCGATAAAGTTCTTTATGCCGCGAAGGATAAACATGATTCATCCCGCAACCGAGTACTCCAATTGTCTTACCTCCTGCTTTCAAGGTAGTTTGGTGAGCTTCCGCATCAATTCCATACGCTACCCCTGAGACGATGACTAGGCCTGCCTGTACCAGCTCTCGGACGAAAAAGTTACAACTCGCCCTTCCATATGGTGTCGGCTTGCGTGAACCAACGACGCCAATCGACAATTTCTCCAACAATGTGTGATCGCCACGATAAAACAACGTCAGTGGAGAATCTGGGATATTGCGCAGCGAAACAGGATAAGCATCGTCAAAAGGACATAAGAAGCGCGTTCCCTCTTCTTCACGCTTTTCCAATAGTGCCATCACTGAAGCTTCATTGCTTTGTTTGTCAACTTGCCCAGTGATCAAGGTAGTCAATCTGAGCTCACGTGCCAGTTCATGCCAATTTTCGATCGCGAGCTGAAAAGAACCAGCGATTTCAAAAATTTCTCGGATTTTCTTTCTTCCCAAACCCGATATCATCGTCAATACATACAACCAGTCTCTCTCGTCGAGTTTCGCTTTTTCCATCCGAAATCCTCCTTCATCCCGATCACAATTGTCACAGCGGACGGTTTTGAAAGCTATTCTATCGAAAGAAAGAGGCTGCTTCAAAAATAAAAAAGTGGACAAGCCTAAGCCTGTCCACTTCTGTCTTATCTACTTACTTGCCCATTACTTTCTCGAGCATACCGCGCTCTTTCAGCAATTCAACAAGTGTTTCACCGATAACTGCAGGTGTTTTCGCTACGCGAATACCGCATTCTTCGAGCTTCGCGATTTTCTCAGCAGCTGTACCTTTACCGCCGGAAATGATCGCACCAGCGTGGCCCATACGTTTACCTTCAGGAGCAGTTTGTCCCCCGATGAAGCCTACAACTGGTTTTTTCATGTTAGCAGCGATCCACTCTGCTGCTTCTTCTTCCGCAGTACCACCGATTTCACCCAGCATGATAACTGCTTCTGTGCCTGGATCTTCGTTGAACATTTTCAGTACATCGATGAACTCCATACCTTTTACAGGGTCTCCACCGATACCTACAGCAGTGGATTGACCAAGACCGCGAGTAGAAGTTTGGTGTACTGCTTCATAAGTCAAGGTACCGGAGCGAGATACGATACCCACTTTACCTGGAACATGGATGTAACCAGGCATGATACCGATTTTGCACTCACCTGGAGTGATTACGCCAGGGCAGTTAGGACCTACGAGAAGGGTTTTCTTGCCTTCCATGTAGCGCTTAACTTTTACCATGTCCAGAACTGGGATACCTTCTGTGATGCAGATTACCAGATCCAGTTCAGCGTCAACTGCTTCCATGATCGCGTCAGCAGCGAAAGGAGGAGCAACGTAGATAACGGATGCAGTTGCACCAGTTGCTTCAACTGCTTCTTTTACTGTGTTGAAAATTGGAATACCGTCAACTTCGGTTCCACCTTTACCAGGTGTTACACCGCCCACCATTTGTGTACCGTATTCAACGGCTCCGCGAGTGTGGAACAGACCAGTTGCACCCGTAATCCCTTGCGTAATTACTTTTGTATTTTTGTTAACGAGAATACTCATCGCGTAATTTTCCCACCTTTTTTAACGTATCTACTCGCAATAACTACTTCACCAAGGATACGATTTTCTCAGCACCATCTGCCATAGATTCTGCAGCAACGATGTTCAGACCGGACTCATTGAGAATTTTCTTACCCAATTCTACGTTTGTACCTTCGAGACGTACAACGAGTGGTTTGTCCAATTTGATTTGTTTTGCTGCATTCACTACGCCGTTTGCGATAATATCGCATTTCATGATGCCTCCGAAGATGTTGACGAAAATGCCTTTTACTTTTTCGTCACGGAGAATAATTTTGAACGCTTCCGTTACTTTTTCTTCAGTAGCTCCGCCGCCAACGTCAAGGAAGTTAGCAGGGTCTCCACCGTAGAATTTCACGATGTCCATCGTTGCCATCGCCAGACCTGCTCCGTTTACCATGCAACCGATGTTACCATCGAGAGCGATGTAGGACAGATCGAACTTGGATGCTTCGATTTCCTTCTCATCTTCTTCATCCAGATCGCGCAGAGCTACGATGTCAGGGTGACGATAGAGAGCATTACTGTCGAAGTTCAGTTTCGCATCAAGTGCCATTACTTCACCGTCGCCAGTTACAACCAGAGGGTTGATTTCAGCGATAGAAGCATCTTTATCAACAAAAGCTTGGTACAAGCTCATCATGAACTTAGCAGCTTTGTTAATCTGTTCTTTAGGAATGTTGATCGCATAAGCCAGGCGACGAGCTTGGAAGCCGTTCAGACCTGTAACTGGATCAACTACTTCTTTGAAGATTTTTTCTGGACTATTTGCTGCTACTTCCTCGATGTCCATACCGCCTTCTTCAGAAGCCATCATTACAACGCTTCCAGTCGCACGGTCAACTACTACACCTACGTAGTATTCTTTCTTGATGTCGCAGCCTTGCTCGATCAGAAGACGCTTAACTTCTTTACCTTCTGGTCCTGTTTGATGAGTAACGAGTACTTTGCCAAGAATTTCGCTGGCATATGTACGAACTTCATCAAGATTTTTTGCAACCTTTACACCGCCAGCCTTACCACGGCCACCAGCGTGAATTTGCGCTTTTACTACGTTTACTTGGGTGCCCAGTTCTTTCGCTGCTTCAACAGCTTCTTCCACTGTGAATGCTACGCGTCCTTCAGGAACTTTTACACCGTACTGCTTAAGTATCTCTTTACCTTGATACTCATGAATGTTCATTCTCCATCCTCCTATGGCAGATAAAGATCGGCAGGCTTTTAGACCGGTCCAAAGACGTCTGTCTTTTTCCGGTCATAACCTCCACTATCAGTGCAACGTAACTATTCTACGACAAAAACTGCAAAAGTGGTAGTAATATGTTCTTTTTATCGTGACCATAAGTACGAAACTTCATGAGGAAACCCCTCATTTTCGTAGAGATTGAAACAATTTCCACTCGTTTTCAGCCAGTTCATCGTGAATATACCAAGTTTGATCATACTTAAAGTAACGCGGATAAAGTTCAATGCTCTGTTCTGTATCATTCACCAAAAAGTGAAGTTCGTATTGTTTTAAGCCTGGTTCTTTTGGTGGATCTTTTAGTGGATCTGCATTTTTTAGCAATCGGACAGATTGATGGGCAATTCCTTGCTCGATTGTCGTCTGCGTGACATCCACTTCTGTATCATGGACGCTCATTTCACCATTTGCTGTGATGCGAATATGCGTAGATTTAAATAACTGGTCGATCCTGTCTTCCTTACGATTGCTTGGCGGTAACCATTCCGTTAACCGCGAAAAGAGGCTACCCTCTACGTGAAAGAAAAACGTTTCTCTCCCAAAGGGAACAGCAATCAGCGTCGGCGTTAAAATAGCCACTTCGACTGGTTTGTCTGCAGAATTTATTCTCATCCGATAGTTGGGGTAGAGAGGATACTGCTTACTGCGACTGTCCATCTCTGGGACTGCCGTTCCCATTACTTTCCTGATGTACTCTGCTTCTGATTCGTTCAACACGCGCGCCTGACCAAGGTCCTCTGCTGCTAAACGCACGCTTTGAATTTTTTGTGAGAGCACTCCTTTGCCAGTTAACTTGTTTACCCACTGATAAAAGTAGCTGGCACCCGCTCCACGATACGTGTGTCCACCAAACTCACTTGCTGACTCCCCCACCGTCACGACAAGTGGAGCCTGCTGTGTTCGGTAGAGGACAAGCGTAAAACGTACATCTTCTTGCTTTAATGGCTCGGACGATATTTGTAAATCTTGTCCCTGTCCAGACAGTTCTTGCAAAAACAAACGCAAGTCCAATAATACTTCCTGTCCATCCGTTGACATTACGGTTACTTTTTCAACCGCACCAAGCTCTGTCTCGATATGATCTTTCATGTCATCAGAAACCTTGCCTGACTGTGCGCAGCCAGTGACGAACAAGCTACTCACCATCATAACCAGTAGACAAGTACGTAAAGACGATATCACGCAGTAACCCTCCTCGTGTGTTCCTGTAAGATAACGCTACAGAAGTCCCAATCGACGGCTGATCTCACTGCCAAGCTTTCGTTTCACGTAAATTTCACCAATTTGGTGCGGATCTTTTACGACTACGGAGCGATTGTTCGTACGAATGACCACATACTTTTCATTGTTTTTGTCCAAACCACAAATCAAATCAGATGAGGCTTCTACAAAAATAGCTACCACCGTTTTCCCATCTATTTTTTTTAACGAAATTTTGGGAAATGGGGCCACAAACGGTGACGTCTTATCTTGAATGTATTGCGTAATAGCAAGAATGTATTTGTCCGGGTCTCCATACTGCTCGATTTCATGGTCAACCCCACACACTGTACCCTCATCCGTAATGCCTAAAAATAAATTCCCGTTGTTTGAATTCGCAAACGCCACAATAGACTTAATAATTCCTGTCTTCGAATAAAGAAAGTCGCGTTTGAATTCAATCATGTCGTTTTCACCAAGCTTGGTTGCTGTTACGGGATCATCAATTCGTCCTAAATAGCGAAAGCGACTGATAGCGCCTAAGCGATAGACATATTCTTCAAATATATCAGCAGGCAAAGAAAGGTCTTCTATGCTTGCATCTGTGTTTTGCCACAATTTATATGTTTGCGGAGCAAAGCACATGTCAAACAATACATTCCCGCCGAGCGAGCGTATGTTCATACCGATAGATGCAGGCATGATCTTCCCCGGCTGATACGGAGCATCTGTTTCTACTTCCAATACTCCTGAATGAATTAAATAATCGAAATAATGACGCGGTAATTGTGCATGATGCTTTAATAATTGTCGTTCTGGCTTGGGGCGTCTGATTTCTTGATAAAAATCAAAACGCACAGATTGTTCTTCCAGTTGGCTTACAATCGCAATCAATGAACAAATATGGCGCATGTTTCCCCTCGTTTTGTGTTGGAGTAGGTGTCATTGTTTGGTCATATTTTAACGCAACCTTTTAAGAATTGACTAGTTTTTTCGTTATTTTTGTGACTGATAGTGATGTAAGATTGTTTGTAATTTAAACGAAAGTCCCATTTCTCCGCTAATTTTTAGCTTACCCGTTACAAAAGCAACGGTGGGATTCAAACGTCCCTCTACGAGCTTAATAAAATCCTTGTCTGACAACTCTAGCTTGCAGCCAGCTTCCCTCGTCACACCCATCGTGTAGTCCGCTTGATTATCGGCAAAAACAACCTCGTAGGTGCCCCCCTCTTCTCCACTTAGGACGAAATGGTAAACCGCATGTAATCCAGCGATCCTTTGTGGTTGTGCGTTTATCTTATTCGATAAATCCTGAAGAGTTTTTTGTACCTGCATGCCCACTTCTCCTTGCTTACTATGTATTAGGACTGCTTCCGGTAAAAAAAGAAAGCCGGGTATTTTACCGGCTTACTTCACACGGACAGCTGTGCCTGTGGCAATGACCATCATCATACCTTCTCGCAATGTTTCGAAGTCGAGATCAACTCCAATTACTGCATTTGCACCTAATACCCGTGCTTTTTCTTTCATTTCACGCAAGGCCAATTCACGACCTTCTGAGAGCTTGCTCTCATACGAACCACTTCTGCCTCCGATGATGTCCGTAATCCCTGCGAGAAAGTCACGGACTACGTTTGCGCCCATGATTACCTCTCCGCTGACGATATCCAGATACTCTTCAACTTCTTTTCCTTGGATTATACTAGTAGTAGTTACAATCATGTCATTGCCTCCTCATATCGATCTATTCATATCAAGTATTACGTTACACAGAATAATCGGTTGCAAAGAAAGTTCTTAACCTGTCCAAAAGTCTATGCGCATTGCTGGCAAACTATACTTTTCCTAGCCGACCGTAGAAGTAAGTGTTTTGGATTTGGCAGCTGAAGAGCCTAAACTTGCTTCAGCGATTAATTCTCGCCAGGATCTAGCGAAGAAGTCTGGTGTTTGGTACCCGTTCACATGACCAACTGCTGCAGATACAAAGATATCCAGAACGTTTGTTGGACGTGTAATAAGCGTAATGTATTCCTGAATCTGTTCATCGGAAATCGTAGAGATCAAAACAAACTCGTCCCCTGCATAACGACATAAGTAATCGCCCTGTTCTTCAGTTAAAGAAGAGAGAACCGATGAATAGGTGCGGATGACATCATCCCCGAATGGATGGCCATGCAGCTTATTAATTCGGCCAAAGTCGTTCAAATCGATAAAAAGCAAATGGAAAGGTTTACGCTCCTTCAAAAAATTTTCTCCAATAAACTGGATGTATGGAGCGCGATACAAACCCGATAATGGGTCTCGATACTCTGCTATTTTCATCTCTACGATTTCTTTTGTGATGAATCCGATCAATTGATCCTCTTGCTTGACCAAAGCCAGCCCATTTTGTTCTTGATGAAGCGCGTGATAAGCCTCCCAAACATTGTGATTGGCAGACAGGTAGAACGGCTGACTGCTCATGGCATCGGCAACAATTCGGTTAGGATGAGCGGATAGCACGTCTCTCGTCGTAACCATTCCCAGCACCTCTCCGTGATCCATGACAACTAACGAATCAACATGAGATTCGTTCATTCGCTCCGCCGCATAAGAGACACTTTTGTCAGAGGTGATGGTACAAATCGTCGTCGTCATGATGTCGGAGATGTTCATAATAGATCCACCTCTCGTTGAACAGTCAATGCTATTTTCAACTCAGATCGCAGAACCATTGAGTCGCTAATCATACGCTCTGCCTCTTCCAGAATGATTTTCATCAATAATTTTTCATCAATCATTTGCAAAAGGGTATTTCGTAACAAGACCGCCTCAATCTTCGGATGATTCATTTTCAGTAAAGTAAACTGCTCTGGGGACAGGGCATCCGCCATTCTCCTTACAGCCTCAGGACCAATTGGTGCTTTCCGTCCGATGATCAACAGATCCTGCATCGGAGGGACTTCAAACTCAGATATTTTTAAGGAAAGCGTCGCCTTCCGAGAATATACGTTGTTATCACTAGCCATAAAAATTCCTCCAATTCTGCATTGTCTTCTTATTCGTCCGGCAAGCTGCCTGGTTTACCAAACAAATATCCCTGGCCGATTGCAACGCCCAATAAAGAAGCACAAGCAAAATCTTCTTCTTCTTCAACTCCTTCGAGAATGAGTTGAGGTGCATCTTTACAAAAATCGACAAACAATTTTACAGTCTTTTGCTTTTCTAATGAGCTCGATAACTCTTGCGAAAAAAAACGATCAATCTTGATGTAGTCAGGCGAAATATCTTCAATTTTACTAAATATATTCGCGCCATCTCCGACATCATCCAACGCAATTAAGAACCCCATCTTTTTCAATTCAGCTATGCGTCGTGTAAAAATGGGTTCGCTCCAACATTCTCCTTCCATAATTGATTCGTTGATCTCCAAAACGATTTGGTTTAAAAAGGGACGGAAGGAACGAACCATTTTTTGCATGAAGCCAGGAAATGTGTCCTCTATTATGGTAGAAGGAAAAATATTCACAAATAAAAGCTCGTTTTTGTGTTCAATCGACGAATGAAAAAAAGTCGAGAGCGCATAATGCAGGGAATGGGCGTCGAGTTCTGGCAGCATTTTATTTTCCTTTGCCAAAGAAAACAATGCCTCTGGATGGATCCCCGCTTTACTGCGAAGTAATACTTCATACCCTATCCTACTTTTCTCAGGAAGTTGACATATGGGCTGAAATGCGTGGTAGTACTCTTTTTTCTTAAATAATTCTGCAATACTCTCCATCAATTTTCCTTTCCCTTTCCTAGCAAGTATGAACACAAAGAAAAAGCTTCTTCTATGCGCAAGATATTCTGCGCCATGGAAGTGCTGGGAAATGTACCTACATGCACGAGCAAAAGAAATTCTACTCTCTAGATATTTCTAGTCATAACAATAACTAGGTAATAAAGATTACAAATATCAGCAGACATTTCGACAATATATGTCTTTGTCCCTACTTATTCGCCAGCATCTTGCGTATTCCTTTCCAGATCATACTAATTGTTTCAAATTAATTAGGAACATTGTACGTATAATAGCTATTTTCTATCATTAAATGATAGATGTATCAAGTAATTCCATAACTTGTAAACGGCTCTGAATCGCATAATATAAATGAAAATAAATTTTTTACTGCTTGTTTCGTCGTTAGCAGCTAGTAAGCTTTATTCATATGGTATGGAAAATGGGGATCGTCTTCATCCAAAGGGAGGATGAGCAGTGGTCAAGACCTCAACGTATACACTACAAGTGCAGGCAGGCCATTTGTTTACGATTACGCTAGTGGCAAATCCCTCAACCGGCTACCAGTGGGATTTGTCTAATCCAGTGGATGCACGCTTTTTATTGTTGCATGCGAATCATTTTGTTCCTCCACCATCGCCAGCTCGAATTGGGCAACAGGGGCAACAGGAGATGTCCTTCCTAGCTCTGCGGCAAGGGATGACGTCGATCTCTTTGAAGTATTGTCGGCCTTGGGATAATGGGGATTGCGGGGAATTTGTGTTTTATGTTGTTAGGATTGTATAGGGGTTATGTGTTAAAAGTACCGATTGTTAAATGCTCAGTAGCGGAGCGTTTAGTCTGTATGGGCTGCGTACATTTACTAGGCACATGCTAACTAAACGCTTCGCTTCGCAAATTTGACTATTTGTCACATGGACAAGCACTGACATCTTTGAAGTCGAAACCATGTAGCAAAGCATACTGATCCAAACTGCGCATATTGATAATCCCCCAGAAGCATATGGTATAATTTGGATGGGGTGAATGATATGGGATTTATTGTTTTTTTAGCGTTATTCCTTAATCCAATTCTGGCTATTTTGTTCTTTGTAAACTTTACATTTATTATGAAGAAGATTGTCAACAATAAGGATTATAGGCGAAATGCCGTCTTTGGATCGTTCCTGATCGTATGGATCTTTTTTTCCTATGGATTGCTCGCTATGGCAAGATAATTTTTTCACTGAAGAATTGCCTTTACCTTTCCAATTTTTCATTTGTTATCACTTAAGTTTAAAACAGTAGGCCTCGGTCCAAGGCTCTAAAACGAATTGCCTCTGCTACATGTGCAGCATCAACTCGGGAAACCCCATCTAAATCTGCAATCGTTCTCGCCACTTTCACAATTCTATCGTAGGCTCTTGCACTCAAACCTAATGTCTCGAAGGCAAGCTGCAGCATCTCCTGTCCTTCTTTGTCCAGCTGGGCGAATTGTCGAAGTTCTTCACCATTCATCACACTATTAAAAGGAGATCCGGGACGATAGTGGTATCTTTCACATTGAATAGCCCTCGCTTGTTCTACTCGCTGCTGAATGTCTTTTGAGGATTCCTCTGCTTTCCTGTTGTGAAGAAGTTGAACTGGTACTTTCGGCACCTCGATGTGCAGATCGATACGGTCTAGCAAGGGACCTGAGAGCTTTGAGCGGTATTTGTAGATTTGTTGAGGAGAACATGAGCAGGTTTGCTTCTCTCGAGTACCGAAAAATCCACACGGACAAGGATTGCACGAACCGATTAACAGAATCCGAGCAGGAAAGGTAAAAACCTGCTTAGATCGTCCAATCGTGACAACCCCTGATTCCAGCGGTTGACGCAGTACCTCTAATACATGCCGAGAAAACTCGGGCATCTCATCCAGGAAGAGGATTCCACCGTGAGACAAGCTACACTCTCCGGGACGCGGGATTTGCGCACCACCGCCAATCAGTGCGGTAGCCGTAATCGTATGGTGCGGAGCACGGAAAGGTCTCTCCTCTACAAGTCCACTCTCCCGCTTCAATTGACCAGCAATACTGTATATTTTCGTCACTTCGTACGATTCATGAATGGTCATGTTAGGCATGATACCAGGCAGGCAAGTAGCTAAAAGAGTTTTTCCTGAACCTGGGGGCCCCACCAATATCACATTATGAAATCCAGCTGCTGCGATCTCCAAGCCACGTTTTACAAAGTGCTGTCCGTAAACATTGGCAAAGTCCGGAGGCAGCTGGTTGGCATTTATCTTGGCTGTTTGTGCTTCATGAAAAGATAAGTCTGAGTATTTACCATGAAGTCCTTCTTTCCAATAGTTCACTGCCACTTCCAGATTACTCGCAGGCAATACGCTAATCTCGACGAGTCGTGCCTCCGCTGCATTTTGATCGGGGAGAATTACGTGGGTAAATCCTAATTGTTTGGCTTCTAACAAGATGGGGAGTACACCCGTTACAGGGCGAAGAGAGCCGTCTAATGCCAATTCTCCTAAAACGAGGATTCGCTCCTGCCTGGGTAGCATTTGCTTGGAGGCGAGTAAAATACCAAACGCAATAGCAAGGTCAAAACCAGAACCTTCCTTGCGCTGGTCTGCTGGAGCCAGGTTGACGGTGATCCGCTGCATTGGGTAGTCGTAGCCTGCGTTGCGCAAGGCAGCCCGAACACGATCTCTCGCTTCTTTTACTGCTGAACCGCCCAGTCCGACCAAATCGAATTGAGGCAACCCATTGGCTATGTCTGTTTCTACAGTGACTACCATACCGTCAATGCCAAGCACAGTTCCTGAATAACTGCATGCGTACATGTCCTCTCCCCCTCTGGTTATAGGGTAGGAAAAGATAGAGGGGGTGAGCAAGTAAATTGGAGCTTTTGCCAAAACGTTTATACAAATTTGTCAAGTTTTTTTATTCTGGGCTTCATTTTTTGTTGTAAACTGTGCTCACCTTTCAGACTTCCCTCGGTGGCTCACTTTGGAGCTTTGCGAGGAAGGCTTTGTACGTGGAATAGAGCCTGGTAATTACACAAAGTCACTGGATAATAAAACCTATGCGCTGCAGGCAGCTGAATTGTTAGTGACGGACCCTTCTCCGCTCACAAAGTCCATCAATCTTATGCAAGGCAATCAATATACCAAAGAGTCATAACAGTCAGATGGATGTTGTGATCTCCCTTTGCAACTATGACATGCTTCTGAAGTAGCCCCAAACTGATTTAGAACATGTCAAGTATACCCTTGAGCCTTGTTGTTGCCGCGTAGGAAATAGAGTGTGACTACGATACTATCTAAACGATCCGCATCTTTACAAGGGAGGACAAATCTTTAGTATGGACCTTTTTGATAAATGCAACAATGTTGATTCCAAAGATGAGCTTATTCAAATTATAAAGGCATTAAGAATCGACCTTCAAGTGAACCCTGAGGAATGGGAAAACCTCTCGCTCGCTGCCTTTTTAGAGACAATGGAATCCTGGATGGAAGATACAATAGATATGGGGTATATACCTGATCAACCCGAGTGGAAGTCACTCGCTGCCATATTGTACATGGGGAAGATTTATGAGTAGTATTTTTGGGAGCATGTGATGTACTTAAGGTATCTTACTAAGCTGAAGAATTAGTAATAAAAAGACACGCTACATAAAGCGTGTCTAAAACCATCATTAATATTTATTTCTTATTGTTTAAACAAATTTCTTTTAGTTTTGCTTCAAATTCTTGATGCTTTTCATCCCATATTTGCCTTTCTATAAACATCTTCTTAATATTATCATATTCTCCGTGCTCCAAAATTGTAGTGGCAACTGTGGCACTATAACTCTCAGTAGGTAACAATACTTTCAGAACTCCCAGATGGATCTTCAACATTTTCATATCCTGCATATTCAATTTTAGAAGAGCCACATTTAGAGCATTTCATAAAAACTGTCCCCATTTCAATTTAGTTAAAACCCTCATTTTATTAAAATTCTAGTTTATCAAATATTTTAACAAAGATTTTCGATATATTTCTTGCATCGTCAATTCCGCGATGATGGGTGCCATCAAGAGGAATGTTGAGCATTTTCAGCGCCTTTTCCATGCCTACGCCACGTTCAGCACCAATCATCTTTCCATGCTGATGCTTGATACTAATATGATTTCGAATCCAGCTTGTAGGTGTCATATGTAGTTCGCAATCCATCTTGAATTGCTTCTTGTCATAGAAACCCCATGAGCATAGATAGTAGTCATTATCAATCCAGTTTTTAAAATTACTTATTGCTTTCCCAAAACTAGGAGCATTATCAACTTCTTCTTGTTTTATGGATGTAAGACTCTTACAGAAATCTGACAACACAGGATTTAATTTGGGTTTAATAAATGTCTGAAATTCTCCCACTACGTTTAAGTTCTCATCAAGCTTTACAGCTCCAATTTCAATGATTTCATTTTGTTTTGATCTGTCGTTTTCCCAACATGTCGCTTCTAGGTCTAGTATAATATAGTTCATTAGGCGCTCTCCTTTTTCTGATCAAATTAACATTTCATCCATTCCCAAATGTTGCTACCTGTCTTTTCTTCTTTCAATCTCCAACTACTCTTTTCATAATAGTCATTCATTTTAGAAGCAATCGGACATGCTACCTCAATTGGGTACTCCCCCAAGATCTGAAGCATTTTATCAATTAACCCCTGCCCTCGATGACTTGGACGGATTGCAAACTGATATAGCGAAATAGTTTGATCAGACTTTCTAGGATAAAAGCGCAATGCTCCTACAATTTGGTTATCGTATATTGCTACAATCACCTGTCTTCTTCGAACAGCGGCTAACGCTCCATCAGGACATAAAAATTCCCTATTAGAAATACCGTCATTATCCTCTTGAATGTTGTCCTGAAAGAAAAATGCAATATCATTCCCTAACCATGAATCAGCTAATGTTATCTTCATTATTTTAACCTCATCAAATCCCCAATTTATTCTGTTTCTTTTAAGTGTTTGTCCCACAAGTCTTTATCATAGTAATCAACACAAAGACCTTGAGTAGTGCTAGGTGTGAAGGTGTCTAGATGATAATGGTCATGACCGTAATTTCTTAAAAATGAACCTGCGCCTGTTCTTGAAAGTGGCTCAAAGAAACCTGAAGAGTATTCAAACACTATTTTACTCCCGATTAAAAACAGAGTGTCATAAATACTCTTGATTAATATAGTGTCTTTGTTTTCTTTATAATGAAATTTCTGATAGTCATTATAACGTATCACCCTCTGGTAACTTGTTAAAATGCCAATTCTATAAGGTTTCTATCCTCTCTATTCGTGTAATCAACTCAATCTTCACCTTCAAAATGCTTTGATTCATTCAATATTCCAATTCTTCTCATACGGAATCGAGTCGATCAGACAGCTTGAAGTGTCATTTTGCCCGACAAATATATAGTATTGATCGTCTCTTATAATTAAAGAGCCCGGTGGTTGGTTCTTTTCTTCTTCCGTTAATTCTAGTACAGGCGAATACTCAATACGAATATCTTTAAACCTGTAGATTTCTTTCCATCTGTCAAAGTCTATACATTCTCTACTTGAAATAGCTTCAATGATCTGTTCAGCATCCTGTAATACAATTTCATAATTATACGGATAGAGTAAACGAACTTTTGCAAGTGGCACTCCTGGAGAATTTTCGTATGTCTCGTTAAACGCTATAGTTACTTGAAATGTTCTATTTTCTAGAATATGATATATCCTCATTGCCGCGATATGTTTACTTTCATCCACTACCTTATCAAAATGCCAGCCTTTAAAAGTATTTTTGATTTTCTTTAATAAAAATAGGTTTGAAATTTTACAGTTAAATCCATCATTATCAAGGTGCTCAATAATAAACCCCTTGCTGTATGCTTCGCTCCGATATGTTTCCCCAAAATAATGGTCGAAGACAATCTGATGCTATGTTTTCTTATACTCATTTGAATAAGGATAACTATAGTTCTCTTTAGATTTCTGACTGGTAGGAATTCTAAACCTAGCCTTACTGATTAACTCATACATTTCAGGAGAATAATCTACATATGCTAATTTATTTATTCCTTCGATATTTATTGAAATAGTGTCATTCCATACTGTAACGTTGCTTGTTCATTGTTACCCATGAGTTCTCACCTTCTAATATATAGTCAATCAATATATGTGCCGAATAATAACGATATTTTACCTTGTCTTTCGGTCTGCTCTCTCATCACGATGAACTTTATAAGTTTTAAACTCATTCCCCCTATGAAATCGCTGTTTTATGGTTTTTTATAAATCCAAATACCATGAGGATTTGTCATCGTATCAATTATGAAAAAAACTACTAGTAAGAATAAAGAGAGTTGCATGAAACTCGTCCATAAGATCATCGTGCCACGTCCTTTATCTTTTGTACGATGCAATGTAACGAAAGTAACTACTGCCAAAATGATCGACATGATAGGAAGTATCACTGTAATTACGAAAGCATCTGTTCCCGTTAGTATCAGATAAACGAGCAGCATTAGAGCATAGTAGTTTATAATGGAGACTATTGAAACAATAGTCCTTGAAGCAAGCGTAGAAAATACCCTACTCATTTTTCCCTCCAAAACATAATCAAATTACCTTTTCATCAGTTTTAATACTGCTCATTTATAATCTCCAGAATCGCATTTTCCTCTAAACAGACTTCTGTGATTCGTTCATGCCATGTTACGTGACAACGTGCTGGTTCATTTGTTTCGTTAGCAGTCTCTGACAAATCTAATGCGGCTTCGAATATTTTGTCTATAATATACTTTGGACACTCAACAAACTCATATACATTTGTTCCAAGTTTTTTAATTGTGACTTTCACTACACATCACGTCCCAATCAAATTTGTTTTCATTCGGATTCAGTCTTCCAAATTGGAAAGATTTCTTTTGTCTTTTTCTTTCTTCTGTAGTGAGGAAACATGAGTTGTTCTCTAGTGAATACGCCAGCTCCACCGACTGAAATAAACTCAATACTATAACCAGTATCTTCTCGATGGAAAATGTATCCCCACTGCTTGAAGTATTCAGAATCGGAATCTTTCACTTCTACAAGTCTTCCAATTAGGTCGGCGCGTTTCTTTTGCTCTTCAGCCTTCTCAATAACTCGCTGCCTAATTGCTACATAATCCTTTTTAGGCTTTTCTGGCTCTGGTTCGAATGGCACTAGACCTAAGCTAGTCTCTTTTATATTCGTGCGTACTTCCTGCCATTTTTCACATAAGAAATAGTGTATATAAACTCTGAATACTTGTTGTATTGCTTATCAATAGTTGCCTCAAGGCCGCCTTTAGTGAACACCCTCTGACCTTCTTTAAATAATGGTGCACTTTTCTCAATTGGGTTTGTGCGAGGCTCTAACCCATCCCAATCCCAACTAATTGGCAATGAAATCATCCTCTCTCCGGTCCGGTGTCAGTTGCATGTTGACCGCTTTATCCTTTAAATTTAGACGGGTTTTCTACATAACTATCAATAACATAGCCACATTTTGTACAAATCCTATGAATTATAGTTGATCCAAAAGCAAAAAACTTGTCTAAAGGAAGTACTACCGCATGCCCAGCTTGCTTACCTCTTCCGATTTCATGACATCCACATTTCGGGCATTGTTCTTTTTGATTGTCCATTTTTGCACCTCGCTTCTATATCAAATCTTCATTTTATCTTGGTTCTCATCTTCATTCCTTGAGTAAGGAATACAATACCTATTGCTGCAAAAGTAGTGAAATTTCCTATTTGTGCCACAATAACTTCATCTAGAAAGTTCGAGTATAAAAAAGTTATTCCTACGAAACTCAGACCTATTAGTATCAACATGAGTACAATAAACACAGAGGTCACCTTACGCTCAATTTTAGTCCATGTTGATTGGTTTTTATTCTCACGAGAAATTTGGTTCGCAGACATAAAAAACTCATATGCCGTGATAAACAAGGCAATAGTTCCAGCAGAAGCACTGTATTCAACAGGGAAGTTTTTAATACAAAGTGAAATTAAAGCAAGTAAAATATATCCGCCAGAAATGCTATAGACAAGAATGTTTCCTTTACTCATTAACAATCTCCTTATGAAAACCATCTTTTATTATATTAGTGACGTCTTGTATTTTCTCTAATATGCCTTCTTTCTTGTCTCGTTTTAACGTAGTACACTTTAAATCCTTTTTGCTTTTTCTGTTTATTGCCAGATGCGCTATTATTAATAAACAATCCTATCAGCAATCCAAGAATGATTGTCCAAAATAATGGGCTGCTTAGTAATGAGGATAAATTCATTCAATCTCTCCTTTTATTCAAGATGGTGTTTTGTAACACTATCAAATTTCCAATCGGCTCCGATTTTCTTCAATACATAAGTTGCCTTACCAACTGAGCTATCTTCCCATTTACGCTGTACTTTCACAGTAATCTCTGAGTTAGATATAACTTTAATAGCAATGATCTTAGATTCTGTTATGTGTAAAATTTCCTCACTGTAATACTTATCTAACTCTTCTACTTTCTGTTGTTTATTCTTTGCTCCCTGATCACCTAAACACGCATAATATAAATAATCAATGAATGCATCGGTACTATACTTTGAAAACTCTTTTGGAGAGTTGACGTTTATTAAGTAATTTGATATAGCATTTTTCACAGCTTCATCTTTATCTAAATAGCCAATGGCAAGCTCCTGCTCAACCTTAATGTCGGTGTATGTAGCTTGATTTACTTTCCCTTCATAATCATCAGCATTATTTAACAATGAAAAAACACTAAATAGGATAATAAGCTCTTTCATTAAACTCTCTCCCTAGTCTAAAGTAGATCAAATATTGATTTTATAGCGAATGACGCTGAGAACTGAGATATTCAATACATTTGCCCATGACTTCGTTTGCTTCTCTTGCATCTCTAAACTTTTTAAAGTAATTTCTATCATGTTCAATTAAGCCATCACTAAATACTTTGAATTTTGCAGTGTCCACTAGCATCACTACTCCTTCGACATCTGCGATGTACTTTAAGGATACTTCCTTATAATCGGGGAGCAAATTGACCTCCATTACTTCAAAACGATAGTTCATAAATAACTCCTTCTTTCTCGTTAAAATTAGACATTTATTTCTACAATTTCATTTTTCAATTCATCTATGACGCCTTCTTTACTTTTGGAAGTTCTTACAATAAATACACAATCTCCATTTATAGTGACATCTTTTTCCTTTGATAGACTTAAAGAATTATTTATGCTTTTGACAATCTTCGGTTTGTAAGTTGAACATTTATAATTGCCACTAGTACCATCACAGTTTAATTCTGAACAGAATATCTTCATAACCCACCTTCTTTAATAAAATGGAATTATATTCATATGACAATTATACCAAATGTTTCTAAATCCTTCGATCTATACTGGAGATATCTTCCTTGTTTTGAATACTACTCACTAGTGTGGTAATGTGGCTATTTATCCACTCAAATAAATACAAAAAGACACAAGCAATAGGTTTGCTCATGTCCTTTCGTATTTACTTGTCTTTGTTTCAGTTAACGATCACATTATGAAATCCAGCTGCTGCGATCTCCAAGCCACGTTTTACAAAGTGCTGTCCGTAAACATTGGCAAAGTCCGGAGGCAGCTGGTTGGCATTTATCTTGGCTGTTTGTGCTTCATGAAAAGATAAGTCTGAGTGTTTACCATGAAGTCCTTCTTTCCAATAGTTCACTGCCACTTCCAGATTACTCGCAGGCAATACGCTAATCTCGACGAGTCGTGCCTCCGCTGCATTTTGATCGGGGAGAATTACGTGGGTAAATCCTAATTGTTTGGCTTCTAACAAGATGGGGAGTACCCCCGTTACAGGGCGAAGAGAGCCGTCTAATGCCAATTCTCCTAAAACGAGGATTCGCTCCTGCCTGGGTAGCATTTGCTTGGAGGCGAGTAAAATACCAAACGCAATAGCAAGGTCAAAACCAGAACCTTCCTTGCGCTGGTCTGCTGGTGCCAGGTTGACGGTGATCCGCTGCATTGGGTAGTCGTAGCCTGCGTTGCGCAAGGCAGCCCGAACACGATCTCTCGCTTCTTTTACTGCTGAACCGCCCAGTCCGACCAAATCGAATTGAGGCAACCCATTGGCTATGTCTGTTTCTACAGTGACTACCATACCGTCAATGCCAAGCACAGTGCCTGAATAACTGCATGCGTACATGTCCTCTCCCCCTCTGGTTATAGGGTAGGAAAAGATAGAGGGGGTGAGCAAGTAAATTGGAGCTTTCTGCTAAAACGTTTATACAAATTTGTCAATATAGTTCGAGAAACAGTTCCAATTACCTACTTTTAATTTGATATAAAACAATAAAACCTCTTGATCATTGATCAAGAGGCATAGTGGTTATCTTGTAAAAAACGCTTGTAAAAATGGAATCTAACATCCGGTTACCATTAATGTTGTTTTAGATATACAAACTAAATAGACTAATCCTTCATCGATTACTGAGCACTATCTTCCCAAAAATACTTGGTCGATTGGTTTCAAACTGATGAATCAATTCTTCTCCAAAAATACTAATGGATTGTTCCCAGGGATGCCCTAAGTATCCCCACTTAAAATCTTTGTTCAAAAAGAAGTAATAATCACCATCAGGGTAAAATCCTATCCTCCTACTTTCATTGCCATTCTCTAGATGCCGATTATAGAGGTAACATTTGTGTTGCCAATCTAGTGCATAGATATATTCGTCAGACCCAGTCACCGCTCTTAGGTTGGTAACACACTTCTCGTCAAGATCATCGATATCGTCATCCGTATATTCAGTGATATCAAAAGTAACAAAAGGAATCGGTAAAAGAAAGGAAGGCCAGTCACCGCTATGGATACTTGGTTTGAAATTGAAATCCTTATAAAATTTACCCCAAACCAGACCATATTGCTCATCCGACAATGGTACCCAATTGTTCATTTTACATCTCCTCTGGATTTATTATTGATCCATCCATCTACTCCTGTTTGATCTCCTCGCGAGGAACATCTGACTAAAAAGGTCTGCACTCTGCCCAAGCAGGTTCTACTCCTCCATACATTTATGGAAAACTTTCACTCCAACAGGTATACTGCAATTAAACAGGTAAGGAGTTGGTTCTATTTGATTTTTGCTGTTGATCGCCATCAAATTTCCATCCACTACGAACATGCTGAACCTGTTCAGATCGACTGGGACGAAGTCTACAGTGTCTCTTACTATAAGATCGATTGCATTGAGTATGACATGGGGTACCTCGTTTTTGACTTGGTATACGGTGAGTTCATTGAGATTAGTGATAGTGATCAGGATTGGGAAAAAATCGTAAATGACCTCGAAAAATGCTTACCCTCGCAAACAAGCGATTGGAGGTATTCATTACGTAGTTGGTCGATCGACGACGGCATTCTGTATCTTTATGAAAAAACGTAAGAACGAAGGTAAACTGGATTGAGAATTTTTGAACACATTTCCTTTTACAGCGACCTAGACCTCACCACTTTATCCAACGCTTTAGAGCGGGTATTATTGCTGAAACCATTTGAATATGACTGGGAAAACGATAATCGCTGGTCCTGGACTTATGATCGAGACCACATTCAAATCAATATATCTTGGCCGTATCTTTCTGAAAATCTTCAAGAATGGGACGACAGCGTGCCAGATGGATGCAATTACAGTTTACTCCTAATTAGTGATTTACCCCTGATCGACTACGCACATGACAAATACAATTCGGATTTTGTCATCTCGGTCCTGATTCCAAAATATGTCGCCGTTTTACGCAACATCGCTGGAGAAGTTTACTACCACTCTGGTAATCATCATGCGGAATATGTAAAAAAACTGCTCACCATCACTCCATGAATGCCCTATCGTGACAGCTGCGCACTTGTGCGCGGTCACTTTTATCCTCACTGCTTTTTCTTCAATTCATTCAGTAGTTCAATAATTCGTTGGTTTTGATCCACTTGCGTTACGATGTTCTGGTTCAGCCCCCTAATCGCGTCGTAGATTGCAAAAAGTCCTGCCAACAGTAGAAAAGCAAACAACAATTCCATGCCGCTCTTACCTCCTTACGATTAACGTTGATACAAAAAAGACCCGCGATCGAATGCGAGTCTTTTCCCATGCTGTGATGTTCCTACTTGAGCAAATCGAGTTACTTCTGATAGACAGAGATGTACTCTTTTTGCACGTGATCTGCTAACCAAACGAGCTCATTTCCATGGTAAAACTTCACACCGTCTTGCCAAGCTTGCCTCGCATCGATTCGCAAAAGTACGGGATGATCATCTCGTCTTTTCCCAACCTGTTGTGCTGTTTGGACGTCTTCAGACAGATGCACGTACTGTCTTCCTTTTGGAACAAGCCCGCTAGCCAAAATAGAATCGAGGAATCTTTGCGGCGTGCCATGAAAAAGATACGCAGGCGGTTCTTTTTCTTCCTTTTGAATCTTTTGTGGCACTGAATGTCCATAGAGGGCTCGAATTTTGCTTTGGTTGATCTCATGGCGCTTTTTTTCTGATAACGCAATCATCGTATGTAAATCTGTTTCGGTAACCGCTCGCCACTTGCGCTGTTCATGAAGTGACAAAAGCAATTGATTGATAGGAACCCATCCTTGTTCGTCTAACTCAAGCTCGTATTCATGAGGTGCATGACGAAGCGCATAGGACAATTCTTTACTCAATTTTTGATAATCCATACACTCATCTCCCATTACAGGTCATAGCCACTTCTTTTATGTAAAAAAGTAACCGAGACTCACTATTGCAGCAATAAATAAGTGAACGATAAAATTTCCTGTTAGTCGAACCCATAGCTGTCCACTTTTCATCGTCCAAAATCCATAGAGGAGAGCAACAATCAGGTAAGCCAGAACATAAACGAAAAACACAAGACTGCTCTCCTTTTTAAGACATTTGTTTTTTTATGTTCGCAATTAGCTTGTCCGCATTATTTTCATCGTTATCAAACATAACCAGGTCTTGCAAGGCAATCCCTTCCACGGATTGAATCGCTGTGGACAGAGAATCGGCCAGTTCCTGCATATCCGCTTTGTCTGCTACTTCAACATCTAGAACCAGTACTAGTTTTTTCTTCATGGTGAAAGTCCTCGCTTTACGATAAGTATGGATAGTGCCATCGAGCCATATCATCCCCATTATACAAAATAATCGGGTATACATCGACAACGGCTACTAACAGCTTAATCCAGAATCTCTACATATGCGGAAACACTCGATTTCAATATCTCGATCAGCTCCTCATCCATGTACATGTATTCATCAGGGATGCCCAAGCAAATGATCCTTTTATCCATCAGTTCCGAGCTAAACTTTTCTTGTAACCGCCTTACATGTTTTTTCTCCATACAAAAAATGAGATCAGCCCAGCCGATCAGACCACTTGTTACCTTGATACGCGCCCCAGTTTCAGTACCTGCTGATCTTACTTCATAGTCACGGATCCCGTGAAAAATCTTTTCTGCCGTCAAGCTCCTCCATTTATTTCTGCTGCAAATGAACAGTAGCTTCATTCTTCCTCCTCATCCAAATCTTCAAACTTCCATTCCTCTGGTACCGGAAAATAAGCGTCATACTCTTTCCTGGCATTCTCGCTCATTTCCTCTAACCATGGCCAATAATGCATGACATAGTCCTCACCAAATCCCATCCGCCAAAACAAACTATAAGGATGCTCTTCTGGAAATATTATCCATGTCGGCAAATAGAAATGCGGTTGATACTCCTCTAAGCTTTCACGTACTTTCATCCACAATTCTCCAAGTGTATTTTGACCGCTACTCGTACGATCGATTAAGGCTGCATCCCCAGTAGAGAGCAGAATTTCACGAATGGCAGGGTACTGTTCCACTTTTGCTTGTAAAGCTTTAAGCATGATCTCTTTTTCTAAGATAGTTCCTGAAACTTTCTTGGCCTGCAAATAGTGTTCCGAGGTTATCCATAGTTCCCCTTCCAACTCTATTGGATGACCGGAGAAATTGGAGAAGCAGCCGTAAGATTTGTCTGGTTGATCAAAGTGAATTTCGAGAGGTTGCTGTACATGTTTTCTGATATGATCCTGCATGAATGTTTGTACCTCCCTATCGGTTCAATAATGACTAATTGTCAAGCCACGCCTTCTGTAAATACTTCCGAAATACTTCATCCAGCTTATCTGTTGGGTCCTCCAGATCATTTGTATATTGGCTAGTCAGTACAGTCAGACGCTCTATTTGATTCTCAATAAAGTGGTGAAGCTCTTCGATTCTTGGCTCCAGGTTCAACTCATCCCCAGCTATTTTTCTTTGGAGCAGCTCAGAAATTTTACCTTTTAGCGTCGAATCCGGTATCAGCTCTGCAACTAGCCGATCAAATCCAATGGGAGGATTCGTATGATACGTTTCAATCCAGATACATGCGAGGATCGGGCGTAACACGTAAAAGTATTTTTTGATTTTGACTTGCTCCCCTTGCAGATAGTCCCGAAAATTCCCTTTTGCCATACTTAGATAATGATGCAAAGAAGTCTTTGACGAAAATACTTCCCCGTGCAACCTTACCAGCTCATCTCGAAAGCCTAGCGTATCGAGATAAACAATATCTGATACAAGCCATTCTTGTAGGGGCGGATTCGATTTTCGATATAGCTTGAGGGCTTTTCGAATATCCCAGCCGTTTATATCTAAGAGGTCATTGATTGGTACTTCCACAACATCCCGTTTGTCGTCAATGGACAAATACCAATCCGGTTTCTTCACATAGACAAAACGCACATCATAATCGCTATCTTTTGACGGAAATCCCCAAGCCCGGCTTCCTGATTCAACAGCAAACAATATTTTTATGCCATGCGCTTGTTCGATTTCTTTTAATTTTCCCAAGATAGTCTCTCTCATGACTCTTTCCTCCTCCTCAACAAGTAACAGGGTTTCCTTTCTCTTGGAAAAAAACTCGCTGAATCAGTTACGATTCAGCGAGTTTCCTGTCATCCATTATTTTACCGTTACTTCGATTTCCACTTCATAGCCTTTGTATTCAGCTGTAATAGTGGCCTTACCTTTCTTTTTACCTTTTACCGAACCGCTGCTGGATACTGACGCTACGGATGATTTATTGGACTTCCATTTCGCTTTAGTGCTGCTGATGTCATCGCCATCATAGGTGAGTTTGATCTTTTCGGAGTCACCCTTTTTGATGGTAATGCTTGTGTCATCTGCTTCCAGCTTGCTTGAGCCCTTGCTGTCAACTTTTACTTCAATTTCAACTTTTTCGCCTTTATACGTAGCTGTAATGGTTGCTGTACCTTTACCTTTTGCAGTAATCGTACCACTGCTGGTAACGGTTGCTACAGAAGATTTAGAGGTTTTCCATGATGCTTTTGAATTGCTAATTGTGTCGCCATCATATTTCAGTTTTACAGTTTCTTTCTCGCCTTTTTTCAAGGAGATGCTCGTATCGTCTGCTTCCAACATTCCTGAGGAGCTATCGACAGTCACTTCAATTTCTACTTTTTCGCCTTTGTATTGAACGGTAATGGTAGCTT
Source organism: Brevibacillus sp. NPDC003359 (assembly GCF_042878995.1). Lineage (NCBI taxonomy): Bacteria > Bacillati > Bacillota > Bacilli > Caryophanales > Paenibacillaceae > Brevibacillus > Brevibacillus sp. NPDC003359. Next base: position 1,492,019 of record NZ_JBIAOR010000001.1, read on the forward strand.
TACCTTTACCTGTTGCTGTAATCATACCAGAGCTACTTACTGTTGCTACTGAGGATCGGGATGTGGACCAAGATGCATTCGAGTTACTAATGGTGGAGCCATCATATTTCAATGATACGGTTTCTCTTTCCCCTTTTTTCAAGGAGATCGTGCTATCGTTTACTTCCAGTTTACCAGAGTTGTTGTAATCGACTTTTACACGAATTTCGACCTTATCGCCTTTGTATGTTGCTGTAATGGTAGCTGTTCCTTGGCCTTTTGCCGTAACGACACCATCATCAACAGTTGCCACGCTGGAGTTGGATGTTTTCCAGGTTGCTTTTGATCCAGACAATCTTTCATCATCATAAGTTAGTTGAATCGTGTCTCTGTCGCCTTTTTTCAAAGAGATGCTGGATTCATCTGCTTCCAGTTTACCAGAACTGTCTGTATCTACGTAAACTTCAACCTCTACTTCGTAGCCTTTGTATTTTGCAGTGATCGTTGCTGTACCTTTGCTTTTTGCAGTAACGACACCATCATCGTTTACAGTTGCTACAGATGACTTCGAAGTTTTCCAGGTTGCTTTTGAACCAGAAAGTTTATCGTCGTCATACGTCAACTTAATGGTTTCTTTATCGCCTTTTTCCATTTTCAGCTGGGTAACATCTGCTTCCAGCTTACCGTCTGAATTTCCGCCTTCAACATCAACCCGGATTTCTACCTCTTGGTCTTTGTAGCTAGCAGTAATGACTGTGCTTCCTTGGCCTACACCTTTGATTTCACCATCGTCAACAGTTGCAACGGTTTTATCCGCGGTTTTCCAAGTCGCTCTTGATCCAGGGAGACTGTTGCCCGCAAATTTCAAACTAACGTTTGTTTTTTTGCCTTTATTAACAGAAACCTCTGTTTTCGTTGCTTCGAGAGTCTGTGCTCTGTCAACAGTCACTCTAACTGTAGCTCGATAACCGTTGTATCTAGCTGTAGCAACAGTTGTTCCTACTTTCTTACCGTACACAACGCCATTGCTGACAGAAGCGATGCTAGAGCTGCCAATTTCCCAATCGACCAATGCATTATCGATAGGACTGCCATTATAAGTAAGGCGAATGGTTTCTGAATCCCCAATCGTGACATTCACCGAGCCTACGCTTGCCTTCAAGCCATTAGAAACTGAGCTTGCTACTACGCTATAAGCTTCTAGAGGTTGTGGTGTCACGACTTGTGCTGAAGCAATACCTGTCACTGAAAATTGAACAGTACAAATAGTTGCAACCGCTAAGGAGACGTTTTTCATTAAGTTGCTTTTCATCTTTTTCATGTTTTTACCTCCAAATTATTTCCTATACTTGTATTGACGAATGAGATGGAAAAATGTCACACCAAATCCGTTATTTTTTTTGAAAAACATTTGTTTTTCTTCCGAACAATTGTTATTAGGCCGAATTCAAAAGCAAAAACAGTGCCAGTTATGGGCTTGTCTGAACGAATTGATCCGTTTCATCACAAAAAAAATGCTTCCCAGCTTTTGAGCCGGAAAGCGAATGTTGATGCTTGGAGGAGTTTCATCGCGTCGAGTACAGTACATAGTACGCTGGCTCTGCGACTGATGCTGTAGACATATCCCCAATATATTCGTGGTCAGGAGCCCGTTTTTCCTAGAAAGCACTCTCATAATGTTCAATGACTGGCCTCATGAAGTCTGTACCTTGCGTTGATGTATTTGATGTACCGGTGTAAATCCCGATGACGTCAAAACGAAACGCTGGGATTGGCTGTGCGTTTTTTTGCAAGTATTCGATGGCAAGCTCACGCAGTTTCTGTTTCTTCTTCCAAGTAATGGACTCGCTCGCTGATCCAAAAAATTGGCTGCTCCTCGTTCGGACCTCAACGAAAACCAAGCAGTTTCCGTCTAACGCAATCAAATCCATTTCTCCACGTTTTGTTCGAACATTTCGATCGACAATACGGAAACCCTTGTTCACTAAATAGCTTTCAGCAAGCTGTTCTCCTCTTTGACCAAGAAGACGGCGGCCATCGCTCATTTTTTGGTTCCTCCGCCTTTATCAATGCGATAGACAAAAGCAAGGATTTCTGCCACAACTTGATACAGCTCCGGAGGAATTTGTTGATCCAAATCCAGTTTGCCCAAAACCTCTACGAGCGATGGGTCCTCTTGTACCGGTATAGCATGCTCCTTTGCTGTCTTCAGTATATTGTCAGCCACGTACCCCTTGCCTTTTGCCACAATTTTTGGCGCTTCCATGGTACCCGCTTGGTATTTTAGTGCAACTGCCTGTTTGCGTTTTTGCTCTGAAGAGGATGCCTGCTTCATACGCGAAGGTCAACCCCTTTATAATCAGCCAGAATGGGGCCTTTTGCTTGGATCGGACCAGTCGACTTGCCACGCTCGGCCGGGACTGGCTGGATCCGCATAGCCGATAGATGGTAACCAACATCCTGTAATTGGTCAGCAAAACGATCTTTGGACCCTTGAATGAGTGCTTCAACCCATGGTGTATCGTTAAAAATTTGCAAGTTAACGATTCGATTTACGATACTTACATCTATCATGGTTGGCCCCATACTTTGGAGTTCCAAATGAAAGAAAAGACGACAGTTCTCCGGATCAAGCTGTCCCGAGCCTTGCTTTTTCGACTCAATTTGGACAAAAGCCGTCTCATCCCCCTCCGCTTGACGAATCGGAATTTGCATAACGATTTGAGACAAAGCATGGTTAGAAGGCTGTACCATCATCAACTGTTGTCCGGTCACTTGTTGTAGCAGTTGATCTGCCGCTTCACGCAAGGCCGTTGGAAGTGCCTGAGCTGGCGCTTGACTGATTTGCAGCAAGAGGGATTTGACTGTATCCATTTGCTTTAATGAATGGGAATCGATCGCCCCTTGTGAAAATGCCTGTCCCATCAATTCTCTCTCGTGAGTTACGCCTAAATGACGAAACAATTCAGCAATCGGATTAGCAGTTGTGGAGCCATTCGCTGCACCAGATGCTTGAGACAACATTTGTGGAATGACTTTTTGCCCTCCATCTGTCTTTACCGCCTTTTGCTCTGCCATCTGCTTGTTTTGGATCGGCTCCTGATTCATCTGTGATGACTGAGGAATAGGTAATGGCTCATTTCGAGCAATTTTTGACTCGACGCTTGGACCACTGGTCTGGTTAGGCACCAACTGATTACTTTTACCGGTCATGTCCCTTTGTAGCGAGTCTACCTGCTTACCGGCTGTGTTTGATACAGGGACTGTCTCTGTGGGAACACTTGACGAAACAGCTTGTGATGGTGCATTACTCAAAGCCTGCGTTGATGGTTGGGGTGATGTCTGCACTTGCGATGAAGGCTGACCGCTCTGCGCAGGCAACGGCTGAGTTTGGCTTCCTCCAGTCGCGTTCTGCGAAGCACTTTGACTGGGTTGAGTTCCTTGTGGCATTTGTTTGACTGCCAGTCCCTCGTCTGCACTATCGTTGCCCGTGATGAGTAAAGAGAGTCCCGTCAATTTTTCTTTTAACTGACTAACGAGCTGTTTGATATCTCCTGTTGCTGCATTGGCTTGTCCGGGTACTTGCTGTGATTGGCTTTGCGGCAATGTACCTGCCGCCGTCTGTGAAGCTTGGCCCTCGTTATCTAAAAAGAGCGTGGCTTGCTGCAGCAGGTTTTGTATGAGTTGACCCATCGGCCTGTCTGATAAAAAAGCTTTGAGCCCTGCGATCGTATCGGGAGTAAGTGGCAGATTTCGTTTCATGGCAGTCATGAATGCTTCAATGGTGGCATTGTCTACGCCTAATCGCCCAGCAACGGCTGAAAAAGCTTGTATGGTTTCCTTACTGACAGGAAGATTCGCACCAAGTAGAGCTTGCACGATCGCTTTGTTCTCTTTTGTATCAGCAATTCCTAGTGACCGCATCAGCCCTTCTAGAGAGGCGTCTTTGCCGGCTCCTTCCCCGACGCTTTCCAAAACCTTCAACGTAACGACACCTGTTGATGGCTGGACTTGCAGCCAAGCTTTTTGGCCCGGTTCCAGATTTGCTTCCATTTTAGCCTGAACCTGCATTCCCCCGACTTGCACGAGCGCCATATTGTCCGGGTAATGCTTGATTACCGTGCCTTTAAACACTTGTCCGGGAGTAAGCTCAACCGGCTTCGGAGCAGATATGGGTGCTTTTTGCACGAATGATTGAATAAGTTGCGACGGGGAAAACATGCAGATCCTCCTCCTATAGGCAGTAATTTACTAGCACTTTTTAGGCGTGTTCTTTTACGCCAGTGAATGTCTTACGGTGGATCGGAGTAGGTCCAAATCGAGCGATTGCTGCCAGATGCTCAGGGGTACCGTAGCCTGCGTGTTTGTCAAAGCCATAGGCTGGATATTGTTCGGCATACTGGGCCATCAAGCGATCACGGGTGACCTTTGCTACGATCGATGCGGCTGCAATCGAGACACTCTTGGCATCTCCCCCGATAATTGGAACCTGCTCGCAATCCATTCCGGTTAGCTGCACGGCATCAATCAGTAAAGCATCTGGCGCTTTACCTGCCTGTTGGATCGCCAGCTTCATCGCCTCTTTTGTTGCAGCTAATATATTGATCGCATCGATTCTTGCTGCATCGATAATTCCGATTCCCACAGCAAGTGCATCTCTTTGAATGATTTCGCAAAAAGCTTCCCGAGTAGATACAGGTATCTTCTTCGAGTCATTCAGGCCTGGCAAGTAAAAATCCTTGGGCAAACACACGGCACACGCTACGACCGGACCAGCCAATGGCCCTCTTCCGACCTCATCTACCCCGAATATGTATTGATGCCCCTTTTCAAACATGGCTTTCTCATATACGGTCATGTCAGCCCACATCTGCGCGAGCTTTTCTTGACGTGCAATCGCTGCTTCCGCCTGCTTCGCCAGAGTCTGTACACCCGCTCTTTTATCTTCTTTCAGCAATTGTAAAAAATCTTTGGGTACCTCGTCCAACTTTTCCATCTTCACTCGTATTTCTTTTATCGACATATCCGCTAGATTCATTGACTCATTTCTCCTTACCGATCCTCATAGTAAAAAACCTGCCTACCGTATATGCGATAGACAGGTTTTTGATGGCTGAAAAGCTTATTCTGGAAAAGATACTGGCTTACCTATCGGTTCGTCCATTTCCCAGTCAATCGGGCGCTCGACAGAGATCGTTCCCAGCTTGCCAGAACGCAGCTCACGCAGAAAAATTTCCGCTGCCTTGTCGTAGTCGATATTTCCGCCAGAAACGAGGCATCCGCGCTTCTTCCCGATTTCTTCGAGCATTTCTACTCGATCCTCAGGCAATTCTTTTAGCTTGAAGCGTTCGATCAGGCGTTCCGGATAGTAGTGCATCATGTAGCTGATGACGAATAATGCTACCTCCGTAAAATCGATGAGCTCGTCTTTAATTGCCCCACTTGCCGCCAATCTCAGACCTACCATCTGATCTTCAAATTTCGGCCAAAGAATACCAGGTGTATCGAGCAGCTCCAGTGTATCGCCCATTTTTACCCATTGTTGCGCCTTGGTTACCGCTGGACGATCACCTGTTGCCGCTACCGAGCGCTTGGACAAACGGTTTATGAGGGAAGACTTCCCAACATTGGGGATTCCCAAGATCATGATGCGGATGGCACGACCTTGCATCCCCCGCTCGCTGCGCTTTGCCAGCATGTCAGCAGCTAGCTCCTTACACATTTCTGGCAGCTTACTGACGCCTTTTCCACTCAGGGCATCAATCGGCAATGTGCGAATGCCTTGTTTGCGAAAATAAGCAATCCACTCATCTGTTGCCCGATCATCTGCCAAATCTGCTTTGTTAAGCAATATTAAACGTGGTTTATCACTGACAATCTCATCAATCATCGGATTACGGCTGGAAAGCGGCAGACGTGCATCGAGAAGCTCAATGACTACATCGATTAATTTCAGCTTTTCCGTTACTTGACGACGTGCTTTAGCCATATGGCCAGGAAACCATTGGATCGTCATGATGTCTCACCTACCTTGAAGCTTTACGTTATCTTGTCAAGCGAATTCCCGCAACCGGCCAAAATGTAAATTCAGCTCTACCAACAACCGTACTGACGGCAACAGGACCGATGGCTCTGCTGTCATGACTGTTCAACCTGTTGTCGCCCATCACAAAGATATGGTCTGCTGGTATTTGGACAGGGGGAAAATCGTGGGTAAAGAACGGCTCTCCCTGCTGCTTCGCTTGTTCTTTAAATTGTGCAAGATACGGTTCCTCTACCACTTTGCCATTGACCAGCAGCTGATCGCTTTTGACCTCAACTGTATCACCCTCAACAGCAATGACTCTCTTGATGTAATCCCGTTCCTTTTCAGCATGGAACACGATGATTTCACCAGGCTTTGGATCTTGCAAAAAGTAAATAGCCTTGTTTACCACTAATTTTTCGCTATTATGTAATGTACTTTCCATGGATTCGCCTTCTACAATAAACGGTGCGAACAAAAAGGTACGAATGAGAAACGCCAAGACTAAAGCGATCCCAAGTGCCTTTATCCATTCCCATAGTTCATTTTTCTTCTTATGACTGGAGGTAATTTCTTCGCTCATAGCTTACGATCCTCCCATGAAAGCTCGTCCAACCTTAGCTGTAACATATGTCAAGATGAACTATTTTATTTCAAGATCGTTAAATGGAAAAAAGAGGCCTGGCAAGCAGGCCAGTCCTCTTTCTAAGCGTTACGCTTATCGACGAATTTCTTTAATACGAGCTGCTTTACCTACGCGATCGCGCAGATAGTACAGTTTCGCACGACGTACTTTACCATGACGCACGATTTCGATCTTGTCGATCTTAGGCGTGTGTACTGGGAATGTACGCTCAACACCTACGCCGTAAGAAATCTTACGAGCAGTAAATGTTTCGCTGACACCTGTACCGCGACGGCGAATGCATACGCCTTCGAACAGCTGGATACGCTCACGCTGACCCTCGATAACCTTAACGTGTACACGAACAGTGTCACCAGGTCGGAACGCAGGAATGTCCTGTTTCAGTTGCGCTTTTTCCAGTTCACGGATAATTTGGTTCATTTGAATTTCCTCCTTCCGATAGACGTTCTTACTCGTCTAACCCATAGGTCCAGCCGCTTGGGCTGCGTTACGAGTAGCGGACCGCCTTAGTCAGCGGGCAAAATTGCCACAAGAAATATAGTAACACAGTAGGCACAAATCTACAAGACTCTTCTCCTATTTGTTCCCTACTTTTTTTCTTGTTCCAATTCAGCCAATAGCTTTTTCATTTCAGCTGTCAGCGCAAGCTTTTCCAACAAATCTGGACGCCGTGCTTTTGTTCGACGCAGCGATTCTTTTAACCGCCAGCTTTCAATATTGGAGTGGTGCCCCGACAACAGTACGTCTGGCACCTTCCAGCCACGAAACTCAGCCGGTCTTGTGTAATGAGGGTATTCGAGCAGTCCCGTTGAAAAGGAATCTTCGACAGCTGACGTCTGGTTGCCCAACGCTCCTGGTTGCAAACGAACGACACTGTCAATGACCACCATCGCCGCGAGCTCTCCCCCTGTCAGAACGTAGTCGCCAATCGAAATTTCATCTGTGACGAGATGCTCCCGAATTCGCTCGTCGTACCCTTCATAATGACCGCAAATGAAGACAAGGTGCTCTTCTTGTGCTAACTCTTCTGCCAGCTTCTGATGATAAGGCACACCCTGTGGACACATCAGAATCACTCGGGGTTTTTTCTCTCCCGTCAAGGCTTCTACGGCCCGGAACAACGGCTCTGGTTTCAAGACCATTCCTCCACCACCGCCATATGGGGTGTCGTCTACCGTACCGTGCTTGCTCTCAGAGAAATCGCGAAAATTGGTGACGTGAAAATCAACCAGGTCTTTTTCGCTTGCTTTTCCCAAAATGCTGCTGGACAAGACGCCTGTAAACATCTCGGGAAAGAGCGTAAAAATATCGATCCGCATCTGAAATTCCTCCTACAGCAAGCCTTCCATCAGATGGCAGACCACACGTTTGTTCGCGATGTCCACTTCCTTGATGCATTCATCGATGTACGGCAGCAGAATTTCTCCACGTTTCCCCTTCACTACCCACACATCGTTTGCTCCTGGCTGCATGACATCCACGATTTTCCCCAGTTCTTCGCCCTCGTCGGTTACCACAACGCATCCGACGAGCTGATGAATGTAGAACTCGTCCTCTTCTAATTTCATCAACGCTTCCTCTGGAATTTTCAACTCTCCGCCCTTGTACTTTTCGACATCGTTAATATGCTCATAGCCATGAAAGCTCACAATTTCAAAATTTTTATGAGAGCGGCGAGAAGCGATTTTCAATTTTAGCGGCTCACTAAGTGTCGGATGGAACAAGTACAGCTCATTTCCTTTGCGAAAACGCTGATCTGCAAAGTCAGTCGTTGGTGTTACACGCACTTCACCACGCAGGCCATGCGTATTAACCAGTTTGCCTACTCCGTAAAAACTATTTTGGCTCAACGTGTTCATTCCTCCTTTTCTTTGTTCCCATTATTCGTTTGTAACCGAATCTCATGCACCAGGCCATCTTTTATCATGATTTCCGTTCCGGACATTATTTCATCCCATACATCGCCCTCTTGAATCGTGACAGGGCTTTGAACAGTCTGGTAATCGATCTCGCTACCCTCTGGGAGATTCTCTACCTGCTGGAGAGTATATGTCAGGTTATCTATTTTTTCCTTGCGTCGACGCTCTTCTTGTGCGATTTTTTCTTGCGCCAATGCATATGTATCCGCAGACTTTTTCTTCGCCTCGGTTAAAAGCTTTTTCGATTGAAACTGCCACTGCTCCCACTCTTTACGCTCCAAACGAAGTCGCTGGCTGTACTGATCAATGAGAGCAGCACGTGATGCTTCCGTAATGATCAGTTTGACTTGTACTGTCCGAAATATACTAAGCACCTTCGCCACTCCTTTCGGAAAAAGCATCATGGTTTATGAGCATCTTGGATACTAGAAAAAAGACTGGGAAAGCTCCCAGCCTTTTCTCATACAATTTCAACCGTGACACGCTTGTCCGTTTCCACGGAAGCAGCGATCACGACCGTGCGCAGGGCTTTCGCGATTCGACCTTGCTTGCCAATAATCTTCCCCATATCATCAGGGTGCACCGACAATTCAAAGACGAGGGTTCGCTCTTTGTCCACTGCGTTAACACGAACCTCATTCGGATGATCGACGAGAGCTTTAGCGATCGTTTCGACCAGCGCTTTCATCATCAAACCTCCAGATGACCGACTTATTTGCCGTATTTGGTTTCGTGCACTTTTGCCATAACGCCTTCTTTGGAGAGAAGGTTACGAACGGTATCAGTCGGAGCTGCACCATTCAGGATCCATTGTACCGCTTTGTCGGTATCAATTTTCACCACTGCCGGTTGTGCAACCGGATTGTAGTAACCGATTTCTTCAATGAAACGGCCATCGCGAGGGGAACGGGAGTCAGCTACTACTACACGGTAGAAAGGAGCTTTCTTGGAACCCATACGCTTAAGACGGATTTTTACTGCCATGTTGTGTCACCTCCTGTATTAATCAACGCTAGAAGAGCATCTGCGTTGGTGCTACTATATCTGAACCATCGCGGCCAGCTGACAAGTCAGTGTCGCGAAGAGATCATGCCTACTCACTTGAACGGTGGCTTGAAGTTAAAGGGGAAGTTCATCCCGCCTTGGTTGTTGCCTCCGCCTTTACCCATGAACGGTAATCCTAAGCCTTTTTTCTTCGACTTCTTGACCATCTTGTCGGCAGCGCCTGAGAATTGCTTCATCATCTTTTTCATTTCCTCGAATTGCTTGAGGAAGCGATTGACTTCTTGAATGCTCGTTCCGCTTCCGCTTGCGATGCGCTTGCGACGGTTGGCATTCAATAAATCAGGATTAGCGCGCTCTTGTTTGGTCATGGATTTGGCGATCGCTTCAACGCGGGCAATCTGCTTCTCATCCACGTTCATTTTGCCCTTCATCTTGTTCATTCCTGGCAGCATGCCGAGAATGTCTTCAAAAGGACCCAGGTTACGAAGCTGCTGCATGGAATCCAGGAACATGTCGAAGGTAAACTCACCTTGACGCATTTGGCGTTCCATATCGCGTGCTTTGTCTTCATCCACGGATGCCTGTGCTTTTTCAATCAGGCTGAGTACGTCACCCATACCCAAAATACGAGAAGCCATACGATCCGGATGGAACGGTTCGAGCGCATCCAGCTTTTCACCCATCGCCGCGAATTTGATCGGCTTGCCAGTGACAGCTTTGACGGACAGTGCCGCACCGCCTCGGGTATCACCGTCGAGCTTTGTGAGAACCACACCAGTCAGTTCGAGCTGGCTATTAAAGCTCTCTGCTACATTGACGGCATCTTGACCTGTCATCGCATCCACGACGAGCAAAATCTCATCGGGCTTGGTTACCTCGCGAATCTGCTTCAACTCGTCCATTAACGCTTCATCAATATGCAGACGACCTGCGGTATCGATAAGAACTACGTCGAGATGATTCGTCTTCGCGTGTTCAATCGCTTGGCGAGCGATATCAACAGGACTGACTTGATCACCGAGAGTGAAGACGGGAACATTCAATTGCTCCCCTAAAACCTGGAGCTGCTTGATCGCAGCAGGACGGTAAATGTCCCCTGCCACTAGAAGCGGCTTGCGGTTTTGCTTTTGCAAGTACTTCGCCAGCTTACCAGTTGTGGTCGTTTTACCTGCCCCTTGCAGACCTGCCATCATAATGACAGTTGGCGGGCGGTGAGACATCGTGAGCTGAGCGACATTGCCACCCATCAGAGCGACCAACTCTTCATTCACGATCTTGATCACCATTTGACCAGGCGTCAGGCTCTTCATGACTTCCTGACCAACTGCGCGCTCCTTGACACGAGCAACGAAGTCTTTTACTACTTTAAAGTTAACGTCTGCTTCCAACAGGGCCAGACGAACTTCACGCATCGCTTCATTCACGATGGTCTCGTCTATTTTCCCTCTGCCGCGCAGTTTGTCAAACGCGTTTTGCAGCCGATTGGCTAAGCTCTCAAACGCCATGCGAGCCCTCCTAATCCATCTCTGACAGTTGGTGGAGCAAAGTGTTCAGCTCGTCTCTTGTCTCGCTCTCCGAAAGCTCATTTACAAGTTCATTCATGCGATTCAACACGGCCATGCGTTTTTCATGACGCTCAGCGAGTTGAAGCTTCTGATCGTATTCAAACAGTTGCTTCTCTGCCCGCTTAATATGATCATAAACAGCTTGGCGGCTGACCTCATGCATCTCGGCAATTTCTCCGAGCGATAAATCGTCCAGATAATACAGCTCAAGATATTCTTGTTGCTTGCCCTTGAGTAGCGGCGCGTAAAAGTCAAACAAGAGATTGACTTGATTGGTCTTTTCTAACATGAAACCAATCCTTTGCTATGAGGTACTCGTTCCAAAACTGTAAAGTCATTTTCTTTACAGCACGTAGATTATAGTACCTAATTCCACACCTAGTGTCAAGGTTTTTTATTGACATCATTTTTTTATCTTCCAAACACTATGTTTTACGTGTTTTCCTGCTGTTCTGTTTCATCTTTTTGAATCAATCCAGCAAACAGGGCATGAACAAATTGCTCTGGATCAAACTGCTGCAAGTCATCCATTCTTTCACCCAAGCCGACGTATTTCACAGGAATGTTCAACTCGTTGCGAATCGCAATGACGATACCGCCCTTTGCTGTACCATCCAGTTTGGTCAGGACTAAACCTGTTACACCAGCAGACTGTCCAAACGTTTTCGCCTGTGAAAGCGCATTTTGCCCAGTAGTAGCGTCCAAAACTAGCAGGACCTCGTGCGGAGCTCCTGGCAATTCGCGTTGCAATACGCGGTGAACCTTCGCCAGCTCTTCCATGAGATTGACTTTGTTTTGCAAGCGGCCTGCGGTATCGCACAACAGTACATCGACCTGTCGGGATTTCGCTGCATGAATCGCATCGTAGATTACTGCTGCCGGATCAGAGCCTTGCTGCTGCTTGATTACGTCGACACCTACGCGCTCTCCCCAGACTTCCAGCTGTTCAATCGCTGCCGCGCGGAACGTGTCACCCGCTGCCAGCAGCACTTTTTTATTCTGCTGCTTGAACATATGCGCCATTTTACCGATCGTGGTCGTTTTCCCTACTCCGTTTACCCCTACGAACAAAATGACGTTCAGGCGACCGTCCTCTACGTTCAGAGTCGTATCCGCGGCATCATCATTTTTCAAAAGGGCAACCAGTTTTTCTGAGAGAATCGGCTGTAGATCAATCGCATCCTCGATTTTTTGCTTGCGCACTTCTGTACGCAGGTCGTCAATGAGCTCCATCACGGTATTGACGCCCACATCGGACGTAATCAAGATTTCTTCTAATTCATCAAAAAAGTCATCGTCGATCTTTTTATAGCGACGTACCAGATCCTCTACTTTTTCTACTAGCAGGTCTCTCGTTTTCGCCAGACCATCTGTAAACTTCTGGGTGACCTCTTCGGACTTTTGGACAATAGCATCACGAAGGCGCTTGAAAAAACTCATGTTCATCTTCCTTTGCGGGTAATATCAATTGAATGGCAAATCCGTTTAAGAGGCTGATTCGATAAACTTGTCACTGTCCTCCAGCTTCACGGAGACGAGTTTGGACACGCCGCCCTCCTGCATCGTGATACCGTATAGCACGTCTGCGCTCTCCATGGTGCCTTTTCTGTGTGTGACGCAAATAAACTGGGTCTGGTTGCTGAAATGGTGCATGTACTCGGCGAAACGGTTAACGTTTGCCTCATCCAAAGCGGCTTCTACCTCATCCAATACACAGAATGGCACTGGCTTCACACGCAGGATGGCAAATAGCAAGGCCATTGCAGTCAACGCACGTTCGCCCCCGGATAAGAGCGCAAGATTTTGCAGCTTCTTGCCAGGTGGCTGTGCCACAATATCGATACCCGTCTCAAGCAGGTTATCTGGGTTGGACAGTACGAGATCTGCGCGTCCTCCTCCAAACAGTTGGACAAACACGTCGCGGAATTGCTCCGAGATCGCATCAAATGTTTCTTTGAAGCGGCGCGACATCTCTGCGTCCATTTCTTGAATCACTTGATAGAGCATGTCTTTTGCTTCATTCAAATCAGCTTCCTGCGAGCTTAAGAACTGCTGACGCTCGGACAAGCGCTCATATTCCTCAATCGCGCCGAGATTCACAGTGCCAAGTGCCCCAATCTGCTTTTTGAGACGATTGACCACTTGTGTCTCTTCCTGAATCTCGCCACGTGCCGGATATTTTTGCTTCGCCAGGTCGTAGCTCATTTCGTATTCTTCGGAGAGTTTTTTCAACAGATGATCGAGCTCTACCTCGTTGCGGTTGACTTTTACTTCTTCCTGATGGAGCTTTTCCTCGAGCGATTTAACCTCGCGGCGGATTTCCTTCACCTGCTGTTCTACTTGCTCCTGTTTGTAAAAGAGAGTCGCCCGCTCACTTCGCCGCTCTTGAATCAAGCCAGCTACACGGTCTTTATCCTGACGCAATTCGCTAATGCGCTGATCCAACTCAAGCCCGGACGATTCGTTCGTACGTTCCAGCTCATCAAGAGATGCCAAGTTCGCATTTTGCTCTTCCCATTCGTGCTGCAACTGACTTTTTTGCTCCTGCAAGCGTTCTGTTTGCTCCAAGCGTGATTGATACTCTTGCTTGACCTGCGCATTCAGTACTTTGAGACTGGTTATTTTTTGATTCATTTCTTCTTTGGATTCGAGCTGCTCCTGGCGTTTCGCCTCTGCTTCTGCAATCCGCGCACCGAGCTCTTTTTCCTCTTGCTCCATGGCAGTCAAAGAGGCTTGGAGCTGCTCTTGCTTGCGCTTGGCTTCTTCCATCTCGCGGCGATAGCCTTCAATATCTTGTTCAACAAGCTTTGCTCGCTCGCCCAAGGATCTGCCTTCCGATTCTTTTTGCTGCAAGAGCCCTTTTACTTCCTGTTCTTTCAGTCGCAGACTCTCGCCTTCTGTACGCAGGGCTTCTTGCTCCTGCTCCATTTGCGTCAGTTCCTTCGTTAGCTGCTCCATTAAGGTAGTATGCCCAGAAATTGCCTGGTCGATTTCTACCAGCTGCGTTTCCAACTCTTCTGATTGACGGTTACGTCCAAGCAGGTTCGTGCTGTTCTTTTTCAAGGCCCCCCCTGTCATGGAACCACCTGCATTCACGATATCGCCTTCCAGCGTCACGACGCGATAGCGGTAGCCAAGCGTACGGGCTACACGGTTTGCCTGCTCCAGCTTTTCCGTAATAATGACGTTGCCCAACAGACCTTCGAGAATGGGTCGGTACGTTTCCTCAAAGGTCACGAGCTCACTCGCGATTCCGACGACTCCGCTCTCCCCTTCCAGCTGGCGCTTATCGCTTGCCTGCAAGGTGCGAGGACGGATGACATCGAGCGGTAGAAATGTCGCCCTACCTGCATTGTGCTGCTTCAAGTGAGCAATGGCTGCACGACCTGATGCTTCGTCGTCCACAACGACGTTTTGCAGTGCGCCACCCAATGCGACTTCCATCGCCGTCTCATATTGCTGTGGAACGACAACGAGCTCAGCCACCGCTCCATGAATTCCTTTGAAGCCCCGCTCGCGTGCTTTCAAAATTTCTTTTACCCCTTGCTGAAACCCTGCGAACTCCGACTGCATTTCTTTTAACAGGTCAAAACGCGACTTGGCTGCTTCCCGCTTTTGTTCCCAGTGACGCAGCTCTCGACGGGCTGTTTCGAGGCGGGCTTGTCCTTCGCGCATGCCCTCGACAAGCTCTTTGTATCTGACGCCTGTTTCTTGAATGGTAGAGACGATCTTCTCCAGTTGATCGTGGAGCTGGCTCAGCTGAGCTTGTCGCTGCTCTTCTTCCTGATCGAGCTGTTTCTTTCCAGACAACTGACGTTCCACTCGTGCCTCGCTTGTCTTGAGAAGTTGCTCTTGATGGCGATTTTCGTTGCGCAGATTCGCCATTTCGTTGAGCTTTTCGAAGTAATCACTCTTCAATCGCTCTACATCATCTGTCAGAGATTGCACCATGGAAAAAAATTGACCTTCTGCTTCTTGCAACGAAGCGTGGGCTTCGGTCATTCGGCGATCCGCTTCCTTGGCCCGCTCTTGTTCTTCTGCCAGTTCTGCCTCAAGACCGTGCTGCTTCTCTGTAATCCGATGCATTTGCTCCATCGTTTGCTGGCGATTGGCATTGAGATTGCGCATACGCTCCCGCAATACCTCACGTTGTCCTTCGACTTTCTCAGTCTCTTCACTGACTGTCAAAAGTACTTGTTGCAGCTCTTCGATAGATTGGTCAATTTGGGTGACATGAAAACGTGCCTGCTCCAAATCAGCTTCTTGCTTGGATGCTTCGGTCGTTTGTCCAATTAACAGGTGCTTGAGTTCCTCTACGCTTCCTGTGGCTGCTTCCCACTTCGTGTGAGCTGCTTCGATTTGTTGCACGTAAAGAGCTACCTCATGCTCAATCAGCTTGCGATGAAGCTCCTTGTACGTCTTGGCTGTTTCTGCCTGTTCCTGCAAAGGTCCGATCTGCTCCGTAATTTCACTGACGATATCGTGAATACGCACCAGATTTTGTTCGGTGTCATCGAGCTTTTTCTCAGCCTCGCGCTTGCGTGTTTTGTATTTGACGATTCCGGCTGCTTCTTCAAATATTCCACGGCGATCCTCGGACTTGGTACTGAGAATTTCCTCAATTTTTCCTTGACCGATAATGGAATACGCTTCTTTTCCCAGCCCGGTATCCATGAACATCTCCATGATGTCTTTTAGACGGCAGGATCTGTTGTTTATGTAGTACTCACTGTCACCAGAACGATACACTCTGCGGGTAACGGAAACCTCCGAATATTCCACATCGAGTGAACGATCAGTATTGTCCAAGGTGAGTGTCACTTCTGCGAAATTCACTGGCTTGCGCTTGTCACTACCCGCGAAAATAATGTCTTCCATTTTCGCTCCACGCAATGACTTCGCGCTCTGTTCCCCCAGTACCCAGCGGATTGAATCAGAAACGTTACTTTTCCCACTACCATTCGGTCCAACTACGGCTGTTACCCCTGGTACAAATTCCAATTCCGTGCGATCGGCAAAGGACTTGAATCCAGCCAGCTCCAGGCGTTTCAAATACATACTTACGGTCCTCCTTAAGAAACCATCCAAGACTGCCTGCCAAACTGATAGATTTCAAACATGCAAGGATCGGATGGTACCCGAAAAGAAGCCCCTGCATCGAACAGGAGCTACCTACTACGAGCCTACATGGTCATCTGTAGGTAAGTGTATCATAGATAGCAGTCATCTCGCAGTATTTTCCCTATGTTTCCCACTCGAAAGAAAAAAGCTGCACCATCTTATAGCAGATGATGCAGCCCTTCTCACTGACGAATGATTATTTATCCCCCAGCTTGACCAACGCTCGTGCGGCAGCTTGCTGTTCCGCTTCTTTTTTGGAACGGCCCGAGCCGATGCCAAGCGAACGATTGTTCAAAAGCACCTCAGATACGAATTCTCGATTATGAGCTGGTCCTTTTTCTTCTACAATTCGGTAATGGATGTCTCCCAGATTGTCTTGTTGAACAAATTCCTGCAACTGGCTCTTGAAGTCGGTTACCTGGGCAAACTCTCCCTTGTCGATGCGCGGGTAAACGTATTTTTCCATAAAGGAAAAGACAGCATCTAAGCCCTGATCTAAGTAAAGCGCACCTACAAATGCCTCAAAAACGTCCGCTAGCAAGGCTGGTCGCTGACGTCCACCTGTCAGCTCCTCCCCTTTTCCCAGCAATACGAGATCGCCAAAATTTAACAGTTCAGCAAACTTGACGAGAGAAGGTTCACAGACAATGGCCGCACGCAGCTTCGTCATTTCCCCTTCGCTCATCTTCGGAAAAGTTTTATATAGAAACTGGGAGACGGTCAATTCCAACACAGCATCCCCCAAAAACTCCAGCCGCTCATTGTCTGATATTCGTTTGCCGCGTTGCTCGTTCACGTAGGAAGAATGGGTGAATGCCTGCCGCAAAACACTTTCATCGCGAAAGCGAAAGCCTATCGTTTCTTGCAGCTGTGCAAAATTCATCACCCTCACCACCATTCCAGGAGACTGCCTACTTTTTCTCTCAGTAGGGCTCATTTATGCTTCGTATCGCTTCAGGATTACCGTTGCATTGTGACCGCCGAATCCAAATGTATTGGAAACAGCCACATTGACGGTCGCCTTGCGCGCATGATTTGGAACATAGTCCAGATCACATTCTGGATCCGGGTTTTCCAAGTTGATTGTTGGAGGCAGTACTTGATCACGCAACGCATATGCCGTCGCTATTGCCTCGATACCACCTGTAGCACCCAACAGATGGCCTGTCATCGATTTGGTCGAACTGACAGCCAGCTTGTAGGCATGCTCGCCAAACACACTCTTGATCGCTTGTGTTTCTGCGATATCGCCTTGGCCAGTGGAGGTACCATGTGCATTAATATAGTTTACCTCAGATGGGTCTACGCCAGCGTCTTTCAGCGCGCTTGCCATGCAACGTGCCGCCCCTTCGCCACCAGGAGATGGAGAAGTAATATGGTGAGCATCTGCACTCATCCCGTAGCCAATGACTTCCGCGATGATCGTTGCTCCACGTTTTTTTGCATGCTCGAGCTCTTCCAGGATCAGAACACCAGCGCCTTCACCCATAACGAAGCCATCGCGATCTTTGTCAAACGGACGGCTTGCTTTTTGTGGCTCATCGTTACTGGTGGACATCGCCTTCGCTGAGCAGAAGCCTGCAAATGCCATTGGACGCACGGTTGCTTCTGCCCCACCTGCGATCATGACATCTGCGTGATCGAACTGAATCAGACGCAGTGCATCACCAATCGCATTTGTACCTGTCGCACAAGCGGTAATCGCACTGGAAGTCGGTCCTTTAGCACCGTATTGGATGGATACTGCTCCAGACGCCATGTTCGCAATCAGCATCGGAATGAAGAACGGACTTACACGACGTGGCCCCTTCTCCAAAAGTACAGAATGCTGTTCTTCCCATGTAGACAGACCACCGATTCCGGACCCGATGTATACACCCACTCGTTCCGCATTTTCTGGCGTGATCTCCAGTTTCGCATCTTCTACAGCCATTTTGGCAGCAGCTAATCCAAACTGAACGAATCGGTCTGTACGTCGAATATCTTTCTTGTCCATATATTGCTCAGGATCGAAGTCTTTCACTTCGCCTGCAATTTGCGTTGGATAATCAGAAGCGTCAAAAGCAGTCAGACGGTCAATGCCTGATTTTCCTTCCAGCAAGCTGTTCCAAAAAGTCTGCGCGTCATTTCCCACTGGAGAAACGACACCAACACCCGTAATCACCACTCTGCGTTTCATTGTGCAATCACCTCTATATGAAAGTCCAGCAGTCAGCTTCTTACATTCACTTCATGCAAAACGTGTATTTGTTTGAAATATGTACAGGTGGCTATTGAAGGAGAAGTCCCGTATGGTACGGGACTTCCAACAGATCAACTACTTGTGAGATTCTATGTATTTAACAACCTCACCAACAGAAGTGATCTTTTCAGCATCTTCGTCGGAAATCTCTAAATCAAACTCATCTTCGAGTTCCATTACGAGTTCAACCACATCCAGGGAGTCAGCGCCCAGGTCTTCTTTAAAAGAAGCTTCCAAAGTAATTTTGGACTCATCTACACCCAGACGATCGACGATGATTTTCTTCACACGCTCCAAAGTATCTGCCATCTTGCTTCACCCCCTCTCCCGTATTATAGTGGATGAGCTTTCAAAAAACCAGTTTTCGTGAAAACGCTCGATTGGGGTTTTCTTCCTACATGTACATACCGCCGTCTACATGCAGAGTTTGACCTGTCATGTAGTTCGCTGCATCAGATGCCAGGAACAGTACAACAGATGCGATATCATCTGTTTGTCCCAAACGAGCAAGCGGGATTTGGCTAGTCAATCCTGCTTTTACATCCTCCGGCAATACAGCAGTCATTTCTGTATCGATAAATCCTGGTGCGACAGCATTCACCGTGATGTTACGGCTAGCCAGTTCGCGAGCAGCTGTCTTCGTCAAGCCGATGACGCCAGCTTTTGCTGCCACATAGTTAGCCTGTCCTGCGTTCCCCAAAACACCTACCACAGAAGTGATGTTGATGATTTTGCCTGAACGTTGCTTCATCATTGGGCGAGTCGCTGCCTTTACGCAGTTGAATACACCCTTCAGATTCGTCGCAATCACATCATCCCACTCGTCTTCTTTCATGCGCATGATCAGGTTGTCGCGAGTAATTCCCGCATTGTTCACGAGAATATCGATCGCACCAAAATGATCCAGAGCAGCTTTGAACATGTCATTGACATCTTCTGTAGAAGAAACGTTCGCGCGAATCATGATGGCATCGCGGCCCATTTCTTTAATAAGCGCAACGGTCTCGCTTGCTGCCGCTTCACTACCTGCATAATTGACAACTACATTGGCGCCAGCTTCTGCCAGCTTCAATGCAATTGCACGCCCAATACCACGCGAAGCACCTGTGACGAGTGCTGTTTTTCCTGTTAGCATAGTACCCCTCCGTTCAAAAGCTCAGTAAGCGAATCCATATCCTGTACAGAGATAATCGTTGTATCCGCTGGTGCGATTTTCTTGATCAAACCGGCCAAAACTTTTCCTGGACCGATTTCTACAAAGGTCGTCACTCCTGCTTCGACCATCCATTGTACAGAATCCTCCCACAAAACAGGGGCGGAAACTTGTTGAACTAATTGATCCGCAATCGTTGTAGCCTCAGTCACTGGTCTAGCCGTTACGTTTGCCACTACAGGCACAGTTGCTTCTTGTACCGTAACGCCAGCCAAAACTTCTTGCAGTTTATCTGCTGCCGGCTGCATCAAGCTCGAGTGAAACGGACCACTTACATTTAATGGAAGAACGCGTTTTGCTCCCGCTTCTTTCGCTTTTTCACCGGCCAGCTTAACACCTTCGGCAGAACCAGAGATCACAATTTGCCCTGGGCAGTTCATGTTCGCCAATTGAACAGGATGTCCAGATGCTGTTACTTCTTCGCAAACCGCATGCAGTGCCGTGCGATCCATGTTCAAGACAGCGGCCATTGCACCTTGTCCCGCTGGCACTGCCTCTTCCATGAGCTGACCACGAGCTCGCACCGTTTTGACTGCATCAGTAAAGGACAAGGCCCCTGCTGCAACCAAAGCAGAATACTCACCCAAGCTGTGACCCGCTACGAACGCAGGCTTATAGTCAGGCAATTTTTCGTTCAATGCTGCCAAAACAGCGATGCTTGCTGTCAAAATAGCTGGCTGTGCGTTTGCTGTCAGCTTCAAATCCTCTTCTGGTCCTGCAAAACACAGTCCCGACAAGGAAAAGCCGAGCGCTTCATCAGCCTGCTCAAATATGCGACGAGCCGCTTCTGATTGTTCGGAGAGGGCTTGCCCCATTCCTACAAATTGTGAACCTTGCCCTGGAAAAACAAAGGCTACTTTACCCATTCCTACTTGCTCCCTTCTGCCGGGGTCGTGCACCACTTCAAGAGCGTCGCTCCCCAAGTCAAACCGCCACCAAACCCAACCAGAATAAGGTTATCGCCTTCTTTTACGCGACCAGCCTTTACTGCTTCATCCAACGCTACTGGAATCGAAGCAGAGGACATGTTTCCATAGCGATCCAGGTTAATCGCTACTTTATCCTCAGACAGACCGAAACGCTGTACGGCAGAGTCAATGATTCGTTTATTTGCCTGATGCGGCACCAACAGGTCGATCTCATCCTTCGATACACCCGCTTTGACCAAAACAGCTTCTGTTGCTGAATTCATGACGCGAACAGCGAATTTGAAAACTTCTCCGCCTGCCATGTAGAGGTAGTGCAATCCTTGTTCGACAGACTCAGCAGATGCAGGCGTTCTGGAACCACCTGCCGGCTGGCACAAGAGGGAACCGCCTGATCCATCTGCTCCAAGCTCAAAGGCCTGGAAGCCGTAGCCCTCGGTCACTTCACCGATAACAGCAGCGCCCGCACCATCTCCGAACAGAACACAAGTATTTCGATCTTTGTAATTCGTAATTTTGGACAAGGTCTCAACGCCTACGACCAATACTTTTTTATAAAATCCATTTTCAATAAACTGAGCCGCTGTCGTAATTCCGTACAAAAAGCCCGTGCAAGCCGCGGAAAGATCCATCGCAGCGGCACGTGTAGCACCCAGCTTTTCTTGCAGCAAGCAAGCAGTAGACGGGAACGACATGTCAGGCGTTACGGTAGCTACAATGATCATATCCAACTGTTCCGCGCTGATGTTTGCTTTATCGAGCGCTTCTTTGGCAGCCTCGTAAGCCAAATCGGAGGAAGCTTGCTCCGGTGAGCTAATGCGGCGTTCTCTGATTCCAGTACGGGAAACAATCCACTCATCAGAAGTTTCCACCATTTTCTCCAGATCAAAGTTCGTCAACACCCGCTCTGGGGTATAAGAGCCTGTAGACAAAATCCCTACTGAACGCTTTCCACTCATCTGCTTCACTCGCTTTCTCCCAAAGTATTTTTCTGTAATGATTGCTGGATAATCTCGTTCACGTCCTGCTGAATAAACCGCGTAGCACTGACGATCGCGTTTTTCATCGCGCGTTCATTTGAAGAACCGTGGGCCTTGATCACAGGGGATTTCAATCCCAGTAATGGAGCACCACCGTACTCCGCATAATCCATTTTCTTTTTGAAGCGAACCAATCCCGGTTTCAGAATAGCCGCTCCTACCTTATTAATCAGGCTGGAAGTAAACTCCTGTTTCAACTGCGAAAAGATTGTGGAGGCAGCACCCTCTACGGCTTTTAACAAAACATTTCCGACAAAACCGTCGCATACGAGCACATCACATGCTCCTTGCATAACATCGCGTGCTTCCACATTTCCTACAAAGTTCAAGTCAGCTTCTTGAAGGAGAGGAAAAACAGCTTTCGTCAGCTCGTTACCTTTTCCCTCTTCCGTTCCGACGTTGAGCAAACCGACTGTCGGACGCTCGAAGCCCAACACTTTTTCAGCATACAAGCTACCCATCAGCGCGTATTGTACGAGCTGATGTGGCTTAGCATCCATATTGGCACCAACGTCCAGCGTCAATGTTACCCGGCCTTTTGTATTTGGGATATAGGCACAAAGCGCAGGCCGCTCGATTCCATCCATGCGACCTGCGTATAACAAGCCTGCTGTCATTAATGCACCCGTATTCCCTGCAGAGATCATCGCGTCCACTTTTTTCTCGCGCGCCATCTCAACAGCTACGACCAGCGAAGAATTTTTCTTACGCCGAACAGCTCGAACCGGTTCATCATCTGGCATAATCACTTCCGCTGTTGGAACGACTTCGATGTTTGCCGGCAGATCTTGCGGCAAGTGGTTCCGAATAGCCTGTTCATCTCCCACCAATACAACCGTAATGGCTGGGTTTTCCTTGATGGCAGCTAACGCCCCTAATACAGTACTCTTCGGTGCGTGATCGCCGCCCATCGCATCCACTGCAATTCGCAACCGTGACTCCTCCTTACTCCTCATCCATGCTGTTATTGTAACGCGACATTTCAACCACACGGAAGGTGGCGGTAAAGACTAATTCGCCTTGGACCTTCGTCTCTACACGCACCTTGCATTCGTCGCCGCTACGGCTTCTCACCACTGCTTTGGCAACCAATTTCTCTCCTGCTCGTACAGGACGGACAAAGCGGATTCTCGCCGTTGCTGTCAGCGCTACCTCTGCGTTGATTACTGCTACTGCCAATGAGTTGGCCTGAGCAAATATATAATGCCCTCTGGCAATTTGTGTTTTCGAAAAAACGTGCTCATCTTTAATTTCCAGTACGGAAATGGCCTGTGAATCGAGCTGTAGATCAATTATTTCACCGATGATTTCATCGATGCCCAGTGCTTTTACAGGATCAAGACTTTTCTCTGCGACTGTCTTGATACGTTCACGCAGCTCCGGTATTCCTAATTCCAGTCGGTCTAAACGTATGGTTTGAATACTGACGTGAAATAACTCAGCCAGATCTTCGTCCGTCGCAAATGGGTTTTCCGCCAGATACTGCACTAAGCGGGACTGGCGATCTTTTTTTGGCAAGCGGGCGATGCCGAACACCCCCTGAGCAGGATTCAGTTCTACTATGTATGATTGCGATCTGTTTTTAATACCTGGTACCAAAACACAGTATAAGGGAGAAGGTGTGGAATTACAAGTGTCGATCACGAAAATAGGTAGCCTTCCCTAGCGATAAATAAGCCGAATGATCTCCTCAATCCCCGGTTCTTTCATCTGAATGTCCAAAGGCTCACCCCAGCCCGCCACATCGGCAAGGATTCTTGGCGAAGAGATTTTTCCTTTGTCGAAGTAAATCGAAAGCACATTCTCTGATAGCTCCATCCGCTCGATTCCCTCTAGCTCGTAAAGCTTTTCAGGCGGTTGTCGAAATTCAATTCGAATAAGGCTTGGCAGCCCTATCTGGCGTCGCAAATCGGCCAAGCTCGTATCCATCATCTTTTTGCCATGATTGATCACGATGATCCGGTTACAGAGTTGCTCAATATCGTCCATATCATGAGTCGTCAATAGAATGGTCTTCTTCTGGAACTGATTCACTTCTTTCAAAAAGGCTCTGATGCGTGTCTTCGCGACCACATCCAACCCAATCGTAGGCTCGTCTAAAAACAGGACAGGCGGATCATGCAACAAAGCCGCCGCTAAATCAGCTCTCATCCTTTGCCCTAATGACAACTTACGTACTGGCGTATCAAGGAATTCATGTAGATCCAGCAGTTCTTGATACGCCTCCATCGATCGCCGATATGCCTTGTCCTCAATCTTATACATTGCTTGCAAAATTTCGAAGGAATCTCTGACTGGCAGATCCCACCACAGCTGTGTTCGCTGCCCAAACACCACACCGATTTGTGAGGCTACTTGAATTCTTTCCCGCTGCGGACTATATCCGCCTATTCGTATTTCCCCATGACTGGGATGAAGAATTCCTGCGAGCATTTTAATTGTCGTCGATTTCCCCGCACCATTCGGCCCGATATATCCGACGAACTCGCCTCTGTCTATGGAAAAGGAGATATCGTGGACGGCTTTGACTTCCTTTCGTTCACGAGAAAAGAGTGTTCGTAGAGAAGCAAAGCGCCCCTCTTTCGCTTTTGTCAGGAAAAATGATTTTTCAATGTGCTTTGCTTCAATCATGTTACCCCTCCTTAGCTCCCTGTACTGTGGTAGTGTCGAATCCCGACATTCCACAGCATACGAGAGAAATAAAAAGCAATCGCTGCGGCCACAGGGGTGAGTAACGGATAAAACCATTCTCCCCCTTTGCCCAATAGCGTCAGCATCGGCAAATAATTCATATACGCAATCGGAATCGCTGAGAAAAACAGCCATTTGAGCCAGTTTGGATATAGCCCGATCGGATAATTGGAAGCATTGGCTGGCGCATAAATGGTAAAGGTCAGCAGGTCTTTCATCTGGTGCGTCCAAAAGGCAACTCCAGCCGTAGCCAGTCCAATCGAAAAATAAATTACTCCGCCAGACAAAATGGCAACCGGTGAAAATAGCGCCAACCCCACGATCGATTTCCCTTCCGCCGCAAGACCCGACAATGAGATGACCAAAACAGATACCCCTTGTACCAACCCTCCCACTCTCGACAAGTCAAGATTGCGTGTCAATAACAGCAGCAATGGTGAAACGGGACGGATGAGCAATTGATCGAGCTCCCCATGTACGATGTACTTCTCGAAGTCGTTGATTTCCGGGGCGAACAGTCGATACAAAGAGACAGATGCAGAGGAAATCCCGTAAAGCAACCCAACCTCGTAAATATTCCACCCAACTACATCGTTAAATCGGTACAAAATCGCAGATAAAATAATAAAATCAAGCACCATAATCATTCCGGTCGTGGCAGCACTCGTGACGAAATTCATCTTGTACTGCATTTGCGAGCGTATGCTGGCCGCGATCAATTTGCGATAGAGGGCAAACATGCGGTTATCCTCCTTGAATTTCTAGCTTTCTTCTTGCCATGTTCGTCACCAACAAAGCAACTGCAGTTAAAACGAGTGCCCAACCGACCTGTACAAGCATGCCATAAGGAGGTGCCAGCTCTAGCAAGGTCATGACTGGATAGAAAATCATCGCGGAAAAAGGCAAATAAGGTGCGACATTTCCAAATAAGCCCTGGCATCAAATCCAGCGGGATCATTTGTCCGCCCAACCCGAAAATCAAAGACAAAAGGATTAGGTGTACCCAGCGAATTTCTGTGGTCCAGAAGGAGGAAATGCCTGCGAGGTAAAAGAGTAGCATCCCTACGTAAGTTCCAAGCAGTAGCGAGAGGATAAACCAACAGTACGTGAGCGGATTGGAGGGAAAAAAGAAGCCTACCGCTAATCCAAGCAGCAAGCCAATCGGAACACTTCGATAAAAAGCGTTGTAAGCAAGTCTTCCAAACTCCTGACTGAGCATGTACCAGAGATAATGAACAGGCTTGATCATATCTAGACTGACAGCCCCGCTTCTTACTCCTATTTGCACATTCAGACCCGGGGACATAAATGTTGTCATCCAGAGAACGCTTTGGCAAATCGCGATGTAATACCCCATCGTCTTGACATCGTATGGACCATAGACTTGTTTTCCAGATAGGACACCTGTCCAAATGGCAATAAAAACAAGCCCAAAAATCGAGCTTGCGACATTGTTGATAACATGCGATAAACGATACTGAATATTTCGACGATAGCTCTTGCGAATAATCCGCCAATAGACCATAGAACCCTCCTCTTGGAAAAGTCAGGATTAATAGAATAGCAGGGACCGTACACGAATGCAAGAAAAAAAGAAAGAGCCCTTTCCATTGGAAGGGCTCTCCCTGATAAATCCATTTGCTGTCACGCTGGTCACCCATTCACGCCAGCCAAATGGAACTTATCCTCTTGTTTATGGATCAATAGCTTCATGTGGAAGCTACAATCACCTCTACATCGTTGGCATGCAAAGCCTCAGCCATTTCCTTTTCAGGCAGCTTATCGGTCACGATAATATCGATCTGGTCAAAACCGGCAACGCGATACAGCATGCTTTTTCCGAACTTGGTATGGTCGGTGAGTATGATCACTTGATCAGCACGCTTAATCATTTCTTTGATCAGAAAGCCGTGATCTTCCTGCGTGGACATGAGCCCTTCCTTGGTAAGACCGCATGCACCAACCAGTACTTTATCCACATGAAAATCAGCGAGGTTTTGAATCACGCGTGTACCAAGTACGCACTGATCCTCTGCATTTACGTCTCCGCCTAAAAGTTTGACAAAAACCCCTTCTTTTCGGGACATACTGGAGGCAGTGGCTAAAGAATTCGTGATGATGACATGATCGCGGGTCTGCAAGGATTCCACCGTGAGTTGAACGGTTGTGGACGCGTCGAGCAGCAAATAATCACCATCTTTGATCAAACGGGCCGCCGCCGCTGCAATGCTGCGTTTACCTGTCAAATCAAGCTGCATTCGTTCCTGATGGGAGTAGTTCTTTTTGTTGAGGCTGGGCAATACTGCTCCACCCCTGGTTCGCAAGATTTCTCCCTGCTCCTCCAGCTTTACGATATCCCGCCTCGCTGTGTCACGGGAAACCCCAAACTGCTCAACTACCTCTTGCACACTGATTCGCTGGTGCTTCTGTAAATACGCAAGAATTGCAGCCAGCCTCTCCTCTTGAAACACGAAGCCTCAACCCCATCCTTATCTTGCCTTCAGTATAAGTGATTTAAGTAAAAATTGCAAGTAATATTAAGCGTTCATAAGTAATCGTAAGTAATTTAAACAAACAAAAAAAGCAAGGCGATTTCTCACCTTGCTTTCTTAGCAGCGAATATTACTTCGCTACTTTCACGCCTTTGTAGTGACCGCAGCTTGGGCAAACACGATGCGCACGCTTGTATTCGCTGCAATTATCGCATTTGATCATGCCTGGAATCTCTAATTTGAAGTGCGTACGACGCATTCTTTTACGGGTTTTGGAAGTTCTCCGTTGAGGTACTGCCATCTTCCTTACACCTCCTTCAACTGACAAATGCTAAGAAGCTCTATTGGGTGGACAGTATAGGCAAAAAGCTTATGCCATCCTTCAAAAATGAGACGCTGCCACGAATGGTCGGCGAATCATCTTGAATACAGTAAGAATACTTATTTGCTGTCTTTGAAAAAGTCAGCCAACCCAGCCAATCGCGGGTCAACACGCTCATTCTTGCAGCTGCATGCCACTTCATTCCGGTTTACACCGCAAGTCGGGCACAGACCTTTGCAATCCTCCTCGCAAAGCGGGAAGGTCGGCATTGCCAGTAAGAAATCCTCTTGCAGCAGCGAGTTCAGCTCGATTTCATCGCCTTCTAAGGGAAGAATATCACTGTCCTCGTCATCTTGCAGGATCGGATCATCCGCAAGCGCAAATGTCTCAGAGAAATCTACTGTTGCCTGATCGACAAAAGGATTCAAGCATCTTGCACAGACAAAATTCACATCTGCCTTCATGCTTCCTTTTACGTAATAGAGATTGCCCAGCTGTACGGCTTCACCACTCGCATTCACAGGAGTAATCCCGCGAACCTCATGATGGCGCTTCTTCAGCTCATCTGCATCCAGGGTTACCTGGAATGGCAACGGCTCTCCTTTTCGGTGCTCTAACTCTGCTAACTTAATGTTCATAGCATTTCACCTCATGCACAACAAAGATGATTATAGACCCTGCCCAAAGCTTTGTCAACCATTTTTGCTTGACAGCTAGTTTGCTCAGGTAGATTTCGGTTTTTGTCCATTCAAGTACGTAATCGCTTCTTCTACCGTCTTGACTGGAACCACTTTCATTGAAGTTCCAATCCGCTTGGCAGTCGCTAACGCCTCCTCGTAATTGGAGTTCGTATCTGGCGTATCCTTCGGAGCAAAGAAGATCTCTGCGCCCGCTTTGTCCGCTGCGATTACCTTTTGATTAATGCCACCGATTCTGCCTACTTTTCCGTCTAACGAAATCGTGCCTGTTCCTGCAATTTTATAGCCTTTTGTCAAATCCGTCGCCGTATTTAACTGGTCATAAATCTCCAGTGTCATCATTAATCCCGCAGAAGGACCACCAATCCCTTGAGAGGCAATGGTTACTTCTTTTGGAATGATGATTTCCTGTTTGTTGTCAGGGCGTACACCAATTCCAACTGACTTGGATTCAGGTAGTGGTTCCAAGGTTAACATCGTTTTAGCCTCTTGTCCATCTCTTGTGTACGTAATTTCGACTTGATCGCCTGCTTTTTTTGTAGAGAGGGCTGTCAGCAAATCTTTTGCCTCAGACGTGCGAACCCCGTCAACATACGTAATGACATCACCAATTTGCAATGCTTTATAGGCAGGGAACCCTTCCAGAGTACCCATCACCCACACACCCTGCTTCTCGATTTTCACTTCGAAACCGGCAAGACGGAATGCGACGGCCTCCGCAATTTTTTGTGAATTATCCATGATCGCTTGTTCTCTACGGATAAAATCTTCGCTGTTCTCGCCCTTGCTGACAACCAGCTCCTTGGGCATCAACTCAACATCCTGCGCCATTTTTGCATACCAATACCACGGCAAATTCGCTTCGCCCATTCGGACCGTCGTGAGCATGAAGGAGCCGGTCTCGTCTTTCTTGCCTCCTTCCACTTTAATCATCGGACCCAGCTCAATCGCTGAACCTGGACGACTTACGTAATAATTCGTCGGTACAAAAAAAGAAATACCCAACAAGACAAAAACCAAGGCAAGTATCCAGCTAAAGCCTCTGGTTCCTGTAGATCTGCGTCTGTTGGCATAAAGCTGATCCTCACTCATTCTTGTGCCTCCCAATTTGCAATTAGTTCCTGAATGCGTTCGATATGTTCAGTACCCGCACGTTCGCCTAGCTCGATAATTTCATCGACACCCGTGTACGCGATACTGCTATAGTGTCCAACATCCGGCCTGATTACGATGTCTGCCGCAATGATTCGATGTCGTAGAATTTCCCTTTCCATCACATCAATTGTCTGGGCGATTACATCAAAAATACTTTTGACCTCCATCCGCGTATCGAATTGGGCGACATCTACCGCAATAACAATATCAGCACCCATTTCACGCAGCACCGTCACGGGCACACGATCAATGACTCCTCCGTCGACTAAAAGCCGCCCCCCTACTTTTTCAGGTACGAAGATGCCTGGAATGGATATGCTTGCCCTCACTGCTTGATCAATCGGACCTTCCCGAAATACGACTCGCTCACCTGATTCGATATCCGTCGCCACAATGGCAAGCGGCTTGTTCAGCTCTTCCAAGCGCTTTCCATGCGTTAACAGGCGAATCAATTGCTTGATCTTTTCCCCCGTAACAAAACCCATGCCGGGTACGGTCAAATCGAGCCAATGCTTGCGTTTTAAATTAAGAGCAAGCTTTCCCATCATGTGCGGTTCAATTCCGTTGGCATAGACTGCTCCAATCAGACTGCCCATACTAGAGCCAGCCAGCATGTCAATCTGAATACCATGTGCTTCTAGCGCATTCAATACACCAATATGCGCAAAGCCGCGAGCGCCCCCAGAACCCAGGGCTACTCCCACGATTGGTTTACGCTTTGTCTGCATGGAAAAACCCCTCCCCATAACCAGCCTATGTGGTAAATCGCTGTTCCTTTCACACTTGGGAGATATTCGTTGACCAAGCTTACGCATAGTTCTCCCGCCTGCCACGTAGACATGTACTACTACTTTTCTTCGATTCAGGAGGAATCCATGTCACGCCACTCACCCGTACTTACTCTGTTGCTTGCTCTCTCGACAGTTTCTATTGTTATTTCGTTGGTTGCTTACTCGCAGATTTCTTTTGAAGCTGCCGTACGCGGTCTGAAAATATGGTGGGAGGTGGTTTTCCCCTCTACCCTTCCCTTTATTGTGCTGTCTGAGGTGTTAATGGGTCTGGGCGTCGTTCATTTCGTCGGCGTGTTACTGGAGCCATTAATGCGCCCACTGTTTAACGTTCCGGGCACTGGTGGATTCGTATTAGCTATGGGCTTCTCGTCCGGCTATCCGGTATCCGCAAAACTGACAACACGCCTGCGTCTGCAAGGCAATGTGACAAAGGCTGAGGGTGAACGTCTCGTCTCTTTTACAACGACGGGAGATCCCTTATTCGTCATGGGAGCGGTAGCAATCGGCTTTTTTCACAGTGAGCAAATGGGTATCATTCTAGCCTTGACTCATTATTTGTCAGCTGTTCTCATGGGTGTGATCTATCGTTTTCATGCGCCATTTGCCATTACTTCCGCTCCATTGGAGAAAAATTCACTGCCTCTTCCTATTCGAGCCTTGCAAGCGATGCATCGGGCACGTATCCGCGATGGACGTCCGTTCGGAAAATTAATGGGAGAAGCCGTGCAATCCGCTCTGAATACATTGCTCATGATCGGTGGCTTCATCATTGTTTTTTCGGTATTAATCCAACTATTCTCCACGATTCATCTGACACAAATCATCAGTACGCTTCTCTCGATTATTCTCGGCCCGTTTGGTTTTCCACCAGCCTTTTCCCAAGCAATCGTGGCTGGTTTGTTCGAAGTAACCCTCGGCGCACAGGCAGCGAGCATTGTGCCGGATGGTGTTTCCTTGGTCTGGAAAGCGGCCATTGCCAGCGCTATATTGTCCTGGGGCGGTTTGAGTGTTCACGCACAGGTCGCGAGTATCTTGAGTGAAACGGATATTCGTGTCGCTCCCTACCTGATTGCCAGATCGCTTCATGCTTTGCTAGCTGCAATTTTGACCTTTGTCTTTTGGGGTCCACTTGCCACAGTCAGCTCCTGGTTCGTGGAGAAAGCAGTCCCTGTAATTACGCATGCGAAATCTGAGATCCCAGAGACAAGTTGGTGGGAGACCCTACTACTATCAGGGGGAATCGCGATTGGCGTCGGTGCGATTCTTTTGTGTACCAGCCTGACTCTTCTGCACATGAACCGTAGTAAGACGAGATAATCTACTCAGCCATTTTTCGCTTTAGTGCCTCTTCTACGATCGGCGGCACCAAATCGGCGACACTCGCCTTGTATTTCGCAACTTCCTTCACAATACTTGAGCTCAAGTACGAATATTGATTGTTCGTCATCATGAAAAACGTTTCGATATTTTCGTCGAGCTTTTTATTAATGGAGGCGACTTGCATCTCATATTCAAAATCAGAAACAGCACGAAGGCCACGAATGATCACCTGTGCGCCCTTTTTGTTCATATAGTCAATCAACAATCCGTCAAAAGAGTCCACTTCTACATTTTGCATGTCAGCCGTTGCCTGACGAAGCAATTCGACGCGCTCGTCTACGCTGAACAATGAGTTTTTCTTTGAATTGATCAAGACAGCAACAATGACCTTATCAAAAACGTTGGCACCCCGCGCAATAATGTCGAGATGCCCATAAGTAACAGGGTCGAAGCTTCCTGAACATACAGCAATTGCCATAGCGAGTTATCCTCCCTTAAGCTTGTGGCTCCAAATCGTAATAATACACAGTAACGGCTGTATCTCCGTACTTAGCCGCTCGATCCTTCACACAATGACCAATCGAATCCGGAAAAGAGTCTGCGATATCATGCTCAGCCACGATCCATGCTCCGTCCGCCAGCATTCCCAGCTCCTGCAACAACTCAATTTCTTCGACAATTTTTTGTTGGGCGTACGGCGGGTCCAAGAAGACGAGATCAAATTTTTGACTACGCGTACTCAGTGTGCGTATGGCGCGATCCGCATCCATCCGATATAGCTCTGCATAATCGTCCAACCTGCAAGTGCTGACGTTTTGTTTTACCACAGCAAACGCTTTGAGATCTCGCTCCACGAAAACAGCTCGATCCGCTCCCCTGCTCAATGCCTCGATCCCAAGACCACCTGTTCCTGCGTATAGGTCCAATGCCCACCCGCCATCGAAATACGGGCCAATCATATTAAAAATCGATTCTTTGACTTTATCGGTTGTCGGTCTTGTTCCTTTGCCTGGAACTGCTGCCAACCGTCTTCCTCTGTGTTCTCCAGAGATGACTCGCATACTCATTTCACCTGTCTGCTTTCCTTATGTATGTTGTAAGAGGTTGTTCAAAAAGTCGTCTTTTGATCACGCAGCATTCCTGAAAGCTTATTCAACATCGAAAGAGGCGTTCAGCTTCTCACCACTTTCTCGGTGCTGAAAAGACGACTTTTTGAACATATATCGTCGGAGCGATTTTTCTACGACCGAGAATGATATCATACTAACACAACTGCATACACCCGTAAAATTAGCAACTGGAAAAATTTATGGATAAAACAGGTATACAACCCATCTCGATTGGAAAAGATGTTGAATAGCGACGCAACGGTGTCGCTGACAACCGCGGAGAAGACTTACGTTTCCCCATAAGCTCTTCCTCCGGTTTCTCCTCTCCCATAATTGAAAGGCTGTTCACTTTGGCGCACGACGTGTCTGATAGGAGCATTTCGTGCCATCGCTCCCTTCATGGGAGGAGTTGAACGGCTGCCCCTCGTCATTTGGCGATGGGGTATTTTTTTGTGTGCAGCGCATACTACATGTACCTGCAACAACCTCTACATGTAGATTGCCTTTAAGGAGTGAGTCGTTCATGGCAGAAAAACAACCGTCTGTACAAAAGCTGAAGGCGTCCAACGCCCAGTCCATTGCGGACCGCACTGGCAAAGACGTGGAGCTGGCGCGAGACATGCAATCGCGTGCAGATCAATCCGATATTGTCAAACATGGACAGTAGTTACACGAGAGGCCAGCCGCATCGAATCGGCTGGCTTTTTACTTTTCCACCTTCAATTTCCTCGGCACTTCTTCTATGCGACTACAGATACTATAGAAAAATAGCTGTGAAGGAGGTATCCGAATGCATACGGTGTGGAAGGGCTCGATCAGCTTCGGCCTCGTCAATATACCTGTTCGCATGTTTACCGCAACAGAAGAGCGCGATATTCGCTTTCGCCAACTGCATAAAGAGTGTCATACCCCGATCAAGTACACGAAAATGTGTCCCCACTGCCAGCGCGAAGTCGATACGAGCGAAATCGTCCGTGGCTTCGAATACGAAAAAGGACATTTTGTCATGGTCGACGATGATGATCTGGAAGCTATTACGCCAGAAACGCGCAGAGCCATTGAAATTATCGACTTCGTAGACTTGTCAGAGATCGACCCGGTTTATTTTCATAAAAGCTATTTCTTATCGCCCCAGGACACGGGAGAAAAAGCATACGCCTTGCTGCGCTCCGCCATGGAACAGACAGGCAAGATTGGCGTTGCACAGGTAACAATGCGCAATCGGCAAAGCTTGGCAGTTATCCGACTTTATGGGCATTGCATCATGCTGGAGACGATCTTCTATCCAGATGAAGTACGTCCGGTTAGTCAAGTTCCTGCCTTACCAGAAGCCACTGTAGCCTTGGCCGAAAACGAACTGAAGATGGCAACTGAGCTCATTAGTAATATGACGATCCCTTTTGACCCGGCAAAATATACGGATGAATATCGATCCGACCTGCAAAAACTGATTGAGAAAAAACTGGAGGGTCAGGAGATCGCAACTGCACCTACCGTGGCAAGAACCAATGTAATTGATCTCATGCAAGCCCTAAAAGAAAGCTTGGAGTCTACAGCAGGTCAAGCCGCAGTGCCCATCAAAATCGAGCCCGAACCCACTCCGTCAAAGCCTGGGCGAAAACGCACCACTGCAGCCTCCGCGCCAGAAAAAGAGAAAAAGCAGCCCGCAACCAGTCCCCAAAAAACTGCGACCACTTCTACAACCAAAACATTGCGCAAAAAGAAGGCTACCACTGTTTAATCTGCACCTAAAAAAACCTGCCCACTTTGGACAGGTTTTTTTGTATTCGCATCAGGACATCTAGCTTGGCGCCATCTTCCTGCATGGTTCAATATGGATATGAACGGCATTGATTCGGTGAATCTTGCGCATCTGTTCTTCAATTTTCTCGGTGATTGTGTGGCTCTCCACCACATTCAGACCTGGATCTACGTGGATCACAACATCAACCAGTACGCTGCTTCCATGGTAGCGGGCTTTAATGTCACTGATATCCTTTACCCCTGAAATCGAGGAAATCGTAGCCCGCAGGTCTTCCAACTCGCTCTCGTCAAAACCATCTGTCAAGCGGTGGGTTGCCTCCCTGAAAATGTCCCATGCAGTCTTCAAGATGATAAGACCAACGACAAAAGCAGCTAAAGGATCAAGCCAATGCAATTGAAATTGTGCGCCTGCTACCCCGATAAACGTCCCGATACTGACGAATGCGTCTGAACGGTTGTCAGCGGCCGCTGCAAGAAGTGCTTGGCTGTTTGTTTTTATGGCGAGCTTTTTATTGTACCGATAGACGAAAAGCATAATGACCGCAGTCGCAAGTGCTGTCCACCCTGCCAACAGGTCAGGAGCCGAATGATGTGGATCAATCAAGGATGGTACGGCATTCGTAACGACTTGAACTCCGACAAATAGCATAATAAATGAAGCGACAAGTGCTGAAATCGTCTCCGCCCGAAAATGGCCATACGGGTGGTCTTTATCAGGTGGTTTCCTTGCAATACGCAACCCGATCAAAACAGCAATCGATGCGACGACATCCGTTGAGTTGTTAAGACCGTCGGCCATTAAAGCTTCCGACGCAGTGACATACGCAACTCCTATTTTTAATATGGAGCAGAAAATGTAGGCGAAAATACTCACCCACGCTCCACGTTCTCCTTGTTTTAGATCCGAATAAACATCCATACCTCATCACCTCTAAATACTTCTCCAACCTGCTTCGACAACTCGGAAGATCAAAGCATTGGAAGCAGTTGCTTTTTTTTCGAACTTCATCGTAACAGATAGGATTCATGTGGGTCTACAGAAACAGTTTTAGTCCGATTCACGAGAATAGAGGAGAGGAAAATGTGTTGCACACCCGCAAATTTTTATTGAAAAATTTTCCTTGAAATTAGATGGACTTCCCGTTATCCTAATCTTGCAATCCAAAATAAAACAGCACGGGAGCTTGGAAATCACCAGGCTGAGAGGATGGTACGTGCCATCGACCGTTGAACCTGAACTGGGTAATGCCAGCGGAGGAATGTCATATACGACACGAAAAGATGCGTGTATCTTTAGGATATCCGTTTCTTCTCTACTCTCGCGTTGGCGTCGCATGTTGAATATGCGGCGCTTTTTCGCGGGCGGTTTCTTTCGCCTCCCTAAACGGTTCTCGCTTTCGTGCAACCAAAACAAGGAGGTTTTTCTTATGTCATTGGTGTCATCGTTTCCAGGCAGTCGCAAAGTATACGAAACAGGTAGCCGTTCGGACATCCGCGTCCCGATGCGCGAGATTTCCCTTCATCCCACCGAAGGATTGTTTGGCTCCACACCCAATCCCCCTCTTCGCGTGTACGATACGAGTGGCGAGTATACCGCAGGGGGTTACGTCCCTGATATTCAAGCAGGACTGCCCTCCATCCGCCACAAGTGGATCGATGAGCGAAATGATGCAGAAACGTATGTCGGTCGCGAACCGCAGCTCGTCGACGACGGCATCAGAAACGAAGAAAAGGCAGTCACTCTCCCCACTTTCCCCCGGGAAGGCTACAAACCAAAGCGGGCAAAAGCAGGGAAAATGGTTACCCAGCTTCATTATGCCCGAAAAAATATCATCACACCGGAAATGGAATACGTCGCCATTCGCGAGGGTGTCTCTCCTGAATTTGTACGGGCAGAAATCGCCGCTGGACGTGCGATCCTCCCTTCTAACGTCAATCACCCTGAAAGCGAGCCGATGATCATTGGCCGCAACTTTCATGTCAAAATCAATGCCAACATCGGAACGTCAGCTGTCAGCTCTTCGATGGAAGAAGAAGTCGAAAAAATGATTTGGTCGGTCCGTTGGGGTGCTGACACCATCATGGACCTCTCGACGGGAAAACATATACACACTACGCGGGAGTGGATTATCCGCAATAGTCCTGTACCAATCGGAACCGTCCCCATCTACCAAGCACTCGAAAAAGTAAATGGGAAAGCAGAGGATTTGACATGGGAAGTTTACCGAGACACCTTGATTGAGCAAGCAGAACAAGGCGTCGATTACTTTACCATTCACGCTGGCGTTCTATTGCGCTACATCCCTATGACAGCAAAACGCGTTACCGGTATCGTCTCTCGCGGCGGATCAATTTTGGCCGCATGGTGCCTGGCCCATCATGAGGAAAACTTTTTGTATACGCATTTCGCTGAAATTTGCGAAATTCTGAAGGCCTATGACATTTGCGTCTCTCTCGGAGATGGGCTACGCCCTGGCTCCATCGCGGATGCGAATGATGAGGCACAGTTCGCCGAGCTTGAAACATTGGGTGAACTCACAAAAATTGCGTGGGAACACGACGTACAAGTCATGATTGAAGGCCCTGGTCACGTCCCCATGCATCTTATTCGCGAAAATATGGATAAACAGTTATCCATTTGTCACGAGGCACCTTTTTACACACTTGGGCCGCTCACGACAGACATCGCCCCCGGCTATGATCACATTACTTCAGCGATTGGTGCCGCTATGATTGGTTGGTTCGGAACAGCCATGCTCTGCTATGTAACGCCCAAGGAGCACCTCGGCCTACCCAATAAAGAGGATGTCCGCAACGGTCTAATCGCATACAAAATCGCAGCGCATGCCGCTGATCTCGCGAAAGGACATCCTCGTGCGAAACAACGAGACGACGCTTTATCCAAAGCTCGTTTTGATTTTCGCTGGATCGACCAGTTCAATTTGTCTTTGGACCCAGAGCGCGCCCGCGAATATCACGACGAAACATTGCCAGCTGAAGCAGCCAAATCCGCTCATTTTTGTTCCATGTGCGGTCCTAAATTTTGCAGCATGAAAATATCTCACGACATTCGTCATATCGCCAATGAACAAGGGACTGCCCAAGATCCCACCATTCTTGCAGGTATGCAGGAAAAATCGCGTGAGTTCCGCGAACAAGGAAGCCGTTTGTACCAGTCGTAATGGAGGAGGATGCATATGGAGGAAGCCAGTCGTTTACGTGAAAAGATCATTCGACTAGAGGCCGAGCTAGAACGATCCAAACAACAATTGCGGCTGATTCAACAGGACTGCAACCACGTCTATATCGAAACACCACTCACGCGAACATGCTCCAAGTGCCTGCAAACCGAAAGCCTCTATTATTAATAGAAAAAGGTCGAAATCCTTTTGGAGGATCTCGACCTTTTTTCTTGCTTATCTCGTCATTCCAACTTGCAACGGAAGTCCTTCTTTATAATAGAGAGTGGGCGATAGCAGAATGAAGAAAATATGGACATGCAAAAAGCCCTGCTGCTTCAAAATGCTGTTTATGGCGCTCGCAATCGCGTCATGTTGCTTTTGTTCACGAGGAAACATCATGATCTCTACAGACAAAGGACTGTTCGTCAGTTGCTCTACCTGAAGCAGCTCCAATTTTACCTTTTCCTGAGCTACCTCAGCAATTTTAGAAAACTCTTCTATAAGAATCTGAGAAATAGGCTCTATGTCTTGCTTCGCAAAGCCTTTAAACCGAAGAAACGGCAAGTCAATTCCTTCTTTCGTAAATGAGTTCGCACAGTCATTATAAACAAGTCATTAGTTATATATCAATGAAAAAAGGGTTAAAGAAAGTGAACTACAGACATTCCCAGCACGAGCGAGACACAAAGAGGGCCATATCAGAGAGCGGCTCCCTTCCCATGAGGTGTGGTGGACGTACCACGGAAGGAGGAAGCAGCTCAACCAGATACAGCCCAATTCGCTAACCCATCAGTACCTTTAGTTACAAGTAGTATAGCTCGAATTCAATACTTAATCAATAAATAAGTTTCGTAAAATTCCAACTGTTACAGATGTATGTACATCCATCAACAAAAACAACCGAGGGCGAAACGGCAGATTACTCTACTACGTATAGCTGATCTGTTACGGATTCAATCAAAGGCCCCATATCTTGAAGCAAGTCACGATATCTTTCACTATTTTTCATGGTATCCAACGTTTCCTTATCTCTCCAAACACTAATCACACCGAAAAAAGGATTGTCCGTTTCTAAGCTAGGCTCCATGAAATAAACTTCAACACATCCTGCATCTTTATTGACAGGAACAAGTAAGTGTCGTCCAATTTGCCGTAATTGTTCCTCCATTCCCACTTTACTACTGAGCGTTACCACTCGAACAAACATGTTATACCTCCTTAATTCCCAATTCATTAACTAGTTAACGAATAACTTCTTTTAACCAAGAATCCAATTTCATCAGATAATCAGTTGAGCATGTTTGGTTTAGTTCTCTGTGTAAAGAAGCGATGGATTGACGTTTTAATACAGTTTGCCAAGCATGCTCAGCTTCCTCCATTACATCGGATAACAAGCAGGCGTTGTTTTCATTCGACAAAAGCATCCCTTCAAAAATACCTGTTGAACGATAAAGAGATTTCACGCCTTCGATTGCGCTGAACACATCATGTATGGTGATGTCATCAGGTGAAGCTTGTAGTCGAAATCCACCTTTTGCACCTGGCACAGAAGAAACGATCCCTGCCTGTACAAGTTTTCTCATTAACTTCTGCAAATAAGTTGGAGAGACCCGGAGCTGTTGACTTAGAGCTTCACCAGATAACATCGCATGTCTAGGTAATCGAGTGAGCACGAGAAGAGCATACACGGCTTGTTCGACGCCACCCTTCATATTCATGCTTCATCATTTGTCTTAACCATCTGATTTTGTTGTGCGATTTTTAACTTTTGAGGTGTGACATCGTTACCAAGTGGGTCCAAAATCGTTAACCCTGAAAATGTGTGCAAAACTTGCCCACGAATGATTTGCAGATATATTGTTTTTTGGCTAAAATGTTAATTCGTTTCAAAATCGGAATCATTACTTTTTCCACCTTTCTATTAGAGAAGTTCCTTTGCAAGCAATCGGTAAGATTCTAGTCTCGCCTCATGGCTATGACTGATTGTTCCAAGTACAGCTTCAGTGATACCGTATTTTTCATCGTGTTCACGCAGCGTATTCGCAACATCTTTTGCACTTCCTACAAGGAATCGTTTGCGGTTGTGTTCGATCGCCATTTTATCCATCTCGGTATAGGAATAATTCAACGCATCTTCTGGGCTGAAAATTTGAAACGGCATTCCTTTATCCAAAAACAGCAAATTTAAATCGAGGCTAGCTGCATGATATTCGGCTTCCTCCGTTGTTTCTGCCGCCATCACAAAATATCCAACATTGATTTTGGGGTCGGACATAAATTCTGAAGGAGTGAAATTTTCGCGATATGCCTCAAGCATCGACGTATCCAACTGTCCGCTAATAAATTGGGCGAAGGAATAACCAATCCCGAATCTTCCTGCTTGTGCAGCACTGCTTCCACTGGAACCTAACAGCCAAACCTCAGGTAGTGGTGCATCCAAAGGAGCAGCCAACGTCCGACTATACACGTGGTCTTCAGGCATCGCGTCAGTCATAAACATCATGGTTTCCACAAGCTTATCGTACTGGTTTAGCACATTCGGTTGCCTACCTTCGTGCAAGGCAAGTGTAGAGAAGCGATCCCCACCAGGAGCACGACCTACTCCAAAATCAATTCGATTTGGATAGAGGGTAGTAAGGGTCTTAAAAACTTCCGCCATTTTTAGCGGAGAATAATGCATCAGCATAATTCCACCCGATCCTACACGAATGTTCTTGGTTGCAGAAGCTATATGCGCAATCATGATTTCAGGTGAGGCACTTACCAAGTTTGTCGCCCCATGATGCTCGGAGTACCATATCCTGTTGTAACCCAATTCATCTACCCGTTTCGCTAATTCAATGGTATTTTGAAAAGTTTGAGCTGAAGTTTGTCCATTAGAAGTAGGCGTTTGATCCAAAACACTCAATTTCATTGAAATACCTTCTTTTGTAGTTAATGAGGATATCTAATATCCGTAATTTTGTTTTATAGAAAGGCGACAGAATTAAAATCTATCGAATTGCAGGGAAGCCGCCACATGACTGTAGCGGTACCCCTCCTCTCGTGAATACTACATTCACAATGAGTTTTTATAACTTCCCATTCCAATAAGTTACTTCGTCAACAGCCAACCTAACAGTCGGGAACCCTAGTTGCGCTGCTTTTCCTACTGGAATCATGAGTACATTCACCCAGTTGTCTGGAACATGAAAAGCTTTTCGGAATTCTTCGGTATTGTAGCCAAGCATAGGAACTGTGTCATAACCTCTTGCCTTAGCCGCGAGCATCAATTGCATCGCTATTAGACCTCCATCAAGGTGTTGCCACTCTCTCCATACTTGCTCACTGACAGTCCCGTAGTACCCCTTTACACTTTCGTTAATTCTATTCTTTACTTCCTCAGGCATAAAACCAGCATCTACAGCTCTTTGATTGATTTTGTCAGCGTTCTCCACTGTATAGGCGTCCATATCACCTAACACAACAATGACTGCGGATGCATCAACCACTTGTTGTTGTCCCAATGCCATCGGAAGCAGCTTTTCCTTGAGCTCCTTCTCTGTAAACACCATAAAACGCCAAGGATTCAGATTCGTACCACTCGGAGCGAACATAGCCTCTCCAATGAGCTCTTTGATTTCTTGCTCTGAGATTTTATAAGAAGGATCAAAGGTCCGAACAGACCGGCGCTCACGAATCACGTCATAAAAATTTGCCGTACGAATTGCTGTTTTC
The DNA here is from genome assembly GCF_042878995.1 of Brevibacillus sp. NPDC003359. Lineage (NCBI taxonomy): Bacteria > Bacillati > Bacillota > Bacilli > Caryophanales > Paenibacillaceae > Brevibacillus > Brevibacillus sp. NPDC003359. The sequence goes on from NZ_JBIAOR010000001.1 coordinate 1,532,941, forward strand.
ATAGTAAGAGTACCTCCTAAATATTTTATGCAGCATACTTATATGGGTATAATGGTAAAGGTCACTATACTGCATGACTTGGTAACGAATCCTATTATGCAAGAGAAAGTAACTAAAAAAAAGTACGCACTTTTGCGTGCCATAGGAACGTCAACGTACTATAGGAACGTCTGCGTACCTGTACATTTTTAAAGGAGTTAAAAGAAAATGAAACAGTACAACAATAGAATCGAAATCGTCTTGGAAGTAATTGGGGGAAAATGGAAGGCGCATATTTTGTATTACTTGACAAAGGGACCAATACGTACGGGTGAATTAAAACGATTAGTGACGGGTATATCACAAAAGATGCTCACGGTACAATTAAAGGAGCTTGAACGAGATGGCTTGATCACCAGAAAAACGTACGATCAAGTACCACCCAGAGTGGAATATGCGCTTACAGAATATGGGGAATCATTAAAAGAAGTTTTAAAAGTGCTATGTGATTGGGGCGGCGACTATCTTAAGCATCGGTACCCGAATGGCGAAGTGACCGTTAGAAATAGTGATGACGAAATAGGAATACAGTAACCAGCAGGAATAAACCTAACATTTTTTATATTGCGCACAAAAAAGACACCTCCCGCATGAGAGGTTTATGTTCTGGGATAACGGATGCTTTTTGGGGCGACTCGGTAAAGTAGAGCTCGCCCTTACGCATGTTATTCATTTTGGGAAAACATACAAGCCGATACAGGCATGTTCACGATTGCTTGAACACTAGGATGTCTCATTGTCTTTCCCGTGGTCCACTCCATAAATTTCACTTTTACAACAATCTCAGGTTCTACCCAAATTGCGTCTTTCCTTCTCTCCGGTTCATTCTCAAATGGTTTCGTTGGTCGGATAGTGGGCTGTATCCGCTGTGTTAGATCTTGCCACGTTTTCTTACTGAACTTCGCAGTGCCTGCATGCCCAATATAATAGAACTTCCCCTCATCGTTATACAAGCCGAGCAACAACGCATTCACAACCCCATCACGGAATGTCACCCCTCCTATAACAGCAAAGAGGTCATGAAATATTTTCATTTTCTGCCACCGTTTGTCCTTCCCGTTGATGGCGTAGGTGCTTGTACACTCCTTGCAAACAATACCTTCCATCTCATGTTGAACCATCACGTCGTATAATGCTTTTGCATTACGGAAATTTTGTACGACCTGAACATTGGGTTGAGGGATAATCATTTGTTCCAGCAACTGCTGTCTTCGAATGAGTTCTTGTTCCAGGACCCAATCGCCATTGTAATATAAAACGTCAAAGATCATGTATGTGACGGGTGTTTGGTTGATGGCAAGGTCAATACTCTGTTTTTTCCGCAGGCTATCTCTTTTCATGATTTCTTGAAAGGATGGACGGTTACTGTCAAAAGCAATCATCTCGCCATCAAGGATAAAGGATGAACCAGAACAATACCTTTTTGCATTTCCGAATTCGGGATACTGCAATGTTCGATCATTTAACTTCCGATTAACCAGACGCACTTCATGTCCATCGTAGTACGTGAGCATTCTGACTCCGTCCCATTTGATTTGTGCGATCCAGTTATCTTCACTCGGAAAAACATCTGCAATAACTGGTTCAAACGGAATAATAGGTGTAAACGACATGGTTCCTCCAATCATCGATTGAAATTGCTTTATTGGCGAAACGAACCAGACTGTTTAGCCCTCCCTAGCTTTTGCTTGCCATGATTGAGAGCCTGCATTTCCCCGTAGCTCGTCAACAGTGCTATCATTAAGAGGGCAATATATACAACAGCTGTCGCAACCCCTCCTACCGCTGATTTTTCTTTTAAAAAGTCCCCAATAAAAATCACTATCACGCAACCAATCAAACAGACCGTTGTGATCCACACCATCGACCGGTAAAATCGATAAAGCTTCGTTCCTTCAGGAATGAGACTTTGTTCTCTTCCTTTGTTCTTTCGCCTTACATGAATGAGCAAAAAGAGCGCCAACGGCAATTGGAAAACGAGCACGATCATCGGCAAGCTATAACTAATAAACTGATCGATGTGGGCTACATTTGGAAACCCGAATATAGACGTTACAACCATAAACCATCCGCACGGAGCATTGAATGTATTATAATGCCGCTGTCCACCAAACGACCCAACCCCCACTAAAAATGCCAAGTAAGCGACAATGACTTTGATTGTGAAAGCGGGGAACCACACGCTAACGAGGATCATTTCGACCCTGTCTAGGAAATCTGTCACGTGGATTTGCTGGACGAGAATATAGATAGGGAAATTCAGTCGACTGGCGATAATGAAGCCCATCACCCCAAGTAAGACGAGCAATATAATCGTCGTCCCAAAGCCAGCAATGATGACCCCGTGCTTCATCGCAGCATAAAATAGTCGCGGCTCTACAATCGCATGTAAGAATGCCCCAATGAGAAAAATATCACCATATACACCCACTGGTAAAAAGTTGCTGACCACGATCCGATCCAAGCTACTGGTCAAGATTGGTTCCAATCGCTCTACGTTGTATTCATTAACCAGCAGGAAATATAGCGAAATGCACATGATGAAATAAAGGGGAAAATAAAACTCATTTACCCGTGCCGCCACCTCAAGACTCGTTTTGCCATAGTACATCATCAGTAAGACGAAGACGAGTAAGATGACCTCCAATGGCGTGGTTGGCAATAACGAGATATGTAAAAAATCAGCAGCCCCTTTAATATCGATCGCCAGGATGATCCAAATGTAAAATAAAATGAGTAGATTGATAGCTCCACCAATCCACTTCCCGCCAATGATAAACAAGATTTCAAAGATATTTTTCCCGGGGTATGCTTCAACCAGCCCACTCAAAACGTAGGCGATAAAAAGCGCATAAAAGATGGATAAAATTTGAGAGAACCAAGCATCCATCCTTGCTACCTGAACGACAGACCGCAAGAAACTGATCATCATTCCTGTCATCAAGACACTGCCGACCAGCCAGGCAATTTGTCGATGATTGACAACTTGCTTGTGAATCATACTTGGGCCCCCTTATACGAACTGATCCACCCACCACTTCACATGAGGAGATAGAAAGTTCATCAAATTACTCGTGGGTAACACTTGATAATACTGGAATTGCAAAACAATCAGACAAAGAATGGTTAAAACGTAGAAAATAGCAATGACTCGCTGCTGTCTCCCGTCCATTCCTTTTCGCTTCATGATGAATTCTCCAAACGAAAGTAACAACATAGAGATAAAAAAGATCAAAAATATTCTATTCATGATCATCTTCACCCTGGGTAATATTTTTCGTTGTCTGTCCGAAATTGGCCATATTCACTTTGGATCGGATTTCATATGTGATTTTCGGAAGCTCCTCATTCCACCTGTTCCGATACCGGTCTCGCCACTCTCGCGGATAATTCCTTGACAATGCGATTCCTAGCCCAATGAAGTCTGATCGATAATGTTGAATCCCTTGTATCATTTGTTTCACACCGCTATTGATTTGCTCACCGAGCTTCCCTTGCAGCATTCTAATATTTTTCTCTTCCTCGAGATCGAGGTTTGACATATTCTCCATCACAACGGCAGAAGCGTAGAGGTCAATTTTGAAATGGATGTGACCTTTCTTGATCACGGGCTTAATATTCGCCCTTCCTTTCGAAAGACTTATTGTAAGCCGTTCATGCTTGTTAAGGGACACCACAACAGAAAACGGTGTAAAATCGCGTTGGAACAATCGCAGTCCGAGCAGTTCTTTGGGCTTCGCGATGGCTACGAGCTTGTCCTGTCTAAATATGCCTACCCCCGTCGCCTCTATTTCTTTTGACTTTCCTTTCGGATGGGAATCCACTGCTGCCAGAACGGGTAAAATGGCATCAACCCCTGGTGTACTGAGCATCTGGGCCACATCCTTCAGGGATACCGTAATGCCCCCCATCTTGACCAACTCACGCATCGCTTCACCTGAAAAACGTTCAAATTGCGGCTGTGCGGTTAACAATTCGATTCCTTTGCCTTTCGTCATGACAATGTAAGCTGTCAATCTGTTTTCGGGAAAACGTGAGACGATATCCAGCACTTCTGACATTCCGTCCTTCGCTAGCTCTTCGCCTATGACGATCATCCGGTGATGGGAGTAGTAAATTTCTCGTGACATTCTTGCTTGGATAAATTCATTCGCTTCCCGAATTGTCCTGCCTACTGCGGAATCTACGTAATAACTCTTGTCACCACTCGTCCCTCCACCACCTCCTGACTGTGCACCAAGGCTGCTGACCAGCGGAACCTGAATAGATAACCGATACCTGCCATCAGCTTCCTTATCCATCGCCATCGCAACGACAATGGCCATATCATTTACTTCACGGCGATCCCAACATCCCGATACCAGGAACATACAGAGCGACACCACCAACATGCGGGTCACAGCCTTCACGATTGTCCCTCCTCATTTGGATGACGGTTGCCTGCCACTCCTGATTGCCCTCCTCTTTGCTGAATAGAATTAGCAAAACTATCGTTCATACGCCTTGCATTTTGAACTCCCAAAAAGCTTGGGCGTTTTTCCATCATCGACCACGGAGCCCTTATCAGTACGTCTTTGAGATCGCCGATCGACATCGGTCCTAGCGGCGATAAATAAGGGACACCAAAAGAGCGCAGGTTGGCCATATGACCGAGGATGAGTAATAACGCTACCAGCATGCCATAGATGCCGAGGATCGAAGCCGCAATCATGATCGGAAAACGCAGCATTCGCAATGAAATCGATGCATTATAATGCGGGATGGTAAACGAGGCAATCCCTGTGAGCGATACGACGATAACCATGGGGGCAGAAACAATCCCTGCCTGCACAGCTGCCTGACCAACGACCAGCGCGCCTAAAATACTGACAGCTTGCCCAACCGTTTTCGGGAGACGAATTCCCGCTTCTCGCAAGGCCTCAAAGGAAATTTCCATGATAAAGGCCTCCACAATAGCAGGAAAAGGAATGGACTCGCGAGCAGCCGCAATACTTAAAAGGAGCGTGGTTGGCAGCATCTGTTGGTGATAGGTTGTAATGGCCACATATAAAGCAGGGGTAATAAGCGAAATGACGAGGAACATATAACGCAGCAGTCGAACAAGCGTAGCCATTTGAAATCGCTCGTAATAATCCTCACTAGCCTGCATCATCATCCAAAACGTAACAGGCACTATCAAAACCATCGGTGTCCCATCCACAAATATCGCGACACGCCCCTCCAGCAATGCCGCTGCAACCGTGTCTGGGCGCTCTGAATACATGACCTGTGGAAAAGGCGAGTACGTGTTATCCTGGATCATCTCTTCGATATATCCACTTTCCAGCACAGCATCCATATTGATTTTGCTGATTCGACCAGTGACCTCCTCTACGATCTCTGGATCAGCAATCCCATCAAGAAAGGCAACCACCAGATTGGTGTTCGTCTCACGTCCAACAACCAAGGACTTCATTTTCAAGCGAGGCGTTCGCAATTTGCGCCGTAGCATCGACGTGTTGGTGCGAATATTTTCGATAAAGCCTTCACGTGGCCCCCGTACGACCGCTTCTCCTTCTGGTTCGTTGACTGAGCGTTTTTCTGCTCCACGAATGCCGAGTGTGAGCGCTTCTGTATTTCCCTCTACGAGAATGCCCGTATCACCTGAAAGCACAGCCTGTAGCAGTTTTTTATAATCGTCTACTCTCGCCATCTGGGAGACGGGCAAAAGTGCCTCTTCTATCACTTTTATATCTTCATCGCCGTCTTCCAATACCATTAACGATTTCAGTGCAGAATTGACCTCTTTGGTATCAATTAGCCCATCTACGAAGACAGCAATCGCGCGGACACTGTTTTTTTGCCGGAATTCTCGTATGACAAAATCGGAGCAATCAGAGAACATTTTTTTCAACAAATCAACGTTCTCATCTAATTGAGGCGAAATCGGTATACCCTCCAGCTCAATCAAGCTGCAGGAATTCATCGTATCAATCAGTTCTTTCATTTTATCTTTCTTCTTGAACTTCATTTCATCACCAACCACTGGAAAGCTACCCGTATTATGGTTGATTAGCAGGGAATATATGCAAAGAGGCATTCCCTTTACATAGCGAAACACAGATGGGAGATAGTAGGAACACCTATACCGTTCAAAAAGAAGGTGAATATGTCATTGCGTCCTGCAACAAAAGAGTATGAGCTGACGATTGACAATCACACATTGTCTATTACAAATCCTGACAAACCTCTGTGGCCAGAAGCCAAGGTAACCAAGCTAGATTACTTGCGCTACTTGCTGATTGTCGCAGCCCCACTCCTACGGTATAGCAAGGATCGGCTCTTAACCGTCATTCGCTACCCTCACGGAATTGGCGACAAGCACTTCTATCAAAAAAACGCACCTGACTATGCGCCTGACTGGTTACAAACGCATACGTGGGAAAATGTTCGTTACGTGCTATGCAACGACCGGGCGACACTTGTGTGGATGGCGAATCAAGCAGCATTGGAGTGGCACGTCTCCTTTCACCTCGCCAAGGATGAGACTCCGACAGAGCTCGTATTTGACCTCGACCCTTCCACAGATGATTTTGACGTTGTGATTGAGTCTGCCCTCGTATTGAAACAGCTGCTCGATGAGTTGCAGCTGCCTTCTTGGGTCAAAACTTCTGGTTCCAGCGGCTTGCAAGTATATGTCCCGATTGAACTCTGCTACACGTTTGAACAGACGCGGCAGGTCGGACATTTCATCGCATCCTATTTAGTCAGCAAGCATCCCTCATTATTAACCATTGAGCGCTTGGTGAAGAATCGGGGAGATAAGCTGTACATTGACTATTTGCAACACTGGCGGGGAAAAACGTTGCCAGCCCCTTATTCCACCCGCGCAAAAGAGCAGGCAACCGTATCAACGCCCATTCTGTGGGAGGAGGTTCCCCATTCTCATCCCACAGACTTCACCGTTTATACGGTTCCCAAACGGCTGGAAACATTCGGCGATTTATTCTTATCCGTATCTGCTCCGACGAAACGAGCCTCCCTTGATGCCATCCTCGGCTTTTTGCAGTCCCAGTAAGCCATTAGTTGGAATCCATCAGCCCATTTGTGCTATACTTGGCAAAGATGTTTTGAGGCAAGGAGGCACATTCATGATTGATCCGATCGCAATTGCAATCGGCCCCTTAAAGATTCACTGGTATGGCATTATTATGGGGCTGGCTTTTTTCTTGGGTACTTATCTCGCGCGCTACAATTCCAAACGTTCTGGCATTGATCCTGATCACGTCTTGAACATGGTGGTTCTGATCATTCCTGCAGCCATCGTTTGTGCAAGATTGTATTATGTTACGTTTGAATGGGAGCAGTACAAAGACAATCCACTGGACATCTTCGCGGTTTGGCAAGGCGGCTTGGCCATTCACGGTGGTTTAATCGGTGGTGTTCTGGCAGGAAGCTGGTATATTCGAAAACATAATCTGCCGTTTCTTCGTTTGGCTGACATTTTTATGCCTAGTGTCATTTTGGGCCAAGCCATCGGACGTTGGGGAAACTTTATCAACCAGGAAGCACATGGTGGTCCCGTCACTGCTGAGTTTATGGAAAAGTTCCCTGCATTTATCCGCGAACAAATGTTTATCGGCGGACAGTATTACCACCCTACGTTCTTGTATGAATCGATCTGGAACCTTTTCGTATTCGCCGTTCTCATGTTCATGCTGTACCGATTCAAAAAATTCGATGGACAGGTCTTGTTCAGCTACATGATCCTGTATTCACTCGGTCGCTTCTACATTGAGGGAATGCGTACAGACAGTTTGTTAATAGCCGATACCCTGCGTGTCGCTCAACTAGTCAGTCTGTGCTTAATTGCTGCCGGTGTCATCTTGATGCTCGTGTTTGCACGCAAAAGCAAGCAGACAGGACATTCCCAAAACTCGATCGAATAACGTCACCATGATAAATCCATTACCACTCAGGTCAGTCCGACTGGGTGGTTTTTTCTTTTGCCTTGTCTGAATTGTCGCAATGCAGGAAATAACTAGGAGATAGAATGAAAAAAGGAGGGGAATAAGATGGATGATGGAATTTTGGAAGAGTATCTCGATCGCCACGTACGTATTCATTTTGCTCCTGATATGATCGGTCAAGGATTATCCGCCTATGCAGAAGGCAAATTGTATGATTACAGTCCAAACGGCATTTTAATTGAAGAGCGGGATGGCTCGCTGGACTATATCCCATTCTCTGCCGTACGGCTCGTGCAAATTAGACCCAAGCCCGGCTTATGGGAGCGTTTAACTGGATCAAGTTAATGAAAAAGACACCTTCCCGCATACTCTACACGGAAAGGTGTCTGTTGTCTGTTGTATAAAGGTGTAGCTCTACAGGAATACGTCAAACACGACGTAGCATGCAGCAGCCAAAAGTCCTGTAATCGGAAGGGTAATGACCCAAGTGACCAAGATTCGGCCAGCCAAGCCCCATTTTACTGCGTTCAGCTTTTGCGATGCCCCAACCCCCAAGATGGCGGATGTGATCACGTGCGTTGTGCTCACCGGCAGTTTCAAAGCTGTAAAGATTGTGATAATCAAGGCAGAAGACAGGTCTGCTGAGAAACCGGAAATTGGCTTGATTTTCATAATCTTACCACCCAAGGTCTTGATGATACGCCATCCACCAAAGGCTGTACCTAAAGCCATTGCAATAGCAGCTGATAGTTTTACCCACAGTGGAATGACGAATTCGCCCGGTTCTTGAATCAAGAATCCACCAGAAATCAGAGCAAGGGTGATTACGCCCATTGTTTTTTGCGCATCGTTGGCTCCATGGCTGAAGGCCTGCCAAGATGCTGACACTACTTGCAGTGAACGGAAGCCTCGATTGGTTTTGTGGTACGCTGAGTTACGGACAAGCCAAGACACAAGCTTGATCACGACAAAACCAATAGCAAACGCAACAAGCGGGGATATGATCAACGCTTGGATAATGCTAATGAAGCCTGACCAGTTAATGGCACCACTTCCTGCGGCACCAAATGCAGCACCTGCAACGCCGCCGATAATCGCGTGCGAGGACGAGCTAGGAATTCCGAACCACCAGGTGATTAGGTTCCACAAAATCGCAGATGTCAACGCGGCCAAAACGACGACCAATCCATTTTCCAGCTTGAATGGATCGGTAATGCCTCCCCCGATTGTCTTCGCTACACCCGTATACGAGAGTGCACCAATCAAGTTACACACGGATGCAATAATAATCGCGGTTTTCGGACTTAATGCACGCGTCGAAACAGAAGTCGCAATCGCGTTCGCCGTATCATGAAAACCATTGATAAAGTCAAAAGCTAGCGCCATGATGACGACGAGTACGAGAATAATCACCTCTGGCGAAAGATCAGGCATTCTTTAACACGATCCCTTCTACCAGGTTGGAGACGTCCTCAGCGAAGTCAGCACAGTCTTCGAGCTTATCGTAAATCTCTTTGAGTTTGATCGCTTCCATTGGGTTGGTATCAGGAGAATTCAACAAATCAGATACCATTTTGCGGTAGTTGGAGTCAGATTCATGCTCCAAATCTTTGATTTCCCCAGCGATTTTTGTAACAACTTTGTGATCCAGTTTGCGCAGTGTGCGAATCAGCTCGATCAGCTTAGCCGAGCATTTCACCAAAATGTTGGCTTGTGCCAGTACACGTGGATCTGGTTGAGTCACTTGGTACAAATACATACGATCAGCGACACCGTCAATGTAGTCGATCATCGAGTCCATCGTATGAGCGAGCTGGTGAATGTCTTCACGCTCAAGCGGAGTGATAAAAGTAGAGTTTAACTCGTTCATAATGCGACGAACGATCTCGTCTCCTTCTTTCTCGACAGCCTTGATTGCCTTAACCTTTGTTTCTAGATCTTGATAGTTTCCTATCATTTCATAGAAAAGATGAGTTCCTTTGTGCACAGTGGCAATCTGCTGCTCGAACAGATCAAAGAAGATATACTTGTTTGATTTCAACATACGGGACTTGTTCACTCCTTTGAATAAATCACACCTAACAGATTATATCGAAAGTTATTGTTTACGTAAATTTAAAATCAAGGTCAAGTGTGTATATTTTTCTTTAAGGAATTGTTAAGTTTTTGTAAATGCTCTTTACAATGAAAAAAAACACCCGTGTCAAGAGAGATAACGAGTGTTAGTTTTACCAATATTTATCTTTTCATTCGAAGCGACCATCATGCAATCTTTCCTTTTTTTCGCTTCATACATAAGCATATCTGCTTTTTTCGCTAACTCTTCCGCTGTTGAAGCATGGTGTGGATACGAGGCCACTCCGATACTGACCGTGACACCTGAAAGAGCTTGTCGTACTTGATTTTGAATTCGTTCTCCGATTGCCAGTCCTCTTATTGTGTCTGTGTGCGATAACAAAACGACGAATTCTTCCCCTCCCCATCTTCCAACCGTATCTTGCTTACGTACACTTGCTTGTAAAATGCTTGCAAATTGGCAAAGGAGTCGGTCACCTTCCATATGACCATATGAATCATTGAATATTTTGAAATTATCTAAATCAATAAACAATAAAGTAACAGATTGATGATTGCTTTTTGCCAACTCCACTTCTTCAACCAGCTTGTCTAAAAATCTGCGATTGACCAGAACGCCAGTAAGTGAATCGTGATAGGCCATCTGCCGCAACTGATCGACATACTTCCCTATTTGATAGGCAGCAAGCGACTGAATGACGGCCACAAGTAAAAGAAAGATAATCATGCTCTCATCCGGCGGCAATCCGTATCCGATCAACCAAACCGAGATGATCACACAGGACACACCCAAGCTAATCCAGCGTGAGCCCAACGTACACTACCCCCGATCTCTCCGATGTAACCCTCTTTTATCATACATTAGACCTATCAAAACGAATATAGTAATAGGTCTTTTTTCATATAATAAGGAATATTTTACCTATCTTTTTTTGTAAGTTCAAGCAAAACCACGAAACTGCCACTTATTTCATTCATGCGAATGTTATAAAAATGCTGACAACCATACTGTTGTCTCAGCACATGGTGCAGCATGAATTGGAACCAATTGGAAGGGAAAAGCTAATGGCTAATAAAAGAGACGGGAGTGAATGAATGTATGCCCCGTATTGAAGCAGTGGCTACTGCAGTACCTTCCCACGAGATTACACAAGAGGATTCCATGAAGCTCGCACGCCTATTTTTTCAAGACGCTTTTCCTGATATCGACCGCTTGTTACATGTGTTTGCGCACAGTCACATTCAAAAGAGACATTTTTGTATGCCACTGGATTGGTTTTTGGAGGACCGGCCGTTCGCAGAGAAAAATCAATTGTATATCGAACATGCGGAAGCCTTGGCAGTAGAGGCTGCCCAAAAGTGCTTGACGAAAGCACGTGTTGAGCCGTCATCCATCGATTGTCTGATGTTTGTATCAAGCACTGGCATTGCGACACCAAGTCTTGATTCCCGCCTACTCCACCGTCTAGGACTCCGTTCGCAAGCAACCCGTGTACCTTTGTGGGGCCTTGGCTGTGCTGGTGGAGCGATGGGATTGTCGCGTGCATGTGAGTACACCCAGGCTTATCCCTCGCGGCGAGTATTGCTTGTAAGCGTAGAACTGTGCGGCTTGACCTTCATCCGACAAGATTTGTCCAAAAGCAATTTGGTCGCAACATGCCTATTTGGAGATGGAGCTGCAGCCGTCTTAATAGACGGAGACCAAGTCTTATCCTCTTCTGATGTACCCAAGGTTCAATTTTGTGATGCGCGTACAACAACATGGCCGGACACCGTAGATGTCATGGGATGGGAATTGACCGATCCGGGGTTAAAAGTCATTTTCTCCCGCGACATCCCTACTCTCATTCGTTCTTCGATGCGAGAAAACGTCGAGAGCTTTTTGTCGCCACACGGGATGTCTATTGATCATCTGCGTCATTTTATTTTCCATCCAGGTGGAGCCAAGGTATTAACAGCCTACCAGCGGTCTTTGGGCATTGGCACTGAAGCCACTCGTTTTTCCGAAGATGTGTTAACCAATTTTGGAAACATGTCTTCTCCTACAGTTCTGTTCGTCTTGGAGAAAAGCATGGAGAAGGCGTGGGAGCCAGGAGATCGCGGTTTGGTCGCTGCGCTTGGACCGGGATTTAGCTCCGAGCTCTTACTACTGGAGGCGAGATAGTCATGATGCTCTTCTTTGGATTCGTCATGGCTGCAGTCGTATTGCAGCGGCTGGTCGAGCTTCTCGTTGCTGTGAGGAATGCCCGCTATATCCGATCAAAAGGGGGCTACGAGGTTGGAGCGAGTCATTACAAATACATCGTCCTTCTTCATCTTCTCTTTTTTCTCTCGCTTATTTTCGAAGTGGTGGGAAAAGGCAGCACCATGGTTCTGCCCTCTTGGTGGGCGGTTCCTTTCAGCCTGTTTTTGATCGCGCAAGGACTTCGGTACTGGTGTATTCGCAGCTTGGGTAAACGGTGGAATACCCGCATCTTCATACTTCCAGGAGAGGCTCCGATCAAGCAGGGGCCTTATCGCTTCATTCGTAACCCCAACTACTTGGTCGTTTCGCTTGAGCTGCTCCTACTCCCCCTGACATTTTCCGCTGTAGCAACTGCTCTGACGTTTTCTCTCCTGAATGCCTGGCTGCTCTTGCGCATTCGGATTCCACTGGAAGAAGCAAGCGTCTACGATGGTCATCGCGAGTCATAAAAACGAAAAGTCTTTGGCACATGTACATGCCAAAGACTTTTTATCGAACAAAAGGTTTATCACCTATCATTCAGCGGGAAAAGAAAAGAAGCTGTTACTCTTTCCCGTGAGGTGGATCTAGTGAATCGTACAACTACCGTGGAGCCTCAGGAGACGAAGCGTATCATCGTCCGAGACTTTTTCACTTTGATTGAAACGGTACCGAACAAGGATGATCAGGCTAATATTCAAGCATTTCTCCGTTATTTGCAAAGTCTGCTAAGAATCAAGCAAGTCGTTCCTCCTGTTGTGGAAATCATGACCGTCATCAAACAAAACAAGCCACTTCTCTACCACGCGGCACGCAGAATTACTCTACCTTCAAGCAACCTGCACATGCTTTTTCAGCTAGAAATGGATATTATGCTTGCCCACGAAAGGCTCCGTCAGTACGACAAATGATTCGGATAGGCTTCTGCCTTACCCTTTCAAGTTATCTGGATTCAGACATTCAAGCTCTGAAATGACAAAACGACCATCTTTGCGAATCAGGATGTCATCAAACCAGATTTCCCCTCCACCCCAATCCGGACGCTGGATGGAAACCATGTCCCAGTGTACGGACGACTTGTTGCCATTGTATGCTTCGTCATAGCATTGACCAGGGGTGAAGTGGAAGCTTCCGTCAATTTTTTCGTCAAACAAGATATCTTTCATCGGGTTGCGTATGTAAGGGTTCACACCGATGGCGAACTCTCCAATGAAGCGCGCTCCCTCGTCCGTATCCAAAATTTGATTCAGACGCTCGGAATCGTTCGCTGTTGCTTCCACGATTTTACCGTCTTTGAAGGTCAGGCGAACATTTTCAAAAGTGAAGCCGTGGTATGGTGTTGGAGCATTATGAGTGATCACACCATTTACGGAATCCTTCACAGGTGCTGTATACACTTCACCATCTGGAATATTGCGCAGGCCAGCACATTTCACAGCAGGAATGTCCTTTATTGAGAAGATGAGATCCGTTTCAGGTCCTACCAAGCGTACCTTATCTGTACGATTCATTAAGTCAACCAGACTGTCCATTGCTTTGTCCATCTTCGCGTAATCCAGGTTACATACTTGGAAGTAAAAATCTTCAAACGCTGCTGTAGACATGTTCGCAAGCTGTGCCATAGAAGGATTCGGGTAACGAAGCACAACCCACTTCGTCTTAGGAACGCGTACGTTCATCACTGGCAGCTCATATATACGAGAATAGATGCTCAGCTTGTCACTTGGAACATCGGCCATCTCATTGATGTTGTTCGCTGCACGAATCCCGATATAACCTTGCATTTTCTCCATGAGCTCGACTTCATGCTGAGCCATGATCGTCAACTGCTCTTCATTGCAATTCATTGCGATTTCTCGGCTTACGGCGGGATCAATCAATTGAACATAAGGACTGCCGCCTGCTTTGTAAATCTCACGCACGAGGGCTTGCACCAAATCCGGTGTATCCCCTTTCGCGTTGATCAAAATGTTTTCCCCTGGCTGTACTCGTACAGAATAGTTAACCAGATTGTACGCTAATTGATCTAATCGTGAGTCTCTCATTCGTGGCACACCCTTTTTAAATTTTCTGATTCCTCTTGTATTTTTACCGATACAATCTACTAAGTCAATAAAAAATTTTTTATCAACGGAACAAAAACGACCAGCCTCCATGCATCCAGGCTGGCCTTGCTCTTTTCATGTGTTTTTACATCATCTGTTCCTTGTCCTCAATCGTTCCCATCTTGTACATGTCACTGACCAACTCCTGCGTCGTAGCCAGACCAGCTGTATATTCGTCTGCTTCTTGATAATAGACGGCCCCGCCTGTATCCTCCGTGCCCAACTCTCTCGCCCTGGATCGAGCCTGACCCTTATCCTGACCTGCCATTTTCGTCCCTCCTTCCTTTTGGTTTCTATCCGCTTTAGTTTGTACGGGAATCTCCAGATTTAGCCAAAAAAAAGACGCCTTGCCCAATCAAGGGACAAAGCGTCTTTATCATCTATGCTTATTTTTCGTTATCGGATTCTGGAGCGATCGATGCCCAACCAGCTGCTGGTGCACTCACAGCAGTTACGCCACCAGTTGTAACAAATTGATCTACTCCTGGCATCGTTGCCCAACCAGATACAGTAGAGATCACTGGAACATATTGTCCACTCACCAGTACAAACTCATCTTTACCTGGCATGATGAGCCAGCCACCTTGTTGAGTCAAGCCTTGAATTGGGCTAACTGTTTCTGGAGTTGCAGGCTTTGTTTCAGGTGTAGTTGTAGGTGCAGTAGTTGTTGTTTCAGTTGCCGGCTTTTCTTCAGTAGCTGGCTTCTCTTCTGTTGCAGGTTTTTCTTCTGTTGTCGTTGTTGTTGCTTCTGTTGCCTTTGTCGTTTCAGTAGCTTTTACTGCCTCTTCAGCAAATGCAGCTTGTGTAAACAGCGCTGCTCCTAAGATACAAGAACTCATGATCAGTGTGCTTTTCTTTTTCATATGTGTACACTCCCATTCCCGCGGTACACACTTATGTCTTACAACGAATGTCCCCAAACCCGAACTTGAAGGTATGCTAAATGCACTGCTGCATTTTCCGGAGAAAATACGTAAACTGCTCTAATTCGTCGTCAGTCAGATTCTCCAGCAGCTTTCCTACTAGTGCTCTCCTGTGGCACAAAAGTCCTTCCAAAGTCGGAATGGCTTGTTGTGACAAAGTGACCCACACGACACGTCGATCCTGTTCATCTCGAACCCGGTCAATAAAACCGGCCTTCACCAACCGATTGAGTGCGATTGTGGTGGCACTATTGGATAACTTCAAAATAGCCGCCAGCTCAGAAACTGTGCTTCGTCCTTTTTGATGCAGCACACGCAGCAAGATAAACTGCTTCGGACTGATTGACTCTTCCTCTAGCCAATTGTTAATAAAGAAACGAGCAATCTCGACAAATACTCGATCCAGTTCCTCAAGTTTACTGGCACGGGACATATTGCTCACAACATCACCTATTTTCGGAAAATTAATAATATAAGTACTTTTACTATAAAACTATATAGCCTAAGTACCGGAAGATCAAGAGAACTCCCGAAATTATTTCTTTTCACGAAAGATATGTATGAGCCAGACAAAGTGTTTACCACTTAATATTTTTAGTGTAAAACTTATTTCAAGAACATCTTAACTCAAACAGGAAAAACTGACAATAGGTAGCTTGCAAAATAATGTTACGACTTTTTCCATCTTCACCCATGAAGCCAATTATTTCCTTGAATCATCTTTCGTATCTATTCGTAAAGCATGTATAATGGGAAGACAGCCTTATACACAGGAGGCATTTGACTCAGGCAAATTTGCCACAGAAACTACATACATAGGAGAATTTCAATGGAACAAACCAACCCTACACCAAAATGGAAAGCGGAATTGCTCGATTGGTTAAAATCGTTTGTCTTGATTGGCGGATTGACTGCCTTTATCTACGTATTTGTCATGGCTCCCTACGTCGTTCAAGGGCGCTCCATGGAAAGTACGTTGCATGACCGTGAACGTGTCATCGTAAACAAAGCCATTTACTATCTCAAAGAACCACAACCTGGTGATATCGTCATCGTTCATCCGGATGCAACTGGTGACAACTGGATCAAGCGCGTGGTCGCAGTAGCCGGTGACACCGTTGAAGCCAAAAATGATCAAGTATATGTCAATGGCCAACCGCTCAGCGAAGAGTATTTGGTCGAAAACAAGCTAAAAACTTCTACAGCAGGTGTGACATTAACCGAAGATTTTGATCCTGTGAAAATTCCTGAGGGCAGTGTGTTTGTCATGGGGGATAATCGCAACAACAGTATGGACAGCCGCGTCATTGGCCCTGTTCAACTAGATCATGTAGTAGGACGAGCAGAGGTGGTATACTGGCCGCTGTCCCAGGTTCGCCTCCCTCGTTAACATTTTTTCCATGCAGCAAAAAGCCGCTCCTTATCAGGGCGGCTTTTTGCGTTTTCGATTGCGTTATTTGTGGGCGATTGCCGCTTGAGAAAAATAATCCTCCAAAGTAAGGCCATCTGCCATAATTTCTTTCGCCATTTCCTTCCCTACATAACGCAAATGCCAAGGCTCATACGCATATCCAGTCGTATCTTCCTTGCCCTTCAAATAACGAATGACGAACCCAAAGTCTGCACAATTGGCTGCCAGCCATATTCCTTCAGGCGTCTCACTAAACGACTCTTCCAAGCGTGTACTTGCATCATATCCGGACACATCCATAGCCAAGCCAGTCTGATGCTCGCTCTTTCCAGGTACGGCACTGTAGGCAGCAGCATGCTCAGCACCTTGCGTCCTTACATACGTTTCGTACAGCGATCTTTGGGTCTTATACGAGCGGTAGCCAGAAACGGCATACAGTTCAATTCCTTCTGTCTTTGCTTTGGCAAACAGTTCTTCTAATGCTTGCGCGGCTTCTGCTCTCAGCAAACGCTTCTCAACTTTTTCATCAAAAGGAAACGGCACATTCGGCTCAACCAAATCCGGTGGAATATAATCTGCAGGCAACGCTCGCTGTTTATTTACGACAACCGAGAGATCTGTTTCATTCGTAACGGTTGGCACTCCATCCACATCTTTTATCGTCTCTGCAAGAGATGCCCGTTTGGGACGTGCTGTCTCCTTATTATTTGGCTCAACTGTCGTCGGCTGCGTTCCCTCTCCCGCTGACTGTCCATTCTCAGCAGTTCCATTCGACTCGCTGGATAACAATCCATTTAATGAGGGAGGTTCACATCCACTGAGTAGTGCTACTGATAGTGCTGCGACGATCGCAAGACTGCTGGTGCGATTTTTGTTCATAATCGGTCCTCCTGGTTCCTTACAGACACATATGTTCTGCTCTACCTTACCATGGAGTTATACGAAAGAAAAGGTAGATAGGTCACGCTTTTTGAGAGGTTTATTCCGCATGAACGGTTTTGATAAGCGCTGGCAACCATTCATCCAGCCCCCAGAATCGGAAGCCCGCGGCCTTAGCCTTGCCGTTATCCATGTAAAAGGATGATGCAAATCCAAAGGGAGACGCATCAGAAGCATCTGTTGTTTGCTCAATCCGGGCGGGTTTTCCGACTGTTTGCGCAATCGTCTCCATCAGCTCAGCAAGTGAAACAGTCCCATCCGAGCACGCATTCACAGGCCCTGTGATGGACGCTGTCGCCACCCATGCCAAAAATTGAGCTGCTTCCTGTGCATGAATAAAGCACATCTGGGCAGCTAGATTCGCGATACCAATCGGCCGCTCCTCTTGTACATGCTCAATATGAAACCGTAGCCGATGTGTGTAATCGTCTTTCGCCAACACGATTGGAAAGCGAACCGCTACAACAGGGAAAGCCTCTTCCTGAAAAAAGACGGCTTCTGCTTGACGTTTTCCCTCTTGATAGGTCATCTCTTCTCTGGTTTTCGCCTGGATATGATACGTATACGGATCAAATGCTTCTTCCTTTAAGCTTTCCTCTGCATAATCGTAGACGGACAAGGTAGAGGTCAAAATGTACGTACCCACTTTCCCCCGAAAAACCTTACACGCATCCATTGCATTTTGGGAGGAATAACAGATGTTATCGTAGACCACGTCCCACTGTTCTTCCCCTGCAACCGCTAGTGAATTGACGTCATCGCGATCTAGCGTAAGCCTTTTGACTGAGGCAGGTAAATCTACTTGGGTAAGCCCCCTCGTTGCCACCGTCACATCTGCTCCAGCTTCAACGAGGAGATTCACTAATCGCTTTCCAAAAAATCGCGTTCCGCCAAGTACAAGTACTTTCTTCATCTTTTGCCACATCCTTTTCTTGATCGACCTACTTCTTGTTCGTCAACTCGATAGACCGCTCCGCTTCCTTCCACATGACCGTATAGCCCAGCTTCTCGCCAACTTTTTTGACAGGCAAGTAAGGAATTCCCTTCACCATGACCACATCAGACTGGAAGGACGTCACTTTTTGCCCCAGCCCCAACAGCAACTTTTCGGCGTGAACATAGGCTGCTCCATCTATCATCACTTTTTGTTCTGCTGTATATGGGTATACATTTCCATTTACTCGCAAATCAAAGGGGCCCTCCTGTTCTTTTGACGACTGGATTGGCTGAGCAGCCGTATACGCAATGGCATCGACCCCAAGTACAGTACCCTCGCGCGTGTTATCCGCTCCGCCGTACATTTTTCCCGTTTCAAAATCGTACACAATCGCTTGGACGTTGCCAATGTTTGACGGTTCCTCGACAAAAACGTGGCCTTTTGCCATCAATTGCAGGATGACGTCTTGGTCAATGCCCGCTTCCCATGTCACATTCGGATAGCTACTAGAAAAAATGCGAGGTGCTCGGATGGCATCCTGAATCTCCATTTCATGATCGATCACATTGAGAATCGTCTGCGATACAGAAGCGATAATCGTGGAACCACCTGGTGATCCAATTGCCAAAAAAGGCTTTCCGTCTTTTAGTACCATGGTTGGCGTCATGCTCGAACGTGGGCGCTTGCCGGGCTCGACCTGATTGACACCGCCAGGAATCGCATCAAAATCCGTAAGCTCATTATTGAGCATGAAACCGTAACCCGGAACCATCACACCACTACCAAATATATCTTCGATCGTGGTCGTATACGAAACGATATTCCCCCATTTGTCCATCACAGAGAAGTGCGTGGTCTGCTTGACTGGGCTTTGATCACTCAGCTTCATGGACACCTCGGGCTTTTTGCCAGGATCGTACTTCCAAGGATCTCCTGCCCCTACATTGGCATTCGCGGTTTCTTCACGGATGAGCTGACGCCGTTCCTTGATGTATTCGTCTGCAATCAGCCCCTTTTTCGGTACTGGATACACATCCTCGTCCGCCATAAACGCCGCCCGATCTGCGTAGGCGAGGTGGTTGGCTTCGATCAGATGATGCAAATAGGCTACCGACCCGATTCCGTCCTTTTTGTTATCGTAGCCTTCCATCAGCTTCAAAATCTGAATGAGTGTCAAGCCGCCAGAACTGGGTGGTGCCATCGAAATCACTTCATATCCGCGATACATGCCGCGAACCGGTTCTCGCTCTTTTACTTGATACGCCTGCAAATCATCGAGTGTCATGGAGCCACCCGTTCTTTGCACTTCCTCGACGAGGGCCTTGCCAATTTCCCCTTCATACAAGGCATCTGAGCCTTTGTCGCGGATAACCTTTAACGTTTTCGCCAATTGGGGCTGAACCAGCATCTCGCTTTCTCTGAGTGGAACTCCGTTTGGGGCAAACACCTGTGCAGCAGTCCCGTGCTTTTTCAGCTTTTCCATAGAATTGGCAATAAATTGAGCGGACACCCAGTTGACGCGAACGCCTTTTTCCGCCAATTCAATTGACGGTTCTATCACTTTTCCCAAGTCCCATGTCCCATACGATTCCAACGCTTGCTCTACGCCCAGCAATGTACCTGGGACACCTACGGCCTGACCACTGGTATGTCTCTCTTCAAACGGGATCGGCTTTCCATCTGCCTGCAAAAACATATCAGGAGTAACCTTGGCAGGCGCCATTTCCCGACTATCTATCACCGTCACCTTGTTTTGATCCTTTACATAAATCATCATGAAGCCACCGCCGCCGATACCGGACATATACGGTTCTGCCACATTCAGAGCAAATTGGATCCCAGCCGCAGCGTCAATCGCATTGCCGCCCTTTGCCAAGATATCTCTGCCGACTTGGGCCGCTGCTGGATGAGATACCGCGACAATCCCCTTTGTAGCTCCTTGCACACCTGCTGGCATACCTGGGACTTTCCCCAGAGCAAAATGAGGAAACGAAAGCACGGAAACAATCGAGAGGGTAACCAACATCCCTTTTTTCATGCGATCCCTCCTGTTCTATTTCATTACTCTGCTATTATTATAATTTTCAGCATTTTTTAAGGTCAACCCACATTCACAGTTAACTAAGCAAACTTTTCTCTACAGAAAAAAACACTCTTCTGCAGCAAGACTTGTCGTCTCCACAGAAGAGTGTATCGATTTTTGCTTATGGCATGATAACCAAATTGCTCACCACACGGCGTTCTTTTCCGCCTGAAGGCTTGTTCATCAGCTTGCCATTGTAATAAAACGCACTGGATCCGCCACCGTCGAGGTTATACGCATCCACGACATGCCACTCCTGTAGCTTTTTTTGCGCTTCCTCCAGCGTAACACCATTGCTCCAGCCATCTCGTCTTCCATCAATGACAATCAGCAGCAAATCACCGTTGTCGAAATGACCGATCAACGTTCGCGGTTGACGCGCATTCGCCCATTCACGAGGAATAGGGAGTCGCTTTCCGTCTTGCAAGAGACGCGGCAAGAAGCTCGCCCCCTGCAATATCCCTTGTTGCGTAATTTGCGCCTGCGTCTTGATGTTTGTTCCCACCAGATGACCTTTGTTGTTAAAACCGACAAAGCTCAGCTTCGCATTATTGGAAAACGTTCGAATCTTGCCGTCAACAACAGTAATGCCAAGCGGAGTCAAATTGCCCTGCTTGTCCGCCATAAAGCCGCCTGCGTTAATCGCAAGAATGGCTCCTGTACGCTTACCGGCTTGACTCGTCGTTTCTCCTTTACTTTTAACAGAGTTGTTCGCCAGCACCATTTTCAACGCGTTCGGATCATTGAGGCGAACTTTGGCCATATAACCGCGGTATCCGCCTTCTTGCAGGGAATAGACTTTCACTGTAGAGTTTTTCCCGAAGTGTTGACCGATCGGCTTGCCAAGCATGTTGGACAAGACTGTGTCCAATACATCCGCAGATTTTTGCGTCTGGGATTTGCTCGCTTCAAGTGCACTGCTGATGTTCTTGTTTTGCTGCTCGTATTCTTTCTGTTCCTTTTTCGAGCGATCCTGGATGTCTTCGATGACGATTTCTACGTTTCGAAGCTGCACCTTGGTGTCGTTGAGCCGTTTCCCCAGCTCATCTGCTTGGCTCTTTGCTACGGCAGAAGGAAGCTTCAGGCCTTCTGTCTGGAGCTTGTCCACTGGATTTGCCAGCGAAAAAGCGACCAAAAAACCGAGTGCAGGTGCCATCAGAAAGAGAAAGAAACGGTTAATCTTACCAAGCACGGGCAGCATCCTCCAATTTTTTCAGAGATGCTTTCAAATCAACCAACTGTTTGTTTAGCTGGTCAACCCGATCCTGCAGGGCTTCTTTGGTCTTGTTTGTTCCACCAATAGTTTCGCCCGTCAATGCCAGATCTTCTTCCAGATTTCCCAGACCCTTCTGGACATTTTGCATTTCTTCCTGCACCAGAGCCAATTGATCTCCCAATGCCTTCATTTGCTTTTGATTATCTTCTTGAACCTGATCAATTCGTTGGTTCACAAATTGTTGCTGCTTGTCCAACGTATAAACAGCAAAGGCATAGCCAGCATAGGCAAGTCCTACCCAGACCAGAACGGCCAAAACGATAGGTAGTAAAGGGCGCTTACCTTCTGTCTGGGAGGGAATCAATGCCTGGAACAGGCTGCCTCTTCTGCGTCTTCCTTTCTGCTTCCCGTTTGCCGGGAGTGGCAGTGTGGGTGACGAAGTCGATGACGCTCCCATGTATTTGTCGTCCATCGGCTCCCTCCTCCTTTCTGTGACATAGAATGAGGTTTCATTATAACATAGAAAGTTTTTGACGCAGCATTTTGCGGAATAATGGAAAAACAAGTCAAAAAAAGAAAATACCGCCATTTTTTTGGCGGTACCTCTCTTCATTTTCGGAGTTGAAATTCGTTTTGCAGCTGATTGTACAGTCTTTGCAAAAACAGGATCGGGTCTTCCTTGTTGGTCTGTTCGTCAAAAAGCTCTAATTTTTTGCGCATGATGCTGGCGATTTGATTCGCGAGTTCATATTTTTTCGCTTGGGATAAAGAAGATAATCTGCTGACGAAGGAGGACAGC
Organism: Brevibacillus sp. NPDC003359; assembly: GCF_042878995.1. NCBI lineage: Bacteria > Bacillati > Bacillota > Bacilli > Caryophanales > Paenibacillaceae > Brevibacillus > Brevibacillus sp. NPDC003359. The sequence goes on from NZ_JBIAOR010000001.1 coordinate 1,555,642, forward strand.
AACTGCCAGTCCTCTCGGGTAATCGCCTGTTTTTGACGCTCATCAAGCACGAGTAGCGCATGATTCAAATCAAAGCCGTTTAGCTGATTGTCTTTCTTTTTCTGAAAAAGAGTTGATCGCTGTCCTGACTCCACCACAACAATCGTACCCGCTACCAAATCGCCAATTCGCTTATCGCGTGGGTGAAAAAAGCAGACAAGCGCCCCGAGAAAATAACCAGATGGCATCGCGTCAATAATGCGGAACAGATTCCGAATCGTCGAGGAAACAAACGTCGCAGGCTGTCCGTTATCACGGATGACCCGGATTCCCATCAGCCTTTTGCCAACGGTCTGTCCGCCCCAGAATGCTTCCAATAACCAAAAGTAGCCAAAGTTCACTACGAAGATAACTAGGAGAACGATGGCCAACGCGTAATTTCCAGAATCCTGGAAAAATCCTTCTTCATTTCCAAATAAAACTATACCAAACAAAATAAATACAGTAAGATTAACCAGGAGCAAGATTACGCAGTCAATCAGCATGGCAGTGGCACGGCTGCCAAGACCTGCCGTCTGAAATCGCAGCATAACATGCTCGGGTGTCACGACAGACGCTTCTCGATGTGACCCACTGACGTATGTTGGTTCATTCATGATGTTTTTCTCCCCCCTCCTCGAAACTTTGAGGTTTTTTCGAGTTTTTGAACACGCGCTAATGAAGGAGGCATTATACATGGATATTACCTCGTTTTGGCACAAGCATAAAGCCTCTTGGGCCGAACTGGAACAATTAGTGGAGCGTTTTACCCGACAACCTCGGCACATCAGTGCTACCGATATTGATCGCCTGACACAACTGTACAAGAAAACGTCTGCTCATTTGGCCTATGTGCGCTCCTACCATCCGACAGACGAGATCACCCTCTACTTAAACCAACTCGTTTTACGTGCACATAATTTGGCTTACAAGCAACGAATAGGTAGCTGGCAGCAGCTCAAGCATTTCTTTGGTAGCTACTTGATGGGTCTCGTACATATGCGAATGAGCTTCATTGCTGTGGCAGCGCTTCTCTTCATCATCGGTGGTATTTCTGGCTTTGCCGCCGTCATGGTCGATCCACTCAACCTGTATTATGTCTTGCCACAAGGGATGGCTGAGCAGATTGATCCATCCAGGCTGGGTGAAGGGCACGAATCTCTCAACAGTCCGGTCATCTCCACGATGATTATGACCAACAACATCAAAGTGGCGATGCTGGCCTTTGTCAGTGGAATTACGTTTGGAATCGTCCCCATCTACCTTCTCTTATTCAATGGCCTTCTGGTTGGAGCTTTGGCAGCCGTCTATTATCAGGCGGATAGCAGCTATGCGTTTTGGGCCTACATTTTGCCACACGGCGTGATCGAGCTGACTGCCATCTTCATTGCAGGCGGAGCAGGTCTTCATATGGGGTACCGCCTGCTTGTGCCCGGCCGCTACGCTCGAAAACATCAATTTTTGGAGGCGGCAAAAGAGTCTGCGCATCTGCTGTTGGCTACCATCCCTCTCTTGTTCATCGCGGGAATTATCGAGGGCTATATTACGCCATCGAGTCTCTCGCTCGAAGCCAAGTACATCGTAGCTGTCGGCACGTTGCTTTTGCTGATTGCCTGGTACCTCCTCGGATACAGATCCGATTCTCACAAAGCTTCTCTTGATTTGATATCCAAATAAGTGTTGATAACCGCAAGCGTCAATTGATCGGCCGGAACGTCCAGTACCTGGATACCCGCGCCGATCATTTTTTGTTGAAAAGCCCTGCGATCAAGCTGGAACCGTTGAGCTACCGCCTTCGTAAACGCCAAGCTGCTGTTGCTCGTGTCAATATGACTCCATTCATGCAGAAGCGGATCTGCCAAAGAAAGCAGCAAGAGCAAATGCGAACGGCGCATCCGCCACAAATAATTGCTCAACTGATCTTCGACGAGGTAGTTTTCCATATCTGAAAAAAGAACAACCAAGCTCCTTCTCTTCTGCTGGCGATTCAAAAATTCTAGCGCCTTCGCCGGATCAGCCTCTACAAAATCACTTGTCAGGTTGTAGGTCGCTTCCAAAAGTGTGTGCAAATGGCGCAGACCTCTGCCTGGAGGTATGTACGTCTTGATCTCATGCGAATAAGCTAAGAGCGCTACCTGATCTCCTTGACGTAATGCGACTGCCGCTAGCGTGAGCGCAGACTCCAGCGATCTATCCAGTCTCGTTTGGTTATCCAGCTCGACGCCCATCAACCTGCCGCAATCGATCAGAATGGTAATCACCTTGCCATGCTCCGGGCGATATTGGTTCGTCATCAGACGTCGGGAGCGTGCGGAAGCAGACCAGTTAATCATCCGAGGATCATCATCTGGCACGTAATCTCGGATAGCATGAAATTCTGTGCCCGCTTTCGCCCTGCGCATGATTTTTTTCCCGTCGACGATCAAGCTCTCCTGCAACGAAGTCAAATAGCCACGAACGGCTGAAAGGTCGGGGTATACCTTGATGGTTTGCTCACATGAAAAGCGACTTTGGCGGTACCACAAGCCGAGCTTGCCATGCCAACGCATGTAAAGCCAGCGGAACACGTACTCTCCGCGCTCTTTTCCTCTTGTTTCAAAACGTATGTTGGTGAAGGGTTGCTCCATCACACCCGTAACTGGTCCGGCTTCTTCAAATGACAGTGGAAGATCATCCACGATGGCGTACGAAACAGATTGCCCGCTTCGGTTCTCCAGCACAAGCTCGATCTCAAACGATTGTCCGATATCCGTTTGTTCAGGCAAGATTCGCCGGATCGACAAGTCTCGGCGTTTGGGGATGGTCACCCAATCTAAGATGCTAGCGATCAGGAGTAAACCGTTGTACAAAAAGAATGTCGAATAGCCAATCTCCAGTAAAAATCCGACGATCGCGATGGGTGTGCCTAGCAAAACCGCCACAAGCAGTCGCTTGGATGGCAGGACAAATCGGTCTGCCAAAAAATCAGCGAGGAACTGGAATAGCCGCCAGCGTCTCTTCGATGATGTGGTCACTGGTACCCCCCTCCAATTCTACCTGCGGTGACAGTATGAGTCGGTGTCGCAATGCAGGGCGGGCCACCATCTTCACGTCATCAGGCGTCACAAACTTGCGATTGTCCAAAAGTGCCCATGCTTTGCTCGCCATCAACACGGCGATACCGGCACGAGAGCTGGCACCCAGGAGCAATCGTTTCGTTTCACGTGTATTTCGAATCAATGTTGTAATGTACTCCAAAATGGAATCATCCACAACAACTTCTTCTAATTGGCGTCGCTTCTCCAAAATCGCATCCCATGTAAAGAGCGGCTCTTGATTCCGCTCGTGACTGCGCTTGTTGGGAACATGCTTGGCGAGGATTTGCTTTTCATTTTCATGGGAAGGATACGACATCGTTAGCTTGAACAAAAAGCGATCGAGCTGTGCCTCCGGCAATACATACGTTCCTTCATATTCCACCGGATTTTGCGTAGCGACCACAAAAAACGGATCTGGCAAAGGATAGGTGACACCATGAATCGTCACTTGCCCTTCCTCCATTGCCTCCAATAAGGCCGCTTGGGTTTTCGGGGGAGTCCGGTTAATCTCGTCTGCCAGCATTAGGTTTGCAAAAACAGGACCTTTGATTGTCTCAAACTGATTCTGCTGCATATTGAACACCACATGACCAATAATGTCCGATGGCATCATGTCAGGCGTAAACTGGACGCGCTTGCTCACGCCCCCCATCAATTCCGATAAGGTTCTCACCATTTTCGTCTTCCCGATACCGGGTACACCTTCTAGCAAGACATGTCCTCCGGCAACCAAAGCTGTTAGCAGTAACCGAACATTTTGCCGCTGACCAACCAGCTCTTTTTCCATTTGTTGCAACAATTGCTCCACGGTAGTTGTCACTCCTTCTCCAGACGCTTCGTAATCTCATCCAACAAGAGGCTGTCTGCAAGCAAGCTCTTTGGCGAGTATCGCCCTTCGTTCTTTGCCTGTTCCAGTCGTTCCAGCAGATAAGCGAATTTCTCTACCTCTTGATTTGTCCATCTTGTTTTGGCATATCTCACTATTTCCACACGATCAGCCCGTTGGTGCACTCCCCACCGATCGTACAACAACTGTCGCATGTACGCTTCTCGATGTCGCAACGCATCCTGTGCCAGCCCTCTTCGCTCATACCAGCTAGACACGGCGAGCAACGTCTCATCACCACGACGTACCGTCCATTCCCTCAGCGTATAGACCGGTCCGAAACGTTTGCCTCTCCACCACACGTACAGCAAAAGGAGGATGGCGAGTTGAATGCAGGCAGCTATGAGCCAGCCTGGGTAGATCGCCAGAAATCCTGGTTTTTCTTGCAAGCCGTGATGGTATTCGTCTACCCAAAGGACGGACCAATCTCCTTGTACATACGGCCAGATCGCTTCAAAGTGGGACAATTGATCAAATTTTTTGTTGGTCAACCATTCCGGCACAAGAAAAAACGTGACACTGCCATCTCCCACTTCTGTTCTTCCCCCAAGTATCCCCTGATCGTCGTAGAGAAGTGGCTCCATGTCCTCATCTTCCAAAAATCTCAATGCGGTCCCGGCTTTGCCCATGAACCTGCCTTGAACGAGAGGTCCCTGAATGTTTCGTTCCTGATTTTCTTTATCCCGGATGAACTCCGTATAAAAGGGGAGATCTTCCCACTCCGGTCTCGAGTCAAAGAGAATCAGGTCATTGCCTTCGCTGACCCAATCCAGCATGTCTATCTGTTCCTCTGGCATCAATCTTTCCGGCTCTACGACGAGCATGGCCTGCCCTGTTGCTGTTGGTAAAAAACGCATAGGCTGCCGCCATTCCTTTACCTGCTTGCCTTTTTCCTCCAACAGTACGAGCACAGCCTTGATTCCGCTCGGCTGTGCGGACGAGGCCAAATACGGTGGGAGCGGCTCAGCTGTAGGCTTCACGATCAGCCAGCCCACGATGACGAGCAGCAAAGTAGCCACTATAATTCCGACACGATAGGTGCGCAAACTATCCATGCTGTCCCTCCTCGCGCCAGATGCCTTCCAGTTCGTTTACACGCTGCCAGAACGACACTTCATCCACAAGTGCCTGCCCGTACCAAACAGCGTCGAATTCTCGTGCAAAGCGGCCGAACACCTCACGTAAGCTCGGCTGATTTGTCTCAATTTCCTCAGCGTATTCCCAATTCGTTTTCCATTTCTCCACACGAACCCATGACTTCATTTGCAAATAAACCAACAACGCCAAAAACAGTGAGCGTTCTCCTTCGCGCCATTCTCCTTGCGCTGCTTTTTCTTTCGCATCACGCAGATAATCTGCATGAGAACGTATTTTTTCACCGTCCATAAACAGCGGTCGATGCTTCTTCTGTTCCCAAATCATTCTGCGGAACAACCAGTAAATGATGCCGACCAGTGCCAGTACTGCTATTATGAGCACCAGTGTTGATACGGTATGAGCAGCACCAGACGGAATATTGGTCCACTGAAAAAGATCGGCGATCATCTCGATCACAAACTCCATCGCTCTTTGAATCCAGTTCCCTCCACTGCCTTGGGGTACATTGAACTCGTCTCTGGCTAGAATCTCTTGCAAATGCTCCTTGTCATCCACCCAAGGACTCGTGCTAATCATGTGTAACTCCCGGCTCTTGTGCAGGAGTAAGAGTTGCTGGTTGTACGGATTCAGTTGTAGCAAGCTGACGGCTTACTAGCTCTTGTAGATCTGTCCCGTCTTTTCTCACGCGCAGATCAAAGTAAGCCAAAGCGTAAACAATGGACATCCATGGAGTCACGAGGCAGGTAAGTGCAACCAGAATGATTTGCGCGAGGATAGACGTACCTAAGACTCCAGTGAGTACTAATTGAATGCCGCTTGTGAACATCGAGTAGATCACACTGAGAACAACAAAAATACCGAATAAACGCCAAAAGTTTCCTTTTGTCAAATTCCAGCTCTGGCCGATTCCGACACCATCGCGTTCGAACAGAACGAGCGGCATATAAAAACCCCAACGAATTAAGAAAAAGCCTGGTACGAGCATCATCCCAGCAATTAAGAATAAATAGCCAAATAAAACTAAAACGATCATGAGCACAATGCTGCCTTCATCTGACGGATCAAATATGGTTTCTAATGTCATACCACCGGCGAAAGCGATCATAACGAAAAATAATCCATATACGATGACAAATGCTGTCGACACTGCAAACGCGATTACTCCATAGAGGAAAGTACTACCCGCGAGCGGCCAAAATCGACGAAGTGCCCCCTTCAACGCATCCTTTAAGCTCAAGGTCTCTCCCTCGAGAGCAGCCTTTGTCAGTAAAATCGAACCGGAAATCATTTGCGGATAGGCGATGATCAAAAGGATTGGTGCGACAAGGAATAAGAATATGAGCAACATAGGCAGGCTTTGTGTCATAAATTCTTCTTGTCCGGCAAATCTTGCGCCTAACGATTCTGCAAAGTCCATACCTTCTGTATCTTGTGCGAGCAAAGGGACCCTCGTAAGATCAACCATGAGCAATTGCTGCAGGAGTAATAATGGACCGAACCAAATTAGAGCCATCAAAAAGAATGCTCCAAAATACTGACGATACACAGAAAAGCTCTTGTCCAACAGCTTCCCCACTCCCATGGGGGCAATCGGCGTACGATTCATGAGAAACCTCCATCTTTCTTTTTGAGATTACCTGATAAGTATACACGATTTTCCTGTTTTTTAAAAAAATCATCTAATTTTGCTAATGTTTTCCTGCCTGATTTTGTCAAATCAGGTGTTAGTCCAATGCGATCACCTCCCTGCTGAATATGATATTGCATGGATAGTAAGGAGGGTGTTGCCTTTGAAAGCATTGAGAAAGAAGAAGTTAAAAGCAAAGCAAGCCCGCTGCCGCTGCAAGAAGCGATCTACCAGACGCAAATCCAATAGTCTGCTCAAGCAATTGCGCCGTTTTGTGCGAATCCACGTACGTGCACCTCAAGTAAATGTGACCACCCCCATTCCACAACTAGAAGCACCTGTCGTACAAGTAGAAGCTCCTGTTGTACAAGTAGAAGCACCTGTTGTACAAGTAGAAGCGCCTGTTGTACAAGTAGAGGCACCTTATGTACAAGTAGAAGCTCCCAAACCAATCGTCATCCCGGCACCAATCGTGAAGGTAGATGTCGGAACGGAAGAATCAGCAGATCAAGCATGTATAGACGGGCTTCGTCAAGAACTCAGCAAATGCTTGAGGGACGATCAGCTTGTGGAGGTTTTACTGACGACGGATTGGGGATCTGAGGGTCGTTCCAACCGAATCGGCAAGCTTCTTAGAGTGGACGAAGGAATCATTGAATTACAAACCATAACCTCCTCACGTACAAGCGGGACGTCTGTCCTTATTCCTATCACCCACATCGTCGCCATTATTCCAAATGCAGAATCTAATTGAACAAGCTGATATTCTGCGTGCCTTTATGAATGCCTGAAGCTGCGGGGGAATCTATGCATAGTAGATTCCCCCGCAGCTTTCCCCATTTTCGTGCAAAACGAATGTGGGACGAGCCCTTTTTCATACCATGGTTCAGTTGGGCTTGTCCACTCTAGCCGGACATCATAGCCTAACTCTTTCGACACAAAAGTATAAATAATCGCCCACTTCTCCGAACTCTCTTTGGGAAGTGGGCTGCTAGCATTCGCTTTTTGGTGTTACCTACCCCTGTTATTCCATACGTCTAGCACATCTCTTGCGACTCGATCCCATGTAAATCTTTGTTCGGCAAGCTGGCGTCCGCTTCTCCCCATTTGACGTTGGAGATCACGGCTGGACAATAGTTGTTTCAGCTGTACAGCAAACGCTTGAGGGTCCTCCGGCTGCTCGACCAACAGTCCATTGCCTCCGATGATCACCTCAGCATTTCCACCCCGCTTTGTCGTGACAAAGGGGAGACCGGCAGCCATCGCTTCATAATGGACACGTGCCAACGGCTCCTCCCATTGCGATGGGCAGACAAAAACGTCACCCGCCCAGAACCAGTGGTGAATCTGGTCTGCCGGAACAAATCCCGTTGTAATAACCGGAACAGGCGAACGATTCGCTAATGAACGTACATATGCTGCATAATCACTGATTTTATTTTCTCCGTACCAGGACCCTCCAACTAAGACGAGCGCGATGTTGGAATGGTAGGAGCGGAGTTCATTCATCGCACGAACCAGGATGTCGGCCCCTTTTTTCGGCGTCAGTCTTCCTACAAACAAGATCACTTGTTTGTTGCCAAGATTGTGCGTCGCCCGCAGTTCCTGACGAATCTTCTGCGCCGTTTTGGATCCCTCCACCGGAACGAATGTATCTAAGTTCACACCTGAATAAATCGTACGAAGCTTATTTGCGGCTTCGGGATGCAAGGAGGCAATGACCCTGCCGACATAATCACTGATGGTAATGATGCGTTCGGTTTCAGCAGCGGCTATAGCAGCTTCTGCCTGCCCTATTTTTACCGGATCAAACATATCATTGTGCATACTTAAGATGATACGTGCGTTCGGGCATACCTCACGAATGATGGGAACCATCCGCGGTCGGTTAAAAACATGGATGACATCATAAGTGTTCGCACTCAAAAATGCGGCTACTTCACGTGCATAGATCTCGAAAACACCTTGACCATCTACCCGCACATAACGCGCATTGCGAACTTTTTCATCCTTCGGTAGCGTCGGATCCGACGTTCCCAGGATCGTCAGCTCATGATGCCTCCCTAGAATATCTGCAATCCCTGCAATATAAGTCTGAATCGCTCCACCTCGTATAGGAGGGACTGGCAATTTTTCTGTACAGACCATGATAACTTTCATACGATTTCTCCTTTCCCGTTCCGACTTCTTACATCAGTTGCCTCTCGACTTCTTTGATTTTTGACGCTGCTTCTTCATCTGATTATTGATAAATTTACGGCTTGGTTTCGCCGACTTGGCAACCTTATTGCTCTTGTTGGAAGTGACGGTTCGGGACTGCTGTTTAGAAGTCCACACAGTTCTTTTTTTGTTCTTCCCTGCTGGACTCACGGGTTTTGCTTGTGGTGATTTTGCCTTTACATTGATAGAGATCCGTACTCTACTTTGAGGTTTGCTTGGCTTTTTGCTGCTGCTTTTTGAGACAGCAGAGCTCATGCCCCTGCTTTTGTTTCGACGAACGAGTTTTCGTGCTTCACTTGTATCGAATGGCGCTGCTGGCCTAAAAGGGATATCTCTGGAAAATGTGATCGGAGCTCTGCTGGTAGTGCTGCTTTGTTCTACCTCTGCCCCTCCCTGCTGGCTTTCTTCCGGATTAACTGGTGTTTTCTCGGAAGTCGGAAGTGAGCTGGCTCCCTGGTCGCCTGCAGGTTCCTTGATTTTGGACTCTTTGTCTTTGGATCCCTTCACCTTCGACACCTTGATCTTGGACACTTTGTCTTTCGGCTCCTCGACCAAAGCCTCCGTTGTTGGCGTGGATACCGCAACAGGAATGAAGTCCTTGATACCTGATGCCACCCTTTGCGGTTCAACCACTTCCGTTATTTGGTCATAGTTGCCCGGGTTGTATTTGCTGATGTCTTTTGCGAGCTCTGCCAATGCCGCATCTTTCGTTTTATCCCCCGTCAAAACTCGCTGTAGAATGCCTTCTGCTTCCGTCGACAGAAAGATTGCTGGATCATAAAACATCTCTTTGAGGTGCTTATAAAATTCGTTTGGTACTGCCATGTCATTTAAGAGCACTTCAAACGATTCGCGATCCAGTGGATTTGCCTTATGATAGGCTTCGATCATGCCGCGCATCCAGGTAACATCCCAGACACCCATATCATCCATCGTACTGGTGATGAGCTTGCGCAAATCCCGAAACGGCAAATCGTACGACACGCCATCCAGGTCGATGACCCATAGCCCTCCGGGACCATTTTGACCATTTGACCAGCCGTAATCTTGGTGCACCAATCCCCAGTGTGCCTCTCCCATTTTGATCATTTTCGGATAGGAAGATGCCTTTAATTTCTCTAAGGCTGCCCATGCTTGCTGTTCATAGTGATCGACTACGGCCAGAATGGATTTACTTGTTGGGGCATCACTGTACGCTTTTGCTACTTCCCGCATCCATCCAATTTTTTTGGCAATCTTTTGATAATGATTGGGCCAGCGATATAAGCGAGAAGAGTTTTTGGCTCCAGCGGGCGGAGCATAGCCTTTCGAATGACGATGGAATTCACCAAGACCGTAGCAAAGCTCTTGCGCGCCTACCAAATCTACTTTTGTTGCCGGTTGCAAGGCAATCCAATCGGTAACAATCCAGAGTTTCCCGCCTTTTTCCACATAAAGATTGCCATCTCGGGCAGGAATCAGCGCTGGTACCCTAGCTCCTTGTTTGACCACGTATTCTTGGAAAGCCACACTATAGAGACTGCGTTCGGGCGTACGGTGCAGTACCTTTAGGCTACGCGGACCTTTATCTGTTTCGATGCGCCAAATAGCCCCGCCTTTGTCTGGCTTGGAGGTAATGAGCGTACGACCCTTCACCGACATGTCATACTCTTTGATCACTTGTTCTGCGATCGCATCTACTTCCGGTGGCACTGTCATATCCCAGTTAGCTGGCGTTTCCACATTCCCTTCTCGGGTATCCCATGGCTTAATCACATATTGTTCCATTCCATTCCCCCCACACTTCTGTGGTGATGCCTTCGCCCTTCTCCATAAGCTATTCGCTCTGTTCTTATCTCGAACCGGACAAATATCACTGGGAGTCTGCCAATTCGTTATTCGCACAGGGATAAAGTCTCGCAAAAAAACAGCTTGACCCCTCGCATGGTAGCGACAGTCAAGCTGTTCATGTCAAATCATCAGCAATTCGCGTAATTCTTGCTCGGTTAAAGAAGAGATTGCCTCTTGCCCCGGTGTAATGATTTCCTCGATCAAATTTTTCTTTTTTTGTTGCAGCTCGTACATTTTCTCTTCGACAGTCCCCTCTGCAACAAGCCTGATCACTTGGACGACGTTCTTTTGTCCGATACGATGGGCACGATCAGCCGCCTGTTGTTCCACGGCGGGATTCCACCACAGATCATACAAGATTACGGTATCCGCACCTGTCACATTCAATCCTGTTCCCCCAGCTTTCAATGACATGAGAAACAAATCCCGCTCTCCCTCGTTAAATCGGTTGCACAAATCTAGTCTCTCTGCTATTGGTGTCTGTCCATCCAGATAGAAAAACGGGACACCGTGATACCCCAGCTCGCGTCCGATCATCCCTAGCATCTCCGTAAATTGTGAAAAGAGCAAAACGCGCTTCCCGGCGTTTTTGCATTCCCCGATGATCTCTAATAGCTGTTCGAGCTTGGCTGACCCACCATCATACTCTTTGACGAACAGCGCTGGGTGACAACATATCTGGCGCAGTCTCGTCAAGCCTGCGAGAATTTTGATCCGATTTTTTTGAAAGCCTTTATTGTACAGGTGCTTCACTGTTTCCTGTTGGAGCTGCGCCAAATAGGCGACATACAGCTTTTTCTGCTCTGGCAACAACCTTGCGCTTTGCAGTGTTTCAATTTTAGACGGCAATTCCTTCAGTACCTCAGTCTTGAGCCTGCGCAATAAAAATGGACGCGTCCGCTTCGCAATCGTATCTCGCTGCATGTCGAGGAATTCCTTTCGCGCAGGAAAAAGCTCTGGAAAAACAACATCGTAGATGGACCACAGCTCCTCTACCCTGTTTTCCACAGGTGTTCCTGTAAGAGCAAAGCGATGCTTGGCTTTTATTCGTTTTACTGTCTGAGCTGTTTGAGTGACATAGTTTTTAAAAGTCTGTGCTTCATCCAAGATCAAGGTGTGGAAGGAATGCTCCTCGAACTGGGCATGATCACGACGCAAGAGCGGATACGAAGTAATGAGCACATCGATTTGTGACAGCTCGTTTACGATTTGGTTCCGCTCTTCCTTCGTGCCATCCACAATTACACTACGGATATTTGGCGCAAACTTTTTGATTTCATTTTGCCAATTGTATAAAAGAGAGGCAGGCGCCACGATAATTGCTGGCAGCTTTTGTTCTCGGATTTCGGGCAGAACAGAGAGGAGAAAGGTAATACTTTGCAATGTTTTCCCCAATCCCATATCGTCTGCGAGAATTCCCCCAAAGCCGTAGTATGCCAGTGTTTTCATCCATTGATAGCCAAACTTCTGGTAATCTCGAAGTGTCCCCTGCAATGATTCGGGTACTGGAAAGTCCAGATTATCAGGGTTCCGCATATTCTCCAAAAACTGGCGTAACGATTTACCTAGCTGAACAGACTGTCCCTGCATGGGAATATCAAGCAAGCGCAGCCCGCGAAAAGCAGGTAATTGAAAACCATTCCCCATTTGATCCGCATATTGCATGCCCATCTCGTCTAGGAAACGATTGATTTGCTCAAATTCTTTTGTCTCAAGCGGCAAAAGTGCTCCATTCGACAGCCGATGATATCTGCGCTTTTCTTCGACTGATTGGATAACACTTCGGATCTCGGACTCGGGTATCCCATCCATATCAAAGCGAAAATCCAGCCAATTTGTTCGCTCATCAACATCCACTTTTACTTTTGGTGGCAGGTGGAGAGGCTGTATTCTGATTTTTACGGAAGTCGTCGCGTATACTTTCACCAGCTTTTCCAGCTTAGGGACGACGTGATAAAGGAAGTCATACTCCGCTTCCTCATCATCTAGAAAATACCCTCCTTCCGTTCGGGTAAAGGCACTTTCCTCCATCAGTTCTAAAATCTGCTGCTCCTTTTCCCCGTCACGCATCAAAATCAGCTCACTGCCACGCAGCCCTCCTCCTTCATAGCCTTCCAGCGGATTGATGACGATATCGCCATATTGAAACTCAAGTCCCGCCAGAAGCCGGTCTCTTACCCTATCCAAATACAGCTTGGCTTTTAACTGGAATTGCACGACTCGTTCTGAGACAGCCTTTGCAATTTGCACCTTCCCCAGTTTCATCAAGGCGGGGACAACCTGCACCATGAATGGCTCAATTTTTTCAGCGGGAATGTGAATCCGTTCACTGCTATGCGATTCTAACAAGTGCTTGAGCTCTGCCAAACTTTGGCATAGCTCCTTCGGCAGTCTGTGCCATTTGCCATCTACGAGCAACAGTCCGTAAGCTTCCAAGACAGTGATGTGCTTGAATCCTTGCACTTCCAGCTGATATTGATCTGTTTTTGACTGGTCAAATTCGAAATGGAGCGGCGGCGGCTCATCGATACAGACAAACGTTGGATACATTTGGTCATGATGCTGAATGTGAACAGACGATGCGGTAAGTAGCAAAGCAAATAATCGTTCCCAGGTAAATGGTGGAACAAGAAGGATCCGTTCCCCACCCACATGCTTCTGTTCCTGATAATGGTAACTTGCTGTTTCTCGATATATTTTTTCCGTACGGTATATTTGCAGAAGTTCACGGAGGATGGTTTCATGCTCTGGCAAAAAGCGATGTAAATTCGGATCATAGGTAAATTGGCTGGAGAAACAATAAACTTGCTTCTTATCTAGTCGGTCTAAAAATGCGCGAATGTCCTTTACGATGTACAACCTCTTCGGCCCTAGCTTCAGCTCTATTCCGATCATGCTCTTGCGAAAGCTGTACGGTACGATTTTACAAATGATTTCCAAGGCAAGCGTTGTTCGTGAATCCAGCAACACGCGATTATGGCTTGTCCGAATCGGCCGGTCCACGAACAAGCCGAACAGTCCCTCTGTTAATTGGGAATCAGCCTGTCTTGTCATACCTGCTTGTCTCGTTGTAAGGGAAGGGGAATAGCTGCCAGGATGGTCGTCTACTTGCAAATCACGCATGGTTAGCAACGAGGCCGCGATATGCTGGCAGTAGTGATCATACGATGCTAAAGTAGGACAACTGCACACTGCTGCCATACCAGACTCGTCCAGTTCAATTGTGACTTGATAATTATTTTTTCCTGCGTTCACTGTCGTTTTGATCCAAGCAGGCTCCTGTTGAAAATGCTCCACAAGCACGTTCCCAGAACGGTAAAAAGTCTTTCCTCTTTCATAGGAGAGGCGGCCGCACCATTCTTTTATCGTTTGATGACTCACTTGAAAGCTCATTTTCTGTTCCATCCTCATTATGAAATATGTTTAATATTACAGAATGCAACAGAAAAAAGATACGCATGTACGCGTATCTTTTTTCAACAAATACAAATGATTAGTCGTCATCATCTTCGTCTTCATCTTCATCTTCATCTTCATCTTCGTCTTCATCTTCATCTTCGTCATCGGATTCTTCGTCATCGGATTCCTCGTCATCGGATTCTTCGTCATCGGATTCTTCGTCATCAGATTCTTCGTCATCAGATTCTTCGTCATCGGATTCCTCGTCATCGGATTCCTCGTCATCGGATTCTTCGTCATCAGATTCTTCATCTTCTTCATCTTCTTCATTATTGCCGAAGTACAATTGTTTCGTGGTACCATCTTCGTATTCGATTTTTACTTCCAATTCTTCTGCACCTTCACCGATGGCCTCACGTAATTGCTCCAACCATTCTTCCATGTTAACCACACCTCCTGCTAAAGATGATTACTTGGTAGCATTTGCCAACAGCTTTCTGTCGACTTTGATACTATATGTCGCGTTTCTTTTTCATGTATGGACAATTGTCTCCTCACTCAGGGAAGATTTTTACACAACTTGGAATACTGCTTTACTTGCGCCGCTGTTGCAGATGTACGTTTACATATTTGGAAGTAGACTGGACAAACTTTTGATGGAATCGCCTTGCATACATCATGACTTCGCTACAGAAGGGAGAGCTCATTATTGAAAAGACGATTTTTCAAAAGCCTGTTGATCGGGATTAGTTTGTTGCTGACAAGTGCCTTGCCAGTTGACTCGATTATGGCCTCACCAGACCACCCATACCATTTTGGATTTAAAAAGAGCAAGAATGGACAATTACCCTCTATCAACGAGGAAGGCTTTAAAGGCATTGTGGATCGACACGGGGCAGTTTTTTTAGGGGATACCACGAAAAAAGAGCTTTATTTGACGTTTGATAACGGTTATGAAAATGGCTTTACGCCAAAGATTTTAGATACACTTCTCGCCAAAAAAGTCCCTGCCATTTTCTTTGTGACAGGGCACTTTGTGAAGGAACAGCCTGAGTTGCTAAAACGAATGGCACAAGAGGGGCATCTGATCGGCAATCATTCCTGGAGCCATCCCGATATGACAACCGTACCGAATCAGAAAATCAAACACGAATTGACGAAAGTGAGTGATGCCGTTCAGCAAGTGACCGGACAAGCGAACATGCGTTATTTGCGACCTCCTAGAGGAATTTTCAGCGATCGCACACTTGCTGTCACGAAAGAACTGGGCTATACCAATGTCTTTTGGTCGGTTGCCTATAAGGATTGGGATACCAAAGTCCAGCGTGGGGCAAAATATGCCTATGATAACGTAATGGCCCAATTGCATCCCGGTGCTGTTATTCTGCTCCATTCTGTCTCCAAAGACAATACAGAGGCTCTCGGGATGATGATCGATGAAGCGCGCAAGCAAGGGTATGAATTCAAGAGCTTGGATCAGCTTCCGAAAAAGTAGTGCAAGCCTTTCTTTTTTGCAAGCAAAAACTCCCGCTGCTTCGCATGTACAAAGCGCGGGAGTTTTTTGGTTTAGTCGCGATCCAGCAAGGATGCTCCAGCAATACCTGGATGAGTCATTTCAAATGGATCGAGGATCAAATCTAGTTCTTCTTCTGTCAGTACATTGTGTTGCAAGCACAGCTCACGTACAGACTTACCAGTCAAAATGGCTTCGCGGGCAATGCGTGCAGCAGTCTCATACCCGAGATGAGGATTCACCGCAGTGATGACGCCTACGCTCTTTTCCACGTATTCTTTCATGCGCTCGCGGTTTGCTTCGATTCCTTCCAAGCAGTGGCGCGTAAAGACAGCGAATGCATTGTCCATGATGCTGATCGATTGCAGCAAATTGAAGACAAGCACAGGCTCCATGACGTTCAGCTCTAGCTGACCTGCCTCGGATGCCAAACAAATCGTATGGTCATTTCCAATGACTTGAAACGCTACCTGGTTAATGAGCTCTGCCATGACAGGATTGACTTTTCCTGGCATAATCGAGGAGCCTGGCTGACGTGCTGGCAAGGAGATTTCTCCCAGTCCAGCTCGAGGTCCTGATGCCATCAAACGCAAGTCATTAGCGATTTTAGACATATTCATCATGCAAACTTTCAGTGCTGCTGATACTTCTGTGTACGCATCTGTGTTTTGTGTAGCATCCACGAGATGCTCCGCACCTGTCAGCGGGAAGCCTGTGATATCGGCAAGATGCTTGACAACTGTCGTAATGTAACGAGGGTCAGCATTCAAACCTGTTCCTACCGCAGTCGCTCCCATATTGACTTCGTACAAATGCTGACGAGATTGCTTGATACGCTTGATGTCGCGCTCAAGCACCCGACGGTATGCTTCGAATTCTTGGCCCAAGCGAATCGGAACCGCATCCTGTAAATGCGTTCTACCCATTTTAATGACATCATCGAATTCTTTTGCTTTTTGGCCAAATGCGTCATGCATCGTATCCATCGTCACGAGCAGCTTTTCCAACAGGGTGAGTGTTGAAATATGAATCGCTGTCGGGAAAGCATCATTTGTAGACTGAGACATGTTAACATGTGTATTTGGGCTTAAGTGGAAATAATCCCCTTTTTTCTCACCAAGCATCTCAAGACCGCGGTTAGCGATCACTTCATTGGCATTCATATTGATCGAGGTACCTGCTCCGCCCTGGATCGGATCGACGATAAACTGATCATGCCATTTTCCTTGCATGATTTCTTCCGCCGCAGCGACAATCGCATTTCCTAACCGCGGATTCAATCTGGAAACTTCCATATTTGCCATCGCAGCTGCTTTTTTTACCATTGCCATTGCATTGATGAGAGAAAAATGAAGACGATACCCGGTGATTGGGAAGTTTTCCGTTGCTCGCATCGTTTGCACGCCATAATAGGCATCTACTGGAATTTGCTTCTCGCCGAGAAAGTCTTTTTCCACTCGAAACGTCTGTTGTTCCATTCTTATCAGACCAGCCTTCTAGGAATAGTGGTTGCTACTTCCCCTCCATTCTACCACAGTTTGACCTAGGAAGACCTATCCACCTGAAACACTCTTATTTGTTTTTACGTCTTACTATTTATAGGTACCATTTCATACCAGACAGAATCGAGGGATACCATGAAAAAAATGCTTTTGCTGCTGTTGACGATCGGCTTGCTACAAGGATGCACGAGTGGCACAAATAGCCCTTCCACTCCAACAGAACAACAGAAGCCACCCGTTGCAACCGAACCCGAGACACCTGCTTCTGAGCCACCCACAACCACGCAACCACCTACAACGGCTGAGAAGCCATCAACGGAACAACCTGACCAACAAGAGACTGTCTATGCCAATGATATTTTCCGCAATGTCACTGTGAAGAAAACCGCCCAGGACACGTTTGAAATCAAAGGACAGGCGCGCGTGTTCGAAGCTGCCCTCAATTATGTCGTAGAAGATGGACATAACGAGCTGACGCAAGGAGTCGTGCAAGCTACGACGGCTGCTCCTGATTGGGGAGATTTTACCCATACACTGAAAGTGAAAAAAGCGGAGCCGAACAGCACACTGACACTGATCTTGTTTGAAACAAGCATGAAGGACGGTAGCCGAAGAATGGAACTCATCATTCCGCTCCCGGAATAAGGTTTGCTAAAAAATCAGACCCTCTCTATTTAAAGAGAGGGTCTGATTGAAAGGGTCTATTATTAGATAGCAGTAGACAGTCAGTTGCCGTATGCTTTGCTGTGACTTTTACTCGCCTTGTTCTTCCTTGAAGCATTCCATGCAAAGTGCACCATTGTTCTCGATTTCATACTCGGTCAAGCGAACCTGGCAAGACTTGCATTGTTTTTCCGTGAGCACTAAGTTCAAGACTATATCTCCTCTCAATGATGTAACGTAGTCTATTTATATTATAACCAAAGATTTATATGAGACAAATAGCTATCTGTTAAAATTTCGTGAATTTTCAAATATAAAAAATAATAAACAAAGAGGAGACCATCATGACCTCACCCTATTTTTCACTTGTCCTGACAGGGGAGCCCTTTCGGCTGTTTTCCCCTTCCCACCTGATCACCTTGATCGTTGTGCTCTGTCTGGTCATCCTTACCTATTTCTTTCGGAAAAAACTCCAAGTCCCGTCAAATCAACTCGCCACACGCTACGTACTCGCGGGTGTCTTACTTCTGTCAGAGGTTTGTTATCAGCTTTGGCATTTCTATACCGAGAGCTGGACCGCTGCTTACACATTGCCCTTGCAGCTGTGTAGCGTGACCCTTCTTCTTTCTGCCATGATGCTGATGACGAGAAGCTACGGGTTGTATGAGATTACGTTTTTTGCCGGGATTGGCGGCGCCATGCAGGCATTGCTTACACCCGAATTATTTTATCCGTTTCCGCATTTTCGCTTTGTGCATTTTTTTGTAGCCCACGCAGGAATCGTCCTTGCTTGCTTGTACATGACGTGGGTAGAAGGCTTCCGTCCGACTGTCCGTTCGATTTGGAAAACGATGGGCTTTCTAAACCTGCTCCTGCTCGTCGCCCTTCTCGTAAACCAATGGACGGGAGGAAATTACTTATTTGTCTCGCGCAAACCGGACAATCCCAGTCTGATTGACTTTTTGGGCCCATATCCATGGTACATCGTTTCGTTGGAAGGCGTAGCACTCGCGTTGTTTTTCGTGTTGTACCTGCCCTTTGTCCGAAAGCAGCCACAGCGGCAGGATTTCAGGGGCGATTTGTCTGTCTGAATCACGCCTGTTGCTCATTTACCCATTCCGTTACAAACTGCAAAAAACGTTTGGCAGCCGGTGACTGCTTGGCAAAAGAGGTTGCTGCCACCCCCAACGAACGGTAATGCTCCCCTTCGAGCGGAATCATCCGGATATTTGCAGGCAAGCGGAACAATATCATTTCCGGGAGAATGCTGATCCCGAGCCCATTTTGCACCATCGCAATAATCGCATGATCATCTCCCACTTCATATTTGATTCGCGGCACGATCTGATACTGGGCCAGTAAGCGCTGTATATCATTGTCACAGCCCGTCTTCGGCATAATAAATGTCTCGTCGGCCAATTGATTCACATGCACCCGCTCCTCTCCATAGAGCGGGTGTTCGTCTGTCACCAGCAGATACATTTGATCCTTTTTTAATGGCATACATTCCAAATCCTCTGTTGTCGGTAAGGAGACGAAGCCGAAATCAATCTCTCCGGTTTGAATCCAGCTCTCAATCCCATCGTAATATCCTTCCATCAGCTTAATCTCGATTGCCGGATACTGATCTTGAAACCGTTTGAGGATTCCGGGAAGCCATTGCGTGGATACACTCGTAAACGTTCCGATTCTTACCGTCCCGACCTCCAACCCGTTGATGGCAAACACCTCTTGTTTCATCCGCTCATGACAGCGCAAGGTCTCACGCATGTACGGTAGCAGTCGCTCTCCATTACTCGTGAGGCTAATACCCGATCGTCCTCTCGTCAAAAGCGAAAACCCATATTCCCGCTCCAGACTCGCAATCGCATGGCTAATCGCTGATTGTGTCAGACCTAGTATTTCTCCAGCTTTGGTTAAGCTCCCCGACTCAATAACGGTGATAACTACCTCAAACTTATTCAAACTCACCTTTCTTCGTCTCCTTTGCATGAATCTGATTCATGAAAATCATCACAAACATTCATTTTTCTTATTTAAACGATACTCGTATACTGTTTATGGCGCAACACTGATTAGGACCCGCTTTTTCCCGGGCAAGGAGGCTCATCCCATCATGAAACCGCAAGTGAAAGCCGATTTGGCTATGATTTTGGTCACCCTGTTTTGGGGAACCTCGTATGTGTTTATGCAAATGGGATTGAAGGATTTGGAGACTTTCAATCTGATCGGCATCCGCTTTGGCATTGCTTTTGTACTGGCAGCCGCCTTATTCCATAAACGCTTGCGTGCCACGAATCGAAAAACATTGCTCCATGCATTCGTACTCGGTTCGCTCCTTTTCGGGGTTTTTGCCACCATCACGAACGGAGTAAAATCAACGACGGCTTCCCAGGCAGGCTTTCTCGTTAGCTTGACCGTTATCTTTGTTCCGCTCTTATCTATTCTTTTGAGAAATCGGCCAGAAAAAAGAGTCTTTGTCGGCGCTGGACTGGCCATGATCGGCATCGGCCTGCTCACACTAAGCGCTGAATTTCGCATCAGCCAAGGAGATCTTTTGTGCATTGCTGGCGCCCTCTTTTATGCGACACATATTACCGTAACAGGCCGATGGGCCACTCAATCGGATACGATCCAGTTGGGGATTTACCAGCTTGGCTTTACGGCACTGTTGGGCATTATTTTTTCGTTTGCGCTGGAGACTCCCACATTGCCGCAGACGACAGAGGCTTGGATCGCCGTCCTCGCCCTTAGCGTATTGTGCAGCGCAATTGGTTTCGTCGTACAAACGGTGGCCCAAAAATATACGACCGCTACGCACACCGGTGTTATTTTTTCCTTGGAGCCAGTCTTTGCTGCCCTGTTTGCCTTCTTGGTCACAGGCGAAACGCTGTCTGCTCGCGGGTACATAGGCGCAGGTCTCGTTTTGATCAGTGTGCTGATTGCTGAAATCGATGTGAAGAGCTTGCTGCGCACAAAGCAGCTGACAAAAAACCCGACTCACTTATCCTGAGCCGGTTTTTTTGTATGGGTTATTTGCTATGATAGAAAAAATGAGTTTGGAGGGATGTACTTGAACCAAAACAGCGAAACAAACAAAATCGCAACGCAAGTAGGAGAATGCGAGATTGCCATCACCCGCGTATTGGATGCTCCACGCGACCTTGTGTTTGATGCTTGGGCGAAAGAGGAAAACCTGTCGAAGTGGTGGGGACCTCGAGGTTTTACGACGACTTTTCAGAAGTTTGATATGAACCCGGGCGGTACATGGGAGTTTATCATGCACGGTCCTGATGGCGTTGATTTTCCCAACACCAACGTCATTGTCGAGGTCATCAAACTCGAGCGAATCGTCTTCAAACATGCTGTGTTTCCCCATTTTCTAGCGACAGCCATCTTTGAAGATCTGGATGGTAAGACCAAACTCACTTATCGCACAGTTTTTGAAGAAACTCCCGCTGTATTCGATAAGGTGAAAACATATGCCGTCCCAGGTGCCGAACAGACCATGGACCGTCTTGAGGAACTTCTGGCAAGTATGTCTGAAAAGTAGATCGTTCACTAAAACAGCGGCCGTCTAGGACTTTATTTTTCTTGTCCAAGGCAGCCGCTGTTATGATTTTCGGGGTCAGTTTACTACTGTTTTTTCAAGACGTGTAGCATACTTTTCCGCCAATGACCGTCATCATGACCTTTGTCGAGAGCAGTTCGTCTGGATCGATGGTAAACAGGTCTTTGGAATAGACGGTCATATCCGCATATTTTCCACGAGACAGCGTACCTTTGACATGATCCTCGTTCGTCACCTGTGCACTACCCAACGTAAACAGATGAATCGCCTCCTCCATCGTCAGCTTTTCTTGCGGGAAGTATCCATCGTGTGTTTCTCCTGGTGCTTTACGCGTGACCGCTGCGTGCATCCCCAACAGAGGATCGATTGGTTCTACCGGTGTGTCCGAGCCCGCAGCGCAAATGATTCCGTAATCCATCATCGTTTTCCAGATGTACGAGTGTTGGATCCGCTCCTGTCCTACGCGATCCATCACCCACGGGAAGTCTCCTGCGAGAAAACGCGGTTGGATATCTGCGATTCGATGAGGATGTTTCAAGCGGTCGAGCAGGTCTGGCCGCAAAATTTGTGTGTGAATGAGGCGATCCCGATAGGCGACTGCCGGGAACTGGTCCAAGCTGTCTAGCACCATTTCCAGTGCTTTGTCACCAATGGTGTGTACGGCGATTGGCATCCCGAGTCCACGTGCTTGTCGAACCAGCTCTGTCAGCTCGTCTTGCTCATGCACGGGATAACCGCTGGTGCTCGGATCATCGGCGTACGGAGCAGACAGGTAAGCCGTCCTGCGTCCCAATGCGCCATCTGCAAAAATTTTCACCGCACCAATTTGCACATGAGCGTTACCGTAACCTGCCGTCATGTTTAAGTCCCGCAGTTCATGCATATGCGGATAGTAGACAAGCAGGTTGCTGCGCAGCGCAAGCTCTTCGCCATTGATTAACTCATCATAGAGTCGATACGTTTGCGCCAGTCCGCCCAATTCACGTAAATCCTCCGTATGCGCTCCTGTCAATCCATGCGCCATTGCATAGCGAATCGAGCTGTGCAGGCTCTGCTTCAGCTGATCGTAGTCGGGCCTCGGGATATGCTTCGTAATCAGGTTGGAGGCTGTTTCCAACAACATGCCCGTTGGCTTTCCGCTCACAGGATCATGGACAATGACTCCCCCCGCAGGCACCTCCATGTCACGATGATAGCCACATAGCTCCAATGCTTTGCTGTTGACCAGATTCGCATGTCCACATATTCGTGCCAGAAGAATCGGGCAATGCGGTGCAGCTTGATCAAGCTCCTCGATGGTAGGGATACCGCCACCATCCGCGAACAAATTCTCATCCCAGCCGTAGCCCTGTAACCACGCATTTTCAGGTGTAGCTTGCGCTTTCTCTTTTAAGAGAAACAGCATCTCGTCTTTGGAGCGAGCTTTACTCAAATCCAGCTGCATAAAGGTGAGGCCGAGCCACCCCAAGTGCAGATGACTGTCAATCAGTCCTGACGTTGCGGTACATCCTTGCAGATCAAGGACCGTTGCATCACTGCCTCCGTATTGAAGAAGCATGTCCGCATCGCTGCCCAAGTCATAGACAATTCCATCCCGAACGACCAGAGCTTGTACGAACAAATGCCTGGAATCCCCTGTGTAAATGCGTCCATTTCTGAAAATGGTTGTCGCCATCTCGTGACCTCTTTTCTGTTCGCTTCTGTATTTTCGCATGCCTATCCTCACTTAATTTGTTTGCCGCTAGTCGTTTTCCTCCCTGAAATGAAATAACGTTCAAAAAATTGCGATCTTCACTATTCATTTGGAAAAGCATGGTGTTTACTCACTTCTCTGTTGAAAGCAGCAGCGGTGGGGCACGTTATGTTCATGTCCTATTTTTGCGCGGAGGGAACGTATGCAACAAAAAACAAAAAAACGCCTTCCACCCTTCCTTCAAATTCAGGAGTCCACTGGTCTGAAAATGTCGCGCCACGAGCCTTCTCATCAAAAGCAATCAGGTCGTCTGGACAATCAAGCCAAGCTGCTGCTCCTGGTCAACGCAGTATTCATTGCCGCTGGGGCGCTTTCCGGCACGTTTGTAAACGTCTATTTGTGGAAGGTAAAAAGTCAGTTTGCTCCGATCGCCTGGTTTACTTTTGCCGCCCATCTCGCTGGTGCACTTACCTTCTGGCTTGCTGGCTGGTACGTCAAGCACTTGAATAAAATGAATGTCCTGCGTGCTGGAATGGCGGTTTCTGCCCTTTTTTATTTGCTCGTTCTTCTGGCGGGTCCCAAAGCTGTCTCTTATACCGTACCGCTTGGTCTCGTACAAGGCATGGCGAATGGCTTTTTCTGGCTTTCTTTTAATGTGGTGTACTTCGAAATCACGAATGCCGACAATCGCGACCTTTTCAACGGTTGGGCGGGATTACTGGCTTCCATCGGGGGCATGCTCGCTCCATGGATATCAGGCTTGCTCATTACGCGGCTTCCGGGTAATAGCGGCTACTCCCTTATTTTCGGAATCTCTCTTGCGCTATTTGTCGTCGGCGTGTTCATCAGCTTTTTTCTGAAAAAACGCCAGTCGGAAGGGACGTATTCCTGGAGCTTTTCCTTGCGTTGTTTGCGAGAAGAGCCTGAGTGGCGCTGGGCGGCTGGAGCTTTAGCTGGTCAAGGACTTCGCGAAGGCGTATTCGGCTTCGTGATCGGTCTACTCGTCTACATTTCCACGAGAAGCGAGATGACTCTGGGCAACTACTGGCTGACTACATCTGCCGTCGGGCTTGTGAGCTACTTCCTGATCGCCAAATGGTTCGCTCCTCGCTATCGCAAGTGGGGAATGCTCGCTGGCGCAGTCATCATGTGGGGTATTCTCCTCGTGTTCTTCTGGAAGGTGAGCTTTACGACACTGCTTATTTTCGGGATTGCCGTGTCCATCGCTTATCCGCTGTATTCTGTACCCATGCTCTCCACGATTTTTGATCTGATTGGCACTAACGAAGAGAGCGCACGCAATCGTGTCGAGTATGTCGTGCTGCGAGAGTTCGCTCTGGATGTTGGTCGGCTCGTAGGGATTCTGATCTTTCTGCTGGTAACGTCCTTGAGCGTCTCTCCTCTTACGCTGAATTGGTTGATTCTATGTATCGGAATCGGTCCACTCATCGCATGGGCGTGCATGACCAAGCTCTTCCGTCACGTCCCTGCTGCTAAAAAAGCAAACAACTAAACAGGAAGTGCGCCCATGACAAAACCCGCTTCGGCTGACTACCTAGCGGGTTTGTCACTGATTTATGAAGACAGTCTCCAGCCACCTGTCGTTTGCTGTAGCTTCCAAAGCCGTGCATACAAACCGTTTTGCATCACAAGCTCATCATGCTGTCCCTGTTCGACGACCGTACCATTTTCCAACACGTAGATGTTGTCAGCATTACGGATGGTTTTCAGGCGATGAGCAATGGCAATAACCGTTCTCCCCTCGATAAGCGTATCGATTGCTTTCTGAATTTGCGCCTCATTTTCGGGGTCTAGGGAGGCTGTTGCTTCATCCAAGAGAATGATCGGGGCATTTTTCAAGATCGCTCGGGCAATGGAAATGCGCTGTTTCTCCCCGCCTGATAGCGTGCTTCCCCCTTCCCCTACGAGCGTATCGTAGCCATCGGGCAGCTTCATGATGAAATCATGGCAACACGCTTGTTTGGCCGCCGCCTCGACCTCAGCCTGCGTCGCATCCCTTTTTCCGAAGCGAATGTTGTTTGCAATCGTGTCCTGGAATAGATACACATCCTGAAACACCATCGACACGCGGGAGAGGAGTGCTTCCGGGTCCATATGAACAAGTGGTTGATTCCCCAGCTGAACAGTGCCTTGCGACGGGTCATAAAATCTGGCAATCAGCCTCATCACGGTGCTTTTTCCACTGCCGGACGGCCCGACCAATGCTGTAAACGAACCGACTGGCATATGCATGCTCACGTTGTGCAGGACATTCTTTTCGATATAGCCAAAAGAGACGCCTTCGAGCTTCACGTCGTTTTCCGCAGGCGGTTGCTGCTCGCCTGTCATAATCGGCTCCGTCAGTAACCGTACAATCCGCTCCCCAGCTTGTTCGTGGTAACGGAATTCAGCATAGTTGACGAGTGCCGCTGTCAATGGATCAAAGATACGTGTCCCAACCAGCAGGAACATGACAAACGTGATCAGGTCTATGCTGCCCGCTACGAGCAAATACACGCCGACCATGACCATGAGTGTGAGGCCAGCCCGGATAAAAGCAATGGCGGCCAGCACAATCGGTCCCAGCAAACCTTCGATCCGTATGCTCTGCCGCATGAACTCGCGAAAGGATTGCTCCAGCCGCACAAAGCGTTCTCCTGTCAGATTGTACGCCTTGATGACGCGGATGCCGTTCAAATATTCCTGCAAGCGATTGGCGGCGTCAATTTTGGCTCGCATATGTGTCGCTCCGAGCCTCCGCTGCAGTCCTGATGTCATCAGCACCAAAAGAATCGCAATGGGAAACGCAGCGAACAAGGCTAGTGCCATGCGCCAATCCACGAAAGAAAGACCTACGATCGCCATGACAGGCATGATGATCGCCCCCAACATTTGTGGTACGAGATGGGAAATCCCGTGCTCCACCATGGTGAAATCCCCCATCATCATATTGGCCAAATCCCCTGGGTCTCTTTTGTTCAAGTAACCGAGTGACAGCTTGCGAAGGTGCTCTGCGAGCTTGGTTCGCCCCTCAGCAGCCGTGCTGTAGGCGCCGCGAAACTGTGAGCGATACGCTGGAATTTCGCATACAAATAAAATCAGCAACGAGACGACCATCCATCCGCATACCCACCAGAGTCGCTCAATGTTCAATGGGGCACCCGGCTGAGCAAATGGTTCAAAAATCAATCGGGCAGCCTCCATCAGGAAGGCAAACGGCAATATTTGCGCAAGGTTGGCAAGTGTCGTGTACATAACGGGTTTGATCAGCGCCCGCGGCTTACCTGCTGTGATATTGTTCAGCATACTCATCTGCATCCGCACTCCCCTTTCCTTCGCCCATTTCCCAATCCTGCGCATCGGTGTAAGCCTTCCACATCCGCGCATAGAGCCCATTGGCCTCTACCAAGGATTGATGCCTTCCTTGTTCGATCAGCTTCCCTCTTTCCAGCACCAAAATTTGATCTGCATCCCGAATCGTTGACAGGCGATGCGCAATGACGATGACAGTTTTGCCCTTCATCAGCTCTGCCAGAGCCAGTTGCATCTCATACTCATTTTCTGGATCCGCAAAGGCGGTTGCTTCGTCGAGGACAAGAATCGGTGCGTTTTTCAGGATCGCCCGTGCGACCGCCACACGCTGCTCTTCTCCCCCGGACAAGTAGACTCCCCCTTCCCCGATCAGGGTGTCGTAGCCTTGCGGAAGCTTTTGAATAAAATCATGGCATTGGGCTGCCTTCGCCGCTGCATAGACCGCCTCTGGCGTTGCATCTGGCAATCCGATGGCAATGTTGTTGTAAACCGTGTCGTAAAACAAAAACGTATCCTGAAAGACGAAAGCAACGTTGTTCATCAAATCGGTGCTCGACAGCTCCCGAACGTCTACATTGCCAATGCGAATCGCTCCCTCCGAAACATCCCAAAATCTCGGAATGAGATTCGCTACCGTAGACTTCCCTGCACCAGACGGTCCGACCAGAGCTGTCACCTGCCCGTGCTTCGCCATAAAGGATAGGCGAGAAAGTGCCTCTCCTCCTGTTACCCCCTCTGTTGCGTAAGAAAAAGAGACGTTTTCAAACGCGACATCAAAGCTCTGTGGGCGCTGGGAGCTAAGCGGTTCCGCAACGGGTTGCTCTGCCAAAATCCGATCCATGCGCTCCACCCCCTCGCCAATGTCACGCAGGGTAGAGGTCAAAAACAAGAGCTTAAACATCGGTGCAGATACACCTGGCGCCATTACGAGAAAAAAGAGCAGAACAGAAGCAAACGCGACATTTTGCGGATCTTGGCTCAGCATGAACACCCCTACCGGGAGAATAAAGGCCGCAAATGAACCAAGGATCACTTTGAACACCAAAAATCCGTTTTGAAAATCATCGGTATGCTTGACGCAATAGTCCCGATAGGTGATCATGTCTGCATAAAAGCGGCGAAAGGAATGAACCGTCTGCCCGAATACCTTGATCGCTGGCATTCCGCGTACATACTGGACGGCAGATCCGTTCATCCGTTCTAGCGAATCGTAGTACCTCTTGATATTTTCTTTTGTTTTCGTCCCGGAAAAAGTGATGATTTGCACAATCAGTCCCAGTATGATTGGCACGACGCAGGCAAGCGCCAACCAGACGTTCAAGTAAAACATCACGCCGATCATGAGCACCGTCGTCACGACTACATGCACCAAATCCGGAAGCTGATGCGCGACAAACGTCTCAACCTTTTCCACATTTTGCTCCAATGTTTTTTTGACTGCACCGGTAGACGTTCCGTTCAGCCAGCCAAGCGGCAAACGACCGATATGCGAAGCCAATTTGACCCGCATTCCGTATAAAATGCGAAACGCAGCGATATGCGACATCATCCCGCCTGCATACATCATGACGAGACTTCCCACAAGCCCCAAAAGCGCTATAACTCCCCACCGAATCATGTAAGCCCCGTCCGCCATAGCGGGAGACGCTGCATGCGTTAACAGTTCGCGTAAAATGAAGTAGACAGATGCATAAGGCACCAACATGCAAATTGCGCTCAAGGAAGACAATATTGCCGAGACGACGAGCAATCCGCGCTTCTCATCCGCAATCTCCAGCAAGCGACGCACGCCTTTTTTGGGCTGCATCCCCGCTTTGCTCTCCATTGTCATTCTTGTTCTCCTCTCTTCTGCTTCCTTCTTTTGTCCTACTCCATATCATAATGTGATCTCCTGCCCTCTACCGCCGATTGCCGGATAGATCTTGCCCCTAGCCGGAGTATTTATGAACAACAAAAAACCTTTCCCACATGGAGGCTAGCTCCGACAGGAAAGGTTGCGTTGGTTTTTTCGATTATGGTTGGACTACTTTCGCTTTCGTTACGATGTGGTGACCAAGCGGCAAGCCGCGCTGCTCCAGCTCATCAGCTGTCACAATATGGAGCGTCTCACTTTTACACGGCATGGGCATCAATCCGCCCAATGGACTCATTACTCTTCCGATCGTGTCTGTCTCAATGAGCACGTACAGGCCTTTTTCCTCCAATTGTTGCATGAATTCTCCCCAACGCTTGGAAGTAATTTGATCGGCGTGCTTAGTGAATATGACACCCATTTCTTGTGCTAGCATGCAAAATCTCCTTTGTTCTATCCGTCAAATATATGCTTCAAAAGATAATCTAACAATACAGGGAAACCTCCCTTCTGGCAAAATCCGTGTAAGCCAAAAAAACACGAAAAACGGTTGTTTTTGACCGCTTTTCGTTTCAGGAATCTCGCATCTTCCTCGCACACACCGTTTCAACGTGGCACGCTGTTTTTTGCCACTTGCTTTTGAAAAAGAGACCTATTTTTGCTGATTTCCTGCGTGATTCTCATGCACCCCCCATCATGTACCTGCATTTCCTCGATTTAGAAGCTCGCTGCCAGCTCCACATGCAGCAGTCGGGCAAAAGGAACCCAATGAATCTCGGAGCCTGCCTGAAGCTTGAGACGTCGCGCTGCTTGATCAATATGGATAACGTGGGCGGACAGGCGTCGCGGCTCTCGCCCGTCATAATAGGTCAGCGTCAGGATACTCTCTGTCTGGAACGCCTGCCATACCAGCTCGCTCAAGGCACTGAGCTGCTCCTGATCCAGCTCGGGTGGTACATAACGACGCTCTTCTTCTTTTATGCGCAAATACATTTCCCGATGCTCTGGCAGCACAAATCTACTGGCCACGAATACATTATCCTTTTTGGACACGCGTCTTTCCCTCATCGCTTCTTCTCTCCTCGCTGATCATATCGGGTCCACAAATGGACGAGCTCCTGACACTCTGCCCGCAATACCTCAATCGTATAAATCGCTTCTCGAACATATCCGCGTTGTCGATAGTGGACGACATACATATGTCCCTGACGTCGTGAGCTGACTACTGTGCACCCTCGCTGCCGCAAGATGCGACGCAACTGGTGATGCTGTCGTTCCGCCCACCGCGAGAGCTCATCGAACATCATCTGATAAGAAAACTTCAACGGCACAATCCGCATCTGCCCCAGATCGACCATGACCGCCCGAAACAAAATGCCAAATAAAATATACTGGCGTATCAATTCCTGCTCGTCTGACACCATTGGCTCCGTCACTTGTAGTGTCCTCCGATCTTACGTGCGCGCTCTTTCGCCTGCCCCGCTTCCAAGACAGAGGCAGCACGCAAAATCGCGTCCTGACCGTATCGAGTCCGGATGTCATCCATTGCTTGCGCCAGTGAACGCCGCTTGTGATTATCCGTAAACAGATTCAGCTGGACGACGTTGTCAGGGACAAGCTGCCCCAAATTGACACCGATACTGCGGACGGGCGTTTTCTTCCAGTGGCGGTCAAACAAAAGGCAAGCGGCTTCGTATAACGTCATGGCATCATTCGTCTGCTCCGTGAGCTTCATCTGCCGTCCAAAACCCGCTCCGGCAGCCAAATCGGCTCCACGACAGCCCACAGACACAACGGAGCCCATCAGCTCCTTTTTCCGCGCCCGACGGCATACTTCCTCGCACAGCTCTAAAAGCACCACTTTGATTTCCGCAGCGGTATGGTAATCCCGAGGCAACGTCATGTGATGACCGATCCCTTTTTGTGAATCATAGGAATCCAAAGCCACAGGCGAATCGTCGATTCCGTGAGCCGTACGCCACAGTACTTCCCCGTTCACTCCCCAATGTCGGGTGAGGATGGCTGGCCTCATATCTGCAAGCTGCCCGATCTGATAGACGCCCATCCGATGAAAATGGCGCTTCATGCGTGAGCCTACCCCGAACAGCTTTTCAATCGGAAGCTTCCAGAGTGTATCCGCTAACGTTTCCCGCTTGAGCCAAAAAACGCCTTCTTCCCGTTTCTTGGCGAAATTGTCACAGGC
Organism: Brevibacillus sp. NPDC003359; assembly: GCF_042878995.1. Lineage (NCBI taxonomy): Bacteria > Bacillati > Bacillota > Bacilli > Caryophanales > Paenibacillaceae > Brevibacillus > Brevibacillus sp. NPDC003359. The sequence goes on from NZ_JBIAOR010000001.1 coordinate 1,586,106, forward strand.
CATCTTGGCCAGTACCTTGTTCTCCCCGATGCCTACCCGACAGTTGATTCCCGTCTCCATCCAGACGCGCTGCCGAATCTGTGCAGCCATCTGCAACGGATCACCAAATAGATGGACGCTGCCCGTCACGTCGAGAAACTGCTCATCGATCGAGTACGGCTCCACCTTGTCAGTAAATGCCTCGAATATGCGAGTGATTTGCATGGAGATGCGAATGTACATCTCCATGCGCGGACGAACAACGATGAGCTGGCGACACTTTTGCTGCGCCTGCCACAGCGCTTCGGCCGTGACCACTCCGTATGACTTGGCAATCGGACACGCTGCCAGCACGACTCCGCTGCGACGCTCTGGATCACCTGCGACGACAATCGGCTTGTTTCGCAGCTCTGGATTGGCCCCTTTCTCGATACTGGCATAAAAGCTCTGCATGTCGATCAAAAACACGATCCGCTTGTTCGCATTGGACACACGATCATCCCCTAAATAAGAACTTATGTTCCCTTATTGCTTTGTTCTTATTATAGCAAACAAACGTTCGCTTTTATGCCTGTCTCGCACAAAAAAAGTTGGTAATTATTTCTTCTCGGACAGACACACGCAGGTAGGTGTTCCGCCAGTGAGAGCGAATGCAATAGAGGGTTACTTTTTCACGACAGGAATCCAAATCTCACTTCGAAAGGCTGGTGATGAAATCTCTTTATTTTCGTTCCACAAAATTTCCGGACCGTTAGCCTGTTCATAACCAGAAGACAAAAACCATTCCGAATAAATGCGGCCCCAAACATCTTGCAGGGTGTCGGGAAAAGGACCTACGACTTCGAAGACGGCCCAGGTGGAAGCAGAGACCTCCAGTGCTGTCAGATTTTCTGGACATTCCTTTGTGGTGGCTACGCCGATATAGTGATCGAGCTCACCATATTCCAGCCGACCTTCTGAAAAATTCGTAGATGCACTGAGCAGTCCTAATGGTTCGACATCGGATAGCGATTTCCATTGATGAATCGTCTCCCTATCGAGCGAAGCCCACATGGCCGCAATCTCCGGATTGACCCCGTGATAAATCAACGGGACTCTTTTTTTCAAACCAATAATGCGAAATGCCTCTTTTTCTTCCATACGGTAGTTCATGGCACTGCCTCCTTTTATGGATAGATGAAAGGTCATTCGCGGATAAGCCTTCAAGGAATGGCCAATGTGCCTGGCTTCTGTCGGAGTGACTCCATGCACATTCTGAAAAGCTCTGGCAAAAGAATCAGCCGATCCGTAACCGTATTTGATCGCAATATCAATGACCCGCTCGTTGCTGTCCGCAAGCTCAAAAGCTGCAAGCGTAATGCGTCGGCGCCGGATGTACTCGGATAGCGGAACACCAGCGAGAAAAGAAAACATCCTTTTGAAGTGATACTCGGAGCAGCAAGCCACCCGGGCGATTTCTTTATAGTCAATCTCGCTGGTCAAATTGTCTTCGATGTAGTCCAGAGCCTCATTCAGCTTTGTAAGCAAATCCATGGTAATGACCTCTCTTTCCCCTTCAGAATAGCAAATGCCACATCAGGCAATCCGACATTTCGTGCACGATTATGACGGGTCCACCTTATGAAAAACGCCTATTGAAAGGAGCTCTATCACAATGACAACCACGTCCCCCCTGCTCCCCCAAATCGGAGCCATTTTTGTAGCAGTCAGCGACATCGAGCGCGCACGGGACTGGTACTGCCGTCTCTTGGGCATTCCCGCGGACGGTGAGATTATGTTCGGACATATATATGGCATTTCCTTACAAAACGGATTGACGCTCGTCCTAGATAGCAAAATCTTTCCGAAGCGCATCGCAGACGATGCTCCCTTGTTTCATTTCAACACACAAGATATTGAAGCCTCTTATGCATTTCTCAAAGAGAGCGGAGTCGAAGTCGTCGTTCCCATCCAGCATGGCCACTGGTTCAACTTTCGCGATCCCGACGGCAATCTGATCATGGTAAGCAAATGTTAAGCGGAAAAGGAGATACACGCATGACCATCCACTTGCGCCGCACTACACCGGCAGACATTCCCTTTGTATGCGAGGTAGAAAACGCGCCAGAGAATACCCCGTTCATTATTCCGTGGAGCGAAGAGCGGCACCACATCGCTCTAGACAACCCTGACATCCTCCATATGATCGCCGAAAAAAAAGAAACAGGCCACCCCGTCGGCTACGTCATCATCGCCGGGCTGACCAATCCTCATCAAAGTATTGAACTCATGCGTATTACAATCGCAGTAAAGGGGGAAGGCTACGGTCGCAACATCCTGCGTCAAATCAAGCATTGGGCATTCATCGAGCAAAAGGCCCATCGACTCTGGCTAGATGTAAAAGAAACGAACGACCGCGCCCGTAGCCTTTACGTATCGGAAGGATTTCGAATAGAGGGCACCTTGCGCGATTGCCTAAAATCAGGTGATACTTACGAATCCTTGATCATTTTATCGATGCTCACAACGGAATATGACGCTTAAGGGGAAAGTGGCTCTGGAGTCGTGACATACAGCCATTTGCCGTCGTTGCTAGCTCCCAACATAGATACACTTGCTGGCAACCCGTTCACCAGCACAGATTGTTGCTTACGATCGGCATCGAACGAAAAGAGCGACGGCACAGACTCCACTCCCTGTTCAGCTTTTTCCCAATCGATATAAACCAAATGATGAGTACCTGGAATCCATACCGCATCTGGCTTCATTTCCATCAGTTTGACGTCGCCCTTAAACACCCCTGCATTCCAATACATTTGATAGGCGCCATCCGTCGACTGGATATAGCCGGACCAAGCTTCTTTGGGAACGGGTGGATTCCAGCTGATCACTTTTCCTGACTGCCAATCGTAGCGTTGACGAAGCTCTTCAAAACTTTCTTCCTCTGTTCTCATTTCAAACGTCGCGTAACGTCCATCGTCCATAAAACTGACGGGCTGGACTTGCCCATTCATCTCATCTGTTGGAACCCATCCTTTGATTACACCTGAGAGGCGCCGTTCTTTTCCAGTCGCCAAATCGTACACAACCAGATCGAGATCCTTTTTCTGCTCGGTCTTGCCTACTGCCATCAATACATGCTTGCGATCATGGCTAAAGCTGGCTCCATGTACGTATCCATCTACCTTGACACGAGTGGCAAACTCGCTTTTCGATACTTCTGTCCCTTTCGGTGGATGAGCGAAAAAGAAGCCGCGACGATCTGCCATGAAGTCGCCTGCACCGCTATAGTTGTCAGTCAGCTCCACTGGATAAGCGGTCAGTTCTCTTGTCTGTGTGTCATAAATCGAATACAGCATGGGGAAACGGGCGTCGCACTCACAATATTCTGTAAATCGCTCCAGCAACACATACCGCTCCTCAGGGTCGATAAACTCCATGGGAGTCCTGACGGCAAAGTCCGTCATTTTTTCTTTCACCTTGCCATCCACGGAGACTCGCCAGATCTGAGACGGAGCAAACACCACCGCCTTAAAGTAATTCTTATCGTCCAATATGGCTCCCTTCGCTGTCTTCGCTCCTGCTACGTTCAAAACGTATTCCGTCCAGTCTCTGTCTTTGGCAAGCGTATCAGGAAGGGTCGAGAGCAGCTGCAGTTGACGGTCGTGCACCCAGTGAAACGTAACCATCGGCTCCACGTAACCCAAGCCCTCTTTCTTGCTCTCTTCCTGGGCATTTTTGCGGATAGCCGCTTCGACTGTTCCACGGTTCACGGCTTCCTTAAAAAAGAGGGTGTACGCCTGTGGTGCAGGTCCCACGATCGTTCTTCGAGGAGAGCGGAGCTGTGGAGCATCGTTTAGCTGAATGACCACGTCTTCTTTCATCGCCGCGTAGTCGTAAGGCAGTTCCTTTTGCTTCCATTCCTTTGTCGCTTGGCTGGTCGTATGGGAGGGGCCAGTCTGAGCAATCCGACTGTCCGTGGAAGATGCTTGCGCGAAGTCCGTTCCTGTCATGATAAGTAATGCGAATACGATGGACATGCTAATTCCCCGCATTTTTGGCAAAGACAAAAAACTCGCCTCACTTCCTAGAAAAATTTACCTTACAGAAGATAGACGTCGAGAGCCTACTTAAAGTTTCACCCCACAAAAGAAAAAGCCTCTCCACACTCTTGAAGTGGGAAGGCTTGTTTCCTTTCTTAATCGAAGACGACACCGTCCAGCACGCCCTCATTCTTCAAATAGTCACGCAGCCAGCGATACTTTTCGTCCCGCCAGAAGGAGGCCTCTGCTACCAGCTTGACAGTCTCCTGTCTCGCTACCTCCAGCGCTTTGTAATCACTTAATAGATCAGCGACTTTAAACTCCGGCAAACCGCTCTGCTTCGTCCCGAAAAAATCACCCGGTCCACGCAATTCCAAGTCGCGCTGCGACAGCTCGAATCCATCCGTCGTCTCGCACATGACACGCATCCGTTCTTTTCCGATCTCGGATTTCGGATCGGCGATCAGCACACAATACGACTGTTCAGAGCCACGTCCTACACGCCCACGCAATTGGTGAAGCTGAGCAAGACCAAACCGCTCCGCATCATAAATGACCATATAGGTAGCATTCGGAACATTCACACCAACCTCTACGACCGTTGTACTGACCAGGACAGCGTGCTCTGCCGCAAGAAAGGCTTGCATGACTGCATCCTTTTCCTTCGCTGGCAGTCGCCCATGCATCAGGCCTACGCCAAATTCAGGGAAAATGTGTGTGAGCTGAGCATGTACATCAATCGCATTTTGCACATCAAGCTTTTCGGACTCCTCAATGAGCGGGCAAATAACGTACGCCTGCCGCCCTTTGCGCAGCTCATCCCGCATTTGCTCCAGCACAGCCGGAAACTGATCATGCTTTTTCCATGTCGTCTCAATCGGTTTGCGCCCCGCAGGCATTTGATCAATCGTCGAGACGTCCATGTCGCCAAATGCCGTAATTGCCAGTGTTCTCGGAATTGGCGTTGCTGTCATAAACAAGACATCAGGTGACAACCCTTTGTTTCGTAAAATTCGCCGCTGCTCCACACCGAAGCGGTGCTGCTCGTCCGTAATCACGAGACCAAGACGCGAGAAAAAGACATCCTCTTGAATGAGCGCATGGGTACCGACCACGACATCGATTACCCCCATTTGCAGAGAGCCGATGACTTCACGTCTGCGTTTAGCCGTCAGAGAGCCCGACAAGAGCGCGACCTGAATGCCATAATCGGACAAGAGCTTCGTCAACGACTGCACATGCTGTTCGGCGAGAATCTCCGTCGGTACCATCAGCGCTCCCTGATAACCTGCTTTCACCGCAGCAATCAGCGCGATGGCAGCTACGACGGTTTTCCCCGAGCCTACGTCCCCTTGCAACAACCGATTCATCGCATGAGGAGCCCGCATGTCGTCTAATATTTCTTTTACCACTCGTTTCTGCGCATCTGTCAGGGGGAACGGTAACCCTTTGACAAATTCCCGGACCTCTTCCATCGGAATCGCCAAAGCAACGCCTTCTGTTTGCTGCCGATTAATTTTGCGCAGTGTTTGCATTTTCAACTGGAATAAAAAAAGCTCCTCGAACATAATCCGTCGCCGCGCTTGACGGCCGTCTTCCGCATTTTCTGGAAAATGAATCGAATGAAAAGCATTCATCCGCGGCATCAGTCGGTAGCGCTCCACAATATCCGCAGGAAGGATCTCAGGAATCTCCTTGCCGTACTGACGCAACGCCAGTTGAATGGTTTTGCGCAGCAGTGTATGTGTCACATCGCCGCCAAGTGGATAGACAGGGGCGAGCTCGCCTCGTTTTGTCGCACGTTCTGAGTCTACTTCTGTCATCTCGCTCACAGTGATTTGTAGCTTGTGCTTGTCCCATTTTCCTGTGACGAGTATTTCCTTGCCTGGCGACAGCCTGCTTTTGACAAACGTCTGATTGAACCAGACAGCTGTCACCACGACACGATCCATGACAACCTTGACCGACAGTCGTGATTTTCTTTTTCCATAAAAACGAACAGAGGGTTCGCCGTACACCGTACCTGCCAGCGTGACCCTCTCTCCGTCTTTTACTTCTGTCAAATCGCGCACACGGTAATCTTCATAGCGAGACGGGAAATACTCCAGCAAATCACCTATGCTGTTGATTCCCAGTCCTGCAAATGCCTTCGCCCGCTCTTCCCCTACCCCGTGCAAAAGGGAGACGGGCGATTGATATGCACCTGCCATCTTACTTCTCCATCCGTACGCCGAACACTTTGGCTTCGATCATGCGGCCCGTTTGCGTAGCAGCAAGACCACCCTGTGCGGTTTCCTTCAGCGTAGTCGGCATGGCACAGCCGATCCGGTACATGGCATCGATGACTTCATCTGTCGGGATTACGCTCTTGATGCCGGCCATTGCCATATCAGCGGCTACCGTCGCAATCGCTGCTCCCATCGCATTTCGTTTGACACATGGTACTTCAACCAGTCCGGCTACGGGGTCACAGACCAGACCGAGCATATTTTTCAATGCGATCGCCACTGCTTGGGCAGATTCCTCAGGTGTACCGCCAGCCATTTCCACAATCGCCGCAGCAGCCATGGCCGTTGCAGAGCCTACCTCTGCCTGGCAACCACCCGCAGCACCCGAAATGAATGCGTTATTGGCAATGCAATACCCGATAGCGCCTGCCGTGAACAAATAATTGACCATGTCCTCGCGGGTCGGCTGCAACTTGTCAGATACGGCAAACAGCGTCCCCGGTACAATGCCACATGCTCCTGCTGTTGGCGTTGCGACAATCGTACCCATTGCAGCATTTACTTCGTTAACCGCCACGGACATGGAGACGGCATTCAGAAGTGTGGGACCAGACAAAAACGTCTTGGTCTCCATATATGTTTGCAGCTTTTTCGCATCGCCGCCCGTCAACCCGCTATGCGAGCGTATATCTTCGGTAAGCCCACGACGCACTGCTTTTTCCATCACATCGAGGTTGGCGTACATATCTTGCATAATGGCGTCCCGACTACGCTGGGAAACTTCCATTTCTGCTTCAATCATCACCTGGGAGATCTTCTTCCCCTGGGACTCGGCCAACTCTACTAGTTCAGCCACATTACGAAACATCTGGTTGCTCACTCCTCTAATCCTGCTCGTCCTTTTCCTTAGTGCAATGCGAGCAGGGATACGTCAAAGATATGGGGGATTTGGCGAATTTCCTCCAGGACTTCCGGAGAGATCGTCGAATCCGTTTCGATTGCCATCAAAGCACGCGAACCACGTGTGTGTCGAGACACTTCCATGAACCCCACATTAATGCCGTGCTGGGTCAGCACTTTTGCCACAGCCGCAATCATTCCAAAGCGATCCTCATGCAAGACCAAGAGCGTCGGTGTATCGAAGCCCAACTGAAAGGAAAACCCGTTCAATTCCAACACTTCGATCTTCCCTCCACCAATGGAAACACCAACGAGTTCAATCTCATTCTCATCATCGGACAGCTTGATCCGCGCCGTGTTCGGGTGCTCTGTCAGAACCTCAGAAGTGGTCAACTCCACTTCCATGCCGGCTTTTTCTGCGATCACCAGTGAATTTTTCAGACGCAAATCCGACGTGTCAAAGTCAAGAATCCCTGCCACTGTCGCCACATCAGAACCATGTCCTTGATACGTTTTTGCAAATGAGCCGTAAAAAACAATTTCTGCTCGCGCAGGCATTCTGCCAAACAGCTTGCGAGCTACACGACCGATACGAGCTGCACCAGCCGTATGGGAGCTAGATGGCCCAACCATAATTGGACCGATAATATCAAATACGCTTTTGTACTTCAACCGGTTCTCCTCCTGAATCACAAGGGGTGGGGCAAGATTCACTCTCATTGTATCCTACAGCCTTTGAAAGCGCTACAGAGGAAAATGCACGTAAAGCAATCTTAACCGATTTATGCCGACAACATGCGGTCAAATCAGGCATTATGAAAAAACTCCCTTTCAAAAGAAGAAAAAGTTCGGTAAAACTTCCTTATAAAAAAGAAGCCCCCTACCTCAGGGAAGCTCCTCTCCATATTATACGACATACGATCCTTAGTTATCTTTTACCATGACAATCCCGAGCAGCCCTGGACCTGTATGCGTACCAATCACGGGACCAATCTGTTCCAACCAAGAATCCGTTACCGTAAACTCTTGCTTGAGTCGCTCCAAGAGCTCAGCCGCTTGATCTGGCACACTGCTGTGCAGCACGGCGATTTTCACCGGGGTGGCTTGCGCGTATTCCTGCAAAGCTTCGAATACGCGATTCAGGGCTTTCTTCGTCCCTCTTACCTTGTCAAAAGCAGACACGTATCCGGCGGTATCCAGTGTCAAAATCGGCTTGATATTCAAGAGCGAACCGATGACGGCAGATGCTTTGCCAATCCGACCGCCTTTTTGCAGGAACTCCAGTGTATCCACAATAAAGTAAACCTGCACCTCATCCAAATAACGATCAATCTGGTCCAGAATCTGCTCCTTGTTCTTGCCTGCTTGTGCGGCTTTGGCAGCCTCCACGCAGATCATTCCATGAACAAACGAAGCTTTGCGAGAATCGATCACCGTAATGTCGATATTTTCATCCAACATCGACTTGGCGATCATCGCTGATTGATACGTACCCGATAAGGAACCCGATAAGAGAATGGCAATAATTTGGACATCCTTGCCATATTCCTCATAGATCTCTTTGTACGCTTCGGCAAATTCAAGAGGAGACGGCTGCGAGGTCGTCGGCATCACGCTCGATTGCTTCAGCTTATCAAAAAACTCCGAAGAAGAGATAGTCACTGCGTCCACATACGTTTCCGCCCCAAACATGATTTTCAACGGGACGGCCACGATCCCCAATGACTGCCTCACAGACGCATCGATATCAGACGCGCTGTCGGTAAGAATCACAATTGGCATTCTCGATCGCTCCTCTCCCTATTCGTTCGTGCTAACAACCTCAATTACTCGACGGAAAAAATGAATGGATACAACGGTTGACCGCCAGCCTGGATCTCTACTTCCACATCCGGGTAGGCATCGGACAAAGCTTTTTCTAAAGCATGAGCCTGATCTTCTGTCGCATCTTCTCCCAAGAATATCGTAATGATTTCGGAGTCTTCATCCACCATTCCCAAGAGCAGCGTCGTTGCGCATTCTAGCAAGTCGGGGCCTGCCGTGACGATTTCTTTCTCAGCCATGCCGATAAAATCGCCTTCTTTGATTTGTACCTCACCCATTTGCGTGTCGCGAACCGCATGCGTCACCATACCTGTTTTCACTTGGGCAATCGCCTTAGTCATCGCTTGCACGTTCACTTCCGACTCGACATCTGCGCGGAAGCTGACCAGTGCTGCCAATCCCTGCGGAATGCTCTTCGTCGGTACGACAGAAACAGGAACTTCAGCCAGCTCAGACGCCTGTTGTGCTGCCATGATGATATTGCTGTTGTTTGGCAGGATGATGATTTGCTCGGCATGGAGTCCTGCGACGGCATTCATGAAGTCCTCAGTACTCGGGTTCATTGTTTGGCCGCCCTCTACTACCACATGCACACCCATGCTGCGCAAAATCGTAGCGATTCCCTCACCAGCAGCTACCGCGATCAATCCGTATGGAAGCAGCTCTGTGGCAGGTTGAGCAACTGCTACTGGCTTCGCTTGTCCTTTGCTTTCTTCCGCTTTTAGAATGTTCGCATGCTGCTCGCGCATGTTTTCTATCTTCAGTCGATGCAGACTACCGAATTGCTGCGCGTATTGCAGTACATTTCCCGGATGCTCTGCATGAATATGTACCTTGACAACTTCATCATCAGAGACGACAAGCAATGAATCTCCCATCGTATCCAGATGGTTTCGGAACATCGCTTCTGAAAATGGCTTTTTGTGCGGCTCGGTGCTATGCGCGACATGAACCATAAATTCCGTACAGTACCCGTACGTGATGTCTTCTGTTTTCATGTGGATTTGCGCATTATGCTGATCAGAAATGAGCTTGTCCAGCTCTTCCTGACCGATTTTTGGTACCGAACGCTCACGATCAGCGGATAGCTCTTCCCCGCGCAACGCTCGCAAAAACCCTTCATAAATAAACAAGAGACCTTGTCCACCTGAGTCGACTACGCCCACTTCTTTTAGAACAGGCAGCATTTCCGGCGTACGCAACAGCGTAGCTTGCGCCTGCTCGTATGTTTTTTCCATGACAGAGATAATATCATCTGACGTGCGTGCTGCACGCACAGCCATCTCCGCCGCTTCACGGGCAACAGTCAAAATCGTGCCTTCTACCGGCTTCATCACTGCCTGATACGCAGAGTCAACACCAGCTTTCAAGGCATCGGCAAACTGACGGGCGTTAACCTCATCTTTTCCATTGACTGATTTGCTGAAGCCGCGGAATAACTGGGACAAAATCACGCCGGAATTACCGCGCGCGCCCATTAACAGACCTTTTGCCAAAGCAGCAGCCGATTCGGTGATTCGGGGGGATTCCTTTCGGGACAGCTCCTCCACACCGGAAGAGAAAGTCAAATTCATGTTTGTCCCCGTATCGCCATCCGGCACAGGAAAGACGTTTAATCCATCCACTACTCTGACGTTGTCGGATAAAAGGTTCGCCCCCAGGTAAACCATCCGGCTAAACAGCACGCCATCTAGACGCGTATGTACCAACTGATGTTCCTCCTTACATATCCCTGTCTGTACGAACTCCCTGCACAAAAATATTAACAGCAGTCACATCAATGCCTACCGTTTGCTCCAAGGTATATCGAACACGGCGTTGAACGTTGCCTGCCACCTCAGAAATTTTCACGCCATAGCTGACGATAATGTGCATGTCCAATACTACTTCGCCGTTTGTGTTATGAACGACGACACCTTTGCTCAGGTTGTCTCTTCCTAACAACTCAGCAATTCCATCTTTCACCGCTTTGCGAGAAGCCATGCCCACAAGTCCAAAAACTTCCATGGCCGCGCCTCCAGCAATCCGTGCGATCACGTCTTCTGTAACATCGATCTTTCCAAGCGATGTGTTCATTTCCACTGTCATGCAAGGACTCCTCCTCTGTTAAACAGCTTGACCGTCATAGGTAAGCGTAACCATGCTTCCTTACAATTCTACACTAACACAAAAGAGAAATGAAGCGTTTTGTCGATCCTATCAACCCTATGAGAAAGACTGGGCAAATCATCTTGTCAAGTATTGCAATTGACAGCAATGGTGTGCTAATATAGTCGAGTATTTGTATTTCCCACAAAGGAAATCCCGTTTATATGTAACAAGGGAGGTGGATTATAATGGCACGTCGTTGCTTTGTAACAGGTAAATCTGCTAAAGCTGGAAACGCTCGCTCCCACTCCATGCGCGCAACTCGCCGCACTTGGGGTGTCAACGTACAAAAAGTGCGCATTCTCGTAAATGGAAAACCGAAGCGCGTTTATGTAAGTACTCGAGCACTGAAATCCGGTCTCGTAACTCGCGTATAGTTGATCTCAACTATGCGAAAAAAAGCACCCTCGAGGTGCTTTTTTGCATTTCTCCCGTTTCTCCACTCTTCTCCCAAAGGAGGCTCGGGGCCGAAGCTTCATTTTTTCTTGTTGAACGCCTCGATGATGCCCCGAATCATGCCACCCAGGAACTTCGGCAACTTGATGGTGTAAAACCGCATGCTACCCCTCCTCACCGAAATTACTACACACGATACAAATACACGCCGGCCCCTATGAGTGCTAATGCCAATAGGCTATACCAAACCCACGGAGGTGCCCAATACAGGAAAATGGTGATTCCCCCGACAGCCAACGCAACCCCGAGAACACGTCGCAAGGAGCCCCCCTGTCGCAGGCGATAGGAGCGCAATCCCATTTCGTGCCGCACCTCCTTTAGGTGTTCTCAAAAACGTGCATATTACATCATATTCTGCTGTCGGATAAACATGTATCCTGCCACATGAAAAAAGTATATGTCTGCGAAGCAAAAAAATCAGGCAACGAAACTCGCTGCCTGATTACATTATGTGGATAGTTTGTACTTGATACCGATTTTTCCTGTTTCTTACGCGACTCGGTCGCGTGCAGGGAACAGCAGCTGTGATGCGCTGCTAAGCACAACTGTCAAGACGACTCCCGCGATAATCATTTCTGGCAGCAGGTACGTGATGTTATAAATGAGGGAATATTGCCAGACTGGTACACCTTCTGGCGCGAAGCTGCCAAACCAAACAATACCCGATAGAAAATGGCAGACAAATCGTCCAATCACGCCGATGAACAAGCCGCTCCACAGTACCATGATTCGTTGTTTCGTTCCTTCGTAGCCAGACAGGCGAACAAACCCAGCAAGACCCAGCGCCCCAAAAGCAAGCGGATAATCCAGCAACAGCTGAACCGGATGGACAACTGTACTGCCCAAGAGCAACTGAAGAAATCCGACAACAAGCCCTGTAATGACACCAGCGGCGAGTCCACGGCGAACGGCGATCAACGCGATTGGCACCATTACCAGGGACACAGAGCCACCCTGTGGCATTTCGAAAACCTTGATCTGACTAAACACAATTGCAAGAGCCGCCATCATCGCCATTTCCAACAAAATGACCAACCGTTGACGATCCAAAATAGTCACTCCTCAAAATAGAATAAATAGAAAAATTCTTTCTTAAAATAATAGATGTTCAAAAAGTCAATTTTTTGAACTACCTCTGCTAGGCTGTTTCTGATTCTAGCCCAAGTCTATGCTCGTGTCAAAGAAAAAAGCCGCTGCCTCATCGGCACTGCGGCTAGTTGTATTACCGAACCTTCTCCAAAAACTGCTGGGCACGTTCACTTCTCGGTTTTTGGAAAAACTCTTCTGGTGGCGTCTCCTCCAAGAGACGGCCATCATCGAGGAACAAAATACGGTCTGACACCTCTTCAGCAAAGCGCATTTCATGTGTGACGATTGCCATGGTCATTCCGCTATCAGCAAGACCCTTCATAACCTCCAAAACCTCCTTGACCATCTCTGGGTCGAGGGCTGAGGTCGGCTCGTCAAATAGCATGATTTGTGGCTCTATAACAAGCGAACGGGCAATAGCTACACGCTGCTTCTGACCACCTGACAAGCGCGATGGAAAGACATCCGCTTTGTCTGCCAGCCCTACGCGTGCCAACAGCTCCCTCGCCTTTTGTTCCGCTTCAGCCGCAGACATGCCTTTTACTTTCATCGGGGCATAGGTCAGGTTCTTCAAGACTGTCATATGCGGAAACAGATGAAAGTGCTGGAAAACCATCCCGATTTGCTGACGAATGCCCATCACATCAGCCTTTGGAGCGGTGATTTCCTGTCCATTGATTGTAATCGTACCGGAAGTCGGAGTCTCCATCAGGTTGATGCAACGCAATAGCGTTGATTTCCCCGATCCAGATGGACCGATGATGGCGACAACCTCCCCTTTTCCAATATTCGTCGAGATGCCCTTCAATACATTCAGTTGTCCAAATGACTTCGTAATGTTATCGATCTTAATCACTGAGTCTCATCCTCCGTTCCAGTACGCGAGCTACCCACGTCAGGATCATAACCATGACATAGTACAGGGTACCAGCGATCATGTATGGCTCGAAATAGCGGAAGATGGTGCCCTTGACCACATTCGCGTTTTGCATGATGTCTGCAAGACCAATCGTGGAAACGAGTGCGGATTCCTTCAACAGTGCAATCGTTTCATTAACAAGTGCAGGCAAGATATTTTTGACAGCCTGCGGCAAAACAATGTCAAGCATCATCCGGTGATAAGGTACACCAAGCGCTTTGGCCGCTTCCCACTGCCCTTTATCCACTGCCAAAATACCACCGCGAATCGTCTCAGAAATGTATGCACCTGAGTTTAGTGTAAACGTCAATACAGCTGCTTCCAGTTGCGAAATATTATAACCAGTAAGCTGAGGCGTTGCAAAATACACAAAGGTCAGCTGCAAAATCAAAGGTGTCCCGCGGAAAATAGAGGTATAGGCAACCGCGAGCCAGTTCAGCAATTTTACATTCGAAATTTTAATGAGTGCGAGAATGGATCCCCAGAAAAATCCCAAAACAACTGAAATCAAGGTAACAAGTAACGTACCCTTTATCCCTTCCAATATGAAAGGAATATAGGGCACGATTTGTTCAAAATCCAAATTCATGCCCGTTCTCCCCTCTTGCTACTTATGCAGTTATTCTTCGGTGCCTGGAGAGATTATTGACCGAACCATTTTTGGATCAGCTTGTCCATTTCTCCGTTATCTTGCATCTTTTTAATGACTTCATTAAATTTCTCTACGTGCGGCGATCCTTTTGGGAACGCAACAGCGGAGCCATTCTGTTCATTTTCTGCCAGAGTGGTGAATTGCAGAGAGTCATTGTTTTCCACGAAGCCTTTCGCTACCGTGTCTTCGATAATGGCAGCATCTACACGGCCCGCTTTTACTTCTTCGACGATCTCAGGCAATTTGTTCAGCGAAGTGATCTGCAAGCCGGAAACCGTCTTTGCAATCTCCTTTGCGGCCCCTTCCTGAATAGAACCGAGCTGTACCGCCACTTTTTTGCCAGCCAATTGCTCAGGCTTGGTCAGATTGCTGTCTTTCTTTGCTACGATCGTATTTTTTGCATCGTAATAGATGGTGGAGAAATCAGCGTTCTTCTCGCGCTCAGGTGTTGCTGTCATGCCAGCCATAACGAAATCTGCGCGATTCGTTTGCAGTGCCGGAATAAGCCCGTCAAAGTTCATGTCGTTGATTTGCAGTTCATAGCCGAGCTCTTTGGCAATATATTTCGCGATATCAATGTCAAAGCCGACAATCTCATCTTTCCCGCTACTCAGGTCGTGATATTCGTACGGCTTATAGTCAGCAGAAGTAGCCATAACCAGTGTTTTCTTATCGCCAGCAGAAGGCGCCGGTGCTTGTCCTGTCGAAGTTTGGTTGCCTGTTCCGCATCCTGCGATAACCGCTGCTACCAGCAAAGAAGTAAGTGCAAGTGAAATGAATGATTTAGATTTTTTCATGTTGAACCCCCATAAATATGATTTATACGCATAAAGCAGTCTATTTGCAGCATTAATTTGCATGAAAACTTATATTTATGCATCACAATGATTATTTTACTCATAATCTGAACAATTTCAATCATTTTTTACTTACATTTTAAATGCGGAATATACTGAATATTATTCACAAATCTTTATTTATGTGGCAGAAAAGCAAACAAGGCTTTATAGTGCTAGTAAAAGGAATCACAGGAGGCTGACATGGAAAAAAATTGGACGTCTTATTTTCAGCAGCAGCTCCCAGAAATTGTCGAGGAGCTACGTACATATGTAGAGATGGAGACACCCACCCATAACAAGCAAGCTGTCGATCAATTGGGCAGCCTGATTGCAGAACGCTTTCGTCAATTGGGGTGTCGGGTGGTGAGCTTGCCACAAGAGCAATACGGAAATCAGCTGCGAATGGAGTATGGGGATGGCGACGAACAAATCCTCATTCTCGGTCACTTTGATACCGTAAAAGAAATGGGTACATTAGCCGCAGAGCCTTGTCGCGAGGAAAATGGCCGACTCTATGGGCCTGGTACATACGACATGAAGGCAGGGATCGTTTTTAGCTATTTCGCCCTGCGCGCCATGATGGAACATAACCTTTCACCCAAAAATAAGCTCGTCTTTTTTTGGAACACCGATGAAGAGATTGGCAGTGTTTCCTCCGAGAAGCTCATTAGAGAGGAAGCAAAAAGAAGTAAATATGCATTGGTACTGGAGCCTGCCGCTGGAGATGGCTCTTTGAAAACAAGCCGAAAAGGCGGCGGAGACTTCATTTTAAAAGTAACAGGCCGCGCTGCACATGCGGGCAATGATCACGCCAAGGGGATCAATGCGATTGCTGAGCTGGCTCACCACGTCCTCGACATTCAATCGTTTACGAATTATGAGGCGGGTACAACCTTGTCTGTCGGTACCATTACAGGTGGAAGTGCATCGAACGTCGTGCCTGACTTTGCCATGACAGAAATCGATGTGCGCATCCAAAGCCGGGAGGAAAGTGAGCGCATTACCCGATTGATGAGCCAGCTGACCCCTGTCCATCCAGAAGCCAAGCTATGCGTGGAAGGCGGGATCACTAAGCCTCCCATGGAACGAACCGTCGGTACCGAGCAACTATTTTTGCATGCGCAAGAACAAGCACGTCTGGAAGGATTTGAATTGACGGAACAAGCTGTCGGTGGAACAAGCGATGGAAACTTCGCCGCTGATGCAGGAACACCAACACTTGACGGATTAGGACCCGTCGGTGATGGAGCCCACGCTTCCCACGAGCATATCGTCATTGACGCCATTCCTGGCAGGATTGCCGTCATGCTTCGGATGTTTTTAACCTTGTCATAATAAATTTACAGGTGTATAATTTTATGGAAAATTAAGGCTCCGTCTACTGAACGACGGGGCCTTATCTGCACTATTTTCGAATGGGCAGTCATATATATTCCTATTCGAATAACAAGGAGAGGGAAAACATGGAATCAGACACCACATTGCAAAGCAACCCCGTAGGATTTTGGCGCCGGCTCGGTGCCGGTCTACTAGATGCACTCATTATCGGACTACCGCTACTATTGATCAGCTATATCATTACAGGAAATACAGAAGACAATCTTGTTACCAATATCATCTCCACGCTGTACAGCCTCCTCGTGCCTGTATTCTGGCATGGTTATACAGTGGGCAAAAGAATTGCGGGTATCCGCATCGCCAGAATCGATGGAGAGCCTGTAGGAATCGGAACCATGCTGTTGCGCAACTTCGTTGGAGGGATCGTGTACGTTATTACACTCGGTATTGGTTTAATCGTCAGCGCCATCATGGTCGGTGTTCGTCAGGATAAGCGCTCGATCCATGATTTGATCGCTGGTACGTATGTAACATCGAATCAACCTTAAAATTCCATACATCATAAATAGGATAGCAACTCTACGACGAGCCCTCTTAGAACCATCATGGGAAAAACCATCAGGTTTGCCCGATGAAATCTAAGGGGGCATTTTAATATTCTGTCCATATTGTGGGTAGCAGTTCAGATTGGCGCTCAAAACTCCATGTCCTGACTAAAAAAAGGCCGGATACAATCATCCGGCCTTTTTTCACTTCTATACATCAAGCCGTTTATCGGAACAACACCTTATCTGTTGTAGCATCAATAAACACCATTGTTGTATAGGACGGTAGGCTTGCCCGCACAATGATATAAGGTGTCTGCACCGCTGGCGTTGTAATATCTTCTGGCGCAGGATTTGTCAGCTCTACATAAACAGCGAGCATTTCCCATCCTTGCTGAGTACCAACAACCTTCAAACCATAGCCAGAGGTTGGCATTTCACCCCGGGAGACCACATACAGGTCGCCTTGGCGATGGACACCCTTTTTCGATTTTACTTTTCCTACGAATGCTCGTTCATCCGCCGACAAGCTACCTTCTTTTTCGATAGAGAACTTTTTGGTTTGCACGTCTACTTGAGAAGTCGAGATCGGCCCCGAATCTTTTTGTTCAGCGTGCACTGCAGCTTGTGAAAATGGCAGGATGGAGAGAATTGTGAGAACCGCTACACTGTTTTTCCATAACGATTTCATACATGATCAACTCCTGATTTTTTTTAGAGGGCGAGAACCTTCTTGATACTGGCCAGTATCTCTCAGACAGGAAATATTTACCATCATCTGGATAATTTGATTTAATCATTATATTTATTAAAAAGCAATATTTTCCAAAATGTTTTATTTTTGTTAATTTACCTTTACCATCTATCCTCTAAAATCCTTATAAAAACAGGAATAATTCGATTACATTATATGCGTAGTAAGAAAAATAATAATACTTTTATCTTTATTATTAATTGATTTATCATATAATTAGTTAAAATATTCAGATGATTACAAACGAACCTTGACAGTAGAAAGTACAAAAAAGCTGACGCCGATTGAATATCGTCGTCAGCTTACAGCTACGTGTTATTCTTACTGTCCACGAATCGCAGCGATCGCTTGACCGCGATCTGCCTGATTGAATACCGCGTTTCCTGCAACGAGGACAGTCGCTCCTGCTTCCTCGCACAACCGTGCTGTTTGTGCATTGACACCGCCATCGATTTCGATTTCCACATGCCCCAAACCACGTTCGTTCAGCATTTGACGCAACTGGGCAACCTTTGGCACAACGTTGTGAATGAATTTTTGTCCACCAAAACCAGGATTCACTGTCATGAGGAGAACCATATCCAAATCAGCAAGGACCGGCTCGATTGTGGAAATCGGTGTAGCCGGATTCAATACCACTCCCGCTTTCACACCTTGCTCCTTGATCAAGTGCAGTGTGCGATGCAGATGACGGCACGCTTCCTGATGAACAGTAATCCAGTCTGCCCCACTTTTCGCGAATTGCGGAATGTATCGATCTGGTTCCTCGATCATCAAGTGTACATCGAGAGGCAGCTTGGTCACTGGACGAATCGCCTCCACAATCAGAGGGCCGATCGTAATGTTTGGAACGAAGTGTCCATCCATCACATCCACGTGAATCCAATCCGCGCCTCCCTTCTCGACATCGAGAATTTCTTCACCCAGACGGGCAAAATCAGCAGATAGGATAGAAGGTGCGATTTTTACCATGGTTTGTTCCTCCGTTGGTATTCTTTTAGCTCTTCGCGGAATTGTTTGTAGTGTTCGTAGCGCTGCTCATTGATCTCACCGGCTTCCAATGCGGCTTGTATGGCACAAGCTGGCTCACTTATGTGAAGACAACCGCGGAACTTGCATTCCGAACTGCGGTCAGCAAAGTCTCGGAAGGATTCCGCCAAATCAAGCTCGGAGAAATCGATAAATTCCAGTGAACTGAATCCTGGTGTGTCTGCCACATAGCCGCCGCCCGCAAGCGGAATCAGTTCGACGTGACGCGTTGTATGCTTTCCGCGTCCGAGCTTTTGGCTGACATCTCCTGTCTGCAGGCTGACCCCCGGATACAGCATGTTGATCAGGGAGGATTTGCCTACACCTGACTGACCTGCAAAAACCGAGATTCGGTCCCGCAAAATCTCACGTACGTCTTCCATACCGCGTTCGTCCACTGTTGAGGTCGGAATCACGCGATACCCAATCGCTTCATACTTTTCGACGATTTCGGTTACCTCTTCTTCCGAAACTTGATCGGCTTTGGACAGCACAATCACGGAATCAATCCCTGCATGCTCCGTGTGCGTCAGGAACTTGTCCAACAGCAACGGACTGAACATCGGCTTGTACATCGAAAAGACGAGCACTGCCTGATCCACATTGGAAATGGGCGGACGAACCAACTCATTCGTCCGTTCGCCCACCTCCATCACATAGCCTTCTTTTTCATTGATCGCATCGTATACGACCCAATCGCCAACCAATGGATTTACTTTTGCATCTTTTTTCTTGAAAAGCCCTCGTGCACGGCAACTGTAGATTCGCCCTTCGTCGGCTACATAATAGAAACCGCTGAGCGCTTTCACAATCCGTCCTTCTGGCATTCATGTCCCTCCACTACACTAAGGCAAGCTGTTATACGAAACTGGAATCGTCTGGTATTCATTGAAGCCTTGATCAGTCGATCGTTTCACAAAGACCTTGACTACCGCGTCCTTCTGTGGCGCCAAGACGACTGGTACATCGTACTCTTTATTTTCGGTGATCGTATCCGTGTGGAGAACTTTTGCCTCTCCACGAGCATCTGTCACTTCAATTTTCACTTCCAGTGTTTCACCAGGCACAACCTCTACATAAACTGGAACGTTTGCCAGCTTGGCGTCCTGCGGATATTGACCATTGCTGACCTCAAGCGGAACCGCTACATCCTTTTGCACATCCATTCCCGGATCGTAAGGGTGAGTACTGAGAACAATACCTGGTTTGTCCGTCTTATAAGTAGGCACTTCGGTGATTTTCCCAACAGCCAGTCCCTTCTTGTACAATTCTACTTGTGCAGCTTCTACCGATAAATTCCGCACATCCGGCATTTTCACGAAGGCTTTACCTTTACTAATCGTGACCGTCACATTCGTTTTGGTTGGGAACACCATTTCATTTGCGGC
Source organism: Brevibacillus sp. NPDC003359 (assembly GCF_042878995.1). Lineage (NCBI taxonomy): Bacteria > Bacillati > Bacillota > Bacilli > Caryophanales > Paenibacillaceae > Brevibacillus > Brevibacillus sp. NPDC003359. The sequence goes on from NZ_JBIAOR010000001.1 coordinate 1,606,216, forward strand.
TGGAGACTGCTTGATAACCGTTCCTACCTCGGCCTTGTCGTCCTCTTCCTCTACGAAAGTGACATTCTCCAATTTGAAACCATTACTTTTCAGAGCTTCCTCTGCTGTTGCCCGCGGCAACGTAACCAGATTCGGCATATTGATCTCTTGTTGTCCTTTGCTTACATACAAGGTCACAACGGAATTTTCCTTTAACCGCATGGGAGGTGCAGGGTCCTGGCGTATCACCATTCCCTTTTCTATCGTATCATTGGCTTCTTCGACGATTCGGGCAACGAGTTTCGCTTCCTGAATCTTCTTCTCAGCCAGCGTCACTTCTATCCCTTCAACATGAGGTACCTGTGCCTCTGGAACGGACGGGAACAGATTCAGCAGTAAGTTAAATCCGAAGAATGCCAGTACGAAAAACAATCCGATACCGCCCACCCACAACAGGGCTTTGACCCACCATTGTTTCTTGGCTGGTTTGGCATCCTCTTCTTCCGTGCGCTGCTCATAGCGACTACGCCCCGCTCCGCCGGTTTTGCCATTGGAGTGGCCTTCGAGCATGTCAGGTGTGATGATCGGCACCACACGCGTCATCTCTTCATCCACCGGAAACGTCAGCTTTTCTTCGTTTAATCGTTCTGGAAACAGGCAGGTCTCCAAATCTTCTAGCATTTCACTCGCGGATGCGTATCGGAGAAACGGATCTTTTACCAGCGACTTCAAAATGACATTTTCCACACTCTGTGGGATAGCCGGATTGACTTGGCGCGGTTCTGGAAGCGGCTCCTGCAAATGCTTGAGCGCCACTGATATTGGCGAATCACCGGAAAACGGCAGTTCACCCGTCACCATTTCGTACAAGACGATCCCCAGCGAGTAAATATCGGATTTTTCCCCGGTAATTCCACCACGCGCCTGCTCTGGCGAAAAATAATGGACAGAGCCAAGCATTGCATTCGTATGCGTAATCGTTGCTGAAGTAACAGCTCGGGCAATTCCGAAGTCGGTAACCTTCACCCGACCATTTTTTCCAATCATAATGTTATGCGGCTTGATATCTCGATGAATGATCTGATTTTGATGTGCATGATCGAGTGCATCGCAAATTTGCTCGGCAACCCGCACTGCCTCTTCTACCGGCAGCGCACCACGTTGAATGATGACCTCTTTCAACGTATAGCCTTCTATGTACTCCATCACCATGTAATGGGTATCGCCTTCCTGACCGACATCATACACCCCAACCACATTGGGGTGAGATAAGCTCGCCACCGCCTGCGCTTCACGTCGGAAACGATTGACGAAATCTTCGTCCGTACCAAACTGTGAACGCAGCACTTTGACTGCCACTGGACGATTCAATATTAAATCCTTGGCCTTGTATACAATGGCCATACCGCCCCCACCGACGCGGGATTCTATTTGGTATCGTCCTCCCAGTCGTTGACCTTCCATCTCTCTCACCCCTCTTCCTGACCGGCATCAAGCGTATTTCGTACGGCAACCAGCGTTATGTTATCTTCCCCACCGGCATCCAGTGCTTCCTGCACCAGACCGTCCACCTTCGCTTGTAACGATATCTGTTTCTGCAAACTTTCTTCTAAGGAGGAATGACTCACTTTGTTGCTCAGTCCATCTGAGCAAATCAAGACGATATCACCCTCTAACCAATCAAACTGGCCAAGATCAATGAGCACATCCGGTTCAGTCCCAAGCGAACGCATAATGACGTTGCGGTGAGGGTGGACAGACGCCTCCTCGGCAGTGATCTGTCCACTTTTCACCAGCTCATTTACAAGGGAATGGTCTTCTGTTTTCATGACCAGTCCGTCTTGGTTGTAAAAATACAGACGGCTGTCGCCAATGTGCGCGGTAATCACCGAGGATTGATCGAACAAGGCAGCAACCACTGTTGTGCCCATGCCACTGCACTCCGGATGTTCAAGCGCATATTCATAGACTTCTTTATTTGCATGCAGGACGGCGTTCATCAATTGCTCACGCACATCCTCTGCTTCGAGGTCCCCATCCAGGTGACGCAGTTCTTTTACTATTCGCTCAACAGCAAGGCGACTGGCGATATCACCAGCCTGATGGCCACCCATACCATCTGCTACAATGGCGAGCACGCGTCCGTTTAAATCGGTCACACAGTCATAGTAGTCCTCGTTAACCTGTCGAACGCGGCCAACATGGGATTTCATCGCGATTTCCATGGCATCACCCCACGGTTTCTTTAGCGTGTTGTGCCCTCAATTGTCCGCAAGCAGCAGCAATGTCACTGCCTTGCTCGCGTCTGATGGTCACATTGATTCCTTTTTCCTCTAAAATGCGTTTGAACTGAAAAATCTCATTGCGTGGCGTGCGCACATAATCGCGCTCTGGTACGTAGTTCACCGGGATCAGATTCACGTGGCAAAGCATGTCGCCAATGAGACTCGCCAGCTCCTCTGCATGCTCAGGCTGATCGTTTTTCCCGCCGAAAAGACCGTACTCAAAACTGATGCGGCGCCCTGTCTTGTTAATGTAATGGTGACATGCTTCCATCAGCTTAGCAAGCGGGAAGCCGCGGTTGACCGGCATCAGCTGGCTTCTCAGCTCCGTGTTTGGAGCATGCAAGGAAATCGCCAGGTTTACTTGTCCGCCTCGCTCAGTGAACTCGTAAATCTTCGGCACAATTCCACTGGTGGAAACCGTAATGTGACGAGCACCGATGTTCAAGCCACGATTATCGTTGATCACAGACAAGAAAGCCATCAAGCTCTCAAAGTTCTCGAAAGGCTCCCCGATCCCCATGACGACAACGTGACTGACACGCTCACCTTCCGCATCCAATCTGCGTTGTGCCGTCAATACTTGAGAGACGATCTCACCTGCATCCAGGTTACGCTTCAGTCCACCTAACGTAGATGCACAAAACGTACATCCGATACGGCAGCCAACCTGTGTCGTAACACAAATGCTGTTTCCGTAGTTATGACGCATAATAACCGTCTCAATCGCATGTCCATCAACAAGCTGGAACAAAAACTTGATCGTTCCATCCTGTGATTCCTGATGCGTGATTTCCGTGAGCGGGCCTATGCGGAATGTATCAACCAGCTTTTGGCGCAGCTCCTTGGACAAATTGCTCATCTCGTCAAAAGAAGTGACGCGCTTTACATATAGCCAGTCAAAAATTTGCTGCGCACGAAATGCTTTGTCGCCGGCACTGACCAGCCATTCCTTCATTTCGTCTTGCGTCAAACTGTAAATAAGCGGCTTTGCGCTAGTAAATGTCGTTAACGGCATACGATCTCCACATCCTCAAAATCATTGCTTATATAAATCCATTCTATCATTGTACCTCGTGGGGCGTCTCGCTTCAAACGGTTTTGACACCCAGATTCATAAATGCGTCGCTTTTCCTAGTGTAAACCAATCCGAGCGCTCGCAAACAAAGGCAAAGGAGTGGCATTTTCCACCTCTTGGTGCGCCACCCCTTGTCTCATTATCCTTTTCGTTTCAATCGCGCGATAAAGAATCCATCACTCTCGAAATGGTGAGGCAAAATTTGTACGCAGGCTCCGGTTTCATCGACATGCACGCTGACAGCGTCAGGAAGATCTTTTGCTAGTGTATCATCGAACACGAAATCAGGATGTTCCTCGACAAAGCGGCGAACAATCTCCTGATTTTCTGCTGGCTCAATCGTACATGTGCTGTAAACCATGACACCATCCTGTGCAAGCATCGGCGCCAATGTCTTGAGCAGTTCGTACTGTAGCTGAGCAATCGCACGGATATCTTCCGGCGTTTTGTTCCATTTCAGATCAGGTTTGCGACGAATCACACCCAATCCGGTGCACGGCGCATCGAGCAGAATTCGATCGAAAGTTCCCAGCGCTTTTTCAGGCAGGTCCAGCGCATCGCTTACGATCGGCTCGATGATCGTAATCCCGAGCCTTTTCGCTGCATTCGCTATCAGATCGCGTTTGTGCGGATGCACGTCACTCGCAATGATTTGCCCGCGGTTTTCCATCATTTCCGCTATGTGTGTTGTTTTTCCACCAGGTGCCGCACAAGCATCCAGTACGCGCATGCCGGGTTGGGCAGCAAGAGCTGGTGCTACGAGCATGGAGCTCTCATCCTGGATCGAGAAGTAGCCTTCCTTAAATAAGCGTGAACCTGCTGCATGTCCACCTTCCATCAGAATGGCATGAGGACTGACAGAAGACGCTTGTCCTTCTAACCCTTCTTCCGCCAGCTTGTCCAGCACTTGATCCTTCGTCGTCTTCCAAGCATTGACCCGAACAGAGCTATGCGGCGTTCTGTTGTTGGCTTCGCAAATCGCAATCGTCGTCTCTTCGCCATATACGGCGAGCCACTGGCGCACAAGCCATTCTGGGTGAGAATAAGCTACGGTGATTTGCAGGGCACGGTCGCCTTTTGGCTGACGCTCCCACACATCCGGCTGGCGCAACACATTGCGCAAAACACCGTTGACCATCGAAGCAATCCCTTGGTGACCGCGTTTCTTGGCGATTTCAACCGCCTGGTGTACGGCAGCGCGCTCAGGAATACGGTCCAAAAAGCGAATTTGATACAAGCTGAGACGTAACAAATTGCGAACCCAGGTCTGGACCTTTTTATTCCCAACAAAATGGGACAGAACATGATCCAGCGTCAACTTGCGCTGAATGGTACCGTACACAAGCTCTGTCACCAACCCTGCATCTGCTGCGCTGAGATTTTCCCGATCCAAGACGTTGCGTAGCTCAAGATTGCTGTAGGACTTATGTTCTTCTACCCTGTTCAAAACATCGAGGGCGATATCGCGAGCTCCCTTTTTTGCCACGGACTATTCTCCTACCTTTGTGCCGATTTCAATGTTGCTGCCCGCTCCACGCAAAAAGTCGAGTGCACTCATACGTTTTTTGCCTTCTGGCTGCAATTCGGTTATTTTCACTGCACCGCTACCGCAAGCGACCACGATACCGTCTTCCTCACGGGCGATGATCGTTCCTGGCTCCTTGCCTTCGCCCGACGTAGGCATTTTTTCTACCCACCACAGCTTCCAAATCTTGCCTTCACATGTAGTAAATGCGACCGGCCAAGGATTCAAGCCGCGGACTTGGTTGTAAATCTGTTCCGCAGAACGGCTCCAGTCAATTTTTTCGTCTGTGCGCTTAATATTCGGAGCAAATGTCGCTGCCGAATGATCCTGTTGCTCTGCTACGAGCTCACCAGCCAACAGGCGTGGAACGGTAGCCAGCAACAGTTCAGAGCCTGCCGCAGCCAATTTGTCAAACATGGTCCCCACGGTATCGCGCTCCTCAATCGGAACGACTACCTTGGACAGCATATCCCCTGCATCGAGAGCTTCCACCATGTACATGATGGTCACGCCTGTTTCCGTTTCTCCCTCGACAATTGATTTATGAATCGGGGCACCCCCACGATATTTCGGCAAAAGAGAAGCGTGCACATTGATGCAGCCATATTTCGGTGCATCGAGCAGTTTCTTCGGCAAAATCTGTCCATACGCCGCGGTAATGATCAGATCAGGCTCGAGCGCCAACACTTCATCCAAGGCTTCTTCTGCCTTGATTTTCTCCGGTTGCAATACCAAAAGTCCATGACGCAAAGCCGCCTCCTTCACGGGGGGCGGCGTCAATACTTGCTTGCGTCCAACGGGACGATCGGATTTTGTTACGACTCCAATCACGTTGTAGCCTGCTTCGAGTACAGCCGTAAGACTCGATACAGCAAAGTCAGGCGTTCCCATAAACAGGATGCGCGCATCTTTCAAATGGTTATTCCCCTTCCTGGTTCGGGTTTACTTTGTACACCTTGTCAGCTACATCGATAAAGAGGACACCATTCAAATGATCGATCTCGTGTTGAGCGCAACGGGACAACAAGTCGTCTGCCTCGAGCTCAACCACATTCCCGTTACGATCATGACCGCGCAGTTTGATCCATTTGTGGCGACGAACGTCCCCTTGCACACCAGGAATGCTCAGGCAACCTTCTGGATAATCGTATTGCTCACCTTCATGCTCCACGATTTCCGGATTGATCATTTCAATCAGTCCATCACCGCAATCCATCACGATGACACGCTTGGAGATGCCCACCTGTGGAGCCGCCAAGCCTACACCGTCTGCATCGTACATCGTATCTGCCATATCATCAAGCAGCTTGTGCAAGTTGGAATTAAATTTGGTTACAACCATTGCCTTTTCACGCAAAATCGGATCTGGATGTTTTACAATTGTGCGAATCGCCATGTGTTTCATATCCTCCCTAAAGCAGTACGTAAGGGTCGACGTCAATCGTCATCAATACTTTCTGCTGTTTGTTCCATTCTTCAAACGCAGCTGTCGCCTGAGCGAGCAGGTCTGACAGTTGCGGTTCATCACGATATTTTAGCATGATCTGAAAACGAAATCTATCCTTCACCCTAGCAATGGGCGAAGCGACTGGACCCAAGAGGATCGTCGTCTGTGCCAAACGCTGCCGCAAATAGTCAGCCATCGTATGCGCACCACGGATAACAACAGGTACATCCTCGTGGCTAAACGTAATTAATACGAGGCGGAAATAAGGCGGATAGCCAGTTCGTCTGCGCTGCAACATTTCATCCTGATAAAATGCGGGATAATCATGCTTGGTCGCGTGAACAATGCTGTAGTGCTCCGGCGTATACGTCTGGATCACGACCTCACCGTCCAGCTCATGCCGTCCTGCGCGCCCACCTACCTGCGTCAGGAGTTGAAATGTCTTTTCCGCTGCACGGAAGTCAGGCAGATGCAAAGAAGTATCTGCTGCAATGATTCCCGCGAGCGTCACACGTGGAAAATCAAGGCCCTTGGCAATCATCTGGGTACCGAGCAGAACGTCACCTTGACCCGTGCGAAATTTGTTCAACAGCTCTTCGTGAGAGCCTTTTCGCGAGGTCGTATCCACATCCATTCGAATGACACGGATGCCAGGGAAAAGTTTTGCCAGCTCTGCTTCCACCTTTTGCGTTCCTGTACCAAAAAAGCGAATATGCTCACTCTGGCACTCCGGACAATGTTTAGGCTGTACAATGGTGTATCCACAGTAATGGCAGCGCGCCGTGTGATTCGATTTATGATAAGTAAGCGAGATGTCGCAATGAACGCAGCGCATCGTATAGCCGCAGGAGCGGCACATGACAAAGGTAGAGAAGCCTCTTCGGTTAAGGAAAATGACCATCTGTTCTTCTTTTGCCAATCGATCTGCAATCATCTCATGCAGCTTCCGGCTGAACATCGAACGATTCTGAGCCTGAAGCTCCTCTCGCATATCCACGACATGTACCTCTGGCATCGGACGATTCCCGACACGCTCTGGCATGCGTAACAGCTCGTATCTGCCTCGGGTAGCCAGTGCATATGTCTCCAAAGCCGGAGTCGCGCTTCCCATGACAAGTACACCCTGATTCTCTTTCGCTCGCCACAGAGCTACTTCCCGTGCATGATAGCGAGGGGTCTCTTCTTGCTTATAGGAACTCTCATGCTCTTCATCGATCACAATCAACCCAACATTCCGAAACGGAGCAAAGATGGCAGATCGTGCACCTACCACCACTTTGACCTGCTTGCGAATGATCTTGCGCCACTCGTCATAGCGCTCTCCTTGTGACAACGCACTGTGCAAAACAGCTACGTCCGCACCAAAACGGGCTTTGAAACGCTCCACCATTTGCGGAGTCAAGGAAATTTCCGGAACGAGAAAGATCGCTTCACGACCTTTTTCCAACGTCCGTTCGATCGCTTCGAGATACACTTCTGTTTTACCGCTTCCCGTAACGCCGTGCAGCAAGTAAGAAGCATACGTTCCCGATTCAATCGTTTGCAAGATGGGCGTCAGTGCCGCTTCCTGAACAGAGGTAAAGACAGGTTTCTGTTTTTCCTGGAAACGTCGATTGGCGTACGGATCCCGGTAAACTTCCACTTGCTCGATGGCGATCCAGCCTTTTGATTCCAGGCTTTTCAACGGAGAACGCGTAATTCCGTATTCATCCCGCAGCATTTGCACAGACAAGGACTGTTCCTTGTGCATGAGCATCAGTTGAAGGACACGGCGCATCTGCTCCGCTCGTGCTGGCAAAGAACCAATCGCTTCTTCCAGCTTCCCCTCATCCAACAAGCTTCGGACAAATGATTGCTGTTTGCGGGTAATTCTGTCCCTTACTTGATACTCCGTTGCAAGCAGACCACTTTGTATCCAGCCTGGAACGAGCAAATACTCCTCCGCAAATTGTTTCTCCACTTCAGTCAGCGGTATTTGCCGTTTGCGAAACAACTCCCAAAGAAGCCCCGATCTCCCGCATGCTTCTTCGTCCAATGCCTCTGTCGCCGTCAGCCACTTCTCCGACTTTCCTTTGAGTACAGCCGGGAGCATCGCCTGTACAGCGGTTACCCACGGACACAAGTACTGTTTGGACATCCATTCGCTCATCTTTAAAAGCTCTGGCGTAAGAGGTGGCGTATCGTCTTGTACTTGCACCACATCTTTGAGTCGCGAACGATCTGAAATGGCTTCGTCGTCCTCCATGATCCCGATGACGTAGCCTTGCAGTTGACGAGGACCAAATGGGACAACCACTCGGCTGCCGATGCGAATCAGTGGACGTAACCAAGGCGGAACATGGTAATCAAAAGGTCGATTCGTTCGATTGACCGGAACGTCCACGATAATTTGGGCAATCATGACAGGTCTCGGAGCGGTTTATGCTGTTGCACTGCGAGGACAGCATCAAACAGCTTGTCTGCCACAGCCCGCTTGCTCAATTTATCCAATGCCAGTTGCTCACTGCCACGGGTTAGCAAGGTTACAATATTCGTATCGCTTCCCATACCTGCTCCCTCAAGCAATACGTTATTGGCTACGATCATATCGAGATTTTTCCGCTCTAGCTTGGATTGGGCATGCTGTAACACATTTTGGGTCTCTGCTGCAAAGCCCACGACGAATTGCTTCGTTTTCCGCTCACCAATGGTCTTTAAAATATCCGGTGCTTTCTCCAGCTCCAGTTCGAGTGGACCATCACCCTTTTTCATTTTATGCACAGCCACATGCTTCGGTCGATAATCGGACACGGCTGCGGATTTGACGACGATGTCACAGTGCGGTAGCTGTTCCATGACGGCATCAAACATTTCTTGTACCGATTCCACTGCGATGAAATCAACTCCATCAGGACGTATCAAGGAAGTTGGCCCACTTATTAGTGTGACTTTCGCGCCTCTATCACGTGCCGCTTCCGCGATGGCGTAGCCCATTTTTCCTGAAGCGTGATTGGTTATGTAACGAACGGGATCAATTTTTTCACGAGTCGGTCCCGCTGTGATCAGTACGTGCTTGTCCTGCAAATCTTTTTCTCGGATCGTTTGTCTTGTCTCATCGGAAGCAAACCATTGACGAACAGCTTCGACGATTTCCTCCGGCTCCGCCAAACGACCTTTGCCAATCCAGCCACATGCCAGAAGCCCGACACCCGGTTCAACAAACCGATATCCATAGGCCGTAAGCTTATCCATATTTGCGATAACCGCAGGGTGATTGTACATATTGACGTTCATGGCAGGCGCGACCATGACTGGCGCTTTCGTAGCCAATACGGTCGTCGTCAGCATATCATCCGCAATGCCATTCGCCATTTTGCCAATCACGTTGGCCGTTGCTGGCGCGATCAAAACGAGATCAGCTCGATCAGCCAGTTCAATATGGCTAATCACATGCGGGTCTGGCTCCGTAAATGTATCTGTATAAACAGGCAGATGAGACAAGGCTTGAAACGTCAAGGGCTGAATAAACTGCAAGGCACCCTCTGTCAAAATGACATGCACCAATGCACCTGCCTGTGTCAGCTTGCTGGTGAGTGCAGCTGCCTTGTAAGCAGCGATGCCGCCAGATACTCCAAGAACAATTCGTTTTCCTGCAAGCGAATGCATCTGCATTCTCTCCTTTCTCCCCTATCCGAAATCCGAAAAAAACAACCTACATGTAGGTTGTTTTTTAAAGGCGAATGCTTATTTGCGACCGTCCGAAAACTCGTGAACGAGCTCGTCGGAGATGAACTCTTCCAGTGCCAAACCTACAAACTTTTTGGATTTTGGTCTCACCACTTGAACTTCGCTGTTTTCGCGAAGCTGGCGCGCACGCTTGGATGCTACTGTCACCAGGATGTACTTGCTCTCTGCCTTTTCGGTCAATTCGTCAATAGATGGATACAACATAATTCTATTCAACCTCCTGTAACCATTTGCGATATTTGTGAACCTGACGATCTTTTTTCAGATGTTCGGCTGTAATAATCGCTTGGATTCGATCGCATGCCGATTCGATGACGTCATTGACGACTACATAATCGTAATGGTCCATGAGCTCGATTTCAGCGCGCGCCACTTCCATGCGCTTGCGAATGATTTCTCGTGATTCTGTCCCGCGTCCCACAATCCGGTTTTCCAGTTCGTTTAAATCAGGTGGTGCTAGGAACAAGAATGTACCTTGCGGGAAACTTTCTTTTACTTGAAGGGCACCTTGAACTTCAATCTCGAGAATGACATCGCGCCCCTCATTGAGCATATCGTCTACGAACTGACGAGGTGTTCCGTAGTAATTCCCTACGTACTCTGCCCATTCCAGAAGAGCATCTTCTTCAATCATCTGCTTGAACTCTTCTTGACTTTTAAAAAAGTAATTAGTCCCTTCTACCTCTCCAGGACGCGGCTGGCGTGTGGTAGCAGAAACAGAATACACCAGATCAGGCATTACTTCACGAAGCGCCTTGCATACTGTCCCTTTTCCCACACCAGCTGGTCCGGAAAGAACCAAAAGGAGACCACGATCAACCATACTCATTGTTTACACTCCTACTTTATTCGTCCGATTCGTCATCCTTCGTAGTCAAGCGCTGTGCCACTGTTTCTGGCTGTACCGCTGACAAAATCACGTGATCGCTGTCTGTAATGATTACCGCACGTGTACGTCTCCCATAGGTCGCGTCCACTAGCATGTTGCGATCGCGCGCTTCCTGGATGATCCGTTTGATAGGAGCGGACTCCGGACTTACAATTGAAATAATGCGGTTGGCATTGACGATGTTGCCAAAACCGATATTGATTAGCTTGATTGCCATGACGGCCCAGCCCATCCTTTCATGCTACTCGACATTCTGTATTTGCTCCCGCATCTTCTCCAGTTCTGTCTTGATCTCGACAGCCAGATGCTGAATGCGCAAATGATTCGCTTTGGAAGCAATCGTATTGGCTTCCCGATTCATTTCCTGGAGCAGAAAATCCAGTTTTCGACCAATTGCTTCTTCTTTGCCTAATTGCTTGGCAAACTGTAGGCAATGACTATCTAAACGGGTCAACTCTTCACTAATATCACTTTTATCAGCGAAAAAGGCAACCTCTTGCGCTACGCGAGCAGGGTCCAATTCAAAAGGTGTCAAACCGGCCCACTCACTTACGCGTTGCTCAAGTCGGCCCTTATATTCTTCCTTACAAAGTGGGGCCAACTGGGAGATCTCCCGCGTCCAGGTGTTGACGGCAGTCAGGCGACTGGCTAGATCAGCGTGCAGCAGATTTCCCTCGGTCTCTTTCATCGAAACGAGATCCATTGCGGCGCCCCTGACCAGGTCTTGGAGCCACTCTGCCAGCTCCGCCACATTGTCTTCTGACTCTTTGGTATGTATCACGTCAGGAAAGTGTAGCAGATCCTTGACGGTTAAAGGCGTCTCTAGCGAAAAACGCTGAGTCATCTCCCGAGAAATGGAGACTAGCTGTTCAGCTACATCCCAGTCAATGTCCATGACCGTAGCAGAAGAATTTTTCCCTTCCACAGAGATAGTGACATCGACACGCCCTCTTCTGACATACTGCGCGACCAGCTTCCTAATCGAATCCTCAAGCATATTCCATGCTTTGGGCAAGCGCACGACAATCTCAGAAAATCGGTGATTCACTGCACGAATCTCGACTGTTGCTCGAATGGAGCCTCTGCTATCTTCTTTTCTACCGTAACCCGTCATGCTTCGAATCACAAGTTCTCACTTCCATAGACGCAAAATCGTTAATTTATTATAGGAGACAACTCTTGGCAGTGTCAACCGAAGCAACCGCACTACGATGAGATTCCTCCTCGCTCTGACTTATGCTACACTGTGACTGGCAGCTCTCTATTTATTATTCTAGCCATTTTTTTGATCTGAGGTGACTTTTGTGGCATTTGATGGCGTAGTAACCCGCTCCGTTGCACGGGAATTACATAAGCTGGTAGGAGGACGCATCTCGAAAATCCACCAGCCACACCATAGTGATATTGTTATGCAAGTACGGACACAAGGAGAAACGGTAAAGCTCCTCCTGTCTGCAAACCCGACCTATCCGAGGATTCATATCACGACAGAAGAATTCACGAATCCGTTGGAAGCTCCGATGTTTTGCATGCTATTGCGCAAGCATTGTGAGGGCGGCGTGATTGAATCAGTCCAGCAAATCGGGATGGAGCGAGTCATTCACATCGACGTACGCACCCGGGATGAGCTGGGTGACACGGCTGTCCGCCGAATTATTGTAGAGATCATGGGCAAGCACAGCAACATCATCCTCATCGATCCTGCAACCGGAATGATTTTGGATAGCGCCATGCATGTGACGCTCGCCATTAGCCAGTACAGACAAGTTATGCCTGGCAGACCTTATGTCTCTCCTCCGAGCCAAGATAAACGCGACCCTCTCACTGTAACCGAGCAAGCGTTTCTTTCTTCCCTCGACTGGAATGGTGGTCGGTTGGACAAGCAAATCGTAGAAGGCTATACCGGAATCAGTCCCTTATTGGCAAAAGAAATTTTGCACAGAGCTGGCCTCGCGAATCGTGAAACCCTGTGGGCTGCCTTTTCACAGGTGATGGAGGCAATCAACGCTCATGAGTATGTGCCATCCATTGTAGAGGCAAACGGCAAAGCGTATTTTCACGTCGTCGAACTGACTCATCTCTCAAACGGAGCTACCACCCCCTATCCTTCCACTCAAGAATGCTTGCAGGCATTTTACGAAGGAAAGGCGCTCCGTGACACTGTTAAGCAGCGCGCGCACGATTTGATTCGTTTTGTCACCGGTGAGCGCAATAAAAATGAAAAGAAGATCGAGAAGCTCGAGCAAACGCTGCAAGATGCGCATGAAGCAGATCAGTTCCGCCTGTATGGTGAATTGATCACCGCCAATATGCACCAAATGAAGCGAGGAGATCGCGAGCTCGTCACAGTCAACTGGTATGACGAAGCAGGCGGTACCATGACGATTCCGCTCGATCCATTGAAGACCCCTTCGGAAAATTTGCAGTCGTATTACAAGCGGTATAACAAGGCCAAAAACAGCATTTCCATCGTGAGTGAACAGATTGATCAAGCTCAGGTTGAACTCTTGTATTTGGACGGCGTATTGGTTCAACTGGAACATGCCACCTTAAAAGATGCGGAAGAAATTCGCGAAGAGCTCGTTGAGCAAAGCTACATGCGAGATCGTAAAAAACGCGGCCCGCGCAAGAAAAAAGATACCAGACCAGAGCTGGATACGTATCATTCTTCGGACGGCATTGAAATTTTGGTCGGCAAAAACAATAAGCAAAATGAATATTTGACCAACAAACTCGCATCGTCGCAAGAAACATGGCTGCACACCAAGGATATCCCTGGGTCCCATGTAGTTATTCGGGCTCGGGAATTTTCAGATGAGACGCTGCTCGAAGCAGCAAATCTGGCGGCTTATTTCAGTCGTGCCAAAGAAGGAAGTCAAATTCCCGTAGACTACACGCTCATCAAGCATGTAAAAAAACCAAGCGGTGCCAAGCCTGGCTATGTCATCTATGAGCAGCAACGAACGTTGTATGTAACACCAGATGAAGCGCTCATCCGCCGTTTAAAATCAAACACCTCTTCTACGAATAGTGCGACTACCTAAGTTCATACTAAGGGCATGAAAGGTGGTGTTCGTTCTTTGAACATCGTTCTCAAGCTCTTGTTTAATGGAATCATTGCCATTCCAGGGCTTTGGTGGTCGGGGACATCCCTTATGTTTGCAGTGCTCGCAAGCGTGATTGTCAGTTTACTGGGTTATATACTTGATTTGACGATCCTCCCGCGAACGAACAATACGTTTGCGAGCTCCGCTGATTTCTTGTTCGTGTTTGCCTCCCTGTGGCTTGGCTGTTACTTGTTTGGCCAGACCATATCCTTATCTGGTTTGTTGTTGACGGCATTTGCCATTACGGTGGTGGAATACTTTTTCCATGGTTACCTGCAGCGACACGGTGTTCATCATTCCAAACATCCGGGCTGAAGCATCATTTCAATTTTGGAAGGAGGATCAGGATGAACGTCATTGGTATCATCCAGACCGATCTTAACGAATTCAACGTGCTGTTTGAGCAGCAAGGCGGGCAAGGCGGACAGGGACAAGGTCAGGGACAGCAATCACACGACAGCGGACAAAACAATCAACAAAACCAAAACAGCGACTCGATGTTTCTCAGCTTTCTCGATGAGCAGCCGAGTTCAAATGAAAACAGCGGGCAAGGAAACAGCCAAGGCGGACAGCAGCAAAATGGCCCGCAAGAGCTGACCGTTCGCATTAAAGGAATTCCTGAGGGGCAAAAAGCAAACTTCCTGCAAATGTATCAAATTCTTCAAGACGCCCAAGACTCCCAAACACTTGAAAAAGACCTGACCATTGTCGATCACGGGGATCAAGACCAGGGCTCCCAAAAACAAGGGCAGGGGCAGGGACACAGCTCGGGCAAGCAAAACAAAACCACCCATTGATCAAGGTACAAAAACAAAAACCACCTGGAAGCAGATTCCAAGTGGTTTTTGTGCTATCGATAATTCATTGCAATCATAAACGGCCAAGTCCCCGCTCTGCCGTTGACCTCATGTTTCTATAACCTGCGCTCACACAGGTGGGTGACCCTTCTGCACTTCAGCCTTCCCATGCATCCAAAAAGGAGGTGGGCCTGACATCCATCACAGTTTCCGTCTCCCAAAAAACACGTATAAGGTTAGAAACATTTACGGCCTATCGTACATCGCAGGATCTTGATATCCCTACTTTATCACAGAATGGTCCTTTGCTCAACGGATAAAGTTCCCTTTTGGACATTTATCTTATCCGATTTACGATAACTCCGAGAATAGTTCCGCACCAAATTCGCCACCCTAGAGAGGAACATGAATGAAAGGAATGAAAACCATGCGACTTCCATCAAACATGCTGACAACCTGCTTACTCGCCATCACCTTGACTGCTGTATCATTCCCCACCATCATTCCCTCTGCATCTGCCAGCACGCATTCTCATCCTGTTGGCGAGGACAAGGGACGATACGAGAATGAATCGTTTCGGAAAATTACGATCACCAAAACAGGCGAAGGGCAATATACCATCAAGGGTGAAGCCCGCGTGAACGAAGCCAACGTACGATTCGTCGTAACGGACGGAGACAAAACATTGGCAAACAGCTTTGTGACAGCAAGCATGGGCGCTCCCGATTGGGGGAGCTTTTCCATCGATCTCAAGCTGGACCCGGGCGTAAAATCACCTGTGCTCTCTTTGTTCGAGGAAAGTGCAGCGACAGGACAACGCATTCATGAACTAAAGATCCCACTGCCAAAATAAATCGCTACGTCCGCTTCAGCTTCGCTTGTACAAGTGTCTGAAATTCAGGACGTGCGATGAGGGACGGCTGCTGTTGCTTTTCCCAGGCCAGTGCATATTCTAGGCCGTTTGCCTGGCAGCGTCCCAACCCTTCTTTTGTTACGGCATACGCCTGTTTCGGCAGGCGACGTACCGCAGCAACCAATTTTTCAACCTCACTTTCGACTTGACTGGCTTCTACCGCTCGATAGATCAAGCCGATTTCCTCCGCTTTTTTCCCTGTAATTCTTTCTCCAAGCAGTGCGAGCCGCTTTGCCCACGCCGTACCAACAAGCCTCGGCAAAAGGTATGTCCCGCCAAAATCCGTTGTCAGACCGATCTGGACAAAAGGCTCCTGCAAAAGGGCATCTTCCGTCGCAATGACAAAATCAGCATGCAACGCGAGATTGAGTCCGGCTCCGACGGCTACTCCCTCGATGACCGCAATAACAGGCTTTGGCATTTGATGCAAGTTGGTGATGAAATCATTAATGATCGTCAACGATTGATCAGCGTCACTCTTATCCGTCCGTGCAGTCAACACGCCCAAATCAGCGCCGGAGCAAAAATTTCCCCCTGCTCCCCGCAAAATAAGCACATCGACCTCCTCATCTGTTGCTACTTTTGCGAAAGTGTCCTGCAAAAGGGAAAACATTTCAACTGTCATCGCATTGAGGACATGTGGTCTGTTGAGCGTAATCGTGCAGATTCCACCAGCTTTTGTTACAATCAGTTGCACATTATGATCCTGTTCCATCATTTTTCTCACCCTTTCCTAAGAAGAAGCGGCAGGAATAACCCCTTGCTTCTGCAGCCTGCTCAAATCCTCCTCTGTGAGGTTCAGTTTGCGTTTGAGCAGCTCGTACGTGTAATCGGTGTGCCATGGGGGTGACAACCTCTCCGCCCTGTAACGATGCGCGTAGCTCCCCTCTCGATCGGGCGCCTTCTTTTCCAAATAAGGAAGCGTATAGGCTATCTCTCTGTTCGCAACGTACGGATTGTCTGCCCAGTTTTCCCAATCTTCCACAGCAGTCAGGCAGCAATCCACTTCACTGCCCAGCTCACTCCACTCGGCTTGGGTTCTGGACAGAAACAGTGCTTTCATATCTTCAAATACTTCTGGCTGCTCGGCAACGCTAGCTCGGTGGCATAGCTCCCAGTCTGCTCTTCCTACCGCGCGGCAAAAATTGAACCAGAACTTTTCTTCCAACGCAGCTAGTGCGACATACTGACCGTCTGCCGTCTCAAAGACCTGATAAGCCAGCAAGCTCCCTCTCCCAGTCTCCCTTCCGATCGAAGAGCTGTATGACATAAACAGTGCATGCAGCCCCGTCCAAGAACTAAACAAGTCAGCCGAAGAAACATCCAAATAAGCTCCTCGCCCTGTCCGCGCACCTTGAACAAGCGCCGCGCATATTTGTTCACTGGCATACAACCCAAGCGCATAATCAGAAAGAGGAATATCAGCAACGACAGGTTTGCCTTCTAGATCGCGAACCAGCGAGAGAAATCCGCTTACTGCCTGGACATTCAAGTCATGCCCCCCTATTTGGTAAAGCTCCCCGCTTTGTCCATAGCCCGTCACAGAGCAATAAATGACTGCAGGGTGCATCTCCCACAGGCGATCGTAATCAAGACCCAAATGTCGCATCACACCTGGTCGATAGCTTTCCACCACGACATCAGCCTGTCTGGCCAGAGCAAACGCGAGCGCTTTTCCCTCATTCGTCCGCAAATTCAAGGAAATACTTTTATGATTGCGATGTGAACGCAGGTAAAACGCTCCCGTCTCTCTAACTTCAGGATGAGTAGGCCTGGTTATTGGTGAGTGAGCTTTGTCGTGAAACGGTTCCACCTCGATGACCTCTGCCCCCAAATCAGCCAGGCGCATCGTACAAATCGGACCTGGAAGATGGCGAGAAAAATCAACTATCGTCACTCCCGTCAACATGATTTGACTCCCCCTTCACCGATTACACTCTCTTGTAATTCGAGATGAACGGTTGTTCACCCTCTTTTTTAATAGAAAATTCAAATAAATACAAAAAGCCGTCCCAAGTGGAACGACTTTCCCAAGGAGGTTATTTAATCAAACGGAGAGTGAGCGGGTAACGGAATTCTTTTCCCTCATTCGCCTTCACCGCAGCGATAATAACGAAGATCGCCCAAAAGATAAAGAGGGCTCCCAATAATAGTGCGCCGATAAAAATGATGATCAACAAACTTGAAATAGCGGCATAAATCGTCACCGAGATGCTAAAATTCAGTGCCTCTTTTCCATGCTCATAAAAAAAGGCTCCCTCTTCACGCTTGATCAACCATACGATTAAAGGTCCTAGTACATTGCCGAACGGAACGATAAAACCAAGGAAGGCAGATAAATGTACAATCATCGCCCACATTCGTTCCTCTTTCCCATTCAGGAATTGCATATCCATACCTCCATTAATCCTTTTCCACTATTGTACGACAAATTGCTCAAAACTTGCGAAAAAACGAAAAAAGCGCCACCACGGCGCCTTTCTCTATTAATACTTACTCTCGTGACTTCCACCGTACATGCCGCCGTACATGCCGCCGTACCCGCCACCATGAGAGGAGCCGTAACCATCGAAACCGCCGTACCCTCCGCCAAAGTGGCCATAACCGCCACAATGTCCGTGTCCCCCACTACGACCGTATGGTTTACAATGGGTTTTGTAGTGTGGCTTGTAGAAGCAATGCTTTCTGTACACTTTCTTTTCGCAGCATTTAAAGCATCTGCGACGAGATCTTCTGCATCCGCAACTCATTAACCTCACCCCTTCCTGTTCGTTACATCTACAAGGTATGTAGGTGAAGACATATCGGCATGGACAGAAGTCTATACACTAGTCAAAATCAGCGGATGTCTCGTAGGCTATTCATTCATCTAACTTAATGGGTAACGAGCTTGCGCAGCTCATTAATACCATGGTGGTCAGGGATCTCTTGAAATTCCTTTACTTTTGGCAACGTCAGCAAATGAGGTTTCACCATATAGCCAGGCTTAGAAATATACACGACGTCACAAGTCGTAATCAAATCAAACACTTCGGCATGGTTCGCTTCTATGGTCCGAATATCTAAATGCGTAATACCTGCGTTGTAGAGATCATTGATCATCCCCGCACCACCTCGTATGGTCGCACAGATCAACCCGACTTTCGTATTTCGTGGGTAGGCCTCCATGGCAGGGATCACCGTGGTCGGGTCCGGGATAAAATCAAGGCTAACGACAGGAGGAGCATCCTTCGGGAGTTTCAGGTTAACGCAAGGTGGGATAACGATGGCTTTGTATTGTTGCAAAAAATTGGAATCACATTCTACCTGCTGGGAAAAATCCTCGATGGTTCTCCCTTCGACCATTACACTCGGAAGATGGTACTGCACCAAACGCATATATTCAGTGACCTCCAGCTCTGTGAACCGCAAAAAAAGAACCGGAAACTGATTGATTTCTTGCAAGACACAGGACAAGACGCGCGAGAATTCATCCATGCTGTAGCCCAGTGCTTTTACTTTATGAATGGTTTCTTTGGCGAGTAAAGCTAGATGGATCGGATTACGTGTCAATAGCCCATCACCTGCGCTATTGCTTACGATTGTCCCCCTGCCTTGCCGACAATCAACCAGTCCTTCTTGCTGGAGGCGCAAATACACGCTACGAACGGTGTTGTAATTGATTTTCAACTGTGCCGCCAACTCCCTAACCGTTGGCAAATGCTCTTGGGAGGGAAGCTCACCGCTTCGAATTGAGGAGGAAATTTGTTGGAATAATTGCTCGTGATAAGATATATTTGATTCCTTTTTCAAGGTCAAACGTAGCATGAATTCACCTCTCCAAAAGTAATTAAAATGATCGTATAGGAATTCAAAATCTAACGTCAATAGAAGGGAGGGCATGAAGCCTCCGTACCGGGTCATACTAATTCAGATGACAATTCCTTAGGAAGAAGGTGCCTTCGTGGGAGAACACAGCCGTTTTCGTGAAGGAGAAAAGTCTCCGAAAAATGCCGTATACATGGAGATTGGTGAGTCCGGTGCAAGTGTGCAGGACCCGATGATCATCGAGCTTTCGAGAGGGGAAAAATTCCCCGCTACACGAAATAAAAATCGCGTATGGACGCAAAAGTAAGGAATGCAAAAACCAACCTGGCACCATGCACAAGGTTGGTTCTCTTTTTTACTAATTGTCGTCGTCTTCGTCGTCTTCTTCCTCTTCGTCTTCTTCATCGCCACTCAAGTAAATGATGGTGACACCCAAGCTTTCCAATAACGAAAGGACTTCTTTGTTCAACTCCTGATCCATGAGCAAACCCAGGCTTTCCACGAGTTCGAGCTCTTCCAGATCTCCCTGTTCAGCGTCCTCGATCAGTTCTATGATTTCGGTCATTCGCTTTTTTTCCAATACGGCTACGAGTTCATCTCTTGTCATAAATGGTTTTACACCTCATTTTCTACTCTCTATGCTTTATAATAGTACATAAACGAACCATTGAAAACCAAGCAGTGAGGTGAAGGCCACCATGTATCCGCAACCGTATCTGGATTATTTGATCCAGTTTCATGTAGAACGCGATTATTTCGAGTGTCATGAGATTCTGGAGGAGTATTGGAAAAGCGCTCCTTCACAAGAGCGACAGCCAGTGTGGGTTGGTTTGATTCAAATCTCCGTCGCTCTTTATCACCAGAGACGCGGGAATCAGTCAGGTGCTATCAAAATGCTCACAAGCGCCATTTCCCTTGTCAAAAAGCATCATCTAGATATTGAAAAGCTTGGGTTGGAAAGCGCCAATCTGGCGAGCCTGCTTGAAGAGCGCTTGACGGAAATGAAAAATGGTCAGCCCTACCGAAGCCTTTCCTTGCCCATGTCCGATGCTTTGAAACAAGCGTATCAGGAGGCTTGTACGATGCAAAATCACCCTGAACATCGAGATAGCGATATGCAAGACGCCTACTTGCTGAATAAGCATTCCCTGAGGGATCGAAGCGACGTCTTGGCAGAACGTCAGCACCAGTTGGAAATGCGCGAAGCACGCCGAAACAACCAGTCGAACTAATCGGTGTACATCTGCAAATAACTGGGGGGCACAGCATTGCTCAAACAATAGTGCGCACCCACTCGGTAAAAGCAAATGCCGGCTTCATGGGCATCCTTTGCATTCACGGTGACAAGGCGCAATGTGTCTGTCGGCTCTCCAATTTGCTCCGGTCTTTCCGCAAGCTGCACATACTCACTGGCAATCGGCAACAGGCCGCCAGTGAGTACTTGTCTCCATAACTTTCGATGTGTTCCGTAATAAAGAACGTCAGGTGGTACGATCTCGATAAGCCTGCTTTTTGCAATCGAGGGCAAAAATCCGTAGGTCACTCGAATGAGTGCTCCTCCGTCCCATTCGATACTCCGCTCCGGATCGAATTCAACGACTTGATGAAGATCGTGCCGGGTTATGTATTCGCACCCTTTCAGCGTATGAAGATAATCCAGCAACGGCTCGATCGGGGTATAACCATACGTATCGTAGTAGAGTTGAAATGCTTCACTGTTTTGCCGAAGTATACTGAGCAATCGCTTGCGAAGTCTCGTTTCTTCATGAATCGCCAGCATTCGTTTCCCCTCCTATCCGGTCAATAAATCCAGAGAACCATAGCTAGTGCGAGGCCCAAATCCGCGAACAAATGACTAATCCAGTTTGGGTAAATCGAAGGAAATATTCCTTTCGTCCATCCCCAAATCAGCCCTGCTCCAAAAACCATGGATGTAATTAACAAGCCGTTTCGAAAACCAAATAGGATCGTAGAGATAATCAGGTGATACAAGGAATAAAAAAAGCTGGAAAGAAAAATGGACATCAAACAGGATAAGGATGCGCGCAACCGCTGTAATACGAAGCCTCGCCAAAACAACTCTTCCAGCAGCGAGTTAATGAAAACGAGGTAGAAGGAAAAACCCCAAATCCAGCGGCGTTCAATCCCCCACGCTTCCATACCTGTTCGAACGGTTTCATGTCTTCCCGGTTCCTGCAAGAGTAACCAAAGCCCAGCCAGCACTCCAGTCAACATAAGAACGCCAAATGCCAGTCCGTATAAAGTACCCTGCCATTCAAAACTTCCCCAGGCTAAACGCCAGTGCTTTCGCAAATCTCCTTCCCACCATCCGTGAATGACGGGGATACAAATGCAAACGAGCACATGAAAAGAAAAGAACGTGACAATCACGCTATGCTTTTCCACCAGTCCATAAAAGATCGTGAGTGTCGCAGCAAATCCATACACGATCAACAGTAGCAACGTCCGTTTTCGGGCCATTTACGAATAGCTCCTTTTGGGCGTACTGGCCGCAGTATTGCGTTAGTTTGTCCGTTATGAATACGAAGAATACCCACAATGACAATAAATATACAAGCGTTTGCATGAATGCTATACTAGAGAAATCGTTTTTCATCAAAATGAATGGATCGGTTCAAATTTTTACCTATCTAACGAATGTTTGGAGTGGCTCTCATGTTATGGCGTAATCGTACCTTTCTGCTTTTAATGAGCGGAGAGATTGTCGCGGGAGCGGGCATGTGGATTTCGATTATTGCCAATCTTGCATTCATGCAGAAACTCGTTCCTTCTGATACGGTGAAGGGCTTGATTCTGATGTGTGGATTGGTGGTCAGCATTCTCCTCGCCCCTAAAGCAGGTGTGGTGATTGACATGTACGACAAAGGCAAGATCATGCTGTTTGCCAGCTTGGTCCGAACACTCAGCCCAGTCTTCATGTTCCCGGCTCTTGCAAACGATTCTCTTCTGTGGATGATCGTATCTTTGATCGTGATGCAATGCTCTGCTGCGTTTTATTTTCCGACCGTGCAGGCTTCCTTGCCAGCCATCCTTTCCCAGGACGAGTTACTCAAGGCGAACAGCGCATATTTGAATATCTCTACCCTCTCGCGCATTGGAGGAACGGCAATCGGCGGTATACTCGTTGCCTCCATGGACCTGTCCATGCTGTATGTATGCTCCATCATCGCGTACGCTGTACTCGCTGTCGTCACACTCTTTCTCCGCATTCCGCAAGTCACTTCTCGGAAGATTCAGGAAAAAGTGGAGTTCCGCGAAGTACTGACGATCTCGCGACAGGACCCGGCCTTGTTTGTCGGATTGATTAATAACGGGTTGATTACCTTGTTCCTTGGCGGTCTGAACCTGATGATTTTGAACTTTAGCGAGCTACAACAGGAACCTCAGCTCATGGGATGGATCTATGCAGCAGAAGGGATCAGCATTTTGATTGGAGGTCTCTTGGCAAAGCGTTGGATAGGCCGCAGAAACCTCGTGGCAGCGTCCACCGTCATGCTCTTTTTCTTCGCGCTTTCCCAGTTTGGCATGTCACTAGCCGATAACAAATTCATGGTGCTTGCTTCCTTCTCCTTGTTCGGCTTTGTCGTCGCTTTCTTCTTCCCTGTGACCGCAACGATTTTTCAGAAGCGCCTACCTCCACACCAGCAAGGGCGATTCTTTTCATTCAAAAGCATGCTGGATCGTGGATTTTTCTTGTTGGCTCTCGCGATTACCGGAGTCGGGCTTGACCTTCTCGGCATTAGCAGCTACCTCATCTTCATCGGCTCGGTGACTATGCTCTTTGGCTTGTTGACTTTCTTATACAGTAAAAAGCTTAAGCTGGATGTACGCTCCCACGATGAGGCAGCTGCCTAGTCTCGGAATGTAACAAACCTGACAAACGCTTTCCCACAGACCATGCTTTGGTGTACACTAGTGAAAGTATGTTGAACACTTATGGAGGCGTTTTTCCATGCAGATCCTTTCCTCTCCCATTTTGGGAATCCTGCTGCCTCTCGTGATGGCTATTGCAGTGATCTTTGTGAGAATGCGTCGGCAAAAAAAGCCGGCTTCTGCAAAAAGCATTATTTTGCCACCATTCTTTATGGCGACAGGGTTTGCCATGTTCTTGTTACCCGAGGCACAATTACCGCCCAAGTTTGATATTGCTGCCTTTGTGGTTGGGCTAATCTTTTCGATTCCGTTGATTATGACATCACGCTTCGAAATCATTGGGCAAGACGTGTATTTGAAACGGTCCCGTGCGTTTTTCTTCATTTTGATCGGTCTGTTGGTCATCCGGCTGATTATTAAACTGGCGATCAATGATAGCTTTACACCGATTCAAACGGGTGGACTGTTCTTCTTGCTCGCATTCGGTATGCTTGTACCTTGGCGTATCGCGATGCTGGTGATGTATCGGAATTTAACCAAAAAGACGTTTGGCACCTAGTAGAAAACCACCTCCAATGCGAGGTGGTTTTTTTCTTAAAACGCCACATAAAACGGATGCTCTTCTTCTCGCAAGCATACCGCAAAACTTCGTCACTTCTATATCCAAGCCGCACTCTTCCTTCGTTTCTCGAATGGCTGCCTGTGCAAGAGATTCGCCCTCCTCTACTTGACCACCAGGCATTTCCCATCCTCTTCGCGGACCCTTGATCAACAAAATCTCCTGACTCTCATTGATGATAATCGCTGCTGCGGACACAATATGTCGGGGGGGATCCCATATGTACGCCTCCATTTGCTCTAACGTCTATTCCAGCGTGGTTAGAAAGTATGTTCCACCACAAATTTTAGACTCGCTTTCCTTGCCTAGACCTGACACTTTCGCAAAAAACGGACTTTGCCCGCGATCTTGCAAGGCCGATTGCGCCAATCCCTCCCCTGTCGGTTGGCAAAGCACTACATTTCCACCCGGAATCTCAAATACGTGACAGATGGCTCCCAGTTCTTTATCGTGGAACTTTTCGCCCCTCTTCCATCCAAACCAGCTTTGCCAACGTGCTGTTGCTTCTTCCAGATCCGTCACGGCATAGCCTACAGACTCGAGATGGGCTGCACCGTTCGGATGTGCGTCAATGATGCCACGATTTGTCAAATCTTCTATTCTCTCTTCATCCGTTTGCGACCATTCAATGAGAAATGGCGGTAAGAGGGCACTAGTTGCATCTTCAAGGAACAGCATCCGCCATCGAAGCGTCGTGCCATCATCACGAGTACGACTCCCCGCAACAGGTCCAGTAACCTGCAAACCTTGGCTTCGCAAACGCTCTACCCACACATCCATCTCGTTCGTCCGAAGCGCAATCTGACCAAATCCTTCTCCCTTTGCCTCATCCTCGATGCATTGACGCACGAGCGTATTGTCTGATTGTCGAGCAAGCACCTTGTTTTCGACCGCCAAAAATTCAACATAAGAAAGTCCAAAATAACTAAGGCTATTCCATGTCCCCCAAGACGCATGACGCCCTCCAGCTACCGCATGAAAACCTGCTTGGCAAAATTGTTCCGATGCTTCCTGTGGCGTTCGCTGCACAAAATGAACCAAATGATCAAAAGTTAATCGCACCTTTTTTCGCCTCTTTTCGTATTACTTATAGGATATCAAAATTCATTTATGTAAGGATAGAAATACAAGGGGGAAAAATGAACGAGACTAGATCAAGCCGGAGAAAAACTCGGCGCAAGCAATCACGTAGAAAATGGGTACGGACTGGAAAAAGCACGCTCCTATTTAGCGTGTTAGCTATCTTCGTCGTCGGAACCTACTACCTGTTCCAATCAGCCATGGATGGAGAACATGCCAACCCGAGCACGCAGCCTGCTCCTGACAATACCGTGAACCCAAAGTCTTCTGTGCAGCTCACCTTTGTCGGTGACATTATGATGTCAGGGAATGTAGAGAAGACCTTACTCGCAAACAGCTATGACTACCCATACAAGCATGTAAGCTCACTCTTTTTGCAAGATGATATCACGATTGCCAATCTGGAGACGCCGATTACCGCCACAGGTGTTGCTGCACAAAACAAGGCGTATGTCTACAAGTCGTCGCCACTTGCTGTTCCTGCCATGAAAAACGCTGGGATTGATGTCGTGAATCTCGCCAATAATCATTCCATGGACCAAGGGGTTCCGGGATTGCTCGATACCTTTGACGCTTTGGACGAAAACCGGATTGAATACGTCGGCGCAGGTAAGGATGCCAGCCGTGCCTATTCACCTATCTTCATAGAAAAGAATGGAATCAAGATCGCGATTCTCGGCTTCAGCAGGGTTATTCCCGAAACGAGCTGGTTTGCAAGGGATTCCCAGCCAGGTATGGCCGCTTCCTATGATCCTACACTGGCAGTGAAAGCGATCCAAGATGCGAATAGCCAAGCGGATCTCGTTGTAGTGATTGCACACTGGGGCAAGGAACGCTCCGATTATCCTGTCGATCATCAAAAAGAGTTGTCTCGTGCATACATCGATGCTGGTGCAGATTTGATCGTCGGTGGTCATCCCCACGTCCTTCAAGGCTTTGAACGATACAACGACAAATGGATTGCGTACAGTCTCGGCAATTTCATTTTCACACGATCAACCGAGCCCAAGACATGGGAGACGATGGTCCTGCAAGCAAGCTGTACGAAAAGCGGTGATTGTGAGCTGACAATGCTTCCGTTTCACGCAGAATTGGGACAAGCCGTACCGATGAATGAAAGCAATGGCGCCGCCCTTCTAAAACGCATTGAATCCATTTCAGAGAGTGTCGACATACAAAGTGATGGGCGTGTGCAGCCACGTGTAAAAGCGGTGGAGACTGCCCCCTGACAAAAGAAGCCGTGTTTCCAGTTAACTAGAAATACGGCTTTTCTTTTTATTCCGCTTACTTACGCAGATTCGAGAACAGGGAAGCAGCGCACGGCCAAGCCAAAATCATTTTTCAATAGGGACTCGTGCTCTTCACTGATCCCTGTCACGATTAAACCTACGCGCAAGACGCCCCCCAAATCAAATTGAACTTTAAGCTTATGCACGTTTACTCCTGCTTGCTGAAGGAAATGCAGGACGCGCTCTGGCGTAGCAGTATGGCATGAGCCCTCAAGATAACAGAGGACACGTTCTGTCGAGTCCAATGTGACGCCAGCTTTGTCAGCCGTTTTTTCTTTCCAAGTAGGATGCGGTGTGAATGGCTGCGTCAATAAATAGGCCAAATCCTCGACAACAGCACTTGCTGTAGGGAGCTCTCCTGCCCCTCTTCCTGTAAACAACAAGTCTCCCACGATGTTGCCGGATAGCTGAACAGCATTAAATGCGTCGTGGATTTGCGCCAGCGGATGGCTCAGCGGAAGCATAGTTGGTTCAACCGACAGGCGAATTCCTTTTTCAGCTTGATAAGCCTGCGCGATCAGTTTGATCCGGTACCCCAGCTCGCTCGCAATCCGAATGTGACCTGCTGACAAATCTGCAATCCCTTTGCGAACAACATCCGCTAAAGGCAGCGATTCTCCGTAAACAAGCTGTGCCAAGATATATAACTTGTACATAGCGTCAAAACCTTCTACATCAGATCGAGGGTCTGCTTCCGCATAGCCCAGCTCCTGCGCTTGCTTGAGCACCTCCTGGTAAGAGAGCTGCTCTGCCTCCATTTTCGTCAAAATGAAGTTCGTTGTTCCGTTGAGAATACCGCGAACCCCTTGAATATCGTTCGTGCGAAGGAACTGTCTCAGTACGCTCAAGATCGGGATGCCCCCTGCCACACTCGCTTCATAGGCAAGATGCACTTGATGCTGATTGGCCAAATCGACTAGCTCCGTTCCTCTTTTCGCCAGGAGTTCTTTGTTGGCAGTTACCACATGGCAGCCCTTTTCAATCAAAGCACGGACGTAGTCATAGGTAGGTTCTACACCGCCCATGACTTCCACCACGATATCCACATCGCTTCTCAATACATCCTCAAAGTCTGTTGTCAGTAAAGCAGGGTCGACATAAATCGCACGCTCTTTTTCCGAGTCACGCACCAATGCTTTGACGATCTCGATCCGCTTTCCTAAGCGAGCAGCCAGCTTCTCCTGTTGCGAACGGATCGTTTTGATTACGCCTCCCCCCACGGTTCCCAATCCCAATAATCCCACGCGCACTACTTCTGCACTCATCCTGACCACCTCATACCCCGAATTTTAGATAAAAAGAAAAGCCATCTTCGATAAGAAGAAGGCTTGTTAGCAGCTAATGCTCCCCCTCCTTATCTCCCAGGACGTATATGTCCTGCAGGAATTGGCACCTTGTCACAAAATATACGTGACGGTTGCCGGGCTTCATCGGGCCAGTCCCTCCACCTCTCTGGATAAAGAAAATATGAAATTAAAAAAACCTTCTTCGATAAGAAGAAGGTTCATCTACAAATGGAGTAACCCGCTTCTTATCTTTCGAGACGAAACGTCTCGCAGGAATTGGCACCTTGTCGCAATATGCAACGGTTGCCGGGCTTCATCGGGCCAGACCCTCCACCTCTCTGGATAAGAACTATTTATGCTGTTGAGCTTTATTCTAAGAAATTCCAAGGCAAGCGTCAACAAAATTCTTTCTTTTCAGATTGCAAGCGAATTGGGCAAGGTTTTCAGTTGTGGGTGAACAAGCTTTCTACCTCTTCCATGCTGCAGCAAGTGCAATGAAGCACGCCCTCCTGGCATTCCTCAGGCAGCTCTTTTTCCTCGACATATCCGCACCATTGGCAAATGAAAAGTTGAATCATGGCACGACCTCCTCTTCTTTTATTCTGCCCAAAATAAAAAGAGCATTTTCCGCTCGACCGTGACGATCGTTAGAAAATGCCAGAAAAGGAGGGACGTACTTGTCCACTCGCTGTTTTTTGCAAGCCATCTCTAACACCTCCCTATCTCCCGTAGGTCTATCAGTGTTGTCGAAACAGGCAGGTCTCCTGACTTAGGGTTCATCGTCGAGCGTCGCCTTCCCCGTCTACTTTGATAGACCAGTGGCTTGTTGGACGCTGACTCCCCTCTTACAGTGGCGGGACCGTGTCGGATTTGCACCGAGCTTCCCTATTATCCTTGTGGCAAATTGGTTATGCCCTAAGGAACCTGTTTCCACCTATGAAATTGTACCTTCTCACTACTACCCTCAGATTTTACCTTATTTTTCCTTGTTGTGCGAGCATTGTTCGTGGGCCAGTAGCCATTCCTTTCGCCACAATCCTCCCGAATATCCTGTTAAACTCCCGTTTGATCCAATAATTCTGTGGCATGGTACCGCATTTTCCTTCCCAATCAACGCGGCTAGCTCTGTGTACGTAATCTTGTGCGCATAGGGAATCGTGGTCAATGCGTGCCAGACTGTTTTCTGAAAGTCTGTTCCTTTCATCCAAAGGGGAACAGAAAAGGACTGTCTCTTACCGGAAAAATATTCGTCCAGCTGTTGCCGGCAAACGCGGAGAGGCTCTGGGCATTTGTCTTCTTGTTCAAGCAAAATCGGTTCGTAAGACCTACCTCAAATACCGATCTTTCAAAATGGCACTGTGGTGAGCTTCGTGTCCAGCAATCACATAGGCCAACGTCCTTGCAGATAGCTTGTTTCCGTTGGCAAGTCCCGTACGCAACCACGCTTCTGGAGAGATTCCTCGCACCTGCGCGATAGTGGAAGCACGAACAGCCTTGTACTCTTCCAATAGATCTGAGAGCTCTCTCTGCTGAAAACACGCCTGTTCTACAAAAGTATTCTCATCAAAACCGACGAGGGGCGTTTGATCTCCTCTCGCGATTCTCAGCAAACGATAGCTCATGATGCGTTCTGTATCGACGAGATGACCTAAAACCTCTTTTACCGTCCACTTGCCTGGAGCATACCGATAATCCATTTGCTCAGGAGCAAGTGACGAAAATAGCCTGACTTGCCTCTCTCCTTGTTGCATGAGGATCATTTGCAGATCCCCTTCAGGTACAAGTCCAACATAATAATCAAAATAAGCAGCGTATTCATCGCGCTCTGGTCGTCTGAGCATGTATTTTCCACTCCTTGTCATTCATTATGGATAGACAAATGATACCACCCTGCACTCCATGCCAAACAAGGATTCACTAATACGAACGCACCCGCCTGATCTTCGCAGGCGGGTGACCGTTACCATCATACGCTTTGTAAGCCTTCGAACAAAAGAACCCTTGCCGGAGCTGCATCCGTGCCAATCAGCTTCAGTGGTGCTGCCACCAAGAAATACTCGCCTGCCGGGACCTCTGCTAACCGCAAGCCTTCCACCACAATCACTCCAGCCGCAAACAGTTTTTTATGTGTGGGATGCCCTTCCTGGCTGCGTTCGATTCCAAGTGCATCGGTACCAATGCCTCGTACACCCAGCTCACTTAAATATTGTGCACCTTCCTCTGACAGAAAGATGAATTCAAAGGAAAACGCCTCTTCAAAAGAGTTTTTCGTTTTAAACAGGACAAAATCTCCTGGCGCAAGATCAAAGCTCTCCAAGTCGAAGCGAGTGATCCTGTCTTCTACCGCTGTAAGATCGAGAACCTTGCAACTGCCTACCAGCTTCTCCAATGAAATACTTTCAAATGTATCGCCAGCATTCACCATATGCAAGGGCGCATCCACATGGGTACCAGAGTGAAGGTCCATGTCGATTCTCGATTCTGTTACATAGCCATTGGTAGACGTACGTATTTTCGGCTGTTTTTCCGGCTTGTTTTTATAAACTGTCATTCCTTCGTACACGGTGGCGGTTACGTCATACATTTTCATCTCAAACGCCCTCCCTTTTGCCTACTGAATTTTACGATCCGCTGGAAACACAATTCCCATCTGTCTTCTCGCTTCATCCATGACCTGCGTGGCCGTTTTGGAGACTTCATGCGAATTCGTAGGAGACTGTCTGGCCCCTATACTTGCCAAGTGAAGGAATTCTCTTATTTCATAATGCATGGTCTTCGGCGTCTGAGGCCTTGTCACTTGCTCGATTCGTCCGTCCCTGTAACGAATGTCCACTTCTTTAAGATGGTTAATTCGATCGATCACCATCGTAGCGTCCTCCCCTTGGATTTCAGCTGGCTGATAGGAGGTCGTAATTTTCGAGAAGCTAATGATTGCATCCATCTCTCTGTATTTCAAAAGCATACTGCCTTCTCCGTCTACTCCAGAATCAAGCACGATTCCTTCTGCTTTGATGTCGTCTGGCCTGCCAAAAAGGATGATTAACGGATAAAGACAATAAATACCGATATCCATCAAGGCTCCGTTTGAAAAAGCAGGATCAAAAGCACGCTGAACCTTCCCTTCACGATAAGCGTCATAGCGCGAAGAATATTGGCAATTACTAGCAACAAAACGTCGTACTTTTCCGAGCTTGTGCAGGTTATCTTGTATGGTAAAAAAATTGGGCAACAGCGTAGATTTGACAGCCTCCATGAGCAGTACGTCATTTCTCCTAGCTGCTTCGATCATGGCTTCTACCTCATTCGCATTGGAAGCCAGTGGCTTTTCACACAATACGTGCAGCCCCGCGTCCATGCATTGGATCGCTTGCTCAGCGTGGCAGGAGTTGGGGCTCGCAATATAGATCGCGTCAATATTTTTGCTTGCAGCCATTTCTTCTAGGCTGTTATAGGCGAATGGAGCGTGGTACTTGTCCGCGATTTCTTGGGCGCGTTCGATGGTACGTGAATACACAGCCTGAAGAGAAAAGCCTTCTACCTCTTGACCAGCCTGGATAAATTCCTCGGTAATCCAATTCGTTCCGATTACGCCAAATCGCATCTCATCCGCTCCCTTTTCTTTTTTTGTCTATCTCGCTGTGGTGACAGGCACTCGTACTTCGACCTTATCCAGCCACCACACGAATCCGTCCGCTGCAAGCAATTGCTCAGCGGCCTTTGGTCCGAACGAGCCAGCTTCGTACGTAAAGAGAGGCACCAGATTTTCAGCGAAAGCTTCCAAAATCGGTGTCACCCACTCCCACGATAGCCGGACCTCATCCCAATGCGCAAAGTAGGTGGAATCCCCTCGGAGTGCATCGAACAAGAGTAGCTCGTACGCTTCTGGCACGTCTTTTGTCCCTGCACTGAAATCTACCGTCACCGGCTCAATCTTACCGCTATTTGTCGGATTCTTACTATTTACCTGCAAGGCAATACCTTCGTTCGGATTCACGCTTATGATCAACAAATTAGGCGACGTCGTTTCATTTTGTTCCTGATAGAGCTTTTCGTGCGGATTTTTGAACTCAATGACGATCCTGGTTGATTTTTCTTGCAGTCTTTTTCCGGTGCGAATATAAAAAGGTACCCCTTGCCAAAACGGGTCATCAATCCAGACACGAGTGGCAATATACGTTTCTGTCATCGAAACTGGATCGACACCAGGCTCGTCCCTGTAGCCAGCCACAGGTGTTCCTTGAATACGTCCTGCGCTATACTGACCGCGAATGACCTGAGTGCGGACCTCTTCTTTCTTCATCGGACGTACGGCTGCCATCACTTTGCGCTTTTCTTCGCGGATATGGGCGGACGTGATCCGCTTCGGAAGCTGCATAGCGATGATCATGAGCATTTGCAGCATGTGATTTTGGAGCATGTCGCGCAGTGCTCCGGCCGGTTCGTAATAGCCAGCCCGATCCTCGACGCCGACCGTTTCATTAGCCGTAATTTGCACGTTGGCGATGTACTGATTGTTCCAGAGTGCCTGGAAGACCGGGTTCGCAAATTCGAGAGCCTCGAGGTTTTGGACCATCGGCTTTCCTAAGTAATGGTCAATACGATAAATTTCTTCTTCCGAAAATGCTTTCCCCAGTTTTTCATTCAATTCTTCGGCGGATTGCAAATCATGTCCAAACGGTTTTTCAATGATCAGACGCTTCCAGCCTGTCGTTGAACCGAGTCCGCTGGCCTTGACATTGGTAGCAATTCCCTCGAAATATTGCGGGGCTACTGACAAGTAAAACATCCGGTTTTGCGGAATCTGCAGCTCTTGCTCTCTTTGAAGGACCAGATCATGTAACGTTTCATAAGCATCCGGTTCCATGACATCTACTTCCGCATAGCGAAAAGCAGACAAGAAAGCATCTAGCTCGCGGGAATCAATCTGGGCGCGACGAGAAAATTCATGGACAGACTGGTGAACAGATTTCTGAAATTCGTCATCAGACAATGCCCTTCTCCCCACACCGATAATCGAAAAGGCAGCAGGCAACTTTTGATCTACATATAAGTTAAAAAGCGCAGGGAAAATTTTGCGTTTTGCTAAATCTCCTGTCGCGCCAAAAAGGACAAAGGTCATCGCTTCCATCTACTTTTTCATTCCCTTCATACGTACGCCGTGATGATGGTTTTGTAGTTACACTGTTATTATTCGAGAAAATCACTGCTTTATCAATATGCATCCTTAAGAACGACGCAAGATTGCACGTACCGGACTCCCATCTGCCTCCATCAAAAGCAGCGGCAGAGCGATCAATTCGTAATCACCCGGTTCGACATGATCGAGCAGAAGCCCCTCCAAAATATGAATATCATGCTGATGAAGCCCATGATGAGCAGCCAGTTCCTTGCTGTCCAACGGGTCGACAGATGGGACATCGACTCCGATCAACCGAATGCCTTTTTTGGCGAGGAACGCCGGCAAGTCCGCATGCAGATGACAGATCGTTGATGGAAAATGCTCAGGGTCGCTCCATGATAATGTTTTGAGCAGCAAGCGTTCCACCCCCTCCAGATCAACCTGGGCAAAATCCTCCGGGCCAATGCTGGAACGTCCAGTAATCTCTACCACTCTTGCCTCTCCCATGTACAGGTCCAATGGCAATGCAGCCATCTTTCGGCCATCATCATCGAAATGGAACGGAGCATCCACATGTGTGCCTGTATGTACGCTCATTGTTAATTTACCGACATTGACTGATCCACTCTCTGCTTTGGGCCAGTTTACAACGTATTGAAAGGGAGTGTCTCCTGGCCAGGTCGGCATGCCAGCCAAGAGCGGACGTGATATATCAAATATTTTCATTGCAGATCCTCCACCTTCTAACAACTATTCGTGCTTATACTCAGCGTACAAAAAAGACTATATTGAGTCAATATTCGAACATTTACGTCAAAAAAAGAAGACCGCAGCCTTACAGCGAGCCGACAGTCTTATGGTTGATACTAGATTCTACTATGAAGAGACAAGTAGTCCCACACTTCATCATAAATTCCGTTGTAATCCACCTGTTTCAAATGTTCTTTCAAAGTCCTCAACCACTCAATAGTTGTCGGATATGTAGCTGCAATGGCCTCCCGCAGATCGCTCATCTGAATCGGGCGATCGATCCCTTTTGTTACGATATCATGCCATACCTGCTCCGTCGCTAGCTCCACGACATACTCGATGTCTGCCCCCGAATAAAACTCTGTCCATCCAGCCAATTGGTCATAATCGAGCATCTCAGAAGGACGACCTTCTAGTTTTAAGCGAAAAATCTCCTCCCGTGCTTGCCGATCCGGTGGTCCGACAAAAATCCAGTGATCAAAACCGGCCGCTCGGAGCAAGGAAGGCTCCAATTCCCATGGAACGTTGGTTGCGCCCATCAGGACGAATCGTTCGTCGTACTGGCCTGCCTCTGCTATCTGCTGTATCCATTTGGAATCGCCCCCCTGCCTATTGTAGGGGGTGGCTTGCTCTTCGTAATGGCTGGAAGCGTCCAGTTCATCCAAAAAGCACAGAAACGGTTTATTGGCAGGAGCTGTTGCCAGCAAGCTTTGGATGTTCAGCGGGCTGTTCGATGATGTATACATACCTCGACCTCCTGTATTGGCCATGGATAAAAAATGAGCCTGGCATTCTTCTGCGGTTGCTTTTGCTAACAAAGATTTTCCGCACCCCGATGGTCCGTAAAGTAAAATGGTACTTTTCTTTTGATACAACCGTTGCGACATAGGCTGTAGGAGTCTTTGAGAGATTGCCTCTTTTACTCGTCCAAGCCCTCCGACCATTACAAAACCTGTGGCTTTCTCGAGGAGCTGAACCGATTTCGCGGTGGTCTTTCCTTTGCCCCCTTCTATGACGCGTATCTTAGGTGCAACCATCGTTGTATATGTGGAGGAATCTTTCTGGTTGATCCCTTTTAACGTCCGCGAGTATGGGGATCCCTTTTGTAGCTTGTTGAGCTCGATCACAATTTTTTCCTTCATCGCTTCATTTCCATAGGCAAGAGCCTGCGTAAAAGCCTGTAAAGCCTCCGTACGATCCCCCTGCTCAGCATGCTCTAACCCTAGTAACAGCCACACTGGCGCATTGCGTTGATCGCTCGTCAACATGCTTTTCAGTATTTCTATCTTCGTCATCTGCTTCATCCTCTGCGATCGTTCTGCATCAAGCGATCGTTTAGTATCACGGACATATCCATTATAATGCATACGTCTCGCAAGAAGAATACGAAAAGTAGGAAAAGATGGAAGAAGGGCTGTGACTGTCATTCGAAAAAGACGCCTCCTGCTACACGGCATCGGGCGTCCAAGATACGATTTCTATCCTCTCACCGGAAAATTTCCGCCTCTCACACAAATAATGAACGAGAGTCCGAGATAAGGTTGCATATTATTATGAGGTTGAGTCCCGCCTGTGGTGCCGATTGCTTGCGAGCTAAGCTGTGTCCCATCACTCGTGTTGGAGTAAGGAATGACAGCTCCCCGGCCAACCGTGGAAGACCATTTCGCCCCTGCTAGCGTTGCCTCTGTTGGCGTTGAGCACACATTTGGAACATGGGTATGCGCCGGAATATCGCTTTGCAACAGCGTTATGCTGCTTGCACCACCCGTCTCACCTACCACACGCGGTGTCAAGCCAGGTGCTTCCCCCTGATTCATCGGGGCTGTGCCTCTTAAGTTGGGAAGCGCGAATGTGGTTTTGCCATCTCCACCATATTTCGTTCCCACTATCGAATACAATACAGGATTGGAAGCGATCGAGATTAATTGTCCATTGCAAAAAGCCCAGTCCCTCGGCGGGAAGTTGCCTCCGAAAATACGAATTTCCCCAATATACGGATCCATATGATAGTACCTCCTCTAGTCTCTTGACGGGTAAATCCCTTGAATCGCGATGCAAAAATTCCCGACTAAATACGGCTGCATATTATTATGAGCTGCACTATTTCCTACCGTTTGCAATGCAGTCTCGCTCATTGTAGTATCCGGGGTTGTCCCATAGGTTGCGGCAGAAGCTTTCGCCCAGTATTTCCCAGTACTTATTTTCTCATTGGCATCTGCATTCGATCCGGTTGCTGTATGGGTATGTGCAGGTATCTCGTTTGTCGTTAGTACATGGTTTTCTTCGCCGGCTGACATTCCAAGCGTTACGATTGGGCGATCCGGTAGACTGTTTTGATGAACGGGGACGCGGCCTCTTAAATCTGGTAAAGCAAACGTGGTTGTCCCGTTCCCCCCATAAGAAATCCCTAACAAGGAAAACAGTGCCTGGTTTCTGTTAATAGCCAGCACCGCACCATTACACAAGGCCCAACCCTTTGGCGCAAATGCAAATGGAAAAAAGCGAATTTCTCCAAGAAATGGTTCCATGTAAAATCCTCCTGTTCGATTTGAATGTTAATTTTGTGAAGGATAGATCCCATACAGGGCAATGATGAAATTAATAACCGTAAACGGCATCAAGTTATTGTGCGGCTGATTCCCACCTACACTACTCAAGCTGGACGCGTTCATTAATCCATCAGGTGCATTCGTTGAATATTGCTGCGCATTCTTTGCCCATACAGCATTGGCAGGACTATTCTGAGTCCCTGGCTGCGATGATGCATGGACGGTATGCGTATGCGCGGGTAGCTCTCGGACGGTTAAGGTGACTGATTCCACACCATTTTTTCCACCCATCACGTAGGTAGTTCCCGTACGGGGATTTGTCCCTTGATTGAGCGGGATACGTCCTCGTAAATCAGGTAATCCAAATGTCGTTTGTCCATTCCCGCCATATGTGGTTCCAATCAAACTATACAACGTGTCGTTTTCAGAAATGGATAATAGCTGACCATCGCATAAAGCCCATCCTTGTGGTGCATAATCTCCTCCAAACATCCTGATTTCTCCAATAAATGGTTCTGCCATGTTGCTTCCTCCTTATGTAACGTAGTTATTTCCCTTGTCGAACAAACAGGTTGGTCATTTTTGTAGAAGTGGGTTCCATTCCATTTGGATATACAGCCCTGTGGCGTCTGTCACGATGAAATGGAGCCGTTCATATAAGCGAAAGGCGGGATTCCCTTGTAAGACACGTAAACGGATCGGCAATTGAAAAGCTTGCGCCTCTTTTTGCAGATTGCCAATAATGCCGGAACCAACACCACGTCCCCGATAAGCAGCCAGCAAAGAAATATCTACCAGATGCAAAGCATCTCCGCTCGCATCCGTGATCATACGACCGATAGACTGTTCTGCTTGGAGAATGATTTGATGATTTTGAGCGGGAAACTGCATCTGGTATGATTTCTGCTGCATCGCATGCTGCGACTGTAAAAAAGCAAGCTTGTCCGACTCACTCCAACCCCAATGAGCCATTTCTTCGGTTCTCGTAGAACAGTACAATTCCCAAATAAAGAATTCGTCTTGCTCATATTCAAAAGGTCTGGTATGTACCATAATCCTCCTTGCACGCAATCGTTGTACTTTTCTGTCATTTGATCAGTTACCTGCTTGCATCCTTTCAGGCCTGGATACACTGACTTGTCTTTCGCAATGTGTATCGCTCTTCCTCCTTCGAACTTTTTCTGATATCCTGCCTGATTAAATAGCAATCATGATTAATGATATCATTAGCCAAATTCCTTCTAACACTAACTAAAGTTAGCTCTTTTACATGGAAATCGCTTCGTCCCCATGAAGAGACGAAGCGTTTTACCTCCTGTGTACAATTAGTCTTTTCCAGTACCTTCGTTATCCTCATTGTTCTTACCGTTGCCGTTACCGCCTCCATTGCCATTGCTGCCACCGTTGCCTTTTCCGCCTCCATTGCCATTGCTACCACCGTTGCCGGTTCCGCCACCGTTACCTTTGCCTTGGCCTGCTCCGGTTCCGCCACCGTAGCCTTTACCTTTGCCTTCTCCAGTTCCACCGCCGTAGCCTTTGCCTTGGCCTTCTCCGGTTCCGCCGCCGTAACCTTTGCCTTGGCCTGCTCCACCGCCCATGCCTCCACCTTGACCTGCTCCGCCGCCGTAACCTTTGCCTTGGCCTGCTCCACCGCCCATGCCTCCACCTTGACCTGCTCCGCCGCCGTAG
>NZ_JBIAOR010000001.1:1644138-2037027 GCF_042878995.1 Brevibacillus sp. NPDC003359
GCCTGCTCCGCCGCCCATACCTCCGCCTTGGCCTGCTCTGCCGCCCATGCCTCCGCCTTGACCTGCTCCGCCGCCCATACCTCCGCCTTGGCCTGCTCCGCCACCGATGCCTTTACCACCACCTTGGCCTGCTCCGCCACCGATGCCTTTACCACCACCTTGGCCTGCTCCGCCACCGATGCCTTTACCGCCACCATGACCCGCTCCGCCTCCGTGACCTTTGCCGCCTCCGTGGCCGCGTTTGCCAGTTTTGATATTATCATAGGAATAAACAATGCTTTGGAACGTACGATTATCCACATTTCCTGTAACCGGCAATCCATGTTTTTTCTGATAATGTTTCACACCGCGTACGGTTACATCATCGTAGTATCCATTGATTTGGCCCGAGTAACTACCTAATGATTTCAACATCCCCTGAATCACATAAATATCTGGCCCATGAGCACCTTTACCCACTGCCAGTCCCGTATGAGGAAGAGAAAACATAAGGGTAACAGATAATAAAGCTGCACCGATGATTTTCTTTACCTTCCCTGTTTTCATAAGAGAGCCCAGGCTCCCGATTCCTATTATC
This sequence comes from Brevibacillus sp. NPDC003359, assembly GCF_042878995.1. Lineage (NCBI taxonomy): Bacteria > Bacillati > Bacillota > Bacilli > Caryophanales > Paenibacillaceae > Brevibacillus > Brevibacillus sp. NPDC003359. Next base: position 1,644,716 of record NZ_JBIAOR010000001.1, read on the forward strand.
ATGCACAAGCACCCACCTTTACTTTTTTGGTAACCCCCCTTACTATTCCCTACTTTTCTTTCCTATTGCATCTGACCAATCTCTCTTCCTCTTATTTTTTTGCTGATATATCAACGTTTTTATGACTTGCAAAAATAAGGAAGAACACATATACTTTGGTTTAAATGATTAAGTTTATTAACGGAGTGTGCAATGACGAATCCAACTTGCAATGAAAAAGCGATTCAAATATTTATGGAGCTAAGTCCATACTTCCAAGGCTTGGGTGATCCGATTCGGCAGCAAATCGTAGCACTTCTCATCGACAAGGAAAGTATGAACGTAACCCAAATCGCCGAGCATATTCCCATGTCTAGACCTACAGTGTCTCATCACCTGAAAATATTAAAGCAAGCCGGCCTAGTAAACGTTCAAAAGAAAGGAACGGAAATGTTTTATCGGCTTGAAATTACAGAGGCGATCAGACTTTTTAAGCAATTGGTGACTTTCGTCGAAGAAGAATGCAGCTGATTTCAAATCGCTGCGAAAAGGGACAGTATGTCCCTGTTTTTTCACACTTATTCGTTAATGAACTTAAACAAATAAACATTTAATCAGAGGAGTATTTTCATGAATCTCACTAAAGCTTTAGTTGTTGGAGGCTACGGAACGGTTGGGAGCCAAATCGCCAAGATTCTGCACGATCACCACCCTACTCTCGAATTATTGCTGGGAGGAAGGTCTGCGGGAAAGCCTTTGCCTTTTGCGTCCACTAGGCTAAAGCCCTTCCTCCTAGACGTCTCCAAATCCGATCCTCTCGCCCATGCACCAGATGATTTGAACTTGATTATTAGTGTAGTAAATGATCCTGATGACACTCTGCTTCTTGCTGCGGTTCGCCGACAGATCCCTTTCATTGACGTCACGCGTTGGACAGAACGATTTACACGATCGATCGAACGCTTGAAGAATGAGAACATTGGCTCTCCAGTTATTCTAGCCTCAGGATGGATGGGTGGAACTGTAGCGCTTCTCGCAAGCATACATGCAGCTTCCCTACAAGATGTTCAAATTCATATGCACGCCCTTTATTCACTTCAAGACAAAGCGGGTCCAGATTCCACCGACTATATGGATCGCATGACGATTCCGTTTTCTGTCACCACACCCACTGGCGTAAAACAAGTCACACCCTTGTCAGATCCGGTACCCGTCACTTTTCCGAACGGATATCATACGAAATGCTATCGACTTGACACACCGGATCACACGACGCTCGTAAAAGCCCCAAACGTAACAACCGCTGATTTTCGCATCGCCTTCGACAATAAACTATCTACTTTGGCACTCGTTTCATTGGTAAAAAGTCGGATATGGAACCTGCTTAGCAAAAGCACACGTCAAAAAATACTGTACAATCCAGGCACAGGATCTCCTCACCATGTTGTCATCCAAATAAATGGGCGCAATCAGCATGGCATGAACGTAAAACGTCAAGTCGAGATCACTGATCCGAAAGGGCAGACTCACCTGACTGCGATGGGGGCTGCCATTTTTGCACAACAAATCATTCGGCAAAACGAACGCTCAGCTGTTACGTCTGGAATTCTTTTTCCAGAGGATTTGGGCCATTTCGAAATGAGTGCCGACGATATACTCCAGTTCTATCGATCCGTAGGGGTCCAGATTGTCATCCACGACGAAACAAAAAAGAGTAGGACGGTTTGATCGCCGCCCTACTCTCCATCATGTATCACTCATTATTCAAAAAAAGTACGCGGGGACTTCCGCCATTCGCCCAATACTTTTTCCTGTTCGCTTGTAATAACCCCTTGCTCTGATGCAACTTCCAAAAGTGCTGTGTAATTCGATATGGTGGAGCAAGGAATGCCTGCCTCCTCAAACAGGGCTTGGGCATCCGGGAATTGGTAGCTGAAAATGGCTACGACCCCCAGTACCTCTCCACCCTCAGCCTGCACAGCTTGCGCTGCTTTCAAGGAGCTGCCTCCTGTGGAAATCAGGTCTTCAATCACGACGACCTTTTGACCAGCCGCCAATGCGCCTTCAATCTGATTTTGGCGACCATGGCCTTTTGCCTTGTCCCGTACATAAATCATGGGTAGATCAAGCAGCTCTGCTACCCATGCAGCATGTGGAATACCAGCAGTCGCCGTTCCAGCCACGACTTGCGCATCTGGGTACTGCTCTTTGATCAAATCGGCAAATGCTTCCGCAATGGCGCGGCGCACATGCGGATAGGACATCGTGATCCGGTTGTCGCAATAAATTGGGGATTTGATCCCGGACGTCCATGTAAAGGGTTGCTCTGGTCGCAGATGGACTGCTCCGATTTCGAGAAGGTTCGCTGCAATATGTTTAGCGGTTGTCATTGTCGTCATTTCTCTTATTCCCTCCAGCTGGCTACTTTACGAACGATCTTTTTCCACTGCGGTGACGATACTTTGCCAAACACCTACCGGATCTTTTGCACCCGTAATCGCGCGTCCGATCACGAGGTAATCACTGCCCAAACGGAATGCCTGTTCTGGCGTAGTGATACGCGTTTGATCGCCTTGATCCGCTCCCAGTGGACGAATTCCTGGCGTTACTGTGACAAATGCATCTCCAGCAGCTTTTTTGATCATCGGTACCTCTAGCGGAGATGCAACTACCCCATCCAAACCAGCTTGCTTGGTCATCAGCGCATAGTGCACGACGACATCTTCTACCGCACCTGGAATCGCCAATTCTTGATTCATCGTTTGCAAACCAGTAGATGTCAGCATCGTCACACCAATCAGGAGGGGACGAGCAGCACCTGCCGCTGTCCCTTGCTCCAAGCCTTCTCTCGCTGCCGCCATCATGGCTACGCCGCCAGCCGCATGGACGTTTACCATGTCTGCTCCGAGACGTGCCAGGCTTTTCATCGCGCCTTTGGCTGTATTGGGTATATCGTGAACCTTCAAGTCTAGAAACACCTTGAGTCCTTTTTCCTTCAAGAAGGAAACGATTGCTGGTCCTTCTGCGTATGCAAGCTCCATCCCCACTTTTACATAGCGGATATGCCCTTGCAGGGGCTCGATGCACTTCTTGACTTCATCCAGTGTGGAAAAGTCGAGCGCAACAATCATGCGTTCGCGTATATCGGTCAATTGATGTTGCACACTGCTCTCCCCCTTTTCTTTGCTCCGGTCACTTATACGGTAATTGCCACTTTTGCACCAGCACGCTGGGCTGGCATTGCTTCTGTGGAGAATGTGATCGTCTCGAGTACGTGTAGGAGAGCGGAAGCTGTATCCAGTGAAGTCAAGCATACTGCTCCGTTTTCTACTGCTTCCCGACGGATGCGGAAGCCGTCACGTTGTGGCGTTTTGCCTTTTGTCAGTGTATTGAGTACGATGTTCGCTTCGCCTGTATGGATGACATCCAACAGGTTTGGCGTGCCTTCGGACAGTTTGCTTACGCGAGTCACTTGCAGTCCCGCTTGCTCCAAATAGTCTGCTGTACCTGCGGTCGCCATCAGCTTGAAGCCGAGGTGGCGGAAGCGTTTCACGATGTCTAGCGCTTCTTCCTTGTCTTTATCAGCAACAGTCACGAGCAAGGTGCCTTGTGTCGGGATATTCATGCCCGCTGCGACCAAACCCTTGTACAATGCTTTTGCCAATGTGCTCTCGCGTCCCATGACTTCTCCGGTCGATTTCATTTCAGGGCCGAGTGTAATATCGACGCGGCGCAGTTTTGCGAAGGAGAAGACTGGTACTTTGACAGAAACCATCGACTCCTCTGGATGGTAGCCCGGTGTAAAGCCTTGTTCGATAATCGAGTGACCAAGGATCGCTTTCGTTGCGATGTTCGCCATCGGAATCCCCGTTACTTTGGAGAGGAACGGCACCGTACGGGACGAACGCGGATTCACCTCGATCACGTATGGGCGGTCTTTATAGATGACGAACTGGATGTTGAGCAGGCCTTTGATTTGCAGCGCACGCGCCAGCTTCGTCGTCATGTCGATCAGCTCATCCTTGATCGCTTGAGACAAGGATTGCGGTGGATATACGGCGATGGAGTCACCGGAGTGCACTCCCGCGCGTTCGATATGCTCCATGATGCCTGGGATCAGGACGTTTTCGCCGTCGCAGATCGCATCGACTTCCGCTTCTACCCCGACCATGTAACGGTCTACCAGGACAGGGTGATCAGGATTTACTTTCACCGCTTTTTCCATGTACTCCAACAGTTCGGACTCGTTGTAGACGATTTCCATCGCACGTCCGCCAAGTACGTAAGATGGGCGAACCAGGACAGGGAAGCTAAGACCTTCTGCTGCCACAACTGCCTGCTCGACAGAAGTTACTGTTTTGCCTGGTGGTTGAGCGATGTCCAGCTCGCGCAACAGCGCTTCGAACTTCTCGCGGTTTTCCGCTGCATCGATGTTTTCCAAGCTCGTACCCAAGATTTTGATTCCGCGTGCAGTCAACTTGTCAGCCAGGTTGATCGCGGTTTGACCACCGAATTGTACGATGACACCTTCTGGTTTTTCCACATCGAGAATGTTCATGACGTCCTCGATGTACAGTGGCTCGAAGTACAGGCGATCAGAAGTGTTGAAGTCTGTTGAAACGGTCTCCGGGTTGTTGTTGATAATGACAGCCTCATAACCCGCTTCTCTCAGTGCCCATACAGCGTGGACAGTTGCATAGTCAAACTCGATTCCTTGGCCGATGCGGATCGGTCCGGAGCCCAATACGACCACGCGCTTCTTGCCAGTCTCGATGCGCTCGTCTTCCACTTCATACGCGGAGTAGTAGTACGGTGTTTGCGCTTCGAATTCTGCCGCGCAAGTATCTACCATTTTATATACAGGTACAAAGCCTTTTTCTTTGCGCATTGCGTGTACCGCTTCTTCTGTCTCACCGCACAGCTCTGCAATTTTGCGGTCCGTGAAGCCCATGCGTTTTGCCTCGTACAGCTTTTCGCTCGTCAAGCCTTTTGCCAGTTCAGCTTCAAAGACAATCATTTTATGGAACTTGTGCAGGAAGAACAGATCGATCTTGGTCAGGCTGTGCAGTTCTTCGATCGTCCAGCCACGGCGCAGTGCTTCTGCCAGGAGGAAAAGGCGTTCGTCATCGGCGTGCACCAGTCGAGCTTTCAAGTCTTGCTCGCTGATTTCTCCTGCTCCTTTGATCTCGATGTGATAGCTACCGATTTCCAAGGAACGGATGGCTTTCATGATCGATTCTTCAAAAGTACGTCCGATCGCCATGACTTCACCCGTCGCTTTCATTTGCGTACCGAGCTTGCGGTTGGCGGATTGGAACTTGTCGAACGGCCAGCGTGGAATTTTGCTGACGATGTAGTCCAGTGTTGGCTCGAAGCATGCGTACGTTTGGCCTGTCACCGGGTTTTTCAGTTCATCCAACGTGTATCCGATTGCGATTTTGGCTGCCATCTTTGCGATTGGGTAGCCAGTTGCCTTGGAAGCCAGTGCAGAAGAGCGGCTCACACGCGGGTTTACTTCGATCACGTAGTACTGGAAGCTGTGTGGATCGAGTGCGTATTGTACGTTGCAACCACCCTCAATACCAAGCGCTCGGATGATGTTCAGTGCAGATGTACGCAACATTTGATATTCGCGGTCAGCCAGAGTTTGGCTAGGTGCGACTACGATGGAGTCACCTGTATGCACGCCGACTGGGTCGATGTTTTCCATGTTGCAGACTACGATGCAGTTGTCGTTGGCATCGCGCATCACTTCGTACTCGATTTCTTTCATACCGGCAATGCTTTTCTCGATCAAGCATTGCGTGATTGGGGAGTATTTCAATCCGCTTGCGACGATCTCGCGGAGGGTTTCTTCATCTTCACAAATTCCGCCGCCTGTACCACCTAAGGTGTACGCAGGACGAACGATGATTGGATAACCGATTTCGTTTGCAAAATCGACAGCTTCTTCTACCGTGCTCACGATGACTGATTCAGGTACAGGCTCGCCCAGTTCATTCATAAGTGAGCGGAACAGGTCGCGGTCTTCTGCTTGCTTGATCGATTCCAACTTGGTTCCGAGCAGTTTCACATTTTCTTGCTCGAGAACTCCTGCTTCTGAGAGGGCAACAGCCATGTTCAAGCCTGTTTGACCTCCAAGCGTAGGTAGAAGTCCATCCGGCTTCTCTTGACGAATGACTCGCGCTACGAATTCAAGTGTGATTGGCTCGATATATACTTTGTCAGCCATGTTCGTATCGGTCATGATGGTCGCCGGGTTGGAGTTGATCAGAACTACCTCCATACCCTCTTCTTTTAACGCTTCGCATGCTTGCGTGCCTGCATAGTCAAATTCAGCAGCCTGCCCGATGACGATTGGTCCAGAGCCGATTACGAGGATTTTTTTCAGATTATCTTGTTTTGGCATGAGTTTTTTCCTCCTTAGCGGTTTCCATCATCGCAAGAAACTGGTCGAACAGGTAGCCGGAATCATACGGCCCTGGAGCTGCTTCTGGATGGTACTGTACTGAGAATGCATTCTTCGCTGCATGACGTACGCCTTCGATCGTGCCATCATTGAGTGCGATATGTGTAACTTCCAGTTCCGTGCCTGCCAGCGAGTCTTCTTTGACTGCATAGCTGTGGTTCTGGGATGTGATATATGTGCGTCCGGTTGGTAGCTCTTTTACCGGATGGTTGCCGCCACGGTGTCCGAATTTCATTTTCGTCGTGTCAGCGCCAGATGCCAGTGCGAACAGCTGGTGACCGAGGCAAATTCCGAACAGAGGATATTCACCCAAGATTTCGCGAATCATCTCTGCGGCTTGCGGTACGTCTTTCGGGTCCCCAGGGCCATTGGACAAGAGTATCCCGTCCGGCTGAATGCGGCGGATTTCTTCTGCTGTCACATTGTAAGGCACGACCACTACGTCGCAGTTGCGCTTTGTCAGCTCGCGCAAAATCCCGTGCTTGGCTCCGAAGTCTACCAGCACTACCCGATGACCTGTACCTGGGCAGCTGAAGACGCTTTTCGTAGAAACGCGCGATACTTGGTCTGTCATCAATGTCGTGCCGTTTAAGGACGCAACCAATTCAGCCAACGGGGCTTCACTGGTCGTAATCATCCCCTTCATCGTGCCGTGGTAACGAATTTTTCTCGTCAGCATCCGGGTGTCGATTCCGGCAATGCCCGGGATGTCATAGGTTTTCAACAGTTCATCGAGTGTGTTCGTATTGCGCCAGTTGCTCGGTGCCTCACAATGCTCGCGAACAACGAAGCCGTGAATGTATGGACGAACAGCTTCAAAGTCGTCTCGATTGATCCCGTAATTTCCGATCAGCGGGTATGTCATGGTGACGATCTGTCCGCAGTAGGATGGGTCGGACAAAACCTCCTGATAGCCAGTCAGCCCTGTATTGAAAACTACTTCCCCGTAAGACTCCTTTGTCGCTCCAAATGCCGTCCCGATAAATTCCGTTCCGTCTTCCAAGATCAATCTTGCACGCATTTATGCTCCTCCTCCATTGTCGTGTAAAAACTTGTGTCTTGTCTGTAAGTCGTTTTTACACGTTTTGATATACGATCTTGCCATCTACCAGCGTCAGGGTCGGCCAGCCTTTGCATACCCACCCAGCAAATGGTGTGTTGATTCCCTTACTTGCGAATGTGCTTGGGTCAATTGTTTTTTCCGTTTCCAGATCAATCACAGTCAGGTCTGCTGGTGCGCCTACTTCCAGACGCCCGTATGGCAGTTTGAATGCTTCTGCTGGCTTCACAGTCAACAGCTCAACCAGCTTCTTCAGGGTCAGCTCTCCGTTTTGCACGAGATTTGTGTACAGGAGCGGGAATGCTGTTTCCAGTCCGACAATTCCGAACGGTGCACGGTTAATCCCGTTTGCCTTTTCCTCTTGGGTGTGTGGTGCATGGTCTGTGGCGATCATATCAATGGTGCCATCTTTCAATCCCGCAATCAGTGCAGCGCGATCTTCACGAGAGCGCAGCGGCGGATTCATTTTCCAATTCGTATCCAGATTGTCCGGGATATCCTCGTCACACAGCAAGAGGTGATGCGGACTGACTTCACACGTTACATTTACGCCAGCGCGTTTCCCGTCGCGTACTAGTCTCACAGATTCTTTCGCGCTGATGTGGCATACGTGGTAGTGCACACCTGTCTGTTCTGCCAGCAAAATATCGCGGCCAACGTGGATGGATTCTGACTCAGAAGGTATTCCAGCGAGTCCATGTCGAGCTGCTACCACCCCGTCATGCAAAGCTGCTCCCGGGATCAACAGGTCTTCGTCCTCGCAGTGAGCGACGATGGAGATACCGAGCTCTGCTGCTTTTTGCATAGCCTTTTTCATCATCGCTGTTGATTGCACACCCACACCGTCATCTGTCAGCGCGAAGATCCCTGCTTCTTTTAACCCAGCGAAATCTGTCAGCTCTTTTCCCAATTGGCGAACGGTAATCGCACCATACGGGATTACGCGCGCCATACCTGCCTCGCTCGCTTTGTCCAAAATGTAGGTCACTGTCTCGACACTGTCGATGGACGGTCGTGTGTTCGGCATGCATGCTACTGTTGTAAATCCGCCTTGCACGGCTGCTTTTGCCCCTGTTTCGATCGTTTCTTTATGTTCAAAGCCTGGCTCACGCAGATGTACGTGGGCATCGATGAGACCCGCGCTAATCATGCCGCCGTGGCAATCGACCCATTCATGCCCCTCACGATCGAGCGTTTCCCCCATCGCTGTGATTCTTCCCTTTTCCACCAATATTTCCATCGGGGTGAGTTCCCCCGCCTGATTTAGTACGTTGCCGTTGCCAAGGATGATTCCCATGTCATTTCGCTCCCTTTCAAAAGAGTTTCTAGAACTGCCATTCTTGCTGCGACTCCGTTGGTCACTTGGGTTTGAATCAAGGACGTTTCGCATTCTACCAAATCGGTATGGATCTCAACCCCGCGATTGACGGGTGCCGGATGCATGATGACTGCGCCGGACTTCATCATTTTGGCTCTTTCCAGCGTGAGCCCGTGTGCCTTGTGGTACTCTTCCTTCGATAGATAGAGGGAGTCTGCATGGCGCTCTAGCTGAACGCGCAGCATCATAACCACATCTGCGGTTTGAACCGCTTCTTCCATTTCCACGATTTTGACACCTTGCGGGATTGGCGCTGGCATCATCGTAGGAGGCCCTGCAAGCAGCAGATTCACACCCAGCTTCGGAAGCGCATGGAGGTGAGAACCAAGCACGCGGCTGTGGCGCAGGTCTCCAATGATCGCTACCGTCAGACCAGAGAGCTTGCCAAACTGCCTTTTCATCGTCAGCAGATCAAGCAGGCATTGGGTCGGATGCTCATTGGTTCCATCTCCCGCATTGATCAGTTTCAGGTCGACACTTTCTGCCAGCTCTTGTAGCAGGCCTTCTTTCTTGGTGCGGATAACGGCTGCTTCCACACCCATTGCTTCCAAGGTACGGATCGTATCATAGACTGTCTCGCCTTTTACCGTAGAGGAGGTTTCCGGAATGAAGTTCAATACATGTGCGCCCAGTCGCTTTTGTGCTACTTCAAAAGAAAAGCGGGTTCTGGTGCTGGCCTCGAAGAACAGATTCGCGACAAACCGTCCTCGCAGGATATCCGCTTGCTCAGTAGGTCTGGCAGCCCAATACTCTGCTCGCTCGAGGAGCTGGATGATCTGTTCTTTCGATAAGTCTTTGAGGCCAATCAGGTGCGCTACATTTTTCATCATGAATCCCTCCGCTTCATTTTGGTCAAAAGAAAAAGCTTCTTGGCATCGCTTTGCATCTGGAGGCAAGCGAGACAAGAAGCTGGTTGAGTGCCTTTTTGGGCAGCCAAAACAGCGTTCTTTGCCTTGCCAGCCTCTCTGGACTGGATTTAAAGGATCGGGAACGTTTAGGCTATTTATTTTTGTTCTTCACGGTGCGCTTCTCCCATCGCGGACTCTTTACCTGGAAGGATCAGGTGCAGAATGATTCCTAGGAAGGTAGAGAGTGCGATATTATCGATGGTCAGATCGTTCAGGAATGCGATATCTGTACCTGCAAAACTGATTTTGTATCCGCCGATTCCCGTGACGAGGATGACCGCTGCGAGAATCATGTTGCGCTTGTCTGCAAAATTTACTTTGTGCTCGACGTACATCCGCAAGCCTTGTGCAGCGATGATACCGAACAAGATGATGGAGACACCGCCCAGTACCGGCGTTGGGATCGTCATTAAGAAGGCACTGATCTTACCTGCGAAGGCGAACATAATCGCGAGCACAGCAGCCAAACCGATGACGACGCGGCTGTATACCTTAGTAATCGCAAGGACTCCGATGTTCTCACCGTACGTCGTTGCTGGTGGACCGCCCATAATCGCAGCGAGTGACGTTGCAATCCCGTCCCCAAGTAAACTTCTGTGCAATCCCGGGTCTTTCATCAAATCACGATCCATGACCTTGCTCGTTACCAGCAAGTGACCGAGATGCTCCGCCAGTGTGACAAAAGCGACTGGTGCGATAACTAGGGCAGCGAGCCAAGCACTTGGATTCGCCATTGCACTCGTCACTTCTGCAAATTTGAAGTGAGAGGTAAACATTTCACTGAATCCAACAACCCATGGTGCATCTTTCACTGTTTGAAAATGAATCAGATCAGGGTGACGCAGCAGTGTGTATACATAACCTGAAACCATTCCGATCAAGATTGGGATAAGACCAAGGAAACCGCGTAGCATGACTGCTGCAAGCACGGTTATGACCACCGTAACGAGCGAGATTTCAATTGAAGTCAGTGACATTTGCGATTGGCCGTCTACGGTGACTTTCGTTGCCATGTCTACTGCTACGCCAGCCAGGCTCAGACCGATCACAACGATGACGGATGCGATGACGACTGGTGGCAGTACCCGATCAAGCCATTTGACTCCTGCTTTCTTCACGATTCCGGCGACGATGATGTACACAATCCCGGAGAGGAAGCAGCCTAAGAGCGCCGTCCCTACGCCATGCGATTGACTCACGACGATAATCGGACCGATGAAGGCGAAGGAAGAACCGAGATAGTTCGGAAGCTTTCCTTTGGTGATCCACAGGAACAGAAGTGTCCCGATCCCGCTCGCCAAGAGGGCCGTTGCTACGTCCAGACCTGTCAAGATCGGTACGAGTACAGTCGAGCCGAACATGGCAAACAAGTGTTGAATACTAAGTGGCAGCAATCGCGAAATATGTGGTGTTTCGTCTACATCGATGTAATTTTTTTGGCTCATGCCTGTATGCCCCCTGTTTTATCTTTGTTTCAAACAAAAAACCTCTTTGTGCGGACACAAAGAGGCTAGCTTCGCCATGCTCATGGGAAGTATCTTGCCTCTTGCCGACCTCACGGGATCGTTTTTAAAGAGGAGGTATTTTATTTTTACAGTAGCTGTCGGATGGACACAATGTCCATAACGTCCACTTCTGCCAATTGTACATCGACAATTTCCGTTCGAGCAGTTGGGAGGTTTTTTCCGACGAAATCAGGGCGGATGGGCAGCTCGCGATGACCGCGATCAACCAGGACAGCCAGTTGAATCATCCGTGGGCGCCCGTTATCAACAAGTGCATCCAAAGCAGCACGTACGGTGCGTCCGGTATAGAGAACATCGTCCACCAGAATCACAGTCTTGCCTGTGATTTGATCCGGGAGCTTGGAGCCTTGCAAAATGGCATCTTCAGACTTGTGCTGCAGATCGTCACGATAAAACGTAATGTCCAGCTCACCGACTGGCACTTTCACATTTTCAATCATTTCGATTCTTTCCACGAGACGTTGCGCGAGGTAGATCCCTCTGGTCTTAATGCCCACGATAATGAGATCCTCGACGCCTTTGTTTCGCTCGATAATTTCATGTGCGATTCGAGTGAGCGCGCGGCGGATCGCCGCTTCATCCATAATAACGCTTTTGTTGATCATCTCAATATCCCCCTTCTTGACGGGAACAGTGGACCTTACGAAAAAAGGCTCCTTGTCAGGAGACAAGAAGCCCTCGGACAAACTGACCGGACTGTAAGAGTCCCGCCTGCTTGTCATTCCGTGCCCTTGCCAGCCTCACTGGACTGGATTTAAAGGTTCCATTCGTCATGTAGAATTATGTCACGATTCTGGACGGGTGTCAATGCAGCCCGGAAAAGTCTAACTATTCCCAATAGACGCTGACCCATGGTGGCAAGTAGTTTGCATAATAACCAATGTCCCCTGTAATGTTTTTGATCAGCTCGATTTGTTTGTCCGCATCCTCGCCTATTCCTTGGATAAACAGGGAGCCATGCTCCGCTCGATCCAACCGCAAGAAAAGAAGCTGTTTCCCATCTGGAGATGGCGCAGGATAGTAATCCGCTGTATTCGCATCCCCTTTTGTCACCTGCTGCTCAGCTCCATCTGCGGATCGCCGCCAGATACCTTGTTCCGGTACCATGACCTTCTTTGGGTCGTACGAATACTGTGTAGCCAAGCCCCTAGTGAAAAGTAGCGTGTACGGAGCTTTTGGAATCCATACCGGATAAGTATCTACCACGATTGGACCAGGGCTGACTGTTTTGATCTTTCCTGCTCGATCCGCCAGCTTCAACTGCTTGTTAGTCGTGGCGATCCGGTCAGTGCCATCGATAAAAGCGAGCTGTTCGCTATTTGGTGTCCAGGTAAGCCAATCAGGATACGCCAAACCTGTACCGAGCTCTATTGGCTTTTTGCTAGGCTGTGTCAAATCAAACCATTGAATAGGTACGCCATCAGCAGACAAGGAGCCGGAGTTATACCTGACGAAGTAGGCGACAAACTTACCATCCGGGGATACTTTTAAGCCTGTCGCTGCCCATGGGTAGATTCCTTCCTCTACTTTTGGCGGTTCTGCAATTGGGTAGGCAGCCAGCGGTTTGCCTACAAGTGTGCGCAAGGCCAGCGTCATCGGCTTATTTTTTTCGGCGGGTAGCGAGACAAGCATGTTTTCTCCATCCGGCATCCAAGCAAAATCTGCGTAATCAGCCTTCGTTGTACTTTGCAAGGCTAATTCGCCACTGTCCTGGACGTCTTTTACAATCAGCAATGGTCTCGGCTCTTCATTGCTGCCGATATTCACGGTGTACGCTAGCTTGTTCGCTTTCGGGGACCATTTTGGCTTTTCAAAAACCGCTCGCTCGTCCACCTGCACAGCTTTGCTTCCATCTGCTCTAACGATCCACACGTAGCCCGGTGTCGAGTAATTGTCATTGCCTTTGTATTTCACGAACAGCAGCCACTTGCCATCCGGCGACCAGCCCACAATCTCTGCATAGCCGTCCTTTGTGATTTGCTTTATCTTTCCCGTTGCATCCCGTCCATCTACCAAAAACAAATGCTGGTTGCTCGTAAAAGCAATTTTCGCTGGAACGCTTATTTCCTTGTTCACACGCTCTGGACCTAGGCTTTGGGCTGCCACCTTTGCTTCACCGTTTGCTGTGACAAGTACAACCACAAGGACAAAAAGGCTGATCAGCATCCCCCATTTTCCGTTCACAGGCATTCACTCCTTACACTCTCTATTGAATGATGCAAAAAAAACGCCAGAAGAAAGTAATAAGCTCTCTACTAGCGTTTTCCAATCCAACTACCATTATGTAAGTGTCACATGAAGACTGGCTGCAACAACAAAAAACGATTGCCATACAGATCCTCGAAAACAACCTCAATCCCATACATCACGTCGTTTGGTTCACTCACAAACTTCACACCACGTTGACGCAGTGTTTCGTATGTGGACCAAAAATCATCCGTCTCCCATACCCACATGGGATTTTTGCCCACCTGACGAAGCATTTCCTGCGCAACCTCTTCCTGATGCCAATGGGTAGGGTCATGCAAGACGATCTCTATCTCCTGCCCAGGAAGACCGACGGTGAGCCAACGAGAACCATCATCCATGCGAGAATCCATGCGTTTTTCGAAACCGAGTTTTTCTGTGTAAAACCGCAATGCATCTTCGCAATCGTGAACGTACAGTGTCACATGCGCTAATCTTTTTAGCACGGTTGTTCCTCCTGTTCTCTTACGCTTGTCTGAGAACTTCTATGACGTCGAGTAATTCCTTCGGCATTGGCGCTTCGAATTCGAGCTGCTCTCCTGTACGGGGATGGATGAAGCCCAGTGTTGTCGCATGCAGTGCTTGTCCATCGAGCTCCAATGTATTTTTCGGACCGTATTTCGGATCTCCAGCCAGTGGATAGTCAATGTACTTCATGTGTACGCGAATTTGATGGGTCCGTCCTGTTTCGAGCTTCAGTTCCACCAACGTGTACTCCTTGAAACGCTCCAGCACGATAAAATGCGTGACAGCAGGCTTGCTGTTCTCAAAAACGACCGCCATTTGCTGGCGATTTTTCGGATCGCGCCCAATTGGTGCGTCAATCGTTCCCATTTCATGCGGGATGACTCCATGAACAATCGCGACATACTTTCGATCGACCGTATGTGCTTTCAATTGTTCAGCCAAACCCATATGTGCCTTGTCGTTTTTGGCTACCATCAACAGACCGGATGTATCCTTGTCAATGCGGTGGACAATTCCGGGACGCAATACGCCATTGATTCCCGACAAATCCATGCAATGTGCCAAAAGTCCATTGACGAGTGTCCCACTGTAATGACCAGGAGCAGGATGCACGACGAGGCCACGTGGTTTATTCACGACAACGACATCGCTGTCCTCGTAAATGATCTCGAGTGACATCTCCTCTGCCTGAATCGCCATTTCCTTTGGTGGTGGAACACGCAGGGTCACTTCGTCCTCTACTTGCAGCTTGTAGTTGTTTTTACTCGGTTCACCATTTACAGTGACACGGCCTTCTTTCACCCAAGCCTGCACCTGTGAACGGGACCAATCTTCATTTTGCAGCGTGATAAACTTATCGATGCGCTCGTTCGCATCCGCTGGCTCTACCGTCCAATCGTAACGTTCAAACAATTGCGTGTCATTCATGTATGTTCTCCACCTATCCGAGCTTTTTCATTATTATTCTCATGACTATCTGTTTTTCTTCCCATCCAGAAAAACATCCAGAAGCAAAATCCCCACGCCAATCGTGATCGCCATATCAGCCACGTTAAAGATCGGGAAGTTAATCAACGTAAAATCGAGAAAATCGACGACTTGACCAGTCATCGCACGATCAATGAAATTCCCGATGGCTCCACCTAAGACCAAAGACAGCGCCAGCGATGCACGAGGTTGGTTTTTCCCTAAGCGAATCAATGAAATGACAATCCCAATCACAACGGCAATGGTAATGACAACAAAAAACCAACGTCGATTTTGCAAGATGCCAAATGCCGCTCCCATGTTTCGATGGGAAGTTAGATGAAATACGTCCGCGATCAAAGGAATAGATTGCCCCAGTTCCATATACTTCACGACTAAATACTTTGTAAACTGATCAAGCGCAATAATTACTGCCGCAATGAGATAATACCACAATGGAATGTCCTCCTTATTCTGCTTCGACCAGCAACTGTACAAACACAATGTCAAATGATCATTTTACCAGAGACAGTCTACGTGAACAAGCGCTTTCCTTTTTTGTACAGTCGATAGCCTTTTCGCACGACTTCCAGCATCCACAATGGAATTTTCCATCCACGATCTTTGATAAATGGCAGATACACCTTGTAATACGCCTTGCGTAAATCACGCCATTTCGTGTCTGTATCATTGACATAGTAATCTGATACGTCAATCAAATAACCGCGTCCCTGATCCATTAAAACGTTTTTCCCATGGACATCATGCGGAAACAATCCCTTCCTGCGTGCCTCTTCTAGCGCTTCCTCCACGTCTTCAATCACTTGCAGAGGAATCGGGATACCGAAGCGAACACAGTCAAACAGGGGTATGCCGTTCATCCGCGTAATGACCAAGTATCCCTCCCCATAATCATAACAGACGGGGAAGGAACGAGTCTCCCCAAGCTTGCGATAGACTTCGATTTCCTGTTCGGCTCCTGGTCTTCCAGGTGCGTACAGCTTGATCACTACCTTCGGATAGTCCGGGTGGGCAAATACGGCAGCATAATTGCCGGTACCGACCAACTCCCACGGGTACGGTGTGTGGTGTACCACGACTGGATCATCCGGCGACAGACTCTCCACTTGAACTTCCTGTAAAAAAGCTTGCAATATATGCTGATCGATCCGCATCGTTTCTCATCATCTCTCATCAGTACCGACTTCGAACTACGTTAAAACAAAATTAATGAAGATTGCTCTACTACGATCATTCAGACAATTCCTCTAGGGGGCAAAAAATCCTTTGCACTGGTGAGGTCAGGAAATCCTGTCCGATTCCAATGAAAGGATTGCATATGGACAAGAATACCTCATTTTTTTCATTTGGTAAATGGGTTGAATGTCCACCAATAGCACCTGTTTTATGTAGTGTATAACGATTGATTCTATCTGATTCATGGAGAATAGAAGACTCTTTTATGGTGCTGTTGTGGTGGGGAGGAAACAGGAGAAAACGCTCAGATTCTAGGGCCACCCCCTGGGGGATTGACTGCACGACTCCATGCAAAAAGCGAAACCGCGTCCAAAGTAGTCCTTTCAGGATGTGTTTTCAGAGGTGGACGCTTAAGAGCATGTTTCGCTTTTTGCATTGCGTCTCGGTCGGTGTCCCTAAGATCTTCGCTTTTTTCTCCTGTTTCCTCTACAAGCTTTCAGTGTGATCCGATATTTAAATGCCCTAAAAGATTGAAGAATGTGATCAGTTACGCTATAGAAGAATATTTCCAGACGTAGCGACTTGTGGAGTCCTTACCGAGCGGAGAAGGGATTGGCGGGCAACAGAAACGCAACGTGCCCATACGTCGAAGCGGCTACCACTTTTGCGTTTCCCCGCTAATCCCTTCGGAGCGGGCAGTCCAGGCTTCCCTGTGGGACGGAGCCTGGAGCCTAGACTGGAAATATTCTTCTCTTCCCCGCAGCCACATAACAGAAACCTACACAAAAAAGAAGAACCTCGCACATCCATGCAGGCTCTCCTCTCATCCTTTTACACATTAATCTCCAAAAACCATTCGCGAATAGCATCTTGTAGCTTCTGCAAGGCAGTCGCATTTGTTGCTTCACAATAGATGCGTACCAGCGGTTCTGTGCCAGAAGGACGAATCAAGACCCAATGTCCTTCCTCGAGCAACAGCTTGACCCCATCCACTCGTTGAATCTCCAAAACCTGATAAGGACCAATGAGTGCAGGTGGCTTGGCGATCATTTGCTGTATCCATTGATCTTTTTCTGGCAGTTTCATGTCAAGCCGCGTATGGAATAGCTCGCCAAACTGCTCGTATACGTCTCGCAATATTTGATCGATCCCTTTGTTTTCATACGCGCACATCTCGGCGAGCAACAAATTGATGAGGACGCCGTCCTTCTCTGGGATGTGACCAAGAATACTGGCCCCACCACTTTCCTCTCCGCCAATGAGCACATCGCCTTTGCGCATTTCTTCACCGACGTACTTGAAGCCAACGGGCGTCTCCACCAGCTCAAGACCATAATGCTTTGCCATCCGATCCAGTAGATGTGTGGTCGCTACTGTCCTGACAATCCGTCCGGTCAAGCCTCGATTTTTTCGCAAATGATAGGTCAGGAGAACGAGTGCTTCGTTTGGCGTGATGTACTGCCCGAAGCGGTCGACGACTCCGAAGCGATCCGCATCGCCGTCATTGGCAAGACCAAGAGATGCTTGGCGTTCTACCACTTCTTTTTTTAGCAAATGCAAATGCTTATCGTTTGGCTCAGGCAAATCCCCTCCAAAAGCCGCGTCCGGGACTTCTCTGATTCCGACGTTTTTCACCCCAGCCTCTGACAAAAAACCGCTCACGTAGCCCATGCCGGCACCATGCATGGCATCGACAACAACAGATAAGGAAGACTTTTGCAAAACGTCCATGTTGATCATCCGTCTAAGATGCGCCTCGTAATGAGGACGCAGCACAATGATTTGCAGTAACTTGCGGGTCTTTGCTTCCGCGAGTGAAATCGTCCGCACCGATTTCACCTGGCAGGTTTCGGTGATCCACTCTTCCAATCTTTGCGTGATCGCGGGCGTTGCAGGTCCGGCATAGTCCGGAATGTATTTGATGCCGTTATATTCGGGCGGATTGTGACTTGCCGTGATCATGATTGCGCCACTCGCCGCAAAATGCTTCACGCCAAAGGCTACGGCAGGCGTTGGCGCTGCTTCGTTCACCAAATAGGTTCGAATGTCATTGGCGGTCAGGACAGCAGCAACCTCTTCCGCAAAGCGTCTCCCCAAAAAACGCGTGTCGTGCCCGACCAAAATAGGCTGCTCCTGTTGCCCGATTTCCTTGGTATAGCTGGCGATGGCTTGTGCGACAATGCGGACATTCTCGACAGTAAAGCCATCTGCGATTATGTCACGCCAACCGTCCGTACCGAACCGGATCGTTGTCATCTCCTCATCTCTCCCCTCGTTACCGCAACTCATTCATCTTCTCCAAATAACGCAAAACAGTGGCAACATAAGTAGCATGCGACCACGTCAGCGGTGCAACTGATACCGGAGCACCTGTATACGGATCGAGCTGTTCGGATAGCACGCCGCTTTGTAGGGCATGACGTACGACCCAGGCCAATCTGTTCTTTGGCACTTGGAGTTCTTCGAGCGATTTCGCCTTGGCAATTTCCCAATCAGCCACCCATAAGGTGCAAATGATCCACGGATTGCCCGGTACTTTCGCCGTGTCATGCGATTTTTTGAAATAGTAATCCCCTTGGTAGCGAGCTATTCCACCGATCGCAGTGTCTACCCGCAAACTCTTTTTGACAGCTTCCATCGTCCTCTCAACTCTTGGATCGTCTACGGAAAACACATCAAGCGCAAATAAGGCGAACAAGCTGCTCTCCACCGTGAAATCTTTTTCGACACTCCCATCTGCTCTTACATAAATCCCACGCAGAAAACGCCCGATTTCAGGGTCGTACAGATGCGTTTCCATTGCCCCACGAATGCGCTCTGCCCCTTCCGCGTAGCGTTTGTAGCGTCGATCATCCCCAAACAGTTGGGCGAAACGAGCTGCTGCCATCAAGCCTGCGAAAACCGTAGCGCTAGTAAACGTAAAAATTCCCCTTCGCTCTTCCCATAAGTCGTAGCTTGGCTTAGGGAGTTGCAGCTCAGAATGGACATACTCCAGCAAAAAGCGAGCCGCTGGACGAACCAACGTGGGATAGAGCGCCTGGCAGTCTTCAATTTGTTTGCCGCTCTTGTATTGCTCCCAGAGCGCGTACAGCACTAGCGCCGTCTCATCCTCCTGAATCGGCAGCTGAATTTCTCCGTCAACGATATATGGATGCCAGCTGGAGCCGACAGACCCATCCGGATTGTACTTGTGCAGTAAATACCCGTCCTTGTTCAATGCGTCGGCGCAAAATCGAAAAAATGGTGCGACCACTCCCGTATAGCCCGCTTTCGCCATCGCACTCGCAATCAACGCCCCGTCTCTAGGCCACATGTAGCTGTAATGGTCGCGATTGAATTGGAGAATATCCGAATCATTCGCAGCGAGAATAGCCCCGTTCTGATCGATTTGCGTGCGCACGAGAAGCAAGCTGGTCTTGTACAGATTGACAACCTCTGCCGGAAGATCAGCAAAGTCCCGCTCCTCCTTGTTAACCCAACGCTGCCAATAGACCGCTACCCGACTGAGCAAACGTTCCGGATCACTTTCGATTACATACTGGTTCAATGCTTTGACATCCTCATACGATTCACCAATGCACATCCAGTAAAAGAGCGCCTTCTCTTCTTGCGGTTGCAGTATGAGGGAAAAGGAGATCGTACTATCTACGGAGCCTTGTGCAATCGGATTGCCAGACAAAAGACCATCCTCCGCATCCCTCCAGGTCCCCTCTGCATAGTTGAACCGTTTGATTCCCACGCTATATTGATTAATCCCACCCGTATCCGTTTTTCCATTCGCCATGATGTACACATTGCGCTTGTAATGATAAATGGTGCGCAAGATGGGATCAAAAACACCTGTATCCCCTACCTCCGTCTCATTCAAGCTGAAGTCGTGATTAAAAAATAGCCTGACCTCCCGCACCTCGCTCGTAAGATTTCGAACGCACACCTTTTTCAAATAAATCGGGTCACGCTGATGTACCCCATCCGCGATTTGCAGGGAAATGCCCAGATGTTCATGATGCGCATGAACATCCGTCACCAAAGATTCCTGTCCGTATCCGAGCTTCCGCGTCCAGCCGTCTTCATCCAGCCAGGAAAAACGACCTTGCACCCAAATCCCCAGCTTGCTAAAGTGTCCCCCGACATGATTCAGCTGACCGACATACGGAAAGTAGAGATCTCGCATGTGCAGCTTGTCATCAAAATTAATCAGCAGCTTTCCGTTCCCGACGACGAGCGGTCTCGGCATGCCTTCACGTCCTTTTCGTTATAGGCTGTCGATCTCTCTCTTTTCGTGAAACTGATATTCGGCAATTCGCCTCGCATAGGAAGAAGCAAGCGTAGCTGCTGTCTCTGCCGTCGCCCCTTGCGAAATCACTTTTACGTGCGAATCCTCTGAATCGGGTAAAATCAACACCCAGCCGTTCGAATCGTATACCTTGATTCCATCGACGAGCTCCAGCAGCTTACCTTTGTTTTCTTCCATCACTCTGCGCATGACCTTCCCTTTTGCTGCCCATGGGCAAAAGACAGTCTTTTTCTCCATATGGCACGCGGGCAACAGCTCCAGCAGAACGCTAAGCGGTTTTTCCTCCGAAGCGAGATACGAAAGAATGGTCATGAGGCTGTATACCGCATCAAACATCGGATGAAAGCGCTGTTCGCTAGATACCTCCATCATGGAGCGTGGAGAGACCTTGGTGCGCACAACCTCCATTTGCAACAGCTGGGCCATATGCTCCAATTCAATCGGTGCACTTACAGGAAGGCCGATGCGTCGGTGTTGACCACTGCAAGCCAGCAGTTGCAGAGCCGTGATCTGCTCGTTCGAGAGCTTTTCTCCATGCTCGGTAAACAAGGCAAATTGCTCGCCATTTTTATCGAGACGAACCCCTATATCCGCGCCCTTATTACGAATACCGTCTTGGATGGAGCAGTAATGTGCAGTGACTCCCAGTGTATGCAAAAGTGGCGCAAGAAAGGTCGGGAAAAAACGCTGTTCACTATCGATCAGCAGGTGGAAGCGTTGGCGCTGGATGGACGAGACATTCAACTGCTGGACCAAAGCGTGAAGATAAGCTTCTTGTACTTGATGCTCGACTTGCAGTGCTCCCAACCGATGCAGGTTGCGAACATAAGTCTCTTGCCAGTAAGCATTCTCAATTTTGCGCTCCATATCACGGGAAATCGGCAGGCCCGCATGATCGATGAATTGGATGACAATCTCCTTATCATCCACTGGCTCTGCCATATATATATGAATGCCGCCTTTGCAAGCCAGAGAGCGTACACCGTATCGAATCAAGGGTGAATTGCCAATCCCGAGATCGACCGTATCAATTCCGGAAGAGCACAAACTCGTCATGATGCTATGCTTCAATAGTTGAGCAAATGGGTGTGAGCATGCCGAGAGCGCGATTTTATTCCCCGCTTGGAGTAAGTACGCATAGGCAGCAGCGAGTCTCGTGACGAATTCGGGCGTGATGTCGACGTTGCCAATGCCCTTGATTCCATGCGTCCCAAACAAATTTTTGGTTTGCTTGGCACCGTAGATGAGCGAAGTGGTGACAGTCGCGTTTTCCCCAATTTCCTTATCCGGCCAAATTTTGACCCCTGCCTTTACCACCGACTTCGCCCCAATGTGGCACTGGTCTCCGATGACCGCCCCTTCCCCGAGTTGTACACAATCTTCAATTCGGGTGTTACGGCAGAGGGTCGTTCCTGTGATCTCTGCTTTTTTCCCAATGACACTATTTTCCCAAATAATCCCCCTGGACAGCTTCGTACCGGAAGAAATCACCGTATTTTTTCCCAGAATGGAATAAGCACCAACGGCGACTCCAGCCTGTAAGTGTACATTTTCACCAATATAGACAGGGCCCTCCAAACGGACCGATGAATCGATGCGAACATCATTTTCCAAGAAAATGCGTGGCGCGATTTCCTGTGCTTTTATTTCGAGACCAACGCGTCCGTCCAGCAAGTCAAACTGGGCTTGCTGGTAAACCTCCAAAGAGCCAATATCAGACCAATAACCGCTTGCCTCATAGCCGTATAAAGGCTTTGCAGCTTGTAAAAAGGCCGGGAAAACTTCCTTGCTGAAATCCACTTCCCGCTCTTCTTCTATATAAGACAAGACCTCAGGCTCGCAGACGTACATCCCGGTATTCACCGTATCGCTGAAAACCTCCGCCCAGCTCGGCTTTTCTAAAAAGCGGGTAATGCGTCCGCTCTCATCTGTCATGACAACTCCGAATTCCAGAGGTGTCTCTACGCGTGTCAAAATCAACGTAGCCAGTGCCTGATTTTGCTCATGAAAGCATATGGCTGCCGACAAATCGATGTCTGTCAACGTATCTCCACTGATCACAACAAAGCGCTCATCGAGAAAATCCGCGCAGTTTTTCACGCTGCCTGCCGTGCCTAATGGAATTGTTTCTTCAAAATAGACGATTGAAACACCGTAGCGAGATCCATCACCAAACGTATCGCGGATGACATCAGGAAGATACTGGAGTGTCACTGCTATCTCTGTAATCCCATGCTTTTTCAATAGATCAATCGTGTACTCCATGCAAGGCCGGTTTAAGAGTGGCACCATTGGTTTTGGCGTGTGGCATGTTAACGGACGTAGTCGTGTACCTTTTCCCCCAGCCATGATTACTGCCTTCATCTTCTGTCCTTCCTCCTTCATCGTTGCAATCTATGTTGTCATGCCAACTTCCGCGGGTACGCCAAGTGAACGGTATATATCGATGGTTTGACTAGCCAGAATGGTCCAGTTATAAACCTGTTTGACGTCTTGCTTTGCCGCCTGGGCCAATCGATGCCGCTGATCAGGGTCGCGTAGTAGCCAGCGGAGTTGATTCGTCAGCGATTCGGGGTCGCCTGTGTACATCATGGCGCCGTTTTCTCCATGGCGAACGATCTCTCGCAGCCCTCCCGTATCCGCAACCAGAACAGGCGTACCCAGAGCCATAGCTTCCAACGCAACAATTCCAAAAGGCTCATACAAGCTCGGGAATACCGCCACATCAGCCAAGGCGAACAACTCATTTCGCCTTCCATCGTCTACGAAGCCCAAGAAGCGGACTTGCTCAGAAAGCCCCATCTGATGGACCAACTGCTTCCACTCGTCTTGCATCGGTCCTTTTCCGGCTACCAGCAACTTCGCATGCGGAAACTCATCGCGCAGCCTTGCCATGGCTTCTATCAAAAGATGAACACCTTTTTCCTGGACCAAGCGCCCTACAAAAAAGAGAACAGGACCATCACCTATCGCCAATTCCTGCCGAAGCTGCTCACGATTATCATCCGGTAGAGGAATGAGATCGACACCATTGTGAATGACACGCAATTGGGATAGTGGTGTTCCGAACAGGCGCATGACTTCCGACTCCATATACTTGCTGCAAACGATAATCGAGTCAGAGAGTTGTGTTAGCGTACGTTCACACTCATGAATCCTTCCTTGCAACGGTGTATGAATGCCTTGGTGTCGCCCATGTTCCAAAGCATGAATCGTGCTGACAAGCGGAAGAGAGTACCTCTGTTTCAGTTCGATTGCTGCCCAACTCACTAGCCAATCATGAGCGTGGATGACATCTGGCCACACCCCTAGTGACCAGAGCCGGGAGGTAGCATCGACCATCGCCAAATTCAGCTGAAACACCCATGAAAGAAAGTCAGCTTGTTCTTGGGGGATGTACGTAGGTAAGCGATGTACGTGAATCCCTTCCATCGTCTCATCTATGGAACATGAATCTGACGCACGTGTCAGCACATGCACCGCTATTCCTTGCTGGACAAGATGCCTGGCGAGATCGTAGGCAGCCCGACCAAGCCCCCCTACCACATGAGGGGGAAATTCCCATGCAAGCATCAAAACTGTTTTTGCAAAAGACTGATCTTGTGCAGCCGCTACCAATTGACGCGATACGTTCACTCTATGCGTTTGTTTAGGCAAATAGTACGTGATATCTAAGTGAGGAAAAATCGGATAGTCAGCTTCTGCTTGCGCAATAGCCTCTTCATCCAGTTGCTGTTCTCGATACATCGTCAAAAGAGACTGTAAACGAACCAAATGGTCATGAATACGTCGCACCGCATACTCTACGACGGTTTGACCGTCTAAAATAAATGCCCAATCACTGCTTTGGGCCAGCATCAATTCGCGGGCGGCCTGCTTGAGGCACCGCAAGGCAAGCTGATCTCCTTTCTTTTCATAAAAGGTGGTAATCGCTCCGATCAGTTCCCGCTCCGCTTGATGCAAATGCCTGTATATCCAGCCGTTGTTTTCGTTGAGCCAAACTTCTCCGTAGCCATTTCTTCCCCACGTAGACATAGGCAAGTGACCGCGATCCTGCTCTGGATACTCATCCAAATATTCAGACGGTGTGATTAATTTCACTTCTTTTGAATCACAAACCGTTTTTCGCATGAGATCATCCAAAAACTGCGGACCTTCGAACCACCAATGCCCAAACAGCTCCGCATCATAAGTGGCGACGACCAACGGCTTGCGATCCATCCAGTGACTGGCTTCCTCCACTTGGCGCTCCCGGTGATACAGGAAGTGTCCCGCATGTGACGATGCTTTTTCGCGCGCCCAGCTTGGCTCATACCAGTCTTTATCCCCTTCTTTTCCGGTGATGCGATAGTATTTCAAGCCGGTATGCACGCGAATGCCGTCAGGATGGATGTACGGCTCGATGTAGCTGATCTCCCTGTCAAATCCGATATCCCGGTAGTATTCACGGTAGTCATAGTCCCCTGGATAACCATCAATCGAGCTCCATACTTGGCGGGAAGCCACCTCATCTCGGGCAAAAGCAGCTACATCATGCGTTGTGAACAAAGGAGCCAACGCCCCTCTGCGCGGTACAGGCGTCGCATGCTCTATCGTGTGACTGTCTACAAAGAAGTAACGTAGCCCTGCCTCTTTCAGCAAACGATCCAGTCCAGGTGTATACCCGCACTCTGGAAGCCAAATTCCTTTCGGACGCCTTCCGAGAATCCGCTCATATGTATCGATCCCCACCTGAAGCTGAGCTCGAATCGCCTCTTCTGTTTCCACATAGGGCAAAAAGGAGTGCGTTGCTGCACAAGTGATAAGTTCGAGGCATCCACTGTCCGCAATATGCCTAAAGGCCTTGATCAGTTGAAAATCCCACTTGCGGCAATAGGCAATGATGGTTCGGAAACGCTCCACGTACATTTTGGCGATACGGTGTTCCTGGGGTTGATCTGCGGTTCGTTTGACTTCCTTCCCAGCCAATTCAACGGTCTTCGTTAGATGTGTACGAAAGCGTGCCACGATCAACTCATCGTCCAGCATGGAAAGCAATGTCGGGGAAATAGCAAGGGTCATGCGAAAAGCGATGCCGTCTGAGAGAAGCTTGTCAAAAACCATGAGCAAAGGAAGATAGCATTCCAGCATGGCTTCATACACCCAGCGCTCTTCCAGGCGATCGTCCCGATCCCCGTGTCGGACATATGGCAGATGGGCATGCAACACGAGGGAGAGATATCCTTTATGCACAAATGACACCTCACTTATTTGATGTTTTGGCATACAACGAGTAGGAGGAAAAATTCTCAAACCAGGAAGGGGTAGCTGGATCATGGACGGGCTCAACTAACGGTTCCCCCCAGTCAGCTTTTGAATTGCGCGGGGTAACTACCGCTTCCGAGCGCAATATCGGACAAAACCGATTCTGTTCATATAAACCAAAATCAACGATGTATGTACGTCCTGGTTCTAGATCTTTCACGTACCAGGAGTGAGCTTCTTCATGTACGAGCACATCTCGAACGGAATGCGCATTTTTCCCATCAAAGAAGCGTTCCGTTACATCATACAGACGCAAGCGCTTTTGAATGTGACGATAATCGGCTTGCAGGTACGATGCGATCATTCTCATGCGCGGCCAAGTGATTTCCCAATAGACAAATAACATAGTCGGACTTTGTACCATGACTTTGACAATGTCTCTGCCGTAAAACACAGGCAATTGCCAGTCCAGTTCCGTTCTAGCGGAAGGTGGTGTCACTGGTTTCGCACGGTCTTTCTGTAGGCGATACTTCACTTGACCGATCGTCAAACCGCACTCTTTGGCAATTTGTGCAATGGACATGGATTGTGAACGCAGTTCGAGAATTTTTTCCAGCATATTCCATCACCCTCCTCCGCCAACTTCGCCTATCTGTGCTTTCCCAATGTCAATCATAGCCAATGCTGTTAACAAAGACTGTCGAATGCTGGATGCACATCCCTTCTTCTTTTGTCGATCAACAATCAGGTTTTCGTCAAAGGCAAACAAAAGTTGCTCTCCTTCCATTCTTACAAAGCCACTTCTCTAGACATTCTTTTCTTTTTGACAATTAGGAAGAAAGATCTATATTCCATCATCTTTTGTTTTATTTGTAAGGATTTTCATATTGGATACCGATACTATAAAATATTCAATTCTACTTCCAAAAAGATTGAAAAAGGAGCCAACGAAAGAATGAATCGATCATGGATTAGCATGGTAACAGCAGGATCAATAGCAATCTCAGCGGTAGCGACAGGCTTGCCGCTAGCAGCTCAAGCGAAAAACACGCCGCCAATCCCATCCCAAGAGAGCAATGATTCGCAGATAGGGCATACACCCGTTCAGGAAAACATGTCGAAAAAAGAGTTACGCCAAGCAGCGAAACAGGAGAAGTACAGCATCTCGCATCTGAATACGTTGGATCATTCAGAGCTTGTTGAATTGTTGAAGGAAATCAGTTGGACACAAATCCCTGAATTGTTTACGTATAATGATGACACGCAGGAATTTTATGAAGATCGAGATCGGGTTCAGGCGATCATCGATGCGTTGGAAGAGAGTGGCAAGAACTTCACCAAGGATGACGAGCAAGGCATACATACATTTGTAGAGGTATTGCGTTCGGGGTATTACTTGGGGTACTACAATGACGGCTTAAAGTATCTGATGGAGCCAAAGTATAAGCAAAAGATTATTCCAGCTCTTCAAGCCCTCATGACAAATGAAAATTTTTTCTTAGGTACAAAGACTCAGAATGGAATTATCACTTCTACAGGTAAACTGATTAGCAACACGACTATTGATTCTGAGACGATCGGCCTTCTGTCCAAAGTAATGGACGAGTTTAACGATAATCGGGATAAATGGTCAGATGATCGTGAGGCAAGCGATGCTTTTTACAGCGTCCTTCAAGGGGTCGGCTATGTTCTGCTTTGGGGAGTAGATGATTCAGAAAAAGACGAGTTGGAAGGCAGCATCGACGCATTCCTTGACCCCATTTTTGACATGGCTGAAAATGGTGACACTTCCGCTGAACATGTCTGGTTAACGAACAATGCGCTGTATTACACAGGGAAATTAGGACGCTACTACAGTAATCCTGACAAAGCCAATGATATATTGACGAAAGCGATGAAAACTTATAAAAAGTGGAGCGAGCCATACTTCACTGCCGCGCAACAAATCGAGGAAACATATGGCGAGGATGCCAATGGGAAGAAAATCGACCTCGATGAAATGAAGAAAGAAGGTAAAAAGCATTACCTTCCGCAGCAATTTACTTTTGATGACGGAGCGGTTGTGTTCAAAACGGGAGATAAACTGACAGAAGAACAGGTTGAGCGGTTGTACTGGGCATCCAAAGAAGTGAAGGCACAATTTCATCGTGTCATCGGCAATGACAAGGAGCTAGAGAGCGGTAATCCTGATGATGTACTGACCATTGTCATCTACAATACACCTGATGAATATAAAATGAATCGCTTCTTGTACGGATACGATACCGATAATGGTGGTATCTACATTGAGGGTACCGGTACTTTCTTTACCTACGATCGGACAAAAGAACAAAGCATTTACAGTCTAGAAGAGCTGTTCCGTCATGAATTCGTACACTATTTGCAAGGAAGATATGAAGTGCCAGGCATGTGGGGACAGGGAGAGATTTACGAGAACAGCCGCTTGCCTTGGTATGAGGAAGGCGGAGCCGAGTTTTACGCGGGCGCTACCCGAACAGAAGGAATCAAGCCTCGCCAATCAGTTGTAGGCAATATTCGAAATGCAGCGCCATATCTCGATTACACAGCCGCTGATATGATGCGTGCCAAATACGGTACCCTGGCATTCTACGACTACTCATTCGCGCTACAGTACCATATGTTCAAGAATGATTTTGCTCAGTTGGACAAAATCAATGATACGATCCGTTCCAATGATGTATCTGCTTATGATGACTTGATCGAAGAATTCAGCCGTGATCGAGCTCTTGAACGTGGCTATCAAGACACCCTAGAAAAATTGATCGACCAGTATGAAGAGTTGGATGTTCCTCTCGTTTCTGATGATTACTTACGGACTGTGGACGTCACGAGCAAAGAAGAGGTTTATCGTCAAATCGCAGAGGTTGCCTCGCTGACGGATGTGAAAACAGATGAAAAAGACTCTGGGGATTTCCGAAGCTTCACGTTGCGTGGAGTCTATATGGGTGGAGCTTCCCAAGGGGAATTCCAGGATTGGCAAGAAATGAACCGCCTCACAGATGGATTCCTCAAGGAGTTATCCGATTTTTCCTGGAATGGCTATGACACGGTAACGAGCTACTTCACCAATTATCGTACAACAAAAGATGGACGCTTTGCCTATGATGTCGTGTTCCACGGGAAGATGGCTCATGAAGATGGACCAGAGACAGAGAATCCAACGCCTGCCCCTGACGAATCGTCTATTTCATTGGGTAAGCAGATTACAGGTAGCGTCAATCTTCAAAAACCGAGTAAGGAGTTCCGTCTCGATGTGAAATCAGCACAACCGCTGCAAGTCGAGATGGAAACGACACGAGGAGATGGGGTCGCTTGGCTCGTATTCCACGAGTCCGATAGAGAGAACTACATTGCCTATCCGAACAAGCGTGAAGGAAACAAGCTGATCGGATCATTTGATGCGAAACCTGGGACTTACTATGTGACTGCTTATACGTATGTTACAGGGCAAGATGACCAACCGTTTACATTATTGGTGACGGGTGAAGGTAGCCCGTCAGAGCAAATCTATCAAGAAATGGAGAGCAATGATTCCATTCAGGAAGCAAATGGTCCATTGCCGATTGGCACGACTGTATCAGGCGACATGAAAGCAAACGACTGGCAAGATATTTTTGCCTTACAAGTAGAGAAACCAGAAGAAATACGTATTTCACTGAACCCCGAGCAGGGACAAGGTGTGACTTGGATGCTATTCCATGAAGGAAATCCGGATCAGCCTGTAGCATACCCACAAGAGATAGAGGGAAATCTGCAAAGTGCCCATTATCAAGTAAAGCCAGGCCGTTACTACTTGTATGTATACAAATATCAAAATGAAGACGTTGTTTACACGGTAGAGACCAAGAAACGCTAATCCGCAGAACAAAAACACCCCCAAACGAGCTACAAGAATCGTTTGGGGGTGTTCGTTCTTTATATGATAGTTTTCCTGACCGTTATCGGCGCTTGGTTATTCGCCCAGAGCCCCCTACCTTCGTACGTGGGGGTGATTTACTTTTCGGTGGGGAAAAGCTCGAGCGTTTTGATGAGACAGAACCACTCGACTTCGAAGATTGATCACTGGAAGAACGAATAATTTTGCCCGAACTCCCGCTAGACGACGACTCTCCCTGCTTCTTGAAAAGGCTGCCGTCAGAACCTACCGTACCATCCGCGTTCTTCGTATTACTCCGTTTGAAAATACTTCCCGTACCCTCTTTGGTGATCGGCGGCGCTACTTTTTTGTCCTCGGTTGTAGGCACGCGATACGTCCCGGAAGGCTTGTATATGTCCTTGCTGGAGTAGCCACGATAGCTGCCCTTTGTACTTTTCTTAAGCCCGTCGAACAAATCGTCCAGTACGCTCGCTACAATGTATCCTTGCAAAAACGAAGAATCGTAGTTTTGCCGAACGTACTCTTTGTTGTCGACCTCGATCAACGTATCCGTCGGCTTGGCAGCGTCTTGTTGCAAATGGTATACCTCATCCGGATAAATGAGGAACATATGCTGCGGATCTTCTTTGGAGATTTCATCTGGCGTATTCTGCTCCGCCAGCTCCAAGGCTACTTCCGGTACGGTCTTGTCTTGCGCACGATAGATGCGTGACGACTGTCCATTGTCCTTGGTAGAGACGGATTCAAGCGGATAGGTCTCGCCAACCGCAGGGGTGCCACAACCCGCTAGCGTAAGGAGGAACAACGCCGGAATCAGCAGGAGCTTGATTGATTTCATCCATGGATTTGGCATGTACTTGTCCCTCCTCTCTATGTGCCGCGCAATACCTGCACATCCGCTGACAGAACGCTCTCTCCCTCATAGATCATGAAACGGCCATCCTGCCACTCGATTCGCAACAACTGGCGCTGATCGGATTGGAATTGCCAGATGTACTGCTCCCCTGACGTATGAAAAGAGGCTTTCCCCACAACCTGAACGGCGCCATTATATTGCTCCTCCAAATGGTAGGTCAAATCGTCCATCTCGATTGTGGTCGGTACTTCATCTATTGAATCCAGTCGCCCATCAATCACGCTATACAGATGATAGACGACCTTCTCCCGTTCCTCGATATACAGGTAGCGAATGGTCGTTCCATCCTGTAACGTAAGCATTGTGGCTTTGCGACTCGCATTGGTCGCCTTCCCTATCACCTGATAGGTGACGAGCGATACATCGACCACATCACCTGGCCCCACCGTCAGGATGCTCTTCTCCGGTGCAGGCGGCTCATGCTTGGCAAAAATATTTTGGATTCGCTTCATCAAACTCATGCTGTACTCCCTTCCCTATCACGTCTTACAGACATGCAGCCAAGATCAAGGCACCCACGAGATGGAATGAACCAGCCATCATGGCATGTGCCACTTTGCCTTCCTGCGTCCCTTTTTCCAAGTCCAGTCCGGCCACTTGCTTTAACAGCCATTCCACGATTCTCTCCAAAAGGAACAGAATGATAAATGAGAGCACAGAAACGAGCAGCGCTGTCCACAATAAGTTGGAGGTAATAATGGATTGCGATAAGATATATCCTTGCGCAAACAGCTTCATGACAAAACGCGTCGTGACCGCGATGTTTCCGTTTTTGATTTCCGTGATGTCCTTGTATTTCGTAAACAACGAATCGATCCACATCAAAACAAAAAGTAAAATGCCGCCGGCTCCTGTCCAAACCAGCATCCCTAGTATTTCTGTCCACGTCAAAGCGAATCACTCCACTTTCGTCAAGGTGTTTAAGGTCTGAAAAAAAGGGAAACCGCCTGAAGCGGTTTACCCCTCATATTTTTTCATCAGAGCAGCCAGTTCGTCCTCAACGGCTTGATCCTTATTCAGCTTCGCAATTTCATCATCTAAAGAACTCTGTTTTTTGTAAATCTCGCCGCTGGCTTCTGCTTCTGCTTCCATTTGCAGTGCTTTTTCTTCCATGCGTTTCAATCCAGACATGGCCGAGTTCGTGTCGAAGCCACCCATCGCCTGGTTGATCGTCTTTTGCGCTTTGGCTGCATTGACGCGGGCCACTAATGTTTCACGCTTGTTTTTCAGCTCGGTAATCTGTTTTTTCATTTCAGCCAGCTTCTCGCGCAATCCGTCGGCTGCCAGCTTGTTTTTCTCGTAGCTGTCCTTGTATTCGTTCATTTTTTGCTCGGCGGCTTTCTTTTCTTCCAGAGCTCGTCGAGCCAGATCAATGTTCTGCGCTTGTGCTGCGATGTGAGCTTGTTCTTCACGTTTTTTCACCAAGGCTTCCTGTTCTTCATACAGCACCTTGAATTTCTTTTCCAAAGCAATTTGGGCGGCAACCGCCTTCTCTGCTTCATTCAAGTCTTCTTGCATATCACGCAAATACTGATCTGTCATTTTGATTGGATCTTCTGCTTTCTCAATCAAAGAGTACAAATTGGACATGGTCAAATCACGAAGTCTTTTAAAAATGGACATGGATTATACCTCCTTGAGTACGTAACAGGTAGTTCGGCCTATATTTCCGCCGTTATACATGTATTTACGATGGTTACGCAAGTAAGTTTCAATTAATTATTATTTTATTTGCTCACCTTTATTTTTCGTAGTGCGCGGGAACATTACTACTCGAAAGTAAGTTCGCCCGATTCTACGCTTTTCAAAAGAAGTTTTGCTTGAAATTGTGTCCCATCCTGACGTTCAAGCTTCATTTTACCCGTTTTGCCTTTTTCAATGAGTGCTTTAATCTGTGTATCCGTCAGCATACGTCCATAATTCTCTTTCCATATGACGAATTTACAGCCCACGTTGTAATTCGAACAACCGTAACCTTTGCGTCCCATGAAAATAGAGCCTCCGCAACCCGGTCGTGGGCATTTGGTGATGATACTCGACACTGTACCAGTGGTCTTTGCTACCGTTCGAGTTGAAATCTTTGTTGTGGCATTCCTGCCACCTGTTCTGCCTGTACTTCGCCCGCCAGCTCGTCCTTTTGTTTTCGAAGATCCTTTCTGAGTGGTACCCTCACTCTCAAACAAGGTCTTCTCAGCACGAGATTGTACGCGAACCTTTTCTACGATCATCGTAGCGAATTTCTTTACATTCTCCATAAACTGCCTGTCAGAGGCGGACCCTCGGGAGATCTCATTCAAGCGGCGCTCCCAATGTCCCGTCATTTCAGGAGAGGTTAATAGTTCGACACCTGCTCCTCTAATCAATTCGATAGCGGTACGGCCTTTTAGCGCAAGTTGAATTTTTTTCCCCTGCATTTCAACGTAACCGACTTTTTTCAGTCGTTCGATGGTAGCGGCACGCGTTGCCGGAGTTCCCAGACCAGATTCTTTCATCGCATCACGCAGTTCCCCGTCCTCGATTTGCTTGCCTGCGCTTTCCATAGCCTTTAGAAGTGTTCCTTCCGTATAATGCTTGGGCGGCTGTGTTTCTTTCTCCTTTGCCATAGCATCCGAGCATACTACGCTGGCATCAGGTAGAATGATAAAAGGCTCGTTAACTTCAATCTCTTCTTTATCCTCTTCTTCTTTGGCCGCACCTTTTACATTCTTGGGCTTATCCTTCTGCTGATCGGCATAAATAATCTTCCAACCGAGACTTTTACGTTCTTTCACCGACGTTTTAAACATTTCTTTTTCCACATCGGTTATGACCGTATGCATCTTATACTCAGCTGGTGGATAGAACTGTGAAAGAAAACGGCGCACGATCAAATCGTATAGCTTTTGCTCATCTGGCGTAAGCCCGGAAGCCTTGCGATTTGTCGGCAGGATAGCATGGTGGTCGTCTACTTTTGCTGGATTACATATAAACTTGTTGCCTTTATGAACCAAACTACGGTTCGCACCCTTTACCAAATCGTCATATCCAGTGCCTTGCAAGGACGATAAGGTACTGTGCATTTCGGGAATATTTTGCTCTGTCACATAGTTGGAATTCGTCCGCGGATAAGAAATCACCTTATGTTTTTCATAGAGTGCCTGTGCTAAGTCCAAGGTTTTCTTGGCGGAAAAACCGTACTTTCCATTGGCCTCACGTTGCAGCAATGTCAGGTCATACAACTTGAATGGATACTCCTTGGTATCCTTTACTTCGTAGGATGCTATCCGCCCTTGTTTGCCTTTCACTTTACGAGCCAACATTTCTGCTTTAGATGAATCGGTTAAGCGATCCCCTTGCCAAATACCCTTGTACGTCCTCTCACCCTGCGAAAAATGACCTTCCACTTGAAAAAACGTAACCGATGAGAAAGCCTCTATCTGTTTCTGTCGATCATAAATGAGTGCAAGGACAGGTGTCTGTACTCGTCCGACAGAAAGGAGCACGTTATGTTTGGTCGTAAATGCACGTGAACCATTCATCCCTATTAGCCAATCTGCTTCACTACGAGCTTTTGCTGCCCTCGTTAAGTTTTCATAGGCTGCGGCATCTTTCATCTCCGCAAATCCTTTCCTGATCGTTTCAGAGGTCAAGTCCGAGATCCACAGTCTTTTAACGGGGTGACTCAATTTTAGATGTCGCTGAATGAGTGAAAATATGTGTTGACCTTCCCGCCCGGCATCGCATGCATTAATCAGCAGATTGCTTCGTTTGGCCAACTGCCCGATAATTTTTAGCTGATCGATTGTTTTCCGATTGGGTACTAGCTTAAATGGATCGGGAATGATGGGAAGATCATTTATGTTCCACTTTTTATATTTTTGGTCGTACGCTTCCGGTTCCGCTAGTTCAATTAAGTGCCCAATTGCCCACGTAATGATGTATTTTTCACCTTCTAAATAGGTGCGGTGATTTTTAGCTTTAGGATCTATTGCGGCGGCAATATTTCGTCCCATGTCAGGTTTCTCCGCAATAATTAATATCTTCAAATGGTTATCGCTCCTTCTAAAAACGCTCTAAGCAAATGTACCTATCATCTTCTGCCATGATCATTTTCATCGAATTAATAAAGACCACTAACCTGTCAAGAATCGGGCTAACGTTCTGGATTCCTCTCTATTTTACTACAAGTTAGCCCAGTATTCTCGTTCTGGCTACGACGGCCCATTCGATTTTTGACAACGCCTGACAATATGCCTCACTCATCTCGGCAGCATTAGCTGTCTCCTCCGCTTGATTCAGCACGCGCCATTCGACGCTCTTGTTTTTATACCAATCCAACTCCTTTGGCAGCTCATGGTGGATAGGCTTCCACACTTGACGCAGCGTTGGGGAAAACAGCCGCTTTGCCCCTGATCGCAGCTGACAGTTCATTAGTTTTACCTGATAAGGCTTGCCAGGCGCTATATCATTCACATCGTGAAAAAGATGGGGCCAATAATCTTTTCGCGAACCTGTGTGTGGCTGTTGCAATGCCCAAGCGTACGATACCTCCTGCCTATTCGTACCCCCGAACAGCAGACTGTACAGCCTTTTTCCCAAGCTGATTCTCTCTGGCAATGAGGCAAAATGAAACACCCGCTCACCCGTGAGCTGTAAAGAGCCCGCCCCTTTATAAGGAAGCAAGATCAGATTCAGATTCAAAAGCTCCTGTAGGGCAAACGGGATTGTGCGGACCACTGAATTTTGATAGGCCGAGTCTTTCATGATCTGATCTTCCAAGTAGTTTTGTTCATTGATGATCAATCCGATGGCGAGCAGCTGTTTGTCGTCGGTTTTCCAGAAATGATTCCAGATCGCCTGCATGAAAGTAGAGACGCCCAGATGAGGCAGTAAATAAAAAAGGTTGGTCTGTCGCCTGACACTTTCCTCATACAGTAACAATTGAGGGTACGCATCGTGAAAAATCAGCCAATTTCCCCTCTCCAAAAAAGAGAAATAATCCTGCTGTTCTTTTGTCCGAAGCAAGCGAGGCAATAATTCTCCCTGCAAATCGGTCATATTCCATCCTGCATTGCGCGATACGAGATGTGCCAATAACGCCCAATGAATTTGTGGATGCTTTTGATAAAACGATAAATAGGCGCGCGTTCTATCTATGTTGTCACGGTTGTGGGCGAGCGCCTCCTGCCTGATTTGCTCTACAGTCCTCCGATCTTGGTCCTTCAGTGGTGTTGATGATGCCGTGCGAGCCTTTTGGAGATGCATGGCCAGCGGCAAACGAGATGCGTATTGGTACCACGGCAAACCCATTGATGCTCTTCCCCCTCTCTTCCTTATGCGCCGTATTTTATCGGGAGGTGAATGAGTTGCGCGAAGTCCAGCAAGAAATCAGCCGTATTCAAGCCTTTTTGTTGCAGCGCCAACAAGAGGATGGCACTTGGCGCTTTTGTTTGGAAAGCTCACCGATGACAGATTCTCACATGATCATCCTATTGCGCACCCTTGGCATTCATGATGAGCGTTTGATGGAGAAGCTCACTGCCCACATCACGTCTCTCCAACACGATAATGGTGCCTGGAAGCTGTATCCTGACGAGCACGAAGGCAATCTGTCTACTACGATTGATTCGTATTACGCGCTACTGTTATCAGGCAAATACGCAAAGAACGAACCGAGAATGGCTCTGGCTCGTTCGTTTATTTTGGAAAAGGGTGGGCTGACACAAGCGAACATGCTGACTAAATTTGCTACAGCCGTGACAGGCCAATATCAGTGGCCCTCGCATTTTCTGGTTCCCGTCGAGATTGCTCTATTGCCCCCGAGCTTCCCTCTCAGCTTTTACGATTTTGTCGGATACGCACGTGTCCATCTTGCTCCCATGATGATTGTGGCTGATCGCAAATATGTAAAAAAGCCTGATAATGCACCAGACTTGTCCGATCTATACGCAGATACACCGATCTCTCGCGGTCTTTATCCGCATCGATTCCTAGAGAATTTCCTCAAGGAGGGGCAATCGTTCCTCGCCACTATCCACGATTCCTTGCAGCGTCTCCCCTTTTTACCTGGACAGTTACACAAGCTCGCCCTAAGGCGGCTAGAACAATACATCCTGGCGCGAATCGAACCGGACGGTACCCTGTACAATTATTCGACCTCCACCTTTTTCATGATAGTTGCGCTGCTCGCTCGCGGTTATTCTCCAAAAGACCCTCTCATCCAAAAAGCGATGCAGGGGCTTACGAATAGTGTCTTCGATTATGAAAACGGCGCACACTTGCAGCTAGCTACCTCAGCCGTCTGGGACACTGCACTCTTGGCTTCTTCTCTGCAAAAAAGCGGACTTTCTTCCGCACATCCCGCGATTCAAAAAGCAAACCGCTACCTTCTCCAAAAGCAGCAGCATACGTACGGTGACTGGAAAATCCGCAATCCAAAAGGAAAGCCTGGCGGTTGGGGCTTTTCAGACTACAACACCATGAACCCGGATATTGATGATACGACGGCTGCTCTGCGCTCTCTGCGCCTGCTCGCTCGTACGGATATAACAGTAGCAGCCGCTTGGAATCGAGGTCACGAGTGGCTATTGTCCATGCAAAACGATGACGGGGGCTGGCCTGCTTTTGAACGAAACACAGATGCTGATTTCATTCGCCTTCTGCCGATCGAAGGAGCCGATACCGTCAGTACAGATCCGTCCTCTGCCGATTTGACAGGGAGGACATTAGAGTTCCTCGGAAATTATGCCGGACGTACATTGACTGACCCCCATGTAGAAAAAGGAGTCCGCTGGCTTCTTAAACATCAAGAAGCAAACGGCTCTTGGTATGGACGCTGGGGAATTGCTTACCTATACGGCACATGGGCTGCGATTACCGGACTGATGGCGGTTGGCTTTTCCCCTACCGATCCCGCCATCGAAAAAGCGGTTGCGTGGCTGGTTGCCAACCAAAATCCCGACGGTGGCTGGGGCGAATCTTGCCAGAGTGACCAGAAAAAAACGTACGTCCCCCTCGGAGCAAGCACTCCCTCGCAAACGGCCTGGGCAATCGATGCACTCATAGCTGTGTCATCAAAGCCGACCGCAGAACTTCAACGAGGGATTCATTATTTGATCACTCACAATCAAACAAATGATTGGACGACTCGCTATCCGACTGGCGGGGGACGTCCTGGCGGCACTTACTTTGCTTATCACAGCTATCGTTGGATTTGGCCGTTACTGGCTCTCAGCCACTATCAGACCAAATACACGAACACGTAATAAACACCACTACCCTCTTCGCAAACCAAGATCTAACGGCTGAATAGGAACCTGGGGTGAATAAATCACGGTATGTGGCGGCGTATCAAAAATAGAGTAGCAGGACAGGACATCGGTGTCACCGATCAGCACAATCGACGACTGCGACACTCCACCAAAGCTGAAATCACCGACGTCTATTTTTTTGTTCGTCACCTTCATATTCATAGAACTTTTTCTCCTTTTCCTAAAACTCGCGCCTATCCATACATCGTATGCTGCTCACATTGGTTCGGTCGCAAAAACAGGTATGAACACCCAATGGCCTACGACATACAATACAGAGAGGATCTCTCCCAAAAGGATGTGCCGAACATGCCAGCATTCGTTGGAGTCATCAATGTAAACAACGTGGGCGGCGTTTTCAATGTCGGAGACGTCCGTAAAATAGCACCTACCACTTATGCCAAAACCTTCGCGGGTGGAGGTTCATTCAATTCTGGCACCAATCTGTCCTTTAAAATTCCACGTAGCGTCGTCTACGTCAATGAACAATCCGATAATGACATACCTCTTTTTGTAGAAGAAACGAACGATTACAGGGCAAAGGGACGCGATCTCGCATGAACTTTTTTGTTACGCAACACATCGTAATCAATTCGCTCAAGATCGAAGGTATCAGTAACTCTTCGGTGTGCCAAATAGGGAGCGCAGGGATTATCAAGCCCGTATCCAAGCTGTACAACACCGGCGGATACACGGAGCCAGCTCCACAGGTGGGGCGACAGCCCACAACCGCTTCGGAAGAATTCGTGCCCCTCATTCCGTTGGTTCAGCCCTCTCCCTTACGCCCTGGTCTGTTTTCACGGCTCAGCTAATTCGCTGTAAGTTAGATGAAGAAGGATGGTCGTCATGTACATGGACCCTGAAATGATGCAGTATTTTCAACAGTTACATGACTATATACAACTACAAAACAAAGAGATCGAGAAGATGCAGCAAATGCTCGAACAGCTGCAGCAAGATGTAAATGATCTCAAGGAAAAACAGATTCCTTCCGTGATCAAGAACGAGTACAAATTCGATCTCTTAAAGGTTGAACGACTGGAAGGGACACTCAATATCGGCTTAAACCCGAAAGGAAATGATGCTGGAATCGGTGATTTTTCCATCAATCAATCGATGGACATCCCTAATCCGCACCAAAGCAATGCTCCACTTTTTGACCGTGTCCAGAAGGAAATTTATCAGTACTTGGAGACAGATGCCTACCGCGTTCTTGAAAAAATCGAAACTGAGTGCAACTATCCACTCGATGACAATTATCGGGCCTTTATCCTCGATGACATTAAAAAGCAGATTGATCAGCGGATTAAGTATTATCTCGGTGAGCTGCCTACGGATGAACTGGAACCAGAGCAGCTCGATGTTTTCGTACAAAAAACAGCCCAAAAAGTCAAACGGGATATCAACAAGACCTGCGAAACGTTCGTGAAAAATTTACCTCGTGAGGTGAACGAACCATGATGAGGTATCAAGTGATAAACGAAGCCATTTGTGTAAAGAAGGTCTCCGTCGCTGCTCTTTCTTCTGCCGCTGCCTTGTTTATTGGCGACACACAGACGGTAGACCTCAGAGCGATTTATGAAACCCCACCCGAAAAAATGATTGTAGGTGCTACGATCCCTATTGATACTGCACTGCCTGCTTCATAAGGAGGGTTGTCACCATGTACCGAAGAACCAGTCATGTCCATAAGCTGGATGTCATCTCGGTCGATACCTCATCTGTTCTGCAAATAGGTGATTCCCGGCAGATTGATGCTGTCGCAAACATTTTAGCCGTTCAACGCGAACACGCCATCTTTTATGAAAATGAATTTATGTTCGAGGATTTCTCTGTCTTTTCGGTTCCTTTGACTCCCCCTAGTCACTCAGAACCGCTTTGCATCGATACGTTTCACGACTGTCCGCACATTTTCGTCCGAAAAGTGAAAGTCCCTTTCTTAGCAGGTGCGTCCGTCGTCCATATTGGTTCCAACGAGTCTATTACACTTGAAACGCGTGTCGTCAATATTCGTCACATTTTCCAAGAAGAGCCAAACAATGGAGGGAGGGGATAGGCTGTGCCTTCTGTCATTGGAGCTGTCAATATCAATAGTAATTCGGGTACAGTAAACTTCGGTGACACGCTTAACATATCTCCCAAAACTGCTGCCAAGACATTCTCCGGTTCAGGAGGCGGCAACACAGGTAACATCGTTAATACGCTCAACGGTGTCAACGCTACCAATACATTGGACCCCAATGTCGTCGATCAACCGATGTTTGGGAACATCTAATTCCTGCAGTGTTAATGTCTTATCATTGACACTGTTTTTATTTGGTCTAAAAAAGATTCAAAAAAGGAGGCACAGGGCCCCCTCCTTTTACAAACTCGCTTTAAACGTTGTTTTTCGTTCGTTCGCAGCTCCGTCACGCAACAAATAGATTTCTAACAAACCATCCTGATACTGGGCCTTCATCCCTTTTGAACTGACGGGAACCGGTAGAGCCAGCTTGCGAGAAAAGGGGCCGTAGCTTCTCTCCCCTTGTGAACGAAGCCCCCGGTGCTCACTTTCTTTGATGCTCCCTTTGACCTCCAACCAACGTTGGTCGGAGAGGGTAATCTCCAAGCTATCACGCTCGAAGCCCGGCAGTTCACAGGAGACAATGACCATCTGCTCTGATTGGAAGATATCCGTGGCCGGAGAAAAATGCGGATCGTCTACCTGCTCGAAACGCATCGGTCTTTCCTTCGGCTTTTTTTTCCCTTTTTTCACGGGTGGTACATTTGGCGCCGCTGTTGCGGCCGTCTTTTGGGCTGTTTGTTTATTGAGCGTCGCGATATTCTCCCAAAAGCTTGTATCCAGCACCTGCCCCATCTGGCTCAATGCTTTCCACGGATGATCTGGGTCAAAGCCCAGCTTGGACAAACTTTCGGATGCTTTTTGCAATTGCTTCATGGTCTCTTGCAAGTTTTTCATAATCTCCGCACTCCCTTCCCTGCACAGGCAAGACTGTCTTTGTACGATAGAATATGTACGTTTGCCTGGGGGGTGTGCTCAAGATCATCCAGTTTGCCCGATGTCAGCGCTATCTGTCACCGGTGCAGGCGGGGCCAAAATATCTGGTGGTGGCATGTTACTATCGGTCGGTTCAGAATTGGGTTCGCTATTGCCATCTGACGTTACAGGCTCCTGTGTTGGTTCTGTAGCAGGATTGGGTGGTGGTGTTGCTGGTTTTTGTGTTTTTGGCTGCTCTTTTGGTCCTGTCGTGGGCTTCGGGTTCGGAGCTGGCGACCTCTTCTCCGTTCTCATTTCGACCTTGGCTACTTCCGCTACAGCGGCATCGCTGAGCTGATCACTCGATTCTGTTACGCCCACTTCTTTTAGCAAGGCAGTTCGTACGGCTTGCATGTTCTCCCTCGGCCACAAGGAATACGGAGAGCTCCAGATCGCCCCATTATCCAAAGTAATCATGTTGCTTGACGAAAAGCTGGCGAAATCGAGTGCCAATCCTTTGATTTGGTCTTTCGAGAGATCGGTTTTGATATGCTGACCAACGGTATCCAGCACAGCTGTCAAACTCGATAATCCATCCATGGACATGCTCTTTTCTGCTACGGCACGAATCACCTGCTGCTGTCTGCGATTGCGATCGAAGTCGCTCGAGTTGTAAGCGTCTCCGCGTCTGTCGATGCGATGACGAACGAAGCCAAGAGCCTGCTCTCCGTTCAATACTTGTTTCCCTTTTTTCAAATTGCGGTAGACACCCTGCTTCGGCAATTCGTATACGAGATCGCGATCTACGTCAACCGTAATGCCACCCAGCTTGTCAATGACCGCTGTGAAGCCTTCAAAATCAAGCTGCACGTAATGCTCGACAGAGATCCCCAGCATGTGATTCAATGTTTTTTTGAGCATCGTCATGCCATTCTCTGTAACAGGCTTCCCTTTCATTTCTGCATCTTTCCTGTTATTTTCCCCTAATGCAAATACTTCATTGACCTTGTGATAGCCTGGATATCCTGGGATTTGCACGCGTGTATCACGGGGCAAGGATACCATGCTCAGCTTTTGCGTAACCGGATTGGCGACCGCTACGACCAAGACATCCGTGTTCAACATGCCGATGTTTTTGCGCGTATCCACCCCGACGATGACAAAGCCGATTGATTTCTTTTGTTCGTACGGCTTTTCTACAACAGGTTGATCCGGTAGTTTGTACGGGTCTACCGTAACTACGTCCAGTGTCTGGTTTAATTTGTTAAGGGCGAAGCCTGCTCCTATCGCTAACAAACAGAGGAATAAGCAACCCGCCAAGAGCAGATACATCCGCTTGCTTCTCTTACCACGCTTAATCCGTTTACGCGGCTGTTTTGCAGGAGCTTGAGGCTTGTCATTCTTGGCTTGCACGTTTGGTTCACTCCTTTTTAGAATCGCAGGGTCCACAGTGCTTAGGGTGATTGATTTTTCGATATATTCTGGAAAACCATGTCCCATTTTACCACAATATGTCGGAAAAATGTAGAATCCTGCCGATTCATCGCGATCTGTTTTCCATGAGAGTTCTTGCACTTGCGAATCGAAACAGGTAGTCTAAAACTGAGGAAAATCAGATAGATGAATGAGGGAATCGGAGGGACTTGAGAGTGGAACACATACAGGTGCTGATCGCAGGTGGCGGCATCGCAGGGTTGTCCGCCGCAATATGGTGCCAACGATTAGGTCTTTCTTATCTTCTTATCGAAAAAACGGATCGACTCGGCGGACAACTGCATCACATTTACAACGAGATTACCGACTTTCCGCCCCTTGTATATGACCAGGGAGCTGCCATTGTAAAGGAACTGCGCGCACATCCTTTCATCCAGCAGCAAAACATACGATTGAACGAAGCCATTCTTTCCATTGATCGGGTAACAAATCAGGTGATCACTTCGAAATCCGTCTATCGTGTCGACTATTTACTCATCGCCACAGGAGTTGGCTGGAATGAAATACCCGCCCTTTCTGATTGTCCGAACGTCCTGACGCCTTGGTTCTCTACAACCACCCAGGCACACACAATCGCAGGGCAAGATATTGCTGTTATTGGCGGAGGAGATCGTGCATTAGAGAGTGCAGCAAATTTGAGCTTCCATGCCCGACAAGTCTATCTGTTGGTTCGGAGCAGTGGGTGGCGTGCTCGTCCCGAATGGCAAAAGAAAATCACAGGCCTACCCAACATCCATGTCCTGTGGGAAACGCAAGTAAGTGATTATCAGGAGGAGGAGGCACGGACTATTCTGACACTCACCTCCACGCGCGCTGGCAATCCACAGACGATCGCAGTGGATTGGATCCTGCCACGAATTGGTGTTCATGGAAATACAGCTGGTCTCGAAGGCTTGGACACATTTGGCGATGACTATTTGCAAACGGATTCGAATCAACGAGTCCACTCTCCATGGATATACGCAGTCGGAGACGTGAGCAACGGAGCCGCTTATGCTAGTCTGTCTCTGGCAGTTGGTCAAGCGATGAAGGCGGTCAAGCA
The DNA here is from genome assembly GCF_042878995.1 of Brevibacillus sp. NPDC003359. NCBI lineage: Bacteria > Bacillati > Bacillota > Bacilli > Caryophanales > Paenibacillaceae > Brevibacillus > Brevibacillus sp. NPDC003359. Next base: position 1,688,071 of record NZ_JBIAOR010000001.1, read on the forward strand.
TATTTCCTTGCAAATTCAAAACAACCGATCAATGAGCCTGTAGAGAGAAGGAGCGCTTTGCATGTACGCTTTTTTCGACGATTTCGGCTTACCTGTCAAGCTAACATTTTCCCCCGAAGAGTATCGGAACCATGAAGCAGGTCACGTGCTGATCTTCGCTTTTTATCAAGGGAAGCTGTTATTTACGCGCCATCGCACACGCGGTGTGGAGCTACCAGGGGGAAAAGTAGAAGCGGGTGAAAACAGTCTGGCAGCAGCAGTTCGTGAAGTCTATGAAGAAACCGGCGCCATACTGGAAGGAATTGAGCGCATCGGACAGTACACTATCGACGACTCGATGCGAAAAGACATCTATATCGCAAAGGTAGCACACTATACAAACCAGCCAAGCGGCTCTGACGTGCTTGCAACCATTGTGTTTGGGGATATCCCCCGAGATGTAAAAGGCAATCAAGAGTTTAGCCGCATTCTGCAAGATGATGTGTATCCGCTCACACTCGAACGAGCTTTACGTCATCCTTTCGCTGAGTTCTAACCATCATAAACAGGCTCGTCCCTGTCGCTCCCCGACATTGCCACCGGTGAGAATACCCGACAGAGACAGCCTGTTTATTGTTTTTCCTTTTCCTTTTTCCCCGACAACACACGCTTGACCAGCTCATTTGGATCAAAGCCATACTTTTCGATGGCTCTCTCACGTTGTACCTCATGTACCGTCTCTGGTTCAATTCCCAGTACCTCAGATATTTGCCGCCACGCTTGCGTCTCGTTGTCTTTTGCCCCCTGTCCTTGCTGCTCGACCTGCTTGGGCTTCAAGAAAAAGATCGCAACCACAGCGAAAACGAGTGATAAACCTGCGATGGACATAAACATGACCGTTCGCGAAATACCGAGCAACCAGGTAAAAATAGGCGGGCCGATCGCAACACCGATAAAACGGACACCGCTATACAAAGAAGTAATCATGCCCCGCTCTGTTTTTTGTACAGCCCCAACGATCATCGAGTTCAAGCAAGGTAAAATCATCCCCGTCCCCACGCTGCCGATGACCAAAATGCCAATCAGGACATAAGCCCCTTTGACAAAGCTGGCCAATATATAAGACGTAGCCAGCAAGAACATGCCAATAATCACAAACAGCCGCATCAGCTTCAGCTTCTTTTGGATGATGATTCCAGTCAAATATGCCGCAATACTCATTACGAGCAAGGGAATCGCCAAAAAAAAGCCTTTGATGACACCATCAATCTTGTATTTTTCTTCCAATAAATCAGACAGGTAAAAAAGTACGCCAAACAACGTGAATAGGCAGATGCTCCCAATAAAAAACGCGGGGACAAGCCATTTTCCATGCTGCTTAAACACTTGCGCGATCGAATGCATGTACTGCTTGACGGGGAGCGGCTTCCTATCCTGTTTCTTTTCTTTGGTCAGAAATAAAAACATCAGGAGGACGACTCCGCAAATAATCGGAAAAGCTAAAAAGACCATGTACCAAGATAGGAGAGCAAGTAAGGAGCCAATAATCGGACTTAATACTTTTCCCATTCCATTTGATGTCTCCAAGAGCCCCAATGCCCTACTCTCCGAAGCGCCATCGAACAGATCCCCTACCAATGCCATCGCGATGGGGGCTGTCCCGGCGGCCCCCATTCCCTGCAAGACACGCCCTCCCATTATGGCCATATAGGGTTGATCCAACCACAGCGCTGAAAGCCCTGCGACCAAACCACCCAGACCGTACACGGCAAGGGAAAAGATAATGACAATTTTTCTCCCAAATCGATCTGACAAATAACCGGCAAAAGGGATCACAATACCTGCTGCAATCGAAAAAGCGGTGATCAACAAGCTCGTCTGTAAGGCGGTGAGCTTCATTTCCGTTTTCATTGTAGGCAGTACAGGGATCAGCATCGAGTTGCCCAGTACCATAACTAATGGAACCCCGACAAGCCCAATCAGGTTTTTCGCATTTTGTGCCATACGAAACTCCTTGTCTTACGCATAAGCGCTACCGTCCCAGCGCATCGCGTTAATAATCTCCCAGTCAGGCTCGACGCCAATTCCGACACCAGCAGGAAGCGTCACTTCGCCATTTATGGGTCGCAGCGGAAACAATTGTGTAAAGGGATTCTCCATGACGTCCCATTCGACAGGCTCAATCGGATTGCTATCCATCTTGGTCCATGCTAGCAAGCAAGCTTGTGCAAAAAACGTATACAATCGTGCCAGCGAGCCATCAAAGGAATGCGGAGACACGCGATAACCAAACTGACGAGCCATTTGCAGATGTGTTCGATAATCATCAATACCTCCCGTATGCATCAGGTCCGGCTGTGCAATATCGATGGCGCCTCCCTCATACAAGGGCAAAAACTGTGCGCAGCGGATCAGGTTTTCTCCGCCAGCAAGCGGGATGGATAATGACGAACGAAGCTTGACATACTCGTTTGTACGATCCATGGGCATCGGCTCCTCCAACCAAAGCCAATTGCCATAACGGGAAAAAAGCGCCTCCCACTTCCGTGCAGTCGCACAGTCGTAGCTCTGATTGGCATCTACCGCTACTTGAACTTCTTCGGGGAGCATATTCATCAGTTTTTCGATGTGCTTCTGATCCTCTTGGACAGACCGACCGCCAATCTTCACTTTAACCATCTTGAATCCGTCGTCGACTTGCTGGCTGACTTGCTTCCATGACTGTTGCATCCAGTCTTCTGTTTCACGGTAGGATTGGAGGGAGGCATATACCGGGATGCCAGCATGAATCTGACCTCCCCATAGTTGACACACAGATAGCCCCGCCGCTTTCGCCAAAATTTCCGTAAGTGCCATACTGACACCTGAAGCCAATCGCTGATGCCACTTTCCGATGACATCGACAATGGCAACTCTATTATCCACCTGCTTACCCAACAAGTATGGAATGATACGCTCACAAAATCCCTTATGGAGCGTCGGTAGCCAATCGATAATTTCTCCCCAGCCATCTATTCCAGACCGTGTGATAATCCGAATGAGATAGCTGGTTCGATAACGCTTATACCCATTCGCATCTCCGTAAGCTTGCGATAGACGGTGAAAAAGCGGATACGTTTCTACGCGCTCAATTTGCAGGTCAGAGTCGGCTACCTGATCATGAGTAGTCATCCATTCCCTCTCGTTCTGCCTGCTCTCCCTCATAATCGTCATAGGAGAGAAAATTTCCTTTCCCTTCTCCTTTTCTCATGTACTCCTCATACGTCCCGCTTCTCATAAAATGCACACTGTCCGGTCCATGATAGCCTTCAATATCGGTATAACCGATTTCCTCCACTGCTTCGACAAAGCCATCCGGCTCATTGCTCTCGATATACATTTCGTCGTAATCTGTTTTGTCGGGTTCCTGGTACGAGAAGGGAGTGCTCGATGTGCCCCATGACTCGACAATTTGCCAAGCATCCTCACCATCAAATCCGTTCTGTCCCTCTTTTTCATCCAAAGACGTACGTCCAAACGGTGGCTGTAAAAACTGTTCTTCAATCGGACGAGACTCATTGACTGACGGCGCTGGTGCATGCTCCTTGCACGTTTGTGCCTGAGGCAGTGCTTCCAGTCGCTCCACGGGTATTTGCTCTCCACAGACCGTACACAGGCCGTAGGTGCCTTCCTCCATGCGCATCAGAGCCTGATCAATCTCTTTTAATGACTCACGATCGAGACTGTCTAGGGCCAGATCTTTTTCCCGCTCAAACATCTCACTGCCGATATCTGCCGGATGATTATCGTACATGGCAAACTCTTGCAAAGAGGTTGTCATTGGTTCTCTCATGCCATAATGGTCCTGTACGCGGTCTTCCAGTTCTTTTTTCTGTTCCAGCAGCTTTTCCCGGAAGCTGGCCACCATCTTTTGGTCCACGCTGTACACCACCTTTGTTTGGTTTCCTCAACAGGTAGTATGTCTTCGTCCCGCAGGAAATATGACCAACAAAACGGTCATAACCGTTTTGTTGGCATACATGCGCGCATATCCACTTTTATGAAAAACGTCGAGATGTTTTTCACAGAAAAAACCTGCCATCCCCAATAGGAATGACAGGTTAATCGATTGTTTCTTATTCTGTTACATGTGCGTAGTGTTGTTCTACGATATCTGCGCAACGTACGCAGAGCGACGCATGAGACTCGCGAGTGCCAACATCAGGTTTCACTACACGGCAACGCTCGCATTTTCCACCGTCTGCGGCAGAGACCACAGCAGCAATTCCTTCGAGTTGTACTGCTTCTGCTGGAGCAGACCCGCTGTGTACATCCACATGAGCCACGATGAACAGGTCAGCCAGATCGTCCATTGCTGCCAATGTTTTCGCAACTTCTTCCGTTTGTGGGTACAGAGCCAGCTTCGCATCAACAGAGTTACCGAACACCTTGTTGCGGCGCGCTTCTTCCATAGCTTTGAGAACCTCGTCTCGGATCGCCAGGAACGCATCCCATTTGCTCTCTGCTTCTGCTGCAAAGCTGAGATGTTGCTCGTCGCCTTCTGGCATATCTGTGAGCTGCACACTCTTCTCTTCCACACCTAGAATGAACGCCCACACCTCATCTGCTGTATGCGGCAACAATGGAGCAACCAGCTTCACCAGACTGAGTAAGCAATCGTACATCACCGTTTGGGCAGCACGTCGTTTCAAACTATCTGGCGCTTCTACATACAGACGATCCTTGCAGATGTCCAGATAGAACGCGGACAAATCAATGACGCAGAAGTTGTGAACGGCATGGAAAACGGTATGGAACTGATATTCATCGTACGCTTTGTGTGTACGCTTCGCGACTTTTGCTGCTTTCGCCAGAACGTAACGGTCCAGCTCACCCAGCTCTTCATACGCTACGCGGTCTGTTGCTGGATTAAATCCATCCAGGTTACCCAACAGGAAGCGGAACGTATTGCGGATTTTGCGGTACACTTCAGCGATTTGGTTCAAAATCGCATCGGAAATGCGCACATCTGCCTGGTAATCAACAGAAGCTACCCACAGACGCAAGATATCTGCGCCCATCTTGTCAATCACTTGTTGAGGCACGATAACGTTACCGAGGGATTTGGACATTTTGCGTCCTTCTCCATCCAATGCAAAGCCGTGACTCAGGACGGATTTGTAAGGAGCTGTGCCATACACAGCCACACCCGTCGAGAGAGAAGAGTTGAACCAGCCACGATACTGGTCAGAGCCTTCCAGATACATATCAGCCGGCCAAGCAATTCCTCTTTCGCGCAAAACAGCCTGGTGGCTGGAACCGGAGTCGAACCAAACGTCCATAATGTCCGTTTCTTTGCGGAAATCCTTGCAATCGCATTTGGTGCAAGAAAGCCCTTCCGGAACCAGCTCATTCGCTTCACGGGAGAACCATACTTTCGATCCTTCTTTGCGGAACAGATCAGCGACATGGTTGATCGTCGTGTCGTTAATGATCGCTTCATTACACGATTTGCAAAAGAAGATTGGAATCGGTACACCCCATACACGCTGACGGGAAATGCACCAGTCGCCACGATCCGCAATCATGTTTGCCAGACGAGTTTCTCCCCAATGCGGAATCCATTTTACATTTTTAATCGCTTCGAGCATTTGCTCACGGAATCCGTCGATAGACGCGAACCATTGCTCTGTCGCGCGATAGATTACCGGTTTTTTCGTACGCCAGTCATGCGGGTAGGAGTGCGTGAAGAAATTGAGCTTCAGGAGTGCTCCGTTTTCTTTCAGCTTTTCCGTTATCACTTTGTTCGCATCTTCATAGAACAAACCTTCAAAGCCTGGTGCCTCGCTGGTCATTTTACCTTCGTGATCGACTGGGCAAAGTACACCCAAATTGTATTTTTGACCCACGCTGAAGTCGTCTTCCCCGTGTCCAGGAGCAGTATGAACGCAACCAGTACCTGCATCCAGGGTTACATGCTCACCCAGAATGAGTGGAGACTTGCGATCGTAGAACGGATGCTGCGTCTCTACGCCTTCCAGATCTTGACCTTTAAAGGTCGCGAGAATCTCTACGCCTTCCCAGCCAATTTCTTTGCTCGCGGCTTCAATCAGACCGTTTGCGACCAGGAATTTGCGGCCATCTACCTTCACTACGTTGTACTCGAGTTCAGGGTTCAAGCTGATTGCGAGGTTTGCTGGCAATGTCCACGGAGTCGTTGTCCAGATGACTACGCCTGTTTCTGTGTCCAGCTTGCCTTTTCCATCTGCTACCTGGAAGCTGACGTAAATAGAAGGAGAGCGCTTGTCTTTGTATTCGATTTCTGCGTCAGCCAGAGCCGTCTCAGAAGACGGAGACCAGTACACGCAGCGCAGACCTTTATAAATATAGCCCTTCTTCGCCATTTCGCCGAATACGCGAATTTGGTTGGCTTCATACTCAGGCAGGAGTGTCACATAAGGATTTTCCCAATCGCCGCGAACACCCAGACGCTTGAATTGATCGCGTTGCTTGTCGATATAGGACCAAGCATACTCTTCACAGCGCTGGCGGAAATCGTTCACTTCGATACTGCGACGATCCAGCCCTTGTGCATTGATAATCGCTTGCTCAATCGGCAAACCATGTGTATCCCAACCTGGGATGTACGGCGCATAAAAGCCTGCCATGGATTTGTAGCGAACGATAAAGTCCTTGAGGATTTTGTTCAGTGCGTGACCGATATGGATGTCTCCATTCGCATACGGAGGGCCATCATGCAAGACAAAAGACGGGCGGTCTTTCGTACGATCTAACACTTGTTGATAAATATTTTGCTCTTCCCATACCGCTTGCATCTGTGGCTCGCGGCTTGGCAAATTTCCGCGCATGGGGAAATCTGTTTTTGGTAGCGCTAAGGTTTTGCTGTAATCCATGGCCTGATTCACTCCTTAAATAAATAAAAGCCTTCACTCATCCCATAAAAGGGACGAGAGAAAGCTCCCGTGGTACCACCCTGATTGAACAAACCCGTACGGCAAAAATCTGCAATCGGATTCGTTCCACTTCACTCATTCGTAACGGGAATGACGCGCTCACTTACTCACCTGTTTAAGGCTTTCGGATTTTGAACTCCCGGGTGATTTTCTGCGAAAGCAACTGGCCGGGTTTTCACCATTTCCCGACTCTCTAAGCAGTGCTGACTCACATACTCTTCCCGTTCATCGTCTATGATTTGTATAAGTGCCTATTTCGAAAAAGTTGTTTTTCATTATAGTACCATCATTGGTCGAACGTCAATGATTTATTCAACGGTGACAGCCGAATCTGCCTGTGGCTGTTCAATATTATCCCAATCGCCATTCTCCAACATTTCCAGCTGTGCCTCCAAAAGCGTACGGAAGCGCATGCGGTAAACAGAAGCGCGTTTCTTTAGTTCTTCGATTTCGATTGCAATTTTGCGGGACTTCGCCAGCGCTTCATTGACGATTCGGTCTGCATTTTTCTCGGCTTCTTTTAAGATGAGCTGCGCTTCCTTGCGTGCATTCGACTTTACGTCCTCTGCTGTCTCCTGCGCCACCAGAATCGACTTGCTCAAATTTTCTTCCAAGCTCTTATAGTAATCTACGCGCTCATTCAAAATGGCTACGCGCTCTTCCTGTTCTTTTTTCTCTTTTATCAAGAGCTCAAAATCTTTGATCACCTGATCGAGAAATTCGTTCACTTCGTCAATGTTATACCCACGAAAGCCTGTGCTGAATTCCTTATTATGTATATCCAACGGCGTTAATGGCACATGAACCCCCCACTTCTCCCGATAATTCGTTTACAATCATTTCGACAGGATTAGCAGTGTTTCCTGCCGTATTTTACAATTTTTTGCGCCTTCGTCCATCTTATGTAACCAGTCCGACAATCATGCGAAGTCTTCCGCTGCGTGTTGGACCTGCTACCTCAAGAATCTTGAACCGCCCGTAGCCAGCAAGTGAAACCATGTCCCCCATCTGGAGTTGATAAGATGGGTCTTCGATTACTTTCCAGTTGATTTTTACTTTTCCCGCTCGGATTGGCACCAGCGCTTTTGCGCGGGACATATTATGTACTTCTCCAATGATCGCGTCAATTCGCGGTGATGGCACAGTGATCGTTTTCTCTACAAAATTGGGTGCAGGCGGTGTAAACGCCTCCCATTTTATCCGCTCGAACTGGACAGATGTCCGATGAATTTGCGTCACCTGCGCACAAACAAAATCAGCAACTTCCTCTGCTACAATCGCGTAGCTGCCAGCTGAATCTGTCAGCATATCCCCGAATTTCTCCCGCTTCATTCCAGCACCTAGCATCGCCCCCATTACATCTCGATGCTCCAGCACATGAAAGCGCTGATCAGCCTTGATTGCCAATAAGGTAAGGCAATAATCCTCAGGCTCGGCAGGAAGGTATTCCGGATGAATGATGATACGAACACGCTCGGCACCCTCGTAGCCTCCATAAGGAGAAATCTTCACATCTCTTACCTGTGAAGATAGGCTCTGAAACATCATTAATTGCCTAGGGTCTACAAAATCAGTAAGGCGCATGGCCTGCTTCCGCTCTACTTGCGTCAGCATTTCCAGCGCCCGTTCAACAAAGGGACGTTCTTCTTTTGAAAAATGGTCAAATATGCTCATCGTCTCACTCGCCTACAGGATTTGCCTCAGGATGGCATCCAGTCCAGCATAGGCAAAACGCAATGCAATCAATGCGACAATAGGGGAGATATCGATAAAGCCGAGCGGTGGGATAAACCGGCGAAACGGTGCCAAGTAAGGCTCAACCAGTCTTTCCAGTAACTGTCCGATGCCCGTATCCCTCATTTGAGGAACCCATGACATCAAGATGTAAGCAATAATCATGAATTGATAAACCATAAAAGCAAAGTCTAAAATGTTAAAAACGACACTCATTGGCTCACCCTTCTACATTTGTCTTAGTTGGCTACTCTTCCAATACACTGGAGATCGTACCCTGAATATCTACATGGTCAGGCGTGCATACGAAGATTGTGTCCCCGACCTTTTGAATATCGCCGTTCAGCGCGTAGACCGTCCCACTCAAAAAATCAATAATTCTTTTCGCTTGGTCTTTTTCTACACGATGAAGGTTGACCACAACCGGTCTCCGATGACGCAGGTTATCAGCGATATCCTGTGCGTCGCTGTAATGACGGGGTTCACAGAGAATCAAACGGATTCCCTCCTTTTCCCGTGCTTGAAACGGTACCACGTTATTTGCTCGACTCATCGGCTGGCGCTTGTTCGTGGATTCTTGCCCTTCTCTTTCCTCTTCAACCGTTGTTGTCTCTTCGATGTATTCCTCGTTTTCTAACCCCAGAAACCCCATCAATTTATTCATAACACCCATACTCTTCCTCCTCTCTTACTCAGTGGTCTGGTTTGTTTTTTCATTACTCCGGCTTGACCAATACAGATCCCAGACGAATATATGTAGCTCCCTCTTCAATGGCCACTTCAAAATCACTAGACATGCCCATAGACAGCTCTTCCACCTGTGCGTGCGGGAATGCCATTTCGTTAATCCGTTGCTTCCACTCATAGAGGCCTCGGAACACCTGTCTGGCTTCCTCATGATTTTCGACAACAGGCGCCATCGTCATTAATCCGACGATACTTATATGTTTCATATTACTGGTTTCGCGCAAAAAAGCCAATACGTCATTGGGACTAAGCCCAAATTTTGTCTCTTCGCCTGATATATTGATCTGCAAAAAGCATTTTACGACATGATCCAACGCTTCACCGCGTCGATTCAGTTCCTCTGCCAAAGAAAGTCGGTCCAGCGAATGAATGTACGGGAATCGTCCTACGACTTCTTTTGCCTTGTTCGTCTGGAGGTGCCCGATAAAATGCCAGATCCCTTTATCACCGTGTAGCTGATGCTTGGGCAGGGCATCCTGCAAGCGATTTTCTCCGATATTCTCTACGCCTACAGCGAGCAAGTCCCCAATGGCATCTGCATCGACATACTTGGTTACTGCAATAATTTTTACTTCCTCACGTTTGCGGTTCGCCCGATCGCAAGCAGCCTGAATTCTTGCTTCGATGGATTGCAGTCGTTCTTTTAACAGTTCTTGTTCCTTGGTCATAACGAACCCTTCCCTTTCTTCTAGTCGTTTTCCTTCCAGCCCATATACGAAGCCATCCGTCCGGTAGTCCCTTGTATCCCTGCTTCCTTACGATGAGAGAAAAACAAGTCTGTTCTGCAGCTTGTACACCAATCCGTGGATAAAATATTCCCTGAAGAAATTCCTGCTTCGAGCAATACCTCTGTGTTTAGCTGACGAAGGTCCAGCATATACCGATCCCCTGTGGAGGAGATGACTGCTTTTTCCCAATGGGCTGCACAATCGCGTACCTGCGTCATGATTCGCTCGTCGACTTCATAGCAGCAGCCACCAATGGATGGCCCAATCGCGACGCGTATGTCCTCTGGATTTGTCTGATAGTGCTTCGTCATTGCCTTCACCATTTCCTCGGCAATACGCCCCACTGTCCCCTTCCAGCCTGCGTGCGCAAGTCCGATTGCTCCTGATTGGGGATCCAGAAAATAGAGTGGAACACAATCTGCATAAAACGAGGTCAGCAATACCCCTTTTTCAAGGGTAAACAAACCATCCGTTGCAGATATAACGTCCTCCAGACTTTCTTTTCCAGCACCACCAGCCGTGACCTGGCATACCCGATTACCGTGTACTTGATCGGCGCATGTCCACGCCGTAAAAGACATCCCGACTTGTTCTGCCAGCTTGCGTCTATTGGCTACTACGTTCGCAGATTCATCACCCACATGCAGCCCCATATTAAAAGACCCGTACGGTTGTTCACTTTCCCCGCCTGCGCGAATGGTAAACCCCGCCACTAATCCAGGAAATTGTTGCTCCCACTCTGTTAACGATAAGATTGACTTATCCTCTACCCTGACAAATGGTTCTCTCATGTTGTCACCTACCTCATATGGCTAATCATACCATAGCCGAAAAGAAAAGAAAGGCTATCCATGCCTTTCTCCCTTTACCCGTTAGTATTCTTCTCCACCGGAAGTTTTCACTTCAACTTTAAGTGCTTCTTCCATCCGAACAAGCACCACATCTTTCCCGATCTTCACAATATTGCGCCAAGGAATGACATAATCGTTCCCGGCAGAAAAGAAGCCGAGAAACTTGCCTGGTCCTGGTACGACAATGGCTTCCACTCGCCCATGACGCAGATCGATTTCCAAATCTGAAATTTGCCCAAGACGTTTCCCATCGAGAATATTTACCACTTCTTTGGTCTGGAAGTCAGAGATTTTTACCATTGTCCCTCACCTACTTTTCTCCGTTACTTTCAGTATATGAGTCCAAAGAGGAATATGTCCGCTTGTTTGCCAAAAAGTAAGGCGATTAGAAAACTTACTTTTTGATCGTACAAAAAACCCGAACGGTACAAGACCGCCGGGTTACCTTATGTGGTTTCTCATTACGATTGCACGTGCTTTTGCATATGGGCAATGGCCGCTTTTTCTAATCGAGAGACCTGCGCCTGTGAAATGCCGATTTCCTCTGCTACTTCCATCTGCGTTTTTCCTTCGTAAAAGCGCATGGATAATATCATTTTTTCTCGGTCACCTAGCCGCTGCATTCCCTCTCGGAGCGCAATTTCCTCTACCCATGTGACATCTTTGTTCTTCTCGTCACTAATCTGATCCATGACGTAAATCGGATCGCCGCCATCCTGATAAATCGGTTCAAACAATGAAACCGGATCCTGGATCGCATCGAGTGCAAACACGACATCTTCTTTGGCTACGTTCAATTCCTGAGAAATCTCGATAATGGTAGGCTCTCGCGAATGTTTGTTGGTCAGATTGTCACGCACCTGCAAGGCCTTGTACGCGATGTCTCGCAAAGAGCGGGAAACGCGTATCGGATTGTTGTCCCGTAAATAGCGTCGAATTTCTCCGATGATCATCGGTACAGCATACGTGGAAAACTTCACGTTTTGCCCGAGATCAAAGTTGTCGATCGCCTTCATCAACCCGATGCAGCCCACTTGAAACAAGTCATCCACGAACTCTCCGCGATTGTTGAACCGTTGAATTACGCTTAGCACCAGTCGCAAGTTGCCGTTGACCAGCTTCTCGCGGGCAGCCAGCTCCCCACTTTGCAGGCGCTCAAACAATTCCCGCATCTCTTTGTTTGTCAACACCGGAAGCTTGGAGGTATCTACCCCGCATATCTCTACCTTATTGCGCGTCACGTCTTTCCCTCCTCGAAGCAAGAAAAAAGTCCCTAACCCGGTTGTCTTGAAAGGCCGCGTAACTGACGCGTAGCCGACCAAGAAGGTGGCAAAAACCACCATCTGTTTCGGTTTAGGAACAGTATCCCCCCCAACTGGGAAAATATGCGTTAGACCATCTTGTTGAATTCTTTTCGCAACCGTTTTATAATTCGCTTTTCCAAACGCGAAATATACGACTGTGAGATTCCCAACAAATCTGCTACATCCTTTTGTGTCTTTTCCTCTTCTCCGGCTAAGCCGAAGCGCAGCTCCATGATAATTCGCTCGCGGTCAGACAGCTTATCCAGTGCCTTTTTCAGAAGCTTCCGATCCACTTGGTCCTCGATGTTTTTATAGATCGTGTCATTCTCCGTACCTAAAACATCTGACAGCAACAGCTCATTGCCATCCCAGTCAATATTGAGCGGCTCATCAAAAGATACCTCTGAACGAATTTTATTATTCCGTCGAAGATACATGAGGATTTCGTTTTCGATACAACGAGAAGCATACGTTGCCAGCTTGATGTTCTTGTCTGGATCAAATGTGTTCACTGCCTTGATCAAGCCAATGGTGCCAATGCTGACCAAGTCCTCAATGTTAATCCCCGTATTCTCAAACTTGCGGGCGATGTATACGACCAGACGAAGATTGCGTTCAATCAACATACCGCGGACAGCCGGATCACCAGACGGCAGTCGTCCGAGCAAGAGTTCCTCTTCGTCCCTGGTCAACGGTGGAGGCAATGCTTCACTCCCGCCAATATAATAGACTTCTTCGGCGCGTACACCAAGCCATAGCAAGATTCGGTACCAGGTCAATTGGAGTTGTAGGCGAAGTTTTACATACATGATTAGCCCTCCTGTTTGAGAATAAAGGTTGTTTCTTCTGTATAGATTTCCATCATGGCTGGATGCACGATGGCCTGATACTTGCCGTCAGCGGACAATGGGATCGGGTTAAGCCCGATTAGCACCCGTACTGTTTCAAAACGAACCCCGTCTTGTACGACCATGACATGGTCTGGTTTGATTGCGAGTAAAAAATCCATTCCCCTTGAAACGCTGCGATACGGAATCAAGCGTACCCGGGACTGCCATTCCAGCGGCAAATGGTCCCAAGATCCGTCCAGCTTCTCCCACACTCCACCGTTTTCATCGGCTTGTCGGAGAAGCGACGGCGGAAGCAAATGTGCGAACATGCGATTCTCGATAATCATGACGGGTATGCGTGTAATCGGCTCGTGAAGCTGGTTTCCTGTATCCACAAGTCCACGGCAAATGACTTTTTCCCCTGCCAACGTAACGACGACATCGACGAGAAAGGTTTCGATTCTTCGCGGTTCCTGGATCGCGCGGTAGCTCTTTTTCCCGAGGAAAAAGATCAGGATAAATCCGATCAGGACAATCCCCAAGGTTGGCTTGAAACCAACGCCAAACCCATCATTATGGGTGACAACCAGTCCATTCACAATTTCATTGCGCGGCGCCAAAAAATACTGTAGCCCAAGCACTCCCCCTCCAAATACGAATGCAACAAAGTAAAAAATGATCAAGTTTTGCGCAAAAGACAACAACCTCCTGTTCCCAAAAGCAATCCACAGCATGATAACGGAAAAGAGCAGTTTGACCCACCATTGATACATCGGAGAAAACACAGGAAAAAAGAAAAAGACCAGATACGCGGAGCCAAACAAGGAGGCAAGTATCATTCTCCACCACACCATGCGCTCTTTGCGAAAATAAGCAGTAAACCAGAGTAACAAGGTATCAATAGCCACATTCAGGAGTAGAATGATATCAAGATACACAACCACTTGCTCTCCCCCTCATCTTTTGACCGACTTGGCAGCAAGCATGTGTCCTAGCAAAAATGGTAAATAGTAGGACGACTTCTATCAGTAAAAGCAGTATATATCAATGTGTATGTAAAGTCTGTCAATTCTTGACGGTGTTTTTTTGGTTTTTTTGTCTAACATTTTTCATTTCAACCAACGAAAAAAAGCCTTGTCCCCACTGACGGGAACAAGGCTTTTTGACAGTCGTTTATCGCTTTAGTTTTTGTTGCGACGGCGATTGCGCAGGAATGCTGGAATATCCAGATTATCCAGATTGCCCATGGAGAAGAAGGACTTGTCTTCCTCTTCTTCCTTCGCACGGCTGTTATTCGTATTGGAAACTGGTGTCGGACGATTGCCAGGCGTGTTGATCGGCTGTTGCTGACGGCGAGGAGCTTCCGTCGCGCGTTGACTATGCTCGAAGCCTGTGGCAATCACGGTCACGACCAATTCATTTTTCAAATCCTCGTTAATAACCGCACCGAAAATCATGTTAACATCTGGGTCCGATGCAGAAGATACGATATCTGCTGCTTCGTTAACCTCGTACAAGCTCAGGTTGGTACCGCCTGTGATGTTCATGAGAACACCACGTGCACCATCAATTGCAGTCTCAAGCAGTGGGCTGGAAATAGCACGACGAGCTGCTTCAGCCGCACGATTTTCACCGCTGCTTACACCGATTCCCATGAGAGCAGAACCGCGCTCAGTCATAATCGTCTTCACGTCAGCGAAGTCCAAGTTGATCAGTCCAGGTACCGCAATCAGGTCGGAAATACCTTGAACCCCTTGTCGCAGTACATTGTCAACTTCGCGGAACGCTTCGAGCATTGGTGTATTCTTATCAACGATTTCCAAAAGGCGGTCGTTAGGAATCACGATCAGTGTGTCTACTTTTTCTTTCAGAGAAGCGATACCGATCTCACCGTGCTGGGAACGTCTGCGACCCTCAAAAGAGAACGGACGGGTTACTACACCAACTGTAAGAGCACCCATTTCTTTGGCGATCTCTGCAACAACTGGTGCTGCACCTGTACCCGTACCTCCACCCATACCGGCAGTTACGAATACCATGTCAGCTCCACGCAGGGCGTTTTCAATCAAATCACGGCTTTCTTCAGCCGCTTTTTTCCCGATCTCAGGATTCGCACCTGCTCCAAGTCCACGTGTGAGCTTTTCCCCAATTTGCAGCTTGATATCTGCACTAGAGAGCTGGAGTGCTTGCGCATCGGTGTTCAGGGTGATGAATTCCACACCCTTTACTCCACCTGCGATCATGCGGTTTACTGCGTTGCTACCTCCGCCCCCGCAACCAATGACTTTAATTCGTGCAAAGGATTCCAAGTCCATATCAAATTCCAGCATATTGCTAGTCCTCCCCAATTCAACATAAGAAAACTTCGTGGCTACAGAAGCCTGTCAACTAAACACAATGGAACGAATCGATCCCCAACTTCGTCATTGTAGTTAACCTCGGCAAAGCGAACTCCATTAAATAAATTCGCTAAACCAGTTTTTTACTTTTTCCATCAAACCGCCGCCTTCTTTTGGCTTGGAAGACGAGACGCTTTGCTTCTGAGTACCCTTGAATGAGGGGGTGACGCGAATGCTGCGGCGCTCCATCAACTGCAAGGCATATTGAATCAAACCTACCCCGGTGGTGTAGGCAGGATCTCGCACTCCGATGTAATCAGGAATCGCGATTCGAACAGGTGCGTCCAATTCTTCTTTTGCCAATTCCAACATGCCTGGCATAGCTACGGTACCACCCGTAAGAACATAGCCACCAGCAATTTCGTCGCGATAGCCCAATTTGTATACAGCATCCTCGACTAATTGGAATATTTCCGCAGCGCGCGGCTCGACAATATTGGCCAAATCCACTTGCGTAAATTGTTTTTCGACTTCGCTGCCAATTCGGTTCACCTTGAATTTCACATCTTCGGATGCTTCGTCAATTAGAGCACAGCCGTGTTTGGTTTTCACACGATCAGCAACATCTGTATGCGTACGCAGTCCCAGTGAAATATCGCTCGTAATGTGGTCGCCACCGATGCCGATCACGGTGGTCGCTGCCAGTTTACCCTGCTCGAATACACCGATCGTGGTAGAACCCGCACCGATGTCGACAAGAACGACACCCATGTTTTTGTCATCTTTGGATAGAGCAACAGTGCTAGCCGCAAGCGGTTGCAAGAATATTCCAGCTACACGCAGATTGGTTCGTTGAGCACAGCGAACGATGTTATGTACAACCGTTTTCAACCCGGTCACAATGGTCCCTTCCATTTCCAGTCGGACACCAATCATCCCACGCGGGTCCTTGATGCTCCCTTGTCCATCAACGATGTACTCCTTCGGGACTACCTCGATGATTTCACGGTCTGGAGGAATAGCCACGACCTTCGCTGCCTGAATTACGCGTTGAATATCTTCTTCTCGTATCTCACGGTCTTCGCTGGATACAGCGACAACCCCTTGGGTTTCATGCAGATCGATATGGTTTCCAGTGATCCCCACATACACTTCTTCGATTGAAACGCCAACCATGCGCTCTGCATGATCAACTGCTTCTCGGATGGCATGCACGGTTTGGTCGATGTCTACAATCACACCCTTCTTGATGCCTTCTGAATGTGATTGTCCGACGCCGATGATGTTGATGGAACCGTTGTTGATCTCGCCGATCATGACGCGTACTTTGGATGTTCCAATGTCTAGGCTGACGATGAATTCATTGCTTACCAAACCTGTGACACCTCCCCTGCTACGTCTTTTTTCTTGCTAAGATGAGAACACCTGCATAAATTATTCCACACAGGACAACCATTCCCTTTTTTTCTTATTGATTTTTTGTAAAAAAATGACCTTCTTCCCATTTTGCTTCGCGTTATTCTTGCTGATTGATCCATTTGGATAGAACAATTCTCCTAATGACAGCGAGATTGTTAAACAAGCGGACCCCGAAAGCCACGATCGCAGCCAAATACAGATCGATCCCCAAGAACCCCCCGATGAAGGCCAAGCCTGCTGCAAAAAGTGTGTTGAAAAAGAATCCAGACATGAAAATACGAACGTTAAAAGTACGTTCTAAAAACGAACGAATCCCCCCAAAGATCGTATCCAATCCAGCCAAGAGGGCTATTGATAGATAGCTGCTATACTCCTGGGGCACACGCCAATCCAGCAGGAAGCCGACGACAAGACCGACAATCAGTCCGATAAGCGGGAGCCACATGGTTACGAATCTCCTTTTTCTTTCACAGGTTTCATAAATTGAATGACACGTGTTTCGTTATTCGCTGAAATCATCAGCTTGTCCCGTTTTTCGGCCAGCACCTTCTTATTCGCCAGCTGAAAGTTCTCCTCTACACCCTCCAGCTTCAATGCGGACAACAATACTTCAGGTTCCCCCAATGCTTTTATCTCATACGGAGCCCTGATCGTCCTGGTATCGATTTGGATGACGTCTCCCACATTGCGGATCGCCGTGGTAGAAATCAGTCGATGTCCATTAATAGAAACAGCTTGTGCTCCGTTTGCAAACAGGATATTTACCAACCAGCGCAAATCTTCATCGTCAATCGTATAGTCGCCTACAACAGGCACAGGCATATGTTCATCGATAACTGGTTCTTCGGGCGTATGGGCGTCGACAACATCAATGACGATGCCTTCTCCCTCCATCCCTACCATACCAGCCATTCGGCGAGTCCGTGCCAACTCCTCTTTCATAACGGAGATGCTTTCATCTTCACTGAGTGAGGTTTCGTATTGGTAGTACAGCTGATTGTACTTTGAAATGTCTGCAAGCAGGTTTTTGTGTTTCTCCAGTTCTTTTTGCAACGTGGTCCGAAGTTCCGCGATGCTGCGAGACTCTTTATGAACAGGATGAAGACTGCTTCGTAATTGCACAGTCAACATCACACCTATGATAGCACTAATAATGGCAAGAATAAATGTGATTTTACGGCTTTTTTGTAACATAGGTAAACGCATCCTTTTATTTAGGAGTGTTTCGTTTTTGCGTCACCAACAAAGGCTGGAAGCTCTACCCGCTCTTTTTTGGCTACGCTTATCTGAACAAAATCTTGCAAGGAGTGCAAAACACCTCCTGGCAAATTCAAAGCACTATCTAGTGTGTCGGGATTTCCGATCGCTGTTACTACGAACGGCGCTGCTGATTTGATGCCGTTTACGATGATCGTGGGTCCAATGCAACGGATCTCGGAATTGCTCACCACCCGCTGTCCGTTAATGCTGATCGCCTCTGCACCTGCTGCACGCAGTTCATTGACGATCAGACGTACATCCTGCTCATGCACGATGTAGTTCGCGATGTCAGCGCTGTTCGCTGCATTCTGGCTATCCTGCATCGTTATGACGATACCCGGCCCTTGTACAGCGACTACCCCAGCCAGCATCCGCGCTGCACCCAGTTGACTGAGTGTTTCAGCAGCCTCCGACTTGCGCTCCGCCATCGCCTCTTCCACTTTTCCCACCTGACGCTGCAAATCGAGCAGTTGATTTTCCAGATGCCGATTTTGCTCCTTCTCCGCCAGAATTCGGTCATTCAGTTGCGTTTCCTGCTGGAACAGCTGATCATGCATTCGTTCTTTGCGCGTAAGCTTGTTCGTTTCGAAGGAAGTGGCCACTAGAAAGCCGGTAGAAAACGTCACGATGGTTAAATACAAATGAAATTTGCGACGACGACTCATTGTCTGCTTTCCCCTTTTTCATTTACTGCTGTGGTTGCTCTTGCCCTTCCTGTATAGGAATAGCCCCTTGAGCCCCGTACGGAATAAACCACGGCTGCTCAAACAATGAGAGCACCCCTTTTGTATCTGGCGGCAATTCTTTCACGATCGTCGGGTACCAGTTCATCATCTTGTCCAGCTTGTAGATGACGCTTCTTACTTCATTTCCGTCTCGCATGTACAGTGTTACGCGTTGCTTGTCGTAAACCGTTGGCGTCAGTGTAATATCCGAAATTTCCGCGAGTACATCTGGTGATAATTTCGATAGCGACTTGGCGAGGTGGGGAAGGAGCTCAGGTGAGGCCCAAGAGCTTATCAATGGCCTGTCCACTACGCGCTTTGCGAAATTAACCTGTTTGAGCACATAGCCATTGTCTAGCAAGGCATAGCGGCTTCCATCCTGCCCACTCCAAAATGCGACGCGTTTTTCTTCGGTTATATGTAGCGTGATCAATCCGGGGAAAGAGCGGCTCACCGTCACATCTTTTATGGCCTCTAATGGTTCTAAGTTATTTCGTACACTGTTCTCCCATACGTTTAAAAACTGCATGTCCTTTTTCAAGCCAGATTGAGCAATGATTTGCTCCGTCGTATAAATATCATTACCAATCACTCGAATCTCTTGCACCTTACTGTAAGGAGAACGGATAAAAACGATGATGAGAATGGTAAGAAAAAACAACACCAGTAGAAAGACCAGCTTGCGGTTGCCCCTTCTTCTGGGGCGTTGTTGCTTGACTTGCGGAATGCGTTCCTCAAATACCGCCATGGCCGTACCCTTCCTCATGTTTTTTAGGCTCATTGCCTAGGGAAAAGTTAATTCCTGGATGTCTTCCGAATAAATGTCATTAAACAAAACAGGGAAAGCGGCATAACATTATGCCGCCCACTCTCCCTCGGTTAAATCGATACTCGCGATATATCGGCTCCTAATTGACGTAACTGCTCTTCCAGCCGATCGTATCCGCGATCGATATGATGGATCTGGTTCACCGTGGTAATACCTTCTGCAGCAAGCCCTGCGAGTACTAAGGCAGCACCTGCTCGAAGATCTGTAGCTTCTACATTCGTAGCGGTCAATTTGTTGACACCCCGAATGATAGCGGAGCCAAGATCTACGTATATAGAGGCGCCCATTCGCGCCAATTCATTCACATGTTTGAATCTTCCTTCAAAAATGGTCTCTTTGATGACGCTTGTTCCCCTAGCCTGTGACAGAAACACCATCAGCTGCGCCTGCAAGTCGGTAGGAAACCCAGGGTATGGCGAGGTGATGATCCGGTCGTAGGCACGTGGACGGGAGGTGCTTTTGATTTCCATTATATCATGGCGGGTCTTGATTTCAACACCGCAGCTACGAGCGACCTCAATCAATGCCATCAATTGCTCAGGCAATGTATTCGTCAACTCGATATGTCCCTGTGAAATACCGACAGCCAGTAGATAGGTTCCTGTTACAATCCTGTCCGGTATGATCCGGTAACTGACGGAACGCAAGCGAGGTACACCACTGATTTCAATCGTATCGGTGCCTGCCCCTCTGATCCGCGCGCCCATTGCATTCAGGAAATTCTGGAGGTCGATGATTTCCGGTTCTCGCGCCGCATTACAAATTCGAGTCGTGCCTTTTGCCAGCACTGCCGCCATCATGATATTTTCCGTCGCGCCCACACTGGGGAAGGAAAGAAAGATATTGGACCCACGCAATTGTTTGGCCCGAAATGTAATGTAGCCTTCCGATTCTTCGATCTTGGCTCCAAGCGCAGTCAACCCAGCCAAGTGCAAATCAATCCTGCGCTCGCCAATGTCACATCCACCTGGCCTGGAAATCGTGACCTCACCCAGACGTGCCAGGAGTGGCCCCGCCAAAAAAATCGAAGATCGCATTTGGCTCATTAAATCATCCGGCACCTGCGGGACACAGACAGACGTTGTATCCAGATCGACACATCCGTCCTCATGCTTCGTATTCGCCCCAAGCAACGTCAAGATTTCGAGCATGACCTTAATATCTTTTAGATGGGGGACGTCATAGATATAGAACTGCCCTTCCGCGAGAACAGCAGCGGCAAGAATGGGAAGAGCAGCGTTCTTAGCACCTTGGATCCGAAGCGAACCGGACAGAGGTCTTCCGCCTTCGATCGCAAAAGTCTCCAAACTTTCACCTCCGTGTTACCCCTCGCCCACCACCAGGACTTCCGGATGCAGGTCAATCCCATTTTTCTCGAGAATAGTGCTCCGAACGTGATTAATCAAGGTGAGGACGTCGGCAGCCGTTGCTCCTCCGCAATTTACGATGAAGTTGGAGTGTTTTTCTGAAACCTGAGCTCCTCCGATGCGATAACCCTTCAGCCCAGCCGCCTCAATCAGACGACCTGCGTGGTCATTTGGCGGATTTCGGAACACGCTGCCGGCACACGGCATCTGCAGTGGCTGCGTATCGCGTCGTCGTTCCTTATTGGCAGCGAGCGTGGCCGCAATCTCCTCGCGGTCGCCCGTCCTCAATTGAAAACGGGCCTCTAGCACGATCCCTTTTTGCTTCTGCAAAAGAGAAGTCCGATAGCTAAAGCTCAGTTCCTCGTTACTCAACACTTTACTTTCGCCGTTTTCGAAAAGGATCTCGGCATCAATAAGAATACGTGAAAGATCAGATCCGTGTGCCCCCGCATTCATATAGACGGCGCCGCCTACCGTACCAGGAATTCCTCCTGCAAACTCCATACCTGTTAATCCCATCTTGCCTGTCTCCACCGCCAAGCGGATCATGGAATATCCGGCACCCACACACACCTCTTCGCCCCTGAACTCGCAGTGGCTTAAGCCCTCGGCCACTTTAAGCACGGCTCCACGTATCCCTCTGTCCCTCACCAGAAGGTTTGAACCGCGCCCGATTACGCTCCAAGGAATTTCATGACGATGGATGATCTGCAAGGCTTTTTGCAAGGATGCTTTATCCTTGGGTTGGATTAACAAATCAGCAGGACCCCCGATCCGCCACGTTGTATGATTAGCAAGGGGTTCATCGGTCCACACTTTTTCGATTCCTGCTTGCATGAGTTCATCTGCGATCTTTTTCATTTGTGAACCTCCTGATACGTTTGCTAGGTCGGACCTAGTCTTCTCACGTGTTTGCTCCATACTATGCGTCCGCCCAGATCGGCGTGACAATCGCCCATCTGATCATTTTTTTCTTGTAATCGCTTCTAATTGACGGACAATCTCCGTCGCAGCTTGCGGCATCCCCAAGGAAAGAGAACTGTTTTTCATCTCTTCCCATTTCGCTGGATTGGCAAGGATATTTTCCAAGGAAAGTAGCAAGCTCTGTCCGGTAAGCTCCCGCTCTACGATGACATGAGCTGCCCCCGCCCGTTCCAATCCCCTTGCATTTTTCTCTTGATGGTTATTCGTGACGTACGGGGACGGAATCAAGATCGAAGGCACACCTAGTGCCGTTATTTCTGCCAAGGTAGATGCCCCTGCACGACCAACCAATACATGCGTCGCCGCCAAAACATCCGGCATATTATGGACGAAAGGAAGCACAGAAATGTTACTTGGAAGTGTTCCCAGTTCATGAAGCTGTGCCGAAATCGTTTCAAAATGAACGTCGCCCGTCACATATACAAAATGAGTATCGGCATATTTGTCCAACTGCGTAACAACCGAAAGCACCGCCTCATTTATAGCGCGCGCTCCCCTGCTGCCGCCAAAGATTAGCACGATTTTTTTGTTGTTGTCCACGCCCAAAAAGCTACGACCCGCCTCTGCATTACCGTGCATGACTTCCGTTGCACGTGGATTTCCGGTCAGTACCGTTTTGGACGAGGGAAAATGGGCAAGCGATTCTTTGAACGAAACGGCTACCCGAGTAGCTGAACGAGAAAGAAACTTGTTGGTCAAGCCCGGCACTACGTTTTGCTCATGGATAAGAGTCGGAATCCCCAATCGCGAAGCTGCATATACGACTGGACCACATACGTAGCCACCCGTCCCAATTACGACATCCGGCTTGAATTCGCGCAGCATTTTCTTGGCATCGCCAACTGCCCGGACGAATTTCCACAAGGTCTTCAGGTTGTCCAACGACAACTTGCGTTTCAATCCGCTAATTTCCACCGCTTGGAATGGAATGTTTGATCTCGGAACCAATCCTGCTTCCAAGCCTTTTTTACTGCCAATATACAAAAAGGCAGCCTGCGGATTTTGGCGGGAAACTTCCCTCGCCACCGCAAGCGCCGGATAAATATGACCACCTGTGCCACCGCCTGTTAAGACGACACGCATACCTTCACACCCTTTTTTGAGAAGGGGTAGCAATAGACTGATTTCCTTGCTTATTGCCTACTCCCCTTGAGGTTTCTATTATCGAGAAAAACGAGAGATGTTCAACAAGACACCTACACCGGTGAGCATCAGGGTCAATGATGAGCCTCCGTAGCTTAAGAACGGCAACGTGATTCCTGTCACGGGAAACATCCCTGTCACAACACCGATATTGATGACCACCTGAATGGCAATCATCCCGATGATCCCTAGCGCAAGCAGGCTTCCGAACAAATCTGGAGCTGTAATCGCCGTCCGCATTCCCCTCCACAACAAGAGGAGGAAAAGCAGGAGAATGAGCGTGCCTCCGATAAAGCCCAGCTCCTCCGCGACAATCGAGAAAATAAAATCATTGTAAGGCTCAGGCAGGTACAAATGCTTTTGTCTGCTTTGCCCAAGACCAAGACCTAACAAACCGCCGGGACCTATTGCGTAAAGGGATTGGATGATTTGATAGCCGGTATTGAGCGGGTCAGACCACGGATCGAGGAAGGACGTAATCCTTTTGATTCGATAAGGAGCCGACAAAACCAAGCCGATGAAGCCGACAACTCCGATCATTCCCAATCCGACAAAATGGCTGATCCTCGCACCTGACGCAAAAATCATGACGACTGCTGTTCCCATCAAAACCGTCCCTGTACCCAAATCTGGTTGCAGCATGATCAAGCCAAAACACAGAACCGGGATTCCCAAGGCAGGCATAAGACCTTTTCGAAACAAGACAACTTGCTTCTGATTATCGGAGAGCCACTTCGCCAGGAATGCAACGACGCCAAGCTTCGCAAATTCACCTGGTTGAATTCCAAAGGCTCCAAAACCAAGCCAGCTTTTCGAACCATTTACTTCGATCCCGATGATCAGAACCAGAATCAACAGACCGATGCTCATCAGATACCCTGGCTTGGCCCATTGCTTCCACACCCAGTAGTCGATATTCATCGTAATGTACATGGATGTAATCCCTAACAGGGCGAAGATCAGTTGCCGTTTGGCAAAAAAATATGGATCGGAAAATGGTGGCTTTTGCGCTACGATCGCGCTGGCGCTGTACACCATCACGATGCCAATTCCCAATAAAAAAAGTGTTGCAAAAATAATTACGAAGTCGGGGGCAGAGCGTACCTTGCTCATTGTGCCAGGTCATCCTTTCTCATGCCGTCCCGCTTTTGTCGTATTCTTGATGGTGCAGTGGGACGTTATGCTAGGCTTGTATTAAGTCTATGCACGCCGTCCTTAAACATGCTCCCCCTTGTCTCAAACGAAGGAAACATGTCCCAACTCGCACAAGCAGGGCTCAGTAAGACCACATCACCTGATTCGGCCAACTGGGAAGCAGCAAGAACGGCTTTTTCCACAGTATCGACATGGATACGCTTATTAATCCCTGCCTCCCGAGCACGTTCCAGTAAAATCGGAGCCGTTTGCCCGAGAGCGATTACTGCTTTTACCCGATCTTGGATCACAGGCAGCAGCTCCCGAAAATCAACACCACGATCCAGCCCGCCGCAAATCCAGACGATTGGCTCCTTACATGCTTGCAAAGCGCGCGATGCCGCTTCCGGGTTGGTCGCTTTTGAATCATTGAAGTATTTGACACCACGAATTGAATCCACGAACTCCATCCGGTGCTCTACCCCTGGGAAGGTAGTCAGAACTTGTATGATCGATTGCTTGTCCACGCCCGCGAGCTTTGCAACAAGAATCGCTGCCAGTGCGTTGTCCAGATGCGGAACGGTAATGTCTGCGATCGCAACGATTGGCTCTGTATTTCCATTCCCATCTGCAAATAGGATCAAACCATCCTTGACAAAAGCTCCCTTTGGCACCTCTTGACTCTTGCTAAAATAGTAGATGGATGCAGGAAGGTCTTTGCATTTTTCTACGATCTCTGGTTGGTCATAAGGCAAAATAGCTGCGTCATCTGCCGTTTGGTTGGCAAACATTTTCAGTTTGGCTGCCAAATACTCTTCCATTGTGTGATGGTAATCCAGATGAGCAGGATACAGATTGAGCAAAACACCGATATGCGGGCGGAATTCCCTCGTCCCCATCAGTTGGAAGCTACTCAATTCGGCAACTAGCCATTCATCGGGACCCGCTTCCTCCGCCAGACCGCACAACACGGTACCAATGTTGCCTCCTACCTTCGCATCCAGACCCGCTTCTTTGAAAATCAGTCCGACGAGCGTAGTGGTCGTGGTCTTGCCATTGGAGCCTGTAATGCCGATAATCGGTGCCTTGGCAATCAGGGAGGCTAGCTCCACCTCCGTCACAACAGGAATGCCAAGTGCCTGCGCCTGCTTGACGGGTGCTGCTTCATACGGAATCCCCGGATTTTTGACCACTAGGGTTACCCCTTCATGAATCAGATCATCTGGGTGATAACCGCAAATGACTGGAATCCCCAACGATTCCAGCTCTTCTATACCCACTGCTTCTTCACGTGGCTTTTTATCATTTACGACGACATGAGCACCAAAGCGGTGTAGCAGTTTTGCCACTGCGACACCGCTCTTTGCCATACCAATTACGATGACATGCTTATCATGAAAACGCATCATCTGATTGTCACCACCTCAAGGTATACACCCAATCCAGCAAAAAACATACCGACGAGCCAGAACGTGACAACCACGCGCCACTCTGACCAGCCCGTTAATTCAAAATGATGATGCAGGGGACTCATGCGGAAAATACGCTTTCCACGTGTCTTAAAAGAGACTACCTGCATAATGACAGAAAGCGTCTCGACAACAAATACCCCACCGATAATAGCCAAAAGCAATTCCGTCTTGGTCATGATCGCAATTCCCGCCAGCGCTCCACCGAGTCCGAGTGAACCCGTATCGCCCATAAACACGCGTGCCGGATGTGCATTGAAGACGAGGAAACCAAGTACCGCACCTACAACAGCCGCACTAAAAATAGCGGTGTCATAATCTTGACCAAACCATGCGATGATCGCATAAGCACCAAAAGCGATTGCTCCCGTCCCTGCCAATAGTCCATCCAATCCATCTGTGATGTTAACGGCATTTGTTGTACCTACCAAGAGGAACAACAGGAATGGGAAGTAAAAATAGCCAAGCTCTAGCTTCCACGGTGTACCTGGCAGATGAATGGACGTGTCATGCCCCATCATGAGCAACAAAATGTAAGCGCCGATTGCCAAGACAATTTGACCAGCAAACTTTTGTTTGGCGGTTAACCCGAGGTTGCGTTTTTTCTTGATTTTGATGAAATCATCCAAAAAGCCGATTAAACCGTATCCAAGAGTCACCAGTAATAGGAAGTAAATTTCCATTTTTGCATTGGCAAACTTCAACACGGTAAATATGAGTGCCAAAAGAACGATGGTGCCTCCCATCGTGGGAGTTCCAGCCTTCTTAAAATGGGATTTCGGTCCTTCCTCACGAATTGCCTGCCCAAATTTCAGGCGGCGAAGGAAGGGAATAAACAATGGGCCAATGAGTACGGCGATGAGAAACGCAGCGACGATCGTGACGATCAGGACGTTGTCAACGAACATGCCCGAGCCTCCTTTCTTTCGATGCAGTGTGTTGCATCTGTTCTATTCTTGGTTGTACCGGGCAATCGCTTCGCGTGCAACTTCACGGTCATCGAAGGGCAACACCTGGTCTTTAATAATTTGATACGTTTCGTGTCCTTTTCCGGCGATCAAGATCACATCGTCCGGCTTTGCAAGCGAGACTGCATGTGCAATTGCTTCCCGTCGGTCAGTCAGTGCCGCATAACGATCGGGTGCCACTTCCGACAAGCCAGCCAGCATGTCATCAAGAATCGCCTGCGGCTCCTCCGAGCGCGGATTATCTGATGTTAAGACGGTCAGATCAGCATACTTCGTTGCAATTTGCGCCATAATTGGGCGTTTGGTTCGATCCCTGTCGCCTCCGCAGCCAACGATGCAAAATACGTTGCCACGGGCAAATTCCTTGACGGTCATCAATGCATTTTCCAAGCTGTCTGGCGTGTGGGAGTAGTCGACGAGTACCGCAAACGGCTGACCAGCATCTACTGCTTCAAATCGTCCATTTACGCCTGCTACTTCTTCCAGACTCACTTTGATTTCTTCTAGTGAAATACCTTCTGCGAGTGTAACCGCGATAGCTGCCAAAGCGTTATACACATTGAACTTTCCCATCAGCTTCAAGTTCAGACGCGCACTGCCAGCGAAGCTTTCCACTGTAAAGGAAGTTCCTTTGCTCGTTATTTCGATTTGTTTTGCCCTTACATCTGCTGGTTGATCGATGCCGTATGTAATGACTCGCGCAGGTGTAACGGTGGCATATAATTCGGACGCCTCATCATCCGCATTCAGTACAGCCGTTTTTAAGCGGTCTGTGTCGTAGCCGTTGCCCAGCTGGGAAAACAACAATGATTTGGCGTAGCGATAGTTTTCCATCGTTTTATGATAGTCGAGGTGATCCTGCGTCAGGTTGGTGAAAACCGCTGTATGGATTTCGCAACCGCGGACTCTTCCCAGTTCCAGAGCATGGGAGGAAACCTCAATAATCGCATAGTCTGTGTTCACATCGCACATGCGACGAAAGCTTCTTTGCAAATCTATGGCATCCGGAGTCGTATTTTTGACTTCCTCCGTTACGTCTCCAATTCTCATATGGATCGTGCCGATTAAGCCTGTTTGCTTGCTTTGATCGCGTAAAATTTTGTCGATCAAATGCGTAGTGGTCGTTTTGCCATTTGTCCCCGTTACGCCAATGACTTTTACTTCTTTTGTGGGAGATCCGAAAATACGATCAGCCAGCATAGCCATTGCCCGCCGGGTATCCGGTACTTTGACAATAGTCGCTGGCACGTCCAGATCTTGTTCGGATAACACGGCAACGGCACCATTTTTCACCGCCTGGGCCGCGAACGTATGTCCATCCACGGTATATCCAGTCAGACAGACAAACAAGTAGCCGGGCTTTACCTGGCGCGAGTCTGCTGTCAAACCCGTAATCTCCATGCTGTCATCCCCCGAAACCGTTACTGGCAACAAAGGCATGAGCAGATCCCGTAGAAACATGAAACAGGCACCCCATTCTCCAACTAGTATAGACAGAAATTTGAACATTTGTACTTGGCTACGCCGATCATTTAGGCGCAGTCTTGACGAGCAAAGGCAGAGCGAACGTAGACAAGCCTACTCCCCTCCGCCTTCGAAATCTCATTTTAAAGCTAATTGGTCAATTTGTCACCAAGGTATATGCGAATTTTTCCGCCCTCATCAATTTTTATTCCGGGTGCAGGGGACTGCTGGATGACGTACTGACCTTTACCTGAAACGACTAACGGCAGAGTATCATATGTTGTCACTACGTCTCTCATGGATTGTCCGACCATGTTTGGCACTTCGATTGGCGCCCTTTCTCCAAGAGCTTTGTTAATTTCCTTGGGGATGCCATCTTTTCGTTTGGGTACATTCAAATGTTGAAGGGAAGATTCCATAATACTTTTTACACTCGGGGCAGCGATCAATCCACCAAATGCCAGTGCTTTCGGATTGTCTACGGCGAAGTATACGACGATTTGCGGATCATCAGCCGGCGCAAAACCGATAAACGACACGATGTATTCCCCATCGACGTAACGACCATTTTTTACCTTTTGCGCTGTTCCCGTCTTTCCTCCTACCCGATACCCTTCAATATATGCCTTATTACCCGTTCCTTGAGCAACTACACTTTCCAGCGCATGCCGAACTTTGGCTGAAGTCTCCTCGGTAATCACCTGTCGAACTTCTGTCGGCAAGGTTCTTGCCACGACATCGTGTGTCACACTATCCCGCCATTCTTTGGCGACAAACGGCTTCATGAGCTTGCCACCATTGATAGTGGCTGAGACTGCGGCCATTTGTTGAATCGGCGTTACCGATACCCCTTGACCGAAAGAAGTTGTCCCAAGCTCTACGGGTCCCACTTTTTTCAAGTTGAATAACAGCCCATTTTCTTCGCCGATCAAATCGATTCCTGTCTTCTGTCCGAAGCCAAATTTTTTGATGTAGTCAAAAAGTCGTTCTTTTTGCAGTCGCTGGCCCATCGTAACAAAGCCAGGGTTACAAGAATTCTCCACCACTTCTAACATCGTTTCCTGTCCATGCCCCTGCCGCTTCCAGCATCGCAATCGCTTACCTGCCACGTTGATGAATCCCGGATCGTAAAAGCCCTCGTTTAGATTGATGACACCTTCATTTAAAGCGGCTGCCAGGGTCACAATCTTGAAAGTGGAACCAGGCTCGTATGTTTTCCAAATGGGGAGATTTCGATTGTACACCTCTGAAGGATAGTCCCTGTACTCATCCGGTTGGAAAGTCGGCCGGCTGCCCATCCCCAATATTTCCCCTGTCTTCGGATTCATGGCGATGGCCAGAACATCATCAGGCTGATAAGCAACCACCGCCTGATCCAGCTCGCGTTCGATAAACGATTGGATGGTACTATCGAGTGTTAGATACATGTCCATGCCATTTACGGGTGCGACGTAGTCTTCAGTTCCACCTGGCAGTACACGTCCTTTGGCATCGGACGGAAACGAGATATGGCCATCGGTACCCATCAAGAAGGGATCGTAGATTTTTTCCAGACCTGTCAACCCTTGATTATCAATACCTGTGAAACCAAGAATATGGGCAGCCATATTTCCGTTCGGGTAAAAACGCTTCGTATCCCCTGCTAAGTATATACCGGGCATGTTCAGTTCTTGTATTTTTCTCGCCTTTTCAAGAGATAGTTTTCTCCCGCCTGGAATCTGGTTGTTGCTCATTTCTTTTTTCGTAATGGCACGAAATACATCTTCTTCTTTTTGCTCCAAAATGATGGCGAGCTGTCTCGCTGTTTCTCTAGGGTCCTTGATCTGCGCCCCTACCGATACCAGTGTGGGGACGGTCATATTCGTCACGAGCTCATTGCCGCTTCTGTCTAGAATGCGACCGCGATTGGGTTGAAATTTAATTTCCCGTTTGAGCAGTTCATCTGACATTTGCGAGAGTTTCGGCCCTTCTATCAATTGAACATAACCCAATCGGGTGACAAGCGCCGAATACAGAACCACTCCTATAATCAAGATGATAAAAATGCGACGGCGTACAGTAGCATTGGATACCCGCAAAGCGAGTCCCCCCTCGAATAGGTTGTCTCTTCTTAACCTTATTCGCAGGGGGGACTAGTTAGAACTATGGGGTTGTCGGTGTTTGCGGTGTTTGGTCTCCCGGTTTGTCAGGAGGAGGTGCCTGTCCAGATGCTGGCGGCTGTGCTTCTCCAACTTGCCAAGTTTGCTGACCGGAAGATGGCGGAGCCGGATTATTTCCACCTGTTGGATTTGTAGTAGGATTCGACACCGGATTGTTTGGCGTCGTTGTAGAAGGCACTGTGCCGCCCTCCTGACCTGGAGATGGTGTTGTCGGTACAGGTGGTTCCGACACGGATTGCAGTGTCACCTGAAGCAACTCTGTACCCTGAAGCAGTGTTCCCGGAGGAATGCTTTGCTGGGTGACGAAGCCAGTTCCAGTCGATTTCATTTCGAGATTGATCAAAGAGCTGAACTCCATGACGTCACGCAATGATTTTCCTTTGAAATCAGGCATCTTCGTTCCTTTGACCCTGTCTGTTACGAGGATGATCTGTTCACCCAGAACAACCTGTTCATAGGCTTCCGGATACTGTTTGACGATTTTCGTACCTGTCCCGGCTACCGTGACTGTCAAACCGTCCTGCTTTGCCCGCAATTGCGCGGCTGTCGTGGACATCCCATCAAACTTAGGCAATGTCTTCGGTGTAGCAGGTGAGGATGCCAGTGCTGCCTGCGTTGCTTTTTTCGGCGTCGTCTTTTCATTCTTTTTGACTACCGACAGATCAGGCTGCTGCTGCAAATATTGCAGACTACGTTCCATAATGGATTTAAACATTGGCGCGAGCATCATTTGTCCCCACAATGCATACCAGGCATCTGTTTGCGGATCATCAATAACGACATAAACCAACAGCTTTGGATTGTCTTTTGGCGCAAAACCGATGAAGGAAACAACGTAACGACCATCCATAATTTTTCCGGTGTTGGGATCATATTTCTGTGCAGTTCCCGTCTTTCCCGCTACCTGGTACCCTTCGATCTGATATTGCAAACCGGTCCCGGGCTTCTCGGAGACAACCTTACCCAAAATGTCGCGTGTCTGCTTGGCAGTCGCTTCACTTACAACCCGCCCCGCAACCTCTCGTTGCGTGCGATTGACGACTGCTCCCGTGTGAGGATCGCGCATTTCTTTTAAAATATGTGGTTTAAGGAGCTCTCCTCCATTCGCGATTGCCCCTACAGCGGCAACCTGCTGAATCGCCGTGACCGTCGCTGCTTGTCCATACGTTGTTGCAGCCCAGTCACGCGGTGATCGAGGTTTTTCCAGGTTGATCAGACTTCCTTTTTTCTCGTAGGGAAGCTCTATTCCGGTTACTTCACCCATCCCGAATTTTTTGAAGTATTTCTTCAGACCTTCCAGCTTCAACCGTTCATAACCCAACTTCACGAACAATACGTTACTGGATCGCTGAACCCCTTCCAAAAAGGTGATCTTTCCCCAACCGGCACCATTGTTGTGGTCGCGGATCGGAATCTGCCCCTTGATGGTATAAGCACCTGATTGATAGGTTTCATTCTGATTAAACATTTTTTCTTCAATCGCTGCTGCCAGCGTAATAATCTTAAAGGTAGAGCCCGGCTCAAACATCGTAGTGACAGCATGGTTATTATAATTTTCAATCCCGTTGTAGTACGTATTGGGATTAAACTGCGAGCGGTTGCCCATGGCCAAGACATCACCGGTTTGCGGGTCGGCTACAATGACCGTCATACCCTTCGGCTTGTACTGCTGCTCCACCTTGTCAAGCGCTTGTTCTACATAATTCTGGATTTGCCGGTCAATTGTCAGATAAACATCTAAACCATCCTTTGCCGGAATGTACTCCCCTTCTCCGTCTGGCAGCTGGTAGCCTGCGCGATCCTTTTGGTAGGCAATATTTCCCTTTTTTCCAGCCAATTCTTCGTTCAATTGTAGCTCGATCCCCATTTTCGGTTCATCATACAAATCAAGATAACCGATCACATGGGAAGCGAAGGCGTTATTCGGATAAACCCGGCGAGTCGTTTCAGTCAAATAGATGCCTGGGAGCTGATTCTTTTTGAGCTTCTCACCGCTTGGCAGTGTCGGATATTGCAAATTCAGAATGCGGTTTCTCTGCTCTTCACTGATCTTTAGCCCGTAGCGTCCCAATTCCACTACTTTACTTGATTTGGTCAAATTCTTTACCAATTCTTGAACAGGCGCATTCAAAATAGGAGCCAGCATATTCGCTGTGTAGTAAGGGTCTTTCACCACATCTTCGTCTCTCGCATCAAGTGGCTTCAGCCTTGCATTTACCGTGTATGCCTTACCATCATACGCCAAAATCTCTCCGTTTCGATCATAGATCGCTCCACGCTTCGGCTTCAAAACATGTTCCCGGTCCCACTGCTTTTGTGCAGTTTCCATGATTCTGGCAGCCTCTGCTGTTTGGATCCAATAAATTCGAAAGCTCAACGTCGAAAAGGTCAAGATCAGGCATAAGGCTACCACGAGAATCCGCCAATTTACTTTTCGTTTCCATTCCATCTCCATTCCATCTCCATTCAACTCCATCGCATCAAAGATCGCGCTCTCCCTAACCAAGCTGCTGTAGAATGTATGCCTTTTCGGGAGTCGAACGCATACTAGCCGAGTCAGGAGCAGACTCGGGCCCAGCTAAGAAAAAATGTTACCGCACGTGAGAGCAGTAACATTTAAGGTTTTTGGGGTTGTGTTTGCGGCAGAGAACTCGCTTGTACTTCTGGTTTCCCAATCGTATGTACAGCTGCTGGATTGTATACCATCCCCTGCTTCTCTGCTTCTTTTTGCAGGCGATCCCGGTTGGTCATTTGCTCAATTTGCAATTTCAACGTTGCACTTTTTTCTGCCGTCACACGGTTTTCATGTTTGGTGCTTTGAATTTCATAATTCAACTGGGAAATTTGCGAGTAGCGGACACCCACTAGACCCAAGCCGACGACGGTTAACGAGATAAATAAGAGATACAGCAATTTTTCTCCGGTCGGAATCGTTGGCTTGATTCGAACCGTGCGTTTTGTTGTTTTCGTTACAGAGCGGGATTGTTGTTCCAACTCCATAGCTAGATTTCCTCGGTAGTAATAACTCATCGCTTCTCCCTCCCCTTTCTCGTCGATCCCGGTCTACAGCTTCTCTGCTACCCGTAGTTTAGCTGATCGTGCACGTTTATTCGCTTCTAGTTCTTCTTCTGATGGCAAAATCGGCTTCTTTGTAATCACTTTTACAACAGCTTTATTTCCGCATGTGCAAATTGGAAAGGCTGGCGGGCATGTGCACCCTTTTGAAAAGTCTTGATAAATTTGTTTGCAGATTCTGTCCTCTAGTGAATGAAACGTGATGACACTTACGCGACCATCTGGATTCAAAACCTCAACAGCATCGACGACGGCCTCTTTGAATGCGTCTAATTCATCATTGACTGCGATCCGAATTGCCTGAAAGGTACGCTTCGCCGGATGGGGTCCGGTACGGCGCGCAGCGGCAGGAATTCCTTCCTTAATCAACTCAACCAATTCACCAGTTGTTTTGATCGGCTGCTTCTTCCGTTGTTGAACGATTTGCCGGGCAATTCGCCGGGAAAATTTCTCTTCTCCGTACAGCCAAATAATCTTGGCAATCTCTTCTTCTTCCCACTCATTGATAATGTCATAGGCGGATAACGGAGCCTGTTGGTCCATTCTCATATCCAGAGGCGCATCAGCATTGTAGCTGAAGCCACGCTCTCCCTCATCCAACTGCGGAGAGGATACCCCAAGGTCAAACAAAATCCCGTCTACGCCAGTCAAACCTAGATCTCTCACAATGTCTTTGATATGGCGAAAGTTGCTCTTTACCAGCGTGACTCTATCCATATAGGAAGCGAGTCTTTCGCGGGCATTATCCAGCGCCCAATCGTCCTGATCGATGGCGATAAGTCGACCGCCCTCCGTCAGCTTGGAAGCAATCAAACTGCTATGACCTGCTCCACCGAGTGTACAGTCTACATAAATGCCGCCGGGACGAATGTTTAGCCCTTGGACAGCCTCTTCCATCAAAACCGTTACGTGATGAAACGACAATGTCGTCACTCCTGTTCTTCTCGCTGCTACAAATTAAAATCAACCAGTTTTTCGGCAATTTCTCCAAAAGAGCCTTCTGACTGGGCAAAATAATCTTCCCAGCGTTCCTTGCTCCATACCTCTACACGGTTTGACACCCCGATGATCACACATTCTTTTTGCATGCCTGCATGCTCACGTAAATTGGGTGGTATGTTTACCCTTCCCTGCTTGTCCCACTCGCATTCGGTGGCACCTGAAAAGAAAAATCGTGTAAATGCGCGAGCATCTGCTTTTGTAAATGGGAGAGACTTGAGTCTTTCCTCTAGTTGCTTCCACTCATCTTGCGGATAAGCAAACAAACATTGGTCCAGCCCGCGGGTAATGACAAAGGAAGTGCCTAGCCCTTCACGGAATTTGGCTGGGATCGTCAGGCGGCCTTTTTCGTCGATGCTGTGTTGATATTCCCCCATGAACACGCCCTGGTCCCCCACTTTCCTGTCGGCTGGCTCCACTTTCCCCCACTTTTCCCCACCTAGTACCTATTTGTTATTATAAAAAAAAATCCTGCGTTTGTATGCAGGATTTTTTCGCATATTTTTTTGCCGGGAAAAGACGGGATTCGAGGTACTATTCGACCCAGCTTTCCAGGTAGGATTTTTGCTCATCTGTCAATTTGTCGATTCCGATGTTCAGGGCTTCCAATTTGTATTGAGCTACCATTTGATCCAACTCGAATGGTACGTTCAGCACTTTTTTGCCAATGGTTTTGTACTGTTCATTGACATAAGCCAAGGATACCGCTTGCAGCGCAAATGTCATATCCATGATCTCAGCCGGGTGTCCGTCGCCAGCAGCCAAGTTCACGAGGCGGCCTTCTGCGAGCAGATACACTTTTCGACCGTCAGTCAAGACAAATTCTTCAATATCTTTACGCACAATACGGGAGGATGTCGACATTGCATTCAAATCGACCTTGTTTACTTCGACATCGAAGTGACCCGCGTTGGACAAGATTGCGCCATCTTTCATCACAGCAAAATGCTCTTTGCTGATGATATCGCGGTTACCTGTCACTGTTACGAAGTAGTCACCGTGCTTCGCAGCTTCGAGCATTGGCATTACTTCAAATCCATCCATGTAAGCTTCTACTGCTTTGATTGGATCGATTTCGGTTACGATGACTTTTGCGCCCAAGCCTTTTGCACGCATCGCTACACCTTTACCGCACCAGCCATAGCCCGCTACCACAACGGTTTTACCGGCTACTACGAGGTTCGTTGTACGGTTGATACCATCCCATACGGATTGACCCGTACCATAACGGTTATCGAACAAGTATTTGCAGAATGCATCGTTTACGGCAACCATCGGGAATTCCAGCTTGCCTTCTTTTTCCAACGCTTTCAGACGCAGAATACCTGTTGTCGTTTCTTCTGCACCACCACGCACTTGAGACAACAGATCACGGCGCTCGCTGTGCAAAATGGTGATCAGGTCGCCACCGTCGTCAATGATCAGGTCAGGACGAGTTTCCAGTGTTTTGATCAGGTGATCTTTGTACTCAGCAGGATCTGGATTGTATTTCGCAAATACGCGAATGCCGTCTTCCACCAACGCTGCACAAATGTCATCTTGCGTGGACAGCGGGTTGGAACCGGTAATGGTTACTTCAGCGCCACCAGCTTGAACTACTTTTGCCAGATAAGCTGTTTTCGCTTCCAAGTGCAAGGAGATCGCAACTTTCAATCCTGCAAACGGCTGCTCTTTTTCAAAGCGCTCGCGAATGCGGTTCAAGACAGGCATGTGTTCTTTTACCCAATCAATCTTCAGATGGCCGTTGTGCGCCAACGCCATATCTTTTACGATGCTTTCAGATACTGTGTTCATGTACGGATGGACCTCCTTTTATCTCATAAAGCAACCTTGTCTATCATATCATACGAAAGTTTAACCATCATCAGTTTTTCCAATTATTTTCCTGTCATCGGCAGTTTTCGCTCTGCTGTTTCTACCGTAAGCAGCTCCAAAAAGCGTAACAAAGCCTGTGGCATCCATTTCTTTTTATGGTAGACCAACTGCCGGAAAACACGGATATCCGGATGGGAAAACGAGAGTATCACAAGTGTACCATTTTTTACTTCTTCTTGTACGACAATTTTCGGAAGCAACGCAATTCCTAAATCATAAGCAACACATTGTTTTATCGCTTCCAGACTGCCAAATTCAAAAGAAGATTCTACGGTGGCTCCTGCTTCACGCAACACCGATTCCATCATCCCTCGGTAACTGCATCCCTTTTCCGTAAAAATCCAGGTTTCCCCGCTAAAATCGTGAGTTTCTACCTTCTCTTTTTTCACAAGCGAATGGGTAGGCGCTGCAACAACAACTAGTTTTTCCTCACCTAAAACGACATTTGTTAGCTCAGATTGATCTTGGAGCCAATCGAGCACAAAGGCGAAGTCGAACTTCCCTTCCTTTACCCCCTGTCTCAAGTCTTGACAGATGCCCGGTGCAAGCATGATCCGCATACGCGGCTGCTCCAAGCGAAATTTTTGCAAATAAGGCGGTAAATAAAAGGCTGCCAGTGACTCCACTGTTCCGATACTCAGTGTTCCTGCAAGATGTGCTTGTTCTGACAGATTCGCTTTCGCCTCGTCTAATACAGCTTGCAGCTGTTCGCTGTAGCTAAGAAGCACTTCGCCTGCGTGGGTAAGCCTGATTTTTTTGCCCCAACGCTCGAATAGGCTGACACCGAACTCCGATTCCAGATTTTGAATTTGGGTCGTCACACTTGATTGCGCGTAGCCTAAAATTTCTGCTGCACGAGTAAAGCTCTGGCACTTTGCTACTTCACGGAATGTTTGCAAATATCGAGTATCCAGATTTCTCCCTCTTTTCATCGGAAAAATCGATTTCAATTATCTAATATTATAGATAACTCCGATAATTAAGTCTATGCTACACTTCAGTTACCAACGACAAGGTAAGAAAAAAAGCGAGGGATCTACCAATGGGGAAATTATCCACGCAAGCCCCTGGCCTAGCCAAAACACTGCGACTTCCGCAAATCGTCGCCTTATACATCGGGGCGGTGATCGGTTCCGGAGTGCTGCTCATCCCCGGACTCGCAGCCGAAAAGGCAGGTCCTGCTTCCATTTTAGCTTGGCTCGTCATGTCTATTCTTGTCCTGCCCATGGCTGTTACGATGGGGCTGTTATCTGCTCGTTATCCGAGCTCAGGTGGAGTCTCTACATTTGTGCGGACAGCGTACGGAGATCGATTCGGAAACATGGTGGGCTGGTTCTTTCTTTTGTCTGTCCCGATTGGCGCACCTATTCTGAGTGTGACAGGGGCCAACTACATTGCGATCCTGCTGAACTGGGGTGAGTCGCAAGTTTATGCGACTGCTGCTCTGCTTCTTCTCGCTGTCCTTGTGATGAATGTTGTAGGCTTGCATGTAGCTGCACGTGTCCAAACGATTGTTGTCTCGCTGATTATCACGATTTTGATTTTGGCCGTTGTCGCAAGCATTCCACATGCATCTGTCAATCACTTTACCCCTTTTATGCCTAACGGTTGGTTGAGTGTCGTGCAAGCAGCAGGTCTGATGTTTTGGTGCTTCATTGGGTGGGAAGCTGTGACGCATCTCTCAGAGGAATTCGTCGATCCTGCGAAAAACGCGATTCGCGGTGTTTTGTGGAGTGCGGGAATCGTCGCTCTCTTGTATTTTGCCGTAGCCTTTATGACTGTGGCTACGCATAGCTACGGGATCGGCATCTCCGCTGCCTCGCTCAGTGTCATGGTTCAACTCTCTCTGGGGTCAATCGGCGGATGGATTGTAGCCGTAACTGCCTTGTTCATTTGTATCGCAACAGCCAACGCTTACATCGGAGCTGCTTCACGCATCGCTTACTCGTTGGCGCAAGAAAAGATCGCTCCTCGCTGGTTTGGTACCCTCCATGCCAAGTACCGGACACCAACAGGCGGCCTTCTGTTTCTCTCTCTTTGTTTTGTCGTCGTTCTGGGCGTTCTGTACTTCGACGTGATCGACTTGTCCAGACTCATCGAACTTCCCAATGCAACCTTTTTTACGACTTACATTGGCGGTTGTCTGGCTGGGGTCCGACTCTTGCGCCACAGCCGCGTAGGCCGAATCGCTTCCTGGACTTCTCTCGTATGTACAGTAGGACTTTATCCTTTTTTGGGATGGTCCACTCTCTATCCCCTCGTGATTGCACTCGTCCTTTTTATCTGGCAAAAACGTCATGCCTGACACGCAAAAAGGCTGGGTAATTGCCCCAGCCTTTCGTAGCGTCATTCATCTTTTCCAATCAGTCTAAACGTTTTGCCATCGCTTGAGGAAAGATAAAACGTGCGATCGACACTTCCACCCAAATCTCCTGCGTAATATTGAATCGTCATTCTGTATTTATTCATTCCGATTTTTGCAAAGTACATCAGCTCATTAAACTGTGGAAACCGGACATAATCGTACACTTCATACTGCATAAACGAAAAATGCTCACGTAAAAACGATTCACTGACAGGCAGATTGTTTTTCTTTACATACGCGACGAGATCATCAAAGCGACGAATCTTTTGCTTTTCCATCACGTCACCTACAAATGACGAAACAGCTTGTGTCATTGCCTTTTTCTCGCTCTCTGTAACATTGCCAGGGTACAGCTCTGCGATTTTTGATTCCAGACGGTTTAAGAGGACGACTGCTTGAGCTCTGCTGATTTTGTCATCAGGGCGAAAGCTCCCATCTGGGAATCCAGCCAATATCCCCATTTTATAGGCAGGGTAGACCGTCATCACCTGATTTTCATTTTCGATCGAGATATCCGTGAAAAATTTTGCTGTCGTTCCCCGATACTTTTCACCTTCTGATTGGTGCCCGATGGCTGCAAGCAAGGTTCTTGCGGCTTCCAACCGCGTCATGTTATCCGTCGGTTTTCCAGATGGCATAATACCCGCTGAAGCCAAATGGTGATAGTTTTTTTCCGACCAACGTCCCGCAGCAGCCTGCAAGTAGGTCTCTTTGATAAAGCTGTCAGGCTCATGGCCTGTGAAGGAAGGAATGACGCGTTCAATCAGGGATAAAAACTGTTCTTGTGACACTGTTTGCTCTGGTTTAAAGGTTCCGTCAGGGAAGCCCTTGATTAATCCTTTTTGAGTAGCAATCCCTATTTCTTTTGCTGCCCAATGTCCATTTGTGTCGATAAATGCAGGTGAATTGGCTACGTATTCTTCCCGTGCGTCGGCCTTTTTCAATCCTGCGGTTGCGATGCCCGTCAATAAAACTGACAAGCTTACAACTAGTAGAGTGGCTTTTTTCCCGATTTGTTGTAATGTAATCTGCATCCCGAGTACCACCTTTCCCAAAAAACAATCCATTACTACTAATACGCAGAATTTGTCGGAAAAGTTTCGGCATAATTTGAAGAAATCTTTTCCATCTGCTTAAACAGCAAAAAAATAGCCGGGTCCACTTCTAGGACGATCCGACTATTTTGCGCTGCATATTACAGGTAATAAAGTTGATGAGTACCATCATGCGCAAATGGCGCATCTACTAATCGGTCAAGCAAGCCAAGACCATATTTATTCGCAAACGGGAAAAACGAATGCTTTCTTTCTTGCAGCCCACCTTCAGGCAACAAAGCGGTCTCAATTCGTTGGACGCGCACATGCTCCACGTCATCTTTTTGCTGTAGAGAACGAATCAGACGCTCTTCCAAAAAGGATACTTGCTCTAACAGTAGCTTACTATTTTTCTCAGCCAGACCACGCAATCCGCCATCCAGAGAAACGACTTCCTCTACCAGTGGACGATAGATCGACATGATCGACTCCCGTGCTGATGCGAATTGCTGCTCCAACGGATGTGGTGCCTGCTTTTGGAACCACTCCGTTTTCCATGTGGCGAAATCAGTTAAGACTTGTTCAACAGAAAGCCCCAAGCTATCCAGCAGTCTTAATTGAGCACCTTCCACAAGGGTAATGGACAAACGAGGCAATACGATCGGCATCTGCATCCCGAATAGTTCGAATACCTCCCGATAAAACGCCCAATAAGCAATCTCGCCCGGACCTCCAATGAAGGCAAGCGTAGGAAACAGATGCTCCTGCATCAACCCGCGGGTAACGACATTTGTGCTAAAACGCTCAGGTGAGTCTGCAACCTGCTTGAGCAATTCATCGCGGGTGTAAGAACGTCTCCGATTGATAAAACGCTCCCCGTGACGTTCTAGCAGCAATCGATCATCGCCCTCATAGATGAACAGATTGGCTTGATGCTCTTCCACTTGCAATTGAAGCGGATAGC
Source organism: Brevibacillus sp. NPDC003359 (assembly GCF_042878995.1). NCBI lineage: Bacteria > Bacillati > Bacillota > Bacilli > Caryophanales > Paenibacillaceae > Brevibacillus > Brevibacillus sp. NPDC003359. Next base: position 1,728,769 of record NZ_JBIAOR010000001.1, read on the forward strand.
CAGCCGTTGAAATCCGATCCGTTGCCTGTAGTAACACCTTTGCCAATTGCTCATTATTTTCTATGATCTGTGAAAAAATGGGTTGCTGCAGTTCACGAACAAACGGCAACGAGGATTCAATCAGAACAAGACCATGCTTACCAAATAGTTGTGCCATCAAGCGGGCAAACCACTCTGCGACTGTATGCGAATCTGCTGCAGTCTGCGTTAGCAACTCACGAATTTGTTTGGTTTCGGCAGTCTCTGCTTGCCCCTGGAAAAACTTTTCCAGGAACTGCGTACACAGTTCAGGGTCCAAGGGTAGCGTACTTGCCGATTGTCGGCCCTTTTTGTTCAGAGCCATTCGCTCTTTATGCAGGCGCTTCCCATCGTCCGCTCCCCAGAAAACATGATCAATCTCATCGATGTCATGGTCTTCGCCAGCAATCCAGAACACCGGAATGACGTTCGCCTGAAGCTCGGCAGACAGCCTCTTCGCTGCCTGAATCAGATGAACAGCTTTGTTGATTGTATAGAGCGGTCCACCCAGAACACCTGCTTGCTGACCACCGATGACCACATATGTGTCTGGCTGTTTGAGCAACTCGATATTGTTCAGTGCTTCAGGGTGAGTACCCATCTCTTTATTAAAACGATATAAACCTTCCACGAGCTGGTTCCGGTGAGGATAGGATTGACTTTGAAGCCATTCCACGCGTTCTCGGTAGGACTGTTCACGGTAGGGATTATGTGCAAAAAACTGCATTGCAGAGGCATTTTGCTGCTGGTACTCCTGTGCCAGCGGATTCGCCAATGGAAGCGCGAGACATTCAACATTCATGCTAGCTCACCTTTCTTAGGGCCATGGTCAACCAAAATTATACCATGCTCCACAGCCACAAAAAACAAGACAACCCACTTTAATGGGTTGTCAAAGTGTAATACAGGCTCGTTTGCGCTTGTATTAAAATTGTGGAGGGGTGACGGACCAGATCAACAAGGCTTCCGTTTCTCCCGTATTTTCGATTGAGTGTGTTTTGCTGCTATCAAATGAAATACTGTCTCCTGCTTCCAATACGTGCTCTTCATCGTTGAAGCGCGCTGTTACACTACCGGAAATGACCGAGAAACATTCTTCTCCCTCTGACTGCACGAACTTGTCGACAGCCATTTCTCCAGGCATCAGCCGCACTTCCAGCATCCCCAGTTTGGCACTACCCCCCATCGAGAGCAGCGAATAAGTGCCCGTCGATTCAGGAAAGACCAGTTGTCTGCGTTTTTGCAAGCGAGTCACATGCACCTGCTTTTGATCAATATCTTCGAAAAAATGAATGATGGGTGACTCCAGAGCTTTGGTGATTTTCCACAGCGAGTCCAGCGACGGCTGCGAAATTCCACGCTCTACTTGGCTCAGCAAACCTTTGCTTAACCCTGTCTTGCCTGCCATAATTTCCAAGGTAAAGCCTCGTTCTTTCCGAATCATTCGAATCTTGTGACCGATGGTCTCGATGGGAAGTCGCATATTTCCAACCTTCTTTCTTATCGGAATAAATACGATATGTATCAACAGTGCTTTACACGACACCCATCGTTTTGATAATACCGGTCGTAAACAGCACTATGTAGACAATTCCAAACCAGAGAAACGACAAACGCCAGGCTGAAAATCCTACCTTTTTGAGGGAGAGCCGCCCCTTCCACTTCATCTGTATCCACCCAAGGAGCACAGTTACCACTAGGTAAAAGCAGAATACCCACAACCAAGCGGAAAAAGCCTCGGGCCAGATTAGTTCGTAAGCGGAAACAGCAGAGCGAATCACCAAAAGATTCGTGATATTTATCGCAAAGCGGCCTGCCAATTTCTTGTTTCGCGTCGTCACATACAAGATGAAATAAACGAGCGGAAACCCGAGAAACGGCACAACCGTCAGCGTACCCCACAAATAGGCCCAGAAATCCGCCAAAATGGTCATCTACTGTCGCCTCCCTCCTTCCGTATTCCCATGTCTGACTTAAGTAGGATAACGCGAAGCAAGGTTTCGTGCAGTGGAGTCGGAATTCCGGCATTTTTTCCTACTTGGACGAGGTAGCCGTTGATAGACTGCACTTCAGTCGGTCTGCGCTTCATTATATCCTGCAGCATGGAGGAAAGATTATGGGAAGTATTTCGGCAAATGGAGACAATTTCCTGCAAGTCTGCATCCTCGATTTTTTGTCCGGCATACGCAGCCACTGCAGCTGCTTCCACAAATAAAGCACGCATAAGCTGTTGCGTATGTGAATTTTCGAGGAGAGCCCCATTCGGGATTTCAAAAAGCGCGGTTAACGGATTGATCAGCGCATTTGCGATGAGCTTGCGCCAAGCGAAGGGCTGTATCGCCTTTTCATAGACAGCCTCCATGCCTGTTGATAACGCCCACTCGACAAATGTGCGAATCAATGGATCATTGCGATCAGAAATCTCCCAAGAACCTACGCGCAAAGTACCAGTACCGGTATGCACGACTTCTGTAGGCGACAATCTCCTAGCTCCTTCCGTATTAATCGCAAAGAAGCACTGCGTCTCCGTTAAAACGGTTCGAAGCAACTCGTAATGACCCATGCCATTTTGCAGAGCGATCACTCTTGCCTCATGGTTTAACCCTTGTAAGGCTGGAAGTACGCTGTGCAAATCTGGCTGCTTTACAGTTAATAAATACAGATTCCCTTCAGGCAATCCTTCTTCAATGGGACGAGCAACGATGGGAACAGTGACTATTTCGCCATCAAGCCTTTGAAAGCTGAGCCCGCGTTCATTTAGCTGATTCGCCTGGAGTGAACTGCGTGTAACAATCGTAACAGGTTGTCCAGCGAGTGCGAGCCTTGCTGCATACAGCAGCCCGACAGACCCTCCACCTATAACTACCACCTGACACGTCTTTGGCTCTAGCAGCATTTGTTCACCCACATTAATCATTGCTTATTTTTCAAGAATAACAGAGTTTTCGGGATTGTTCAATTGATTGACACAAAAAAAGATCGAAATTATCGAAATATTCCTTTGTTCTCACACATTTTCTGTAAAAAAAATCAGGCTATCGCCTTTTGACGACAACCTGACCGTGATTTATACGGGATAAACAGCATGCTTTCTGTCCGAAAAAACGTGACGCTTTTCCTTATATACCTCGTAGCGCTGAATTAATTCTCGTCTCAGTTCACTTGGAGGCACAACAGCATCTACGATCAAGTTGGATGCCAGCAAGTACAGATCGATGTCTTCCTGATATTCTCTGCGTTTTTCTTGAATAAACGCTTGACGCTCCGCCGGGTCCTCAATCGCTTGAATTTTGTTACTGTAGACGGCATTGACCGCTGCTTCTGGTCCCATTACAGCGATTTGGGCACCTGGCAGTGCAAGGCAGGCATCTGGTTCAAATGCTGAGCTGGCCATTGCATACAAGCCAGCACCATACGCTTTGCGTACAATAACGGATATTTTAGGAACTGTGGCTTCCGCCATTGCGGAGATCATTTTGGCCCCGTGCCTGATAATCCCTGCGCGCTCTACCGCTGTCCCAATCATGAAACCTGGAACATCCGCCAAGAACAAGAGTGGAATAGAAAACGCATCGCACAACGTGATGAATCGAGCCGCCTTGTCAGCCGAATCGACAAACAGAACTCCTCCCTTCACACGCGGCTGGTTGGCAATGATTCCGACTGGTTTGCCATCCAGACGTGCCAATCCGGTAATCAGTTCTTGGGCAAATAACTTTTTGATTTCAAAGAACGAATCCTCGTCGACCAATGCTGTAATCACATCATGCATATTGAAAGCTGCATTTTGGTTCTCCGGCACGATGCTCGTGATCTCCTTTGCTGAAGGCACAGGTGCTTTCGGCAGTACAGTCGGTGGCGTCAACGTATAGTTCGCCGGGAAGAAACGGAGATAGCTGCGCGCTGCTTGAATCGCCTCTTCTTCATTGGCGGCCAGTACGTCACCGCATCCGCTGACGGAGCAATGCATGCGTGCACCGCCCAACTCTTCCAAGCTTACTTTTTCTCCAATCACCATTTCCGCCATACGCGGGGAGCCTAAGTACATGCTCGCGTTTTTGTCGACCATGATGACAATGTCACAAAAAGCTGGGATATAAGCGCCACCAGCAGCAGAAGGTCCAAACAAAATGCACACTTGTGGAATTTTGCCGGAGAGCTTCACTTGGTTATAAAAGATTCTCCCAGCACCCCGGCGGCCTGGGAACATCTCCAATTGGTCAGTGATACGCGCTCCTGCTGAATCGACCAGATAAAGAAGAGGAACACGCATTTTTTCAGCTGTTTCCTGGATGCGAATAATCTTTTCGACAGTCCGCGATCCCCAAGACCCCGCTTTCACTGTCGAATCATTGGCCATCACGCAGACAGTTTGACCATTTACCTTGCCGATTGCGGTCACAACTCCATCCGCCGGCAGATCACCTGCCATCACATTCGCGAACAGCCCATCCTCGACCATGAACTCATCATCGAACAATAGCTTGAGACGATCGCGGACAAACAGCTTGTTTTGCTCCTTGAGCTTGTCATGATACTTGGCATCGCCCCCTTGCACTACTTGGGCCATTTTTTCATGCAATGTGTCTTCCAAATGTTTGGTCATCAGCGTAATCCCCCTCGTCACTCTCCGCGGTATATCGGTTTTCGTTTTTCTTGAAAGGCTGCGAGTCCTTCTAGGCGGTCTTTCGTCGGGACGAGCACCTTGTACGCATTGCTCTCAATTTGAAGTCCGCTAGCTAATTCGACCTCTACTCCACAATCGATGGCAAACTTGGCTTGGGCTAGGGCAAGTGGAGCATTCGCTGAAATCTGCTCGGCCAAAGAAATGGCTGTCTCCATGAGTTGATCAGCGGGAACAATCCGATTGATTAATCCAATGGATAGCGCTTCCTCCGGCAATACACGCCTCGCCGTGAAAATAAGTTCCTTGGCGACGCCTTTTCCAACCAGCCGAGGCAAACGCTGTGTTCCGCCAGCACCAGGGATAATCCCGAGCGATGTCTCCGTTAAACCCATCTGTGCTTGTTCACTCATGATTCGCAGATCGCACGCCAACGCCAATTCTGTACCGCCCCCCAGCGCCAGCCCGTTAATCGCCGCGATGACTGGTTTCGGTAGCTTTTCCAGCTCTGTGAACGTATCTCGAATCGTTTGGATGTATACTTCGACCTGTTGTGGTGACATGGAGCGCCGCTCTCTTAAATCCGCACCAGAGCAAAACGCCTTGTCACCAGCACCTGTAACAATGACCGTCCGGATATCACGATCATGGCTGATTTCACTGATCAAGCCGCGCAATGTCACGAGCGTCTCCAGATTGAGGCAATTAAAAACTTCTGGCCGTTGCAGCGTTAGTACGCCGATTGCGCCCTCTCTTTGCAGGGAAACCGTCATATTTTATCCCCTCTTTGCGAATGTGTGGAAATACAGATCATCCAGCCGGTTTGCTTGCGAGCGATGCCCGCAGCACTTTTGAGGGGAGCTCTTTGTCCAGCTGCTGCCCAATAAACGCACCAGCCTCAATCAACTTCTCGAGATCCACACCCGTTTCATAGCCCATTCCATGCAACATGTAGACCAAATCTTCCGTCGAAATGTTGCCGGCAGCTCCTGGCGCATACGGGCATCCACCGAGGCCACCGATTGAGCTGTCAAAGATCCAAATTCCTTCATCTAGCGCTGCTGCTACGTTCGCTAATCCAGTTCCTCTCGTATCATGAAAATGGGCGGCTAAGCGCTCGCTCGTAACATCTTTCACAAGTTCTCTAAAAACCTCATGAACCTGCTTCGGTGTTGCAACCCCTATCGTATCCCCGAGAGAAATCTCGTACACTCCCATTTCCAAAAGTGCCTCTGTCACTCTGCGGCTATTATCCAGTGGAATGTGTCCCTCATACGGACAACCGAACACCGTTGAGATATATCCCCGAACCTTCATCCCGAGTGCCAGCGCTTCCTGTGCAACCTCCCGCAGGATCGGATACGTGTCTTCTATTCCTTTATTAATGTTTTTTTGATTATGCGTTTCAGAGGCAGACATGAATAGGGCAATCTCTGTCAGTCCGCATTGGCGCGCCCGCTCCAGACCACGAATATTTGGAACCAATGCGCAAAGCGTGACCTCTTGGCTGCGATTGATTCCTAGCAAGACCTCATCTGCATCCGCCAATTGGGGTATCCATTTCGGATTTACAAACGAACTCGCTTCTATCCGCTTCAAGCCTGCTGCCATCAGCTTATGAATCAGCGTGATTTTTGCTGCTGCCGGAACAATCGCGCTCTCATTTTGCAGCCCGTCACGAGGACCTACCTCCACAATTTGTACATGCACAACCAGTCACCTCCTCGCCTAGCGGTCGCTCAGTTTAGAAGTATTCTAATCCTATTCCAAAACGACGATGATATCGCCATCGTTGACAAAATCGCCAATATTCGCTTTTACTTCCACAACCTTGCCTGAGGCTTGTGCCTGTACAGGAACTTCCATTTTCATCGATTCCAGTACAAGGACATCTTGTCCTTCATTGATCTCGTCACCTGGTTGTACTAGGACATTAATAACGGTTCCTGCCATATTGGCTGCAACTTGTTTCATGGATGGTTCTCTCCCTTACATATCATTCGTAATTAACGTTTTTCCGTGCTTGATTTCGCTCCCCGCTCCGTAACAAACCATGTCGTATAGTTACCTTCACGGAATTGATCGTCCTGCAATACTTCTTGCAAAAACGGAATGTTTGTTTTAATGCCAGTAATCAGAAAATGATCCATAGCCTTCTGCGCCTGTTGCACAGCCTCTTCTCTCGTCGAGCCCGATACGATGACCTTTGCAATCATCGGGTCGTAAAAAGGAGTCACCTGTGTCCCTGTCTCTACCCCATCATCAATTCGTACATGTTCGAACGAAGGCGGTTGGTACAATGTAATCGTCCCTGGCGATGGCAGGAAGGTCACTGGGTCCTCTGCATAGACACGCAACTCAATCGCGTGGCGCAGCGCTTTTACGTCCTCTTGCTTGATCGATAGCGGGTGCCCATCGGCAATGTCTAACTGGAGCGCCACGAGGTCCATTCCGGTCATTTCTTCCGTCACAGGATGTTCTACTTGCAAGCGCGTATTCATTTCCAAGAAGTAAAAATGTTTCTGCTCATCTACGATAAACTCAACCGTCCCCACACCCGAGTAGCCGACTGCTTTCGCTGCTGTAACCGCAGCATCGCACAGAAGCTCTCTCGTAGCTGTGTCCAAGAAGGGAGAAGGGCTTTCCTCCAGCACCTTTTGATGTCTGCGCTGTATGGAGCATTCCCGTTCGAGTAAGTGGATGACGTTACCATGCTGATCGGCAACGACCTGCACTTCGATGTGCCGTGGACGTTCCACATATTTCTCCATATACATCGCATCGTTACCGAAATACGCCTTTGCACGACCTTTCGCCGATTGGTAGGCTTGACGCAGCTCGGCCTCGTCTCGACAAATGTGCATCCCGATTCCTCCACCACCCGCACTTGCCTTTAGCATCACGGGATATCCGATGGACATAGCGATGACAGCTGCTTCATCTGGAGAATCGATTGCCTGTTCGCATCCTGGAACAACTGGTACTCCTGCAGCCTCCATTATTTGGCGGGCAGTCAGCTTGTCACCCATTTGACCGATGACCTCTGGCGTTGGACCAATGAATAGAAGACCTTCCTCCAGAACACGGCGGGCAAAAGCTTCGTTTTCTGACAAAAGACCGTAGCCCGGATGAATCGCATCGGCACCGGTGCTTTTCGCTGCTGCAAGAATGGCCTCTACGTTCAGGTAGCTGTGTGGCACAGGCGGTGGACCAATATGGACTGACTCATCTGCTTCGCGTACAAATGGCAGATCCTTGTCTGCATCCGAATAGACAGCAACCGTAGCCACTCCTCTTGCCTTGCATGTACGGATAATTCGTCTGGCAATTTCACCACGGTTTGCGATTAATACCTTGCGCATGGCAACGCTCCCCTCTTTGACAAACCGACTACAACCGTAAGCGCTTCCAAATTGTTTGCCTGGTTTGTATCATGTGATGCTACTTTCTATTTTGCCATGAGAATGCTCATAGTTCTAGGATGAAATTTTAAATTTTTCCAAGGAAGCGAAATCATTTCCTTACAATCCCTCCATTAAAAAAAGAAAAACACTTCGGAAAAGCCAATCATCGTGTATAATAAAGGGGCGGGGCCAGTAGGTGGCCAAGGCAAAGAGCTGTGAGAGGAGTGGCTAACCATGTTTGAAGTAAGACGTTTGCAAATCAACTATAAGACACTGGAGGAATTCCAGAAGTTTCGCGAATTTGGCCTGGAGGAGCTTTCTATGAAGGAAGACCTGGAGGCGAACATCGTGGAAAACGATTCGGAATCTCCATTTTACGGTATTTATGACAACGATCTTATGGTAGCACGTATGAGCCTCTACAAAATTGACGGGAAATACGATCGTTACTTCCAACCTGCGCAAGACTATTATGAGCTGTGGAAGCTCGAAGTCCTGCCTGACTACCGTCATAAAGATTACGGTACTGCTTTGGTCAACCACGCGAAGAGCTTTGGAGCTCCTATTAAAACCAACTCCCGTTGTCGCGCAGACGATTTTTGGTTGAAAATGGGCTTCACGCCTGTGAAGTACAACCCAATGCGCGATCGTGGAGAGAACCCGTACGTTTGGTTGCCAGAGAGCGTAGAGCTGCAAGACTAGTTCACTTTTCGGATACGAACGGTAGATGATGATTCTTTCGCCCTTAACCTTGCTTTGCAGGGTAGAGGGCGATATTTTTTTATTTTCTGACTATCTCCTGTTTCGGAGGGCACAGATATGTATTGTTTTTTCGCGTTGGAAGTAAACTGCCTCTTTATGACAGCATGAGCGGGAGTGATGACTCCCGCTCATGCTGTCATACGAAACGTCTGAAACCTGCTTTCCTGTTCTCAGCCTCTGCCGCAGCAGCGCCGCCCTTGACGTTGATTGTTCAAGGGTTGAGTGATTCCTTTGGGCGGAGATGGTTGCGGTTGTGGAGAGGTCTGGTTCGGTTGGTTGGAATTTTGCTGTGAATTAACGGAATTGTTTGAAGTATTTTGGGATTCATTCAAATTTTCCTTATTGTGCACGTGATTAGTTCCTCCTTTTCAAAAAACCTTTTCTCTTAAACAGCTATCAAAGAATTACCCCTCTTGGTGGCGGCGGCGTCGATGAAAAATCACCACATATAGAGAGGCTTCCTTCTTGTCCTCCCCCTATTGGAATCGACTGGAATTTGACAGCTACTTGAAAGCCAGCAGTACCAGGCACTTCAAAAGCGGCTTCTGTCAACGCAGTACCAAATAAATCAAATGTTAGAAACTGGCCTGGGCCAATTCCGTTGACAGGTGGATTACTCGTTACACTAAGTTCATCCCTGTACTTGCCACATTGATCAGCTGCTTCATGATCAAAATCAGCTGAAAAAACACCATCCCAACTAACTGGGGTAGTTCCGTTCTTGAGGAAATTACTAACAGTCGCTGAAGTATCCAACAAATTGAAAAAGATTCTCGACAGTTGACCTGGGCTAGGGGAAGTATTCACTACATTGCGCCTGCGTTGAAGAAACAACGGTAACAGAAATGTTTGCAGAAAATAACATTCCATTGAAGGTACCTGACAGGGAAGCAAATATTGTGATTCATCATTCTCCTTTCTTCTTTTCAAGTAAGGGTTGCCCCATCCTAATTTATGCATGACTTGTACGGCTTGCTCCACTGACATCCGTGGATTGTGTTTTAGGATTAACGTCAACAGATCCGTAGCAGTCATGGGAAAGAGGGCTGGTATCATCTGTTTCTCTGTTCTTTGGTCTTGAAGAGCAAGTTCTTCTCTCACCGTTTCCTTGCGTATTACGTGAACCCATTTATTTTCGCCGGAAAAAACAAGTTGATTGTAAACATGAAGAAAATACAGATACTCTCGCTCAGTCACCGGAAGGTACAGACTAGGTCCTTGGTTCATGTTCCGTGGAAGCTCTGGTATGGAAGGATATAGAATGACTTTTTCCAATATTTCGAGGATCGACGTGCTGAGGTAATGTACTCCCGGTACATTACTGGTTAAGCGTTCAACCAGGTCCAAGAGACTGATTAACGGATAATTGGGACGATTTTTGTACCACTCAGCTAACACTTGCTTCAGATCAATTTTACTTGCGGCTAAAAATTCGGCGAAACGATCTACACCTATTTTTAATCTGTTAAAAGATTCTTCTGTCAGCTTCATGGCAAGAACACGGCTGTCTATTTGGCAGCTTTGATTGTAACGATCAACCGTATGAACGATCATCTCAGGCAGCGATTGTTTTCGAGTATCATCGTTTTGCAAGAATCTGATGAGCAGATACCATGGTAAACCCGCAAGTGGAGTGTTTCCTCCCAACGGAGCGATCAAATATTTGACGGGTTGCCCGGCGATCAGAGCAATTTCATGCCAAACCCCAATCATATTCATAAAACAGGCATCCAATACGAGAATATCAATCGCTTTTCTAGTTTCCCTGTGTGAATATTCGAAAGCTTTTCCAATTCCTTTCAAACTCATGATACAAGGCGTTGGTTGGGTAAGATCATTCATCGCACCGACAAAGCCTGCCCCATGCCCTGACAAGATAACCATAACGTGGTTGGAAGGATAATGGGTAACTCCCCATGTAATGAACTGAGCCAGGGTACGGGGGTCTGCCATGTTCAAATAGCCTAGATCTTCCAAAAATGACACACCTGTGTGATGAATCTTATACCGTCGGACGCCATCCCATTGAGACGTGTCTCGCTGGCAGACTCGAGGTCTTATGAGCTGCACTAACTCCGTAGAAGCTCGAGCTACCTGGAGCACAATGGTCACATCATGGGCTACCGATTCCTGCGTCATGGTCTGAAAACTTCGCTGAATTTCCGGTTCCAGATCGTTATTTCCGTTTGCATAAACGAGAATCGTCCATTTCTTTTGACGATGGCCTGTCTCTTGCTTAAGCAACTGGATTTTCTCCTTTAAACGTGGGAGCACAGCGAGGGGATGAATGAACATCATATCCCTCCTTTCTTCGTGGCTATTATGAATCAATTCTATTGGTATGATATGGCGGCACAAACATCGTGCATGGACTTGTATCCTAGTATTTCTTAACCATTTTGCTAAATTATCCTATCACTCAGAGATACTCGTACAATCACGTGGATGATTTTCACATAAGATACCACATACTCAAGAGAGGAGGGATTATGAATGGCATGCACAATTAATTTTGAGTTAGAATTTAGCAGTACGACGATCTCGTGCGAAAGCTGTTGTATCAATGCAAATGCATGTAGTCAGTCAGGGATTGATGGCGGAGTAGTTCTAACAGGTTTTATCGACGTAGAAAAAGTATTTGATGTTAATACAACAATCACGACTGGTGGAGAATCTGAAACATTTAAGAAAAAAGTTTTCCTGGAAAAGAAACTGCCTTTTCAGGTCTTATTTGCACAACTCGCTAACTGTAGACAGACTCCCTAAATAGTTTCAATGCCCAAACAGCCTACCTCAACTGAGTGTAGGCTGTTTAGGCATTCACGTACCCGTGAGAAAAGTAGGAATTTGAATCTGGCCACGGCGATGCCCTATCTCTTGCAGAAATCACCGGATTTTCTTCTTTAAGCTAGTCTTCACAGTGTTCCAATTCGACAATGAGTATCTGAAAGGGAAGCTTCTTCTCTAAAAAAATAACCCGTTCCCCCTCGCATTTGTCTCGTATTTTAATCAACTTTTCCACATCAATAAATCCTGTCAGAACAACCCCTTCACCTACCGTATCGCACGGTGAAATGATCGAGGACTTCGCGATAATTTTTGTTTCTATGGGCACAACCTTGACATTCTTCTTGCGTTCTTTCGATTTCACAATATCCCTCATTTCCAAAAGGAATGATGACTTTCTTTTCACACCTCCCTCGATGTCTATCTATATGATATGGCGGTGCGACAATCGTGCATGGACTTTTATCCCAGTTTTTCTTAACCATTTTCGCCAAATTTCCCTATGCTTAGGGATACTCGTACAATCACGTGGATGATTTCCACATAAGATACCACATACTCAAAAGAGGAGTGATTATGAATGGCATGCACAATTAATTTTGAGTTAGAATTTAGCAGTACGTCGATCACGTGCGAAAGCTGTTGTATCAATGCAAATGAATGTAGTCAGGCAGGGATTGATGGCGGAGTAGTCTTAACAGGTTTTATCGACGTAGAAAAAGTATTTGATGTTAATACAACAATCACGACTGATTCTTCTTCAGAAACATTTAAGAAAAAAGTTTTCCTGGAAAAGAAACTGCCTTTTCAGGTCTTGTTTGCACAACTCGCTAGCTGCACACAAAATCCTTAGTAGTTCAATGTCTAAACAGCCTACACTCAACTGAGTGTAGGCTGTTTAGGCATTCATGTATCAACATGGAAAAATAGACATTTGAATCAGGCATTCCGTCCATGCGCCTGTCGTGTTTCATCCGTATACATAGTGGGAACAAGGGCTGGTGTAATTCAAGGGGACGACTCCCCGAAGCCTTACGCATTTAACATGTAGGAAGGAGTGCTTTTCATGCATAGTGGAAAAAGAAATGTCAAGAAATTCAGTAAAAAATCCAAACCGAGCAATATGAAAACCTTTAGAAAGAAGAGCAGAGACCCGCAAGCAAGAACATTTCAAGCCCAAAATCTGCAACAGCCCGAGAGCAAAAACACTTCCAACGAAAATCGAAAGAACAGCCCGTATCGACCTACTATAAGCTTGAGCAGTGACAATCCAGGTAGTGTTAAGAACTTTCTGAACCGCCACAACATTAACTTGAATGAGGAAATTGAAAGCATTACGGAACCGATTACGGTTTTTAACAGCGACAACGATTGCGAATCAAATGTAGAAGTCATTCAGGTGGAAACAAAAGTAACAGCGAAAGCCTCCATCATCCCCTCAGTAGGTGCTATTGCAGATGGAGTGGCTCTCACGGGGTTTATTGATGTCGAGAAGTTGATCGAAATTAAAGAAGAACGTGAAGAAGATGATGACGACGACGATGATCACAAACACCACAAATGCCGAAAAAAGAAGAAGAAGAAAAAGAAAAAACGAGTGCTTTTTTTGGAAAAGAAACTACCTTTTCAAGTCCTAATTCTTGAACTTAAAACAGATGATTGTGATGATGATGATGACGACGATGATGACGACGATGACGATGATGACGACGACGATGACGATGATGACGACGATGATGACGACGATGATGATGACGACGACGACGATGACGATGACGATGACGATGACGATGACGATGACGACGATGACGATGACGACGACGATGACGACGATGACGACGATAAATGCAATGACGATGATTAAAGCCAACAAGCGTTAAAGGAGATAAAACAAAAAGGGCAGGCACTTTCCGACCAATCGTCGACGGAAGACCTGTCCTTATGCGGAATCACTGTCTTAGTACGGAATTCGAAACTTCTCGAAAAACCGATCAGGATAGCGACCGGTACGGGGTGTTGTGGATAAGAATTCCAAACACCCCCGTCGTCGGCCAGTTGTTGGTGCAACATACTGTTTAAGGGAAGCAGACTTCTACCCGCTTCTTTTTTCATTACATAGAACTAATTTTATTTTTCCACGCGCTCCAAATTCCCATTTTCGTCCATTTTAAAGATTGCTTTGTTGGAATCCTCTTCCTGCAAAAAAGCAAGCTTGCGCGCACGTTCCATGATCTGTACCAACGCACGGTAGTCATCGTTGACACCCTGAACCTGATCCAGTTCTTTTCTAGCGCGTTCATGGGCTTCTTTCAATTCTTTTAACTCCAGCTCTTTTCCTTCCAACTCTTGTTCCAATTGTCGTACGCGTCGAGTCATTTCTTTTTGATTGACGAGCATGCGAATAACCGCTTCAATCTGCTGCTCCTCAACATCCTCGTACTTGTGTACCTCTACTGCTGGTGTCTCAGAACGTTTTGTGTGCAACGCGACAACCTCGACCTCAGCCACCACAGGAGTCGGTGTTTGAATCCTCCCGAGCTTTTTCAGCTGCTGTCGTTGGCTTTTGGCAATCGAAATGGCCGCATCGTACCGTTTACGCACGCAACTGTTCCAGCGGAAGCCGCACGCAGCTGCTGTCCTTCCTAACCTTTGACCCACTTCTTCAAATGCAGCAAGCTGTGTGCCGCCTTCGCGTATGTGGCGCAAGGTGACTTCCGCCAACACTAGATCGTCATCTTCGGTCCATGCGTCTTGTCTGGAAGCTACCATATGAGTCCCTCCCGTTACCTTTAAAAAGGATGATGTATTTCATCCTATGCTTTTCCCTACTCTTGTAGAATCGCTTTCTACTAGAAAAAGTATGTCCAAGCAAATAAATGTTTAAACGAAAAGGACTACATCGATCAGGACGATGGGCGCTTTGTCAGGAAACTTTCCACTACGGCGACGTGTTCAGGGCTACCCCATAGATGCGCACATTGACTCACTTCGCGCCGGATTCGTTCTTCTTGCGGGATGCCCATACGCTTCCACTGCAAGATCTTCATGTACGCTTCAATGCCAGCTAGTGGTTGAGCCGCCACTTTCCGAGCGAATCGATATACTTCTTCATGCAGCTTCTCTTCTGTGTAAACCTCATCAACAAAACCGTAGGACTTGGCTTCCTCTGCACGTAATCTGTCACTAGTCAACAGGAGAGCGAGTGCTTTTGACTCTGGCAGCAAGTCCAACAGCCGACTTCCTCCACCCCAGCCTGTCGTAATATGCATGCTGATTTGTACAAACCCGAAAATCGCCCTTTCACTGGCAAACCGGAAATGACACGCGCCCGCAAACTCACAGCCACCTCCAACTGCTGCGCCGTTAATCATGGCAATCACTGGTTTGGAATACTGATCAATCGCTGACAAAAGCCCTGTTACTTTACTGAGCAATGGATAGGCCTGTTCAAAACCGCGCGCTGCAATAAACTGATTCAAATCGCCCCCGGAAACAAAGCTTCTTCCCGTCCCTGTCACAATCAAAACCTTTACCTCAGGATCAACTTGGCATTCTTGCAAGACCTGCTGTAGTTCATCAACCAGCTCCACGCTGATCGCATTATGTACATGCGGTCGATTTAATGTGATCGTGGCGATTCCGTCCTGCTTTTGCAAAAGCAAGGTTTCCATAAAAACTCCCACTTTCTTTATCAGGTTGTTGCTTTATTGTACCTTTCAGCGGACAAACAAAAAAGAGGAGGTATGCACCCCCTCTTTATTACGACAGCAGATTTTTCATGGCGGAAGAATTGAATCCGACGATCAGGTTTTCACCGTCAGTCAGGATCGGACGCTTCAAAAGCTGAGGATCTTCACTAAGCATTTCGAGCAGTTCCTTCACCGACATATCATTAACATCGACATCCAGGTTTTTAAAACGCTGACTTCTCATCGACAAGATTTCATCCAAGCCATTAGAAGTCATTTTGATGATATCCAGCAGTTCTTCTGCTGTCGGTGGATTTTTGAACAAGTGACGCTCTTCGTAATTCACTCCATTTTCTGCCAGCCATGCCTTCGCTTTGCGACAGGATGTGCAGCTCGGATAAGTGAAAAACGTTAATTTTTGTGTTTGTGTACGTTCAGCAACGGCCATTGGTTACCCCTCCATCTTAACTATCACGAATGATTTCATCTATAAAAGTCTTACCATTTGAAGTTCTTGATGTTTCGTTCAGTCCCTTACAAAAAGTTAGCCAATAAATTTTTTTCCTTACTTTGGATTTTAATGCTTCATTAACACTATGTCAATAGTAGTTAATCTAAAAACTAGACGAAAAATTCATGTGATATGCTGTTGTAGCACACTGCTACCTTAACAAGAAACACAAAATGGGATACACTTATGTGGATTGTTTACTCGAATTTATGGAGATTGTTTTGAGAAAGGGGTTTCGGCATGAACCACGATGCGCAAAAGTTAACCAGTTGTTTAGCTGACCCCACCCGTTTTTCCATTTACCAATTTGTCGCCTACTGTAAAGATCCCATCACGGTTCAGGATATAGCTGATCACTTCTCTATCCACCCTAATGTGGCACGCTTGCACTTAACGAAGCTAGAGGACGTGCATCTACTCACAGCTGTTACAGACAAAAGTGGTAAGGGAGGACGCCCCAGTCGGTTGTACTCATTATCTGAACAGGTTGTGAGTCTGCAATTCCCACCACGTGACTATCAGCTTCTGGCCGATATCGCGATTGAAAGTCTTCTCTCGCTCGGCGAAGCTGGCGAAGCCGCTCTAATTAAAATGGGACATCGTATTGGAACAGAGATGGCAAAACGGGCGGTTGTCCAAAGTGGAATCAATTTAGAAACTACCTCTATGGAAGAAAAATTGGACCTGATCCATCGGATTGTCGTGGCTCAGGGATTGAAACCAGACATCGAAGCAATGGATGAAGGAAAGCTGCGTTTTCGCGTAAATAATTGCACCTTCTCTGACAGTGCTAAAAAATATCCGAATGCCGTATGCCAGATGCATAACGCTCTGTTGATGGGAATATTCGAAACGTACTTAGGGAACATTGAATTACGTGAGGATGATTCCAAAATTCGCGGTTGCCAATCATGCAACTATACGCTAATTCAGTATTAGCACCGCAAGTCCAGTCTCTCCTCCCCGGGCGACAACAATCCGTCATACCTTTATCGTTTACACGTGTTCACCTGTCCTATATAATGGGGAAGGAATCTTGTAAATCTTACCGTTCGAGGCAAAAAGGGGGGACAAAAATGGATCGTATGTATCGCGTTCTTGGTTTCTGGACCATCGTGATCGCGTTGATGGCGTTCTGGGCAGAATTGTACCCGATGGCGCTCATCTTCTTCAGTTTGACTGCTTTCTTTGTAGCGCTGAGCTACATGAACCTGACTGAACGAGTATACCTAAACATTTTCTTCGGCTTTATGTTCCTGTCTTTTGTTGGATTCACGTATTACACGTTCTTCGTGATGCCTGTAGGCCCACAAGAACACGCTTTACTACAACTGATCATGTAAGAAAAAAGATGCTCGTCATGAGCATCTTTTTTTGTGTTCTCCGTTCTCCTCTTCTTTTACTCCCGGGTGCCTTTTTCTTGGACCATGACCCAAAAACGCCCACCCAAGCCAGCAGGATCGATCAACTGCTGGATCGCCCGATTCCGTTTCATCGCAACGCTCGTGAAAGGGTCTGTATCCATATGCGCGACCGCTTTATGAAGCAAGCCATTCCTCATCAAAAACCGCTCCTGTCTCATATAGTCTATTTCCCGTAAACCAGCCTTTTCTCCATACTCTTTCCACGCAGAAAAATTCACGTGTGTCGTCAAGTCTTGTTCGCCTATGTGGATATACGGATTCGTATGAGCTTGATGACGATGGTAGCACATCAGTGTTCCATTTTTGCGACTGGGATGGTAGAGCTCTTTTTGCAGGTCACCGTAATCAATGGTGATGACGAACCCTCTTTTCAACAGGCAGGAAACTTCTTGCGAGGCTTCTTCCATTGTCAAATTTACCTCGATACGCATTCCGACTGGCAGCTTCAAATTCAGCCCGCGCACATATTCCCCTAGCGCTGGAGTCATCTCCCCCAAACACTCTTCCAACCCGTCCTCACCAACACGCACCCACACTTCTTGCCAGCCGGATCTGGTTTTCTCTGCAATATGTACAGGGAACGCATCCAGCCATTCATTCGAGAAGATAACCCCTTCTATTTTTTCATGCTTGGCAGCTTCACTCACGGAAGAATACCACCGCTTCGAACCCTCGTGCCACTGGAGCGCCTCTTGCTGCATTTTCCGATGATACGGACTCGCTTCTATTAAAACGACCGTCAGTTCTTTGTATACCTCTGGCTTACTCTCACGGATGCGCTCCAGCATGTGACGACATACAGCCCCAGTTCCACCACCAATCTCAACAAGAACAGGCGAAGTAATATTCGCCTCCTCCCATAATGCCAAGAGGGCATCAGCGATCGTTTCCGCAAAGACGGGATGTACCGATGCACTTGTATAAAAATCTCCCGCTTTGCCTACTTTGGGTTGTTCGACCATATAATATCCAAAAGTGTCATGGTATAGTGCCAACTCCATAAAGCGCGCGAACGTAATCGCTTTCGCTGGTTGGTTTGCTATTTCCTTGCGAATCAGTTCGATCATCGTCATTAGCTCTTCTCCTGCTATCCAAATTCAACTAGATAAGGCTATAATACGAAAAGAAGCATACAATATGGAAAGGCAAAAGCAAAAGGTGAAATCATGCGCAAATTTCTTCTCGTCTTGTTCCTGCTTGTATGTCCACTGACGGTGTTCGCCCAGGAAGAGCCCGCTACCCCTTTGGAGCAGCTCATCCTCCAGCAGCATTTTACACAGAAAGAGCTGGAGCGAACCCTCACCTTACTTAAGGAAGAAGAGACGCGGACATACGGGGAAATCGCTCAAATGGATCTCGATTTGCAACGACAAAAGCTGGTGATGGAAGCGACACAACGTCGTGCCGGTGAGGTAGCGCGGGCCTACTATATGGGCGAGCGTACTAATCTTCTGACGTTACTATTAAATGCGGAAAATTTCAATCAGTTCTTATTGATGTACGACTTCTACGAGATCTTGTTCGAGCGTGACATGTCTCGACTAGAGTCCTATCATACTGAGCGCAGCAAGCTCACCGCGATGCAATCCGACAAAAAGAATCGATTGAACCAACTTCAAACGTTGCGAAAAAAATACGAGCTTCAATTAGCAGAGATGCTCGCCATTGCCGCTGAAAAAGAAAAAAACGTACAAAAACTGGATGACCCGACGATCGTGGAATCCATGATGAATCACTTGATATTAGACTGGGAAAAACGTGGTTTGCCCGCATTCCAAACGTTCTTTGGAATGCTTGCGCAGGTCATGGTTCAAGTTCCCGAGTTGGCGACGCCGGATCGAATTCAGTCGGATGGTCTCCTCAAACATACGCTAACCATCAACCAGACTGACTTCAACAATTTTTTGGTAGAGAAAGACGCCTTGTTCAAACAATCCCGTTTTTCATTTGAGGATAACAAGCTGACCGTGGAAGGCACGTATGATCAGATGGAGCTAAAGCTCGTTGGTAACTACGAGCTCGTCTCCCCAACCCATCTCAAATTCCACATTACCGAGCTGTACTTTGATGGCTTTGCCTTGCCTCAATCAACCGTGGAGGAAATGGAGGAAGCGTACGATCTCGGATTTTATCCGGAGCTGATCTCCCCCAATATCCAAGTACAAGGCATCACGCTGATGGACGAAGAATTAAAGCTCCAGTTACAACTCAATCTTCCATTTGGATTCGGAAAGAAGTAAAGCCAGCTATTTGTTAGCTGGCTTTTTTCTTGGAAACAACCTTATTTACATGAGCTGGTATTTCCTTCTGCAATTGTGTCATGTATTGAATCGCTTCTTTCGTAAGCGTAGGGTATTTCTGCCCCTGTTTCAGCTTTTCCAATGTTTCTGACACCGGGTAAATGACATAATTGCGCTTGTTATTTTTTCGATAAAAATGAACGTAGGTCGGAATCATTTCAGCGCTTTCGATGCTGGCCTCTCCTGACTCATTCTTGTACAGCACAACCTTCAGGATTGCGCCAACATCCTTGTAGTCCCATCGTTGCGCAGAGATGAAATTGCCCAAAGAATAGGTGATCAGCCCTTTGTGTTCACGCCCGTCTTCGAGGGTAACCGTCTTCCATTCGTAAGGTTGTACTACATGTGGATGCGCGCCCAATATCAAGTCCGCTCCAAATGTTAAAGCTTGCTCTGCGGTCTTGATTTGTTCAGGACTTGGCATGCGTTGATACTCATTTCCGAAATGAAGAGCCACTGCAACCAGATCGGCTCCCTTTTCTCTTGCCCGGGCGATGTCTTTTTTCATCAATTCCGGCGAAATCAGATTGACCAGATATGGCTTGCCTTCTGGAATCGCGATTCCATTCGTTCCGTACGTATACGATAGCAAGGCTAGTGTGAATCCGTCCTTGGTCAACAACAAGGGCTCATCCCGTTCCTCGGGACTTGCAAACGTTCCCGTGTGCTTCAGACCGGCTTCATCAAGATATTCGATGGTTTGCAGAACCCCTTGTTCTTTGCGGTCCATCGAATGATTATTCGCTGTCGATACCGCAGTAAATCCCATTTCCTTCAACGTATGTGCGAGCGACTCAGGAGAATTAAACATCGGATAGCCTGAGTATTTTGCCTGGCTACCGCTCATCGTTGTTTCAAGATTGCCGATGACCAAGTCTGCCTCACGGAACATCGGGATGACATTTGGGAAGAAACGTTTAAAATCATAGCTTTTCGTCGCTGGGTCCCAGACGGCATCCAACTGCTCCTGGTGCATCATGATATCCCCAACGGCAAGAAGGGAGATACGCTGTTCAGGAAATCTTGATGGCAATGTCGGAGGTTGCGTCTCCTGTTGATTAGGCACTGTCTGTGATGGTGTTTCGGGACCAGGCACTTTCACGTTGGGTGCTTGGGCGATGGGTGCTGCACACCCAACCAGACTCGTGCAGGCGATAATGAGAATGAGTGCCCATTTCCATGTTCGATTCATAATGAATAACTCCTTTAGTAAATGGTGACCCCCTTCATTTTCTCCACCATCTGACAAAATCCTCTCCCAATCTTTATAAAGAATAATGAAGGGACTAACGAAGCATGCCTGTGACAAACGGATTGTACGTTTTCTCGTAGTCGATCGTCGTCTTCGGTCCATGTCCTGGATAAACAATGGTTTCATCATCGAGCTCAAACAGTTTGTCTTGAATGCTGATCATCAGTGTCTCGTAATCTCCTCCGAAGAGATCCGTACGCCCGATGCTCTGGTTAAACAGAACGTCGCCACCGAAGCAGTGCTGGCCAATTACAAATGAGCAACTGCCCGGAGAATGACCTGGCGTATGCAGCACCTGAATGTGAAAACCTGCCAGCTCCAAAGTCTGACCATCCTCCAGGTCGTGCTCGGCCCGCTCACATACGATGAGTTCAGGCAGATTCCAGCGTCGCGATCCATTGAGATCAGGGTTGGTGAGCCATTCCTGCTCCAATGGGTGAATGCAAACCGGGGCTTTTGTCAATTCTCTTACTTGGTTAAGACCGCCAATGTGGTCCAAATGGGCATGCGTCAGAAGAATGGCAACTACGTTTTTATTCGCGAGAGCGTGGAGCAACTGATCTGGCTCCATACCCGGGTCAATCACAATGGTTTGGTTGGTCGCGGTGTTTGTCACCACATACGCGTTGGTTTGAAATGGTCCCAACGCATAGGATTCAATAGCAAAATTTTGATTCGTCATAGGAAACCTCCTTGATTTTTTGATACGATAGAAAAAATACGTTGCAAACATGGGGGTATGACATGCGCCATATGTACGGAATAGAACTAAATGTACCGGCCGGGAAGCTCCCTGGCTTCTATGCTCAAGTCATACATAAAATCGGAGATCATGTCAATGTCTTTGATCGGGACAAACTGCTTTTTATTGTAGAGAACCAAGCCGAACAAGAGAAGCTGGAAACCATTTTGGAGAAATCCAACATGTTAGGTGACGCTTTTTCACTACTGTTGCTCCCTTCAGCATCTACAATCGATCAACTCGATGATATCGGTTTTATCTCCCAAAATGAACATTTGTATGTATATGCAGATCGAGTTGCCATCGTAACGCTCGGGGCTTCTACCCAATCAGAAGATCAATGGGCAGCCATGGAGCAACTCCACGAGCATGTTCTAGGCGTGGTACCTGAAAATCCCCAACAACCTGAAGCCTACCTGATCGATCAAAGCTTGATTCCTTTGGCAGAGGGAATCGCGAAGGCTTATCAAGTGAACCTCGCTTGGCTCCATCCAACTGAATGAGTTCTACAAAAACAAAAAGGGAGTTCCTGATAAGCGAACTCCCCTCCTTTTTACGATGCTTTACGATCAAATCGGAACCATGCCACTTGATTGTCCACAAGACCAAAATTGGCGGTGTACTTGCCGCCTTCATATACCACTTCTTGTTCGCCCTCTCCTTTGCCATATAGCTTCTCTAGCTGTTCAGCGCTATCAAACATGACGAGTCCTCGATATGTTTTGAACTTTTGCACATCCTCACGGGGAACTCCTCCCAGCATGATCGATGTCAATTCACCTTTGTGTACTTTGATCATCATCTGGGTTTGATCAATCAAGAGCATCCCCATCACGGCGTCACCCGCCCCCTGGGCCATCTGCTCCACCGTGTAGCTTTGCCTTGTCACCATATCCATAAAATCAGCTTTTGTCGGCTTCAAGATATCCATCGCTTCTTTTATGTTCTGTCCGAGAAAAATGCCGTTCACTCCGTATTCCTTTTGATTTTCAGGGTCAAATGCAGCAGTTGGTTCCGACTGGGCCGAACACGCGACCAAGACAACTACAGCCAACACCCAAAACGCAGTCATTCGCAAGCGTTTCCAGATCATTCTCCTGTGCCCACCTTTGCTACCCGCTCTTTTGGTTATCTTAGCGTATCCGGCAAGCATCGGGCAAGCATCGGGAGACGAGCTTATTCTCGTGTTCCGCTGACTTTACGGCGCGGTCGATTTGGCGGCAGATTGCTGTCCACCGATTGTTTGAAGCTTTCTAATATTTTGAGGAGTGATGCGAAAAAAGGCGAGCCGAAAACCGCAACAATTCCCCACATCCAGGTTCCTAACTGCCACGAATTTTTTACATAAGCGGATTCAGAACCAGTTAAAATGAGAGCCGGGTCTAGACCAAGCATGCCAAAAATGACACCAGCAGCCAATACGGAAATAAGCAGATTGAAAAAGCGCTTGTAGTGCATCAATCGAGCAGCATGATACTGATCCTCCCAGCAATTTTCTTTCGCCTCATAGTCCGTCGCCAAAAAGGGAACGACTGATTTGAAAGCTTCCGTAACACCCGCTGCCGCGCTGGACACCGCTGTTATATAAATCAAAAAAGAAATAGATGAATCCAACGTAACCATCATTCTTCCCTCCTTTGTACATATGTATGGAGATGGAGGGACAACTTGCAAAGTTTTTTGCAGTTTGTATATTTCCCCTTTGTTGTTTATACGGTAACATGTGAAGTGCATGTAAATATGAGGAAGGGCAGGGATTGCTATGCAGGACTTTTCTTTTGTATGGAATCAGTATGACTTGATTCGCGGAATGTTTTTGGCGAGATTAACGGAAATAACCGAGGAAGAAGCAGACGTGGTTCCAGATGGCTTTAAAAACAACATTCGCTGGAATATTGGTCATATTCTCCTGACACAGGATTACTTGCTCTTCGGACCAGAAGGAATGAAATGTCCTCCGTATTACGCAGCGATGTTCTCTCCAGGAACCAAGCCTGCTGATTGGCAAAAAGAAGGACCTTCCCTCGAGACCTTAGCTGCAGAGCTAAAAGAACAACATGTGCGTATTAAAGAAGAATTGCATTCCCGTTTGAATGATCCATTGCCAAAACCGTTTCAACTAGGAGACAAAGGCACTATGCATACTTATGGGGAAATGATGGTCTTCACTCTTTTCCATGAAGGAATGCACATCGGATGTATTTCGTCATTGCGAAATGCGATCGCAGCTGCTACATAAGGAAATCGAACAAAGACGCGGGTATTTTTAATCCGCGTTTTTCTTTTTACCTCCGAATCTGCAAAAAATGAAAACCGCTCCAATGAGGAGCGGTCCTTGTCGAGCCCGAATTGCTTATGGGGTTCTACCGGTTATTCTCTTTGGCTCTTCAACCTCCATCGTAGAGAAAAGTAGCTAAAGGAATCGGTTAATCTCCATACGACTTTCGTCGATTGCTTGATCATGATTATCCACGGATCTTCGCCTCCTGCAAGGCATTTCGCCGTTTACTTACATGAATCATCGGGCTCGACAGAAATAGTATGACCTCCTCGCTGTTTTTCATACATCCTCTTTACAATAAATCTGCGGCCAGCTGTGCGAGCACACTCCGTTCGCCTTTTTCCAGTCGGATATGTCCAGCTAGCTTTTGGTCTTTAAACACTTCTACCACGTAGGTTAGACCGTTGTTGTTCTCATCCAGGTACGGATGATCAATCTGCTCCGGATCACCCATTAGCACAATTTTCGAGCCATCCCCTACCCTCGTCAGAATCGTCTTCACTTCATGCTTTGTCAAGTTTTGCGCTTCATCAATGATAATAAATTGTTCAGGGATGGAGCGCCCTCGAATATACGTCAACGCTTCCACCTGCAAGCTACCCATGCCTGCCAAAATTTTATCCAAATCACCTGGGCGTTTTGTGTTGAATAGATATTCCAAATTATCATAAATCGGTTGCATCCACGGCCGAAGCTTTTCTTCTTTTTCGCCGGGCAAATAACCGATGTCTTTTCCAAGCGGAACGATAGGTCTTGCCACTAACAGTTTTTTGTATTTTTGCTGGTCCTCGATTTGCAGCAGGCCCGCTGCTAATGCCAGCAAGGTTTTTCCTGTACCAGCCTTACCGGTCATAGTTACTAAAGGGATATCATCTCGTAGCAGCAATTCGGTTGCCATCCGTTGCTGCACGTTACGGGCTCGGATGCCCCAAATCGGATCATCATCTGACACAAGCATTTCTAACATTTTTCCGTCCGGGTCGACTTTTCCAATCGCTGAAATAGATGGGTTACATTCGTCCTTCAGCACTAAAAATTGATGAGGGTAAAAGCGATAGCGTGGGAAACAGGATGCCAGCTGCAGCTTTCTTGTCGCATAGTAGGTCTTGATGATATCGGATGCTACCATCATCTTCTGATAACCCGGATAAATACTGGAGAACTCCCCCACAACTCGATCTGAAAGAAAATCCTCTGCGGAAATATTCAATGCATCAGCCTTGACTCTCATGAGAGCATCCTTGCTTACCAAAATGACTGGTCTTGGCTGCGGTTTTCCGTTTTCCTCCTCTTGTAAGTTTAGTGCGACCGCCAAAATGCGGTTGTCATTACTCATTTCCGTGAATTGTTTCTGAAGGCGGTGGAATGAGGAATGATTCAGTTCCACTCGAAACAACCCACCTGTTTCTAGGGTAATACCAGTGTGCAAATGCCCCAGCTCTCGAAAACTGTCAAAGAGCCGAGATACGTACCGAGCATTGCGGCCAATTTCATCCATGTACCGCTTTTTGGAATCGATTTCTTCCAATACGACAGCTGGTATGACTATTTCGTTGTCAGCGAATGAAAACATCGCCCTTGGATCTTGCAGGAGTACGTTGGTGTCCAGTACGTAGATTTTCTTCAAAATCTCGCCTCCTATTACCCTTCTTATATACCCTATGCAATTTTTGGAGGGATGCTCAAGTGCGGCGACGTGATGTACTACAGTCTATGTTCAGGTAGACAGAGATAGACGACCCATTGACAGAATGAAAATGGGCAGCCCAGAACAAAATACTTGTAACCCTGCCCTCCTCACGAAGGAAGGCAATACTGGGAAAGGGAGAATGCCTGTGAAACGGATCATGATCTGCTGCCTCGGTTTTAGCTTGTTGCTTACAGCATGCATGTCGGGCAATAATCCGCCGGCGAATCAGGCCGCAAAACAGCCCAAGCATGCCACTCATACTCAACGCGTTCAGCAAACAGTTCCTAAGCCTGCTTATAATCAATCTTCTCAAGCCACCGCTGATCGTCTGGTCCAACTGGCAACACGTGTGAAAAGGGTACACAGCGCGACTGCTGTAGTCTTGGGCAAATATGCCGCAGTCGGTATTACAGTTGATCCGAATCTGGATCGCCCAGAAGTCGGCGTCATTAAGTATACGGTTGCGGAAGCACTGAAAGAAGATCCTCAAGGAGCGAACGCTGTCGTAACCGCAGACCCTGCCGTCGTACAGCGGTTACGGGAGATGAGAGATGATATTCGTCGCGGTCATCCTGTTGCCGGCATTACGGAAGAGTTAGCGGATATCGTAGGTCGGATTATGCCGCAGCTGCCGCGTAGCGTGCAGCCTCGTGAAGAAACACCTTCTCAAGTAAAAGAAAAACGCATGCACAAAGAGCCGCAAGGACAAAACAAAATCAACGCAAATCGTACAGGAACACCTTAAAAGAAAAGAGGTATTCCCCGGATTTAAGCCCGGGAGAATACCTCTTTTTCTTTATTGACTAATGCTTCAGAAGGCAAATAATCCAATGCTTGCTTCAAATCTGCCACCAAGTCATCGAAATCCTCTAAACCAGCTGACAACCTGATCAAACCATCCGTAATTCCTCTTGCAGCTCTTTCCTCAGCAGGCATCGCTGCATGAGACATCGTAGCTGGGTACGAAAGAATCGTTTCCACTGCCCCGAGGCTAACGGCCACAATCGGCAATTTTACGCGATCAAATAACGCTTTCGCTCGCTCGCGGCTCCCTACATCAAAGGAAAGAACAGCCCCATGACCACTCGCTTGTTCTGTCTGAATCAGGTGACCGGGGTGATCCGCCAGTCCCGTATAGTAGACTCGGCTTACTTGTGGATGCGTAGACAACCAGTCAGCCAAGCTCGCGGCTGTCTTCGTGCTCACATCCAGACGGGCTTTCAATGTTTTGAGCCCACGCATCACGAGCCAGCAGTCCTGCACACCCAAAATCGCTCCCATGCCATTCTGGATAAAGTAGAGCTGCTCCCCTAACGCAGCCTCTCTCGTCACGGCAAGACCTGCCACGACGTCGCTATGACCTCCGATAAACTTCGTCGCGCTATGAATGACCACATCTGCTCCAAGTTCCAATGGACGCTGGTAATACGGGGTTAGGAACGTATTATCGACAATGACGAGCAAGCCATGCTCCTTCGCGATACGAGAAACCGCAGCAATATCTGTCACCTTCAAGGTGGGATTGGAAGGGGTCTCTAGGTAAACGCCTTTCGTCGCCGGTGTAATAGCTGCACGAACAGCTTCTGTCTCTGTCGCATCCACGAATGTAACGGAGATGCCCATTCTCGACAATACCTTGGTCAAAAACCGAAACGTACCTCCGTATACATCTTCCGCCACTACCACATGGTCTCCGGCTGAAAACAGCATGAACACGCTGGAAATAGCAGCCATGCCAGATGAGAATGCAAAACCCCGTGCACCTCCCTCCAGCGACGCAATGGCTTCCTCTAGAGCCTGCCTCGTCGGATTGCCTGATCTGGCATAATCGAAAGAACCTGGCTGATCGATATCAGCCTGATGAAACGTAGAAGCCTGATAAATGGGAACCGACGACGCACCTGTGAACGGGTCAATGCAAGTCGAACCGTGGAGGATCTTGGTTGCAAAATTCATCGTACACTCCCCCCTACGACCAAACTAGCATTCAATGCCTGAAACAAATCGGCTACGACATCATCTGGATGCTCGATGCCAACCGACAGTCGCAACAATCGATCACAAACACCGACATGCACTCTGACTTCTTGCGGGATATCGGCGTGAGTCTGCGTCGCCGGATACGTACACAATGACTCGACACCACCCAGACTTTCCGCAAAGGACACGATTTGCAGATTTTGCAGGAACAATCCCACCTGCTCTACATCGCGTACACGGAACGATACCATCCCACTATGCCCAGTCGCTTGATTCACCTGTATCTCATGCCCCGGATGCTCTGGCAGACCTGGATAAAATACCTCCGCCACTGCCGGATGCTCACGCAGCCCTTCCGCTACAATCAAGGCATTGGATTGATGACGCTCCATGCGCAATGCCAATGTTTTCATCCCGCGAACGAGAAGCCAGCAATCTTGTGGTCCAAGTACAGCACCGATTGAATTGTGCAAAAACCGGATTTTTTCCGACAACTCTTCCCCTTTTGTTACGATGAGTCCAGCCAGCACATCGTTATGTCCTGCCAAATACTTGGTTGCACTATGTAAGACGATATCTGCACCAAGCTCTAGTGGGCGTTGACAATACGGGGTTAAGAATGTGTTATCTACAATCGTAAGGAGCCCGTGTTGTTTCGCCAATTTCGTTACTGCTCGAATATCGGTAATCTGCATGAGCGGATTGGTTGGTGTCTCGACGAAGATGGCCTTTGTATCTGGGCGAATCGCATTTTTGAGTGCACCAATGTCACGCAAATCCACATACGAAAACGTAAGACCATAGCGAGAGAGCACTTGCTCGAACAAGCGATAGGTTCCTCCGTACAGATCGAGTGAAACGATTAGATGATCCCCTTGGGAAAACAAGCCCATGACGGTATGAACAGCAGCCATTCCTGAAGCGCAAGCGAAACCTGCATCTCCTGATTCCGCTTCAGTGATGGTCTCCTCCAGGATAGTGCGAGTAGGATTGGCTGTACGTGTATAATCATATCCAGTGCTCTGGCCCAAGGCAGGATGGCGATAAGCCGTTGCATAGTAAACAGGAAAGCTCACCGCCCCTGTTTTTTCGTCTCTGCCTACTCCCGCCTGAATCAACTTCGTTTCTAATTTCATATCTGTTTCTCTCCCTCCAATAGTGTTCGAGGGCATCAAAAAAGCCCCCTTTCCTCTGAAAGAAGGCTTTGTTTACGTCACCGTAAGCAAATCCTTCTCATCTTTCAGAGTTTGATAACTCTGCAGGAATTAGCACCATTATCTCCCTGTTAAAATACAGGTGATTGGTTGCCGGGCATCATCGGGCCAGTCCCTCCGCCGCTCTGGATAAGAAGATTGCTATTCAATTTGATTGACCCTAATACTAAAGGATCGGCAGGATTCTTGTCAACAATTTATTTCCACCCGTTAGTTTGCATCTTTTAAGGCAGTCATAACTTGATTGTCCAACTTCGCTGCCGCGTTTTTATCATATGTCTTTTCATATTGAGGTTCTACGGAAATACGGGAACCGTAAAACATAATATCACGAACGGCCTCAATTTTGATTTCCGCCATGGCTAGCTTGAGTGGAACACCCTCCAGTCGGTCTGTTTTGACGGTAGCACGACCATTAATGGCAAAAGAGGAGCCAGCACCGATCAAATGCAGGACAACTTGTGGTTCCTTTGCAATATTAGCCAAAATACGTGAGCGGTTATCCACGGCAAAACGAATCGTATCGGCGGTGACAGCATACGTCCAGGACAAGGAGCTGAGCGATGGTGCCCCTGACTCATGGTCTACTGTGCCCAAGGTAACAAAACGCTCCTTTTGCAAGAGCTTGTATAAATCTTCGGAAAGAGATTGGGAAACAGTTTCAGCCATTTCAAAGCCTCCTAACAAACGTTTTGTACGTTCATTGTACTCTTCGCATAGCCGATAGGCAAACCTTTCCTCTTCACCTTGATTCTGGTTGTCTTTTTCCCTAGACTGGTAGTAACGATACCGAATTGTGGAAGGGGATGGACAGCTTGTCACCTACAGATCGCCTCATGCAACAAATAGATCAAGTTCTTGAAGAGCTTCAGGAAGTTCGAAAGGTAAATGAGCGGATGCATAAAATTGCGATGTTCCTGGAGGATATCCGATTAGCAGATGTGATTCAAAATTACACAGCCCCGCGCAAGCTGCTCTGGATCAATTTCCTCGCAGGTCTTGCCCGGGGTCTGGGGTTGACGATTGGTACTGCTATCGTTTTAGCTTTCCTCGGCTCCCTCTTGACGCAATTTCTTTCGATCCCCATTCTGGGGGATTACATCAGACAATTGGTGGAGTACGTCGAGACTTACAAGCAGCGGCCTTAACGATAGAGACTAGTCTCTGTCTCCTTGATCGTTGTCATCGTCGTCATGATCATCATCGTGGTTGCCATGTTTTTTCCAATATCCATACGCGTTGCCGTTGGGATGCTTATCTTTATCTTTATCTTTATCTTTATCTTTATCTTTATCTTTATCTTTATCTTTATCTTTATCTTTCTGCTTCCCTTTTTCTTTTTCTTTTTTCTTTTTGTCATCATCATCGTCATCTGTTTTCTTCACAGGCTCGACAATAACTTTTGTGCTTAATGCGACGTCAGCTTTCTTGACCAGCTTATCGTTTTCATACAAGGCAAATTGAATCGATTTGGCGCTAAAGGAGTGATTCTTGTAAGACAATGTCAAAGAAAACTCACCTTTGTCATTCGGTTCAATTTCTTTTTTCTTCCCGTCAGGAGCGATTACAAACAATTTAGTATCGTCCTTTTTATTCCAGCCGCTTACTGTCCCCTTCACCTGAATGGACTTGGCTGCAGGATTGTTTACAGCAGTCGCCTTGATGGCATATGCGGTAGCTTGATCCTTGTCAGGAGCGTTCACGATTTCTACCTGAACGGACTCGGAATCAACCTTCTTGCCATTCTCGTAAACCTCGATCAAGGCTTTTTGATCTTTCGCTGCTTGTACGTCCTTTACTGAAACCGTAAAGCTGCCTACGCCATCCCACAGCTTCTTCACGTTTGCCTCTTTTTTCACACCATTATAGGTGACAGTTACTTTGTCTGCCCCCTGCTTGACAATTCCTTTAACTTTTAATTCCTTTTTCTTCGCATCCAAAACAGACATCGTATGGATGATCATTTCCTTATCTTCTTCTGCTTTCGGAACAATCTTTACCTTTTCGCTATCTACCAACTTACTGCCTTCATAGGCACTCACGGTTACATACGGTTCATAGGATGCATCAGGAGCTTCAAAGCTGACCGTAAAAGAGTGCTCCTTAGTTGGAACGACTTCAATGATGTCGGAATTCGGCTTTTTCACAACCACCTTGGTGACATTCGAAGTCACAATCCCCTTTATGTACACTTTGTTATTTTCAGTCTTGGCATTTACACTCACGATTTCTTCATCATTGTCTGTCAAGCGCACTTCCAGCCAAATATCGCTGTAGTACTCGTTGTAAATACGCTCCCACTCCGCCTTGTTTTCTTCCATAAAGGTTTGCAGCTTCGTATTCAAGTTAATCTCTTCTACAATGATGTACAAGTGATCCGCTTGATTTTTCAAGAGCATATTCAACGTGGTTGGATCATTTTGGGCAAGCTCTTTCAGATTGTAGCGTGTGACTTGCTTCCCCTCGTCATTCATGACTACCTTTGTGGCACTTGGACTAGCAATCGAGCTTGCATCGGCAAAAATCGGCGTCAAGCACCCAATAATACCTGCAGCTGTCACCACGGCTAATACGGGCTTCGTCATGTACTTTTTCAATGGTAGTTCCCCCTTCTAGTCTGTCAAAATCCCCGTGTTTGTATGGGGCATGAATATTGACGGGAAATCTTTTTCAAAAGTTGCATCATCCAAGAAACCGCGGCTTATTACCTATGACAAGCCCTTGATACAAAAAAACTCCACCCACCTTCCGAACCATTTCGGCAAGTGGGGGAGTCTTTGTCCCGTTAATTACAATTGTACTTGGGTTCACTCTCAATCGCGACCAGTAAAGCTTCGACTGATTCCGCCGGGTATCGCACTTCCATAGACTGTGAATCAGCGTTTCCAAATAGCACGTACCAGCTGCCTTCCTGACGATAGCCGATATCGCTGATTTGATGATCCTCTTTCAGCAATTGCAAGAAAAAAGCAGCTGTATCCAAAGCAGAGCGGTCTTCTGGTCGCGCATCGGCAACCACTTGGATTTGGAGCCAATTAAAGAGTGCATCTTCACGTTTCACGCGGTTCTCCTCACTTTCGCCCCGTTTGCTCCGGCTTGATCCGTACCTTCACTATCACGAGAATTGCAATCGCCACGAACATTGCACTTTTCACAGGAAGCTGCACATCCAAAATAGCGAAAATGAGGGCTCCAGCAAACAATAGAATGTACAGAAGCACGTTTTTCAAAATAGGCATACGGATACGGGTAGCAAAGCCAAGATAATAGACGATAATTAATTCCACGAACAAAATCCAAGCCCGATATTTATCAGCCCATACGCGAAAGCTATCATATGCTGTGAGCTGATCTGGATTAGTTGGCACATAAGTTGATGCGATTTGTATCCAGTCCATCAGTTATCTCTCCTGTCTTCAAGCGGTGAAACTCCTAACGCTTCACATGCCACTACATAGGCGGAATGAAACGAATAGTCACTCCTTTTTTCTTAGGAAAACGCTATCTTTCTTACTTTATCAGGTGGTGGATTCTGTGTCAAAAAACGGTAGTCCTTTCCATGTTGCTGGCATGATTTTCGCCGTACATGCTATGATGAGGATACGTCAGTAGAAAAAGGTGGGAATAAGATGAGCTTGTATGATATTGCCGTCAAAACGATTTCCGGTGAAGAGAAGACATTAACCGCCTTCAAAGGGCATGTACTGCTAATCGTGAATGTCGCTAGCCAATGCGGCCTTACTCCTCAATACAAAGGGCTACAGGAGCTGTATGAGCGCTATCAGGATAAGGGTCTCGTCGTTCTTGGCTTCCCTTGCAACCAGTTCGCTGGTCAAGAGCCAGGAACAGAAGAAGAAATCGCAACGTTCTGCGATCGAAATTATGGCGTGACGTTTCCACTGTTTGCGAAGCTTGATGTCAATGGTCCTGGTACTCACCCGTTGTATCAGTACTTGAAGGAGCATGCCCCGAACGAAGAAAATCAAGATATCGAGTGGAACTTCGCCAAATTCCTCGTGGATAAAAATGGTCATGTCGTAAAACGCATCGGTGCTCGTACACAGCCCGAGGAGCTCGTCTCAGATATTGAAAGTCTCCTATAAGGACTCCCTTGAAAAGTCAAAAGCTCCCGCACCCAATCGCTGAGCAGGAGCTTTTTTTCGTTGGCGTCAGTGGGCTCATCCCCGCTTCAACTCATCGACATGACCAATCAATAAAACGAAAACGCCACTTCATCCCTTAACAGGATACAGTGGCGTTTCTCATTTTAAGCTTATGCTTGCGGTTGTACTTCCCAACGTCTTTGCTTCTCGTAGCGCTCACGATCTGATTTGTTCAGATATTTTTTGCGCAGACGAACGGATTGAGGAGTTACTTCGCACAGCTCGTCGTCATTCAAGTACTCCAATGCTTCTTCAAGAGAAAGAAGGCGTGGAGCCTTCATTTTTACGGTCTCATCTTTGTTAGCAGAACGTACGTTAGTCGCATGCTTTTCTTTACATACGTTAACAGTCAGGTCATTGTCGCGGTTATGCTCGCCCACGATCATTCCTTCATATACTTCTGTACCTGGCTGAATGAACATCATTCCGCGATCTTCTACGGACATCAGGCCGTATGTGGAGGCTGTACCTGTCTCATGGGAAATCAGTACCCCTGCGTGACGTCCACCTACCGCTCCTTGAACCAGCGGACGATAGCTGTCGAAGGAGTGGTTGAGAATGCCGTAACCACGTGTGATGGTCAAGAACTCGGTACGGTAACCGATCAAACCACGGGATGGAATGATGAACTCCAAACGTACTTGTCCGAAGCCGTTGTTGATCATGTTCACCATTTCGGCTTTGCGTTGACCCAATGTCTCCATGACAGGCCCTGTATATTCTTCAGGCACGTCAATGATCAAGAGCTCTGCAGGTTCCATTTTTTGACCGTCGATCATACGGATGATAACTTCAGGCTTGGATACACCTAGCTCAAAGCCTTCACGACGCATGTTTTCTACTAGAATGGACAGGTGCAATTCACCGCGTCCAGATACTACATACGCATCTGGCGAATCTGTTTCATCCACACGAAGAGATACATCTGTCTCCAGCTCAGCCATCAGACGATCGCGCAGTTTGCGGGAAGTAACGTGCTTACCTTCGCGACCAGCAAACGGGCTGTTATTCACCAGGAACGTCATTTGCAGAGTAGGTTCGTCAATTTTCAGCAATGGCAATGCTTCTGGATGGTCAATATGACAAACAGTTTCCCCTACGTTAATATCGTCAATACCCGAAATCGCTACGATATCTCCCGCTCTTGCTGTTTTTTGCTCAACTCGTTGCAAACCGGAGAAACCGAACAATTTTTGAATACGAGCTTTTTTCACATTACCTTCACGAGTGGTTACCGATACCATATCATTCAGGTTCATGGTTCCGCGATAAATACGGCCAATCCCGATACGACCCAAAAAGTCGTTGTAATCCAGCATGGTTACTTGCATTTGGAGCGGAGCAGATTCGTCTGCGTCAGGAGCAGGCATATGCTCGATGATGGTGTCAAACAGTGGGCGAAGGTCGCCTTCCAGTTTATCTGGCTCATGTCCGGCAATTCCTTGCAGACCGGAAGCATACACGATTGGGAATTCCAATTGGTCTTCCGTCGCATCCAGATCAATGAACAGGTCATACACTTCGTTGATAACTTCTTGAGGACGTGCATTGTCGCGGTCTACTTTGTTCACGACAACGATTGGGGTAACTTTTGCTTCCAGCGCTTTTTTCAATACAAAGCGTGTTTGTGGCATACAGCCTTCGAATGCATCGACGATCAAAAGAACGCCATCCACCATGCTCATGATACGCTCAACCTCGCCGCCGAAGTCAGCATGGCCCGGTGTATCCAGGATATTGATGGTGAATTCATTGTATTGTACGGACGTAGTTTTCGCCAGGATCGTAATTCCACGCTCGCGCTCTAGGTCGTTGGAGTCCATCATTCTCTCCTCTACCTGTTGGTTAGAGCGGAATGTGCCCGATTGGATCAATAGTTTGTCAACCAGAGTCGTTTTCCCGTGGTCAACGTGGGCAATAATTGCAATGTTGCGTATGTCAAGACGCTTCATGTGAACCTCCTCTATTATGCATACCTTCCATATTAACAGGTCGTGAAACGTGGCACAATGGGCAGTTTTTTACGGGAGCCACTTCCTGAGTAAGGGACTTTATTTTCGTCATACTAAGAGAAATGGAGGTGGCATACGTATGAAACGGTACGGCCCGAAATATTTGGTTGGCTTGGTTATCATTGCAACCATAATGAGCGGATGCGCAAGCTCGAGCAGCCATCCAAAAAATCAAGCGCACACACAAAGTACCACCAATCAGCAAGCCCCCGGTGCCAGGACCAGCCTCGCTCATGATTATCATGCCTACACTGGCACAATCAATGCCCGCAATTATCGAAACGGCTATACGGTCAATGGCTTTAATCAGGATTTGGCTGAACAGCTCACCTTGGCCGCAGATGACGTGCCTGGTGTAGAACGTGCTACTGTGCTCGTAAATGGTACGGATGCCGTCATCGGGATTCGTGTTCGGAAAAATTTTGGCCCTGAGCAAACGCGCGTAATTGAACAGCAAGTCCACTCAGCCGTTCGTTCACGTGTGCCCAACTTTTCAATCCAAGTAGCCTCCGATGCGGCCACATTTGATCGGCTTCGCGCCATCCATGCAGATATTTATGAAGAAGCGACGCATCGGACCAATCAAGTCTATGTGAAGCCCGATATGAAAAGCCAGATTACCAATACTTCCACGGAATTTCGTTCGCTGCTCCACGATCTTAGCCGCAGAATTCCTACTGTTACTCCATGATGACAAACTTGATCCGAAGCTCCATATAAAAGAGGTGCGGAATCAGCCCGCACCTCTTGAAAACTTTTCCATTTGTTACTTACTTTGCCGCTTCAACCAGTTTCATTTCTGGCTCAACAACTTGCAGTTCACCCAAACCACGAACTAATTTCTTCGCGTAAGTTTTTTCCGGCTTCAGCACGGAAACCAAGTAGTCGATGGCAATTTGCGGATCAACGGTTTCCCCACACGTGTAGCAATCCAGAGCTGCGAAGCCGCGCTCAGGATACGTATGAATGGACAGGTGACTTTCCGAGAGCAGAACCAGTACGGTAGCACCCTGAGGAGAAAACTGCTTCGCTTGCACACTCAGTACCGTAGCACCGCATGCCTCAGCAGCCTCAATCATTTCCTTTTTCAAAAATTCTGCGTCGTTCAACAAATCAAACTGAACTCCCCATGTGTCAACAGCAACGTGTCTTCCGAAAGTCGAATATTCCATCTTTCGGTTCCCCCTTCCTAACGAGTGTAATGTTAAACATCGCTAGGACCTGCGTCATTCACTAACGGGGGCGGTTTCCGTTGTTATCCACCCTTTAAAGTGAATCCTGGTTCCTAATCCTGTTTCCAACGAAAACAACAATACCATGCATAGGCCTAGTTTGACAATACCCTTTTTCAATAATCTAAAAGAACAATACAAATAAGCTGACGACTTTCTCTATAGGACGAAGCGCCGCCACCTGCTACACACGGCTTTTCGCCTATTTTCCCTTATTCGTTTTTTAGCGCTTCCCGGATATTGTCGTTTACTCTCAAGCTATTTTTGATAAACTTTACCATCCTCACTCGCCCATAACCCTTTTGAAGTGTGCTAAACTTTCAGAAAAGGAAATGAACCAGAATGGAGAGGATCGCAACCCATGATTACTATCCGTAATGCCACAACAGAAGATTTGCCAGCATTGATCGCCATCGAGCACCTTTGCTTCTCGCCAGAAGAAGCTGCGACACAAGAAGCATTTGAGAAGCGCATTCGATTGATTCCTGACAGTTTTTTGGTAGCGGAGGCGGATGGGGTCGTTGCAGGTTTGGTCAATGGACCTGTCACTGAATCCCCCTTCATTACCGATGATTTGTTTCAAACGATTAAAGAAAATCCGGCGACTGGCGGACATCAAACCATTTTAGGATTAGCGGTTTCTCCCGCTTTTCAAAAACGTGGCATTGCCTCCATGCTCCTAGCACACCTGGAAGCATCAGCAAGAGCGTCCGGTCGTGAGACGATCACGCTGACGTGTAAGGAAGATTTGATTCGCTACTATGAAAGCCATGGATACCTCAACAACGGTGTTTCTGACTCCGATCATGCTGGAGTAATTTGGTACAATATGAGCAAGCCATTACGCTAAGTGAGGGCACAAAGCAAACGCGGGCATCCCTTGTTAGAAGGGGTACCCGCGTTTTATTAGTCACTGCGATACATAAAAAAGGGCGCCCAAGGCACCCTTTTCTCACTAAACTTCTAATTCAAATAGACGCCGCGATAACGTAACTAATCGAACATCAATTGCTGGAAGTTTTTCCGGGGCAGTTCTCTTTGCCCAATTACGCAAATCCAGCCATCGGTCCGTTTCTTGACGTAAGGACTCAATCTCTTGCTCACTGCCCACTTGCTGGAACAACGCCTCCAGCTCATTGACCATGTGCAGAGAGTTATTTTCAAAGATGGACACTTCTTCGTCTCCGGTTAGCTCCTGAATGCTCACAACCGATCCTTGATCGTAGTGATACACCATTGTGAAGCCATCATAAATCCGGTGGACAATTCCATAGCCTCGGAACGTTTTCATTGCTTTTCTCATAGCATTTGCCAGCTGCCGATCTTGGATCAGATACGAGCTGTCGCATGAGTAGCGGCTGCCAACCCGGCAAAAACTCAATTGAATTTCGCCGTTCTTGTCATTCAAGATTACGTCACGATCGCCATTGTCACACACTTTGACTTGGACTGAAATGTGATCATTGGTGAAAAGCGAAACGAACTGGTTCAGCTCTTCTTCATTCACCGTGAAATAGGCCTTGGCGTAATTAGTTGCTAAACGCTGTGCCATAAATATCTCCTCAATTCTTTTGGTTTGCATGGGTCGAGTACGACCGAACAGTTATCCAAATCAGAGGAGATACGCTAAGTGTCAACAAAAGAACGCTGTAGAACCTGGCCTTGCCCCGCGAATCGAAAATCGATTTGGGTAATGAAGGCGGATCACCTACTTTTTGTTTTTCGCAAAAAAGCCATTTTTGACATCTTTATTATACCTCAAGTGCCCTCAAAAGTCTTGAGCAAAATGACGATGAATTTTAGCAAAAAACCGGAATATCCGCAATCAGAGGCAGGGAAACCAAAAGATCTCCCTGATTCATTCATATGCTTGCTGTTTCATTGAATTTCAGAGGGACTTATATCCCTACCGTTGAGGTCATCGCTTTTTTGATCGCAGCCTGTTCTTCTTCAGACAGATGGTAGCTCGATGTCCCTTGCTCAAGCGGCTTGGCGTACACCCGAGATTCTTCACGTCCAAAAATGCTGGTGATCACAACGCCGTTCCCAGCGTCGTCTGTTATCGCCAACGAAAAGCTAAGATCACTGCCGACATCCCCGAAGGCATTGTAACGGATAATCGCTACTTTGCCACATTGCGCTGCCATACGTTGTGACAGTCGATTGATAGCAAACTGCTGATCGCTATGCTGTTTTTTCATCTCATCTACCTGATCCAGCAATCTGTGCAACCCTTCCTCGAGATTGGCTCCTCCCGCTCCTGTCATAATCCGGTTGATTGATTTCCTCAATCGACTAACCCGGACGGACTGCATAATCACGATCCATAACAGGATCAGTGTCAATGCGATAACAGCTAAAAGCAGGATCGCTACATTGGGGATTTGTGATAGGAATGCTTCCAAAACTTTTCTTCCTTTCCGGCGCGTGCGTAAATATGCTGTCAAAAACCTTCTTTATTGTACAACCGCTGGGCCTCCCATTCAAACAAGTCTTTTCTAAAAACAAGAATTACTAAATGGGCGACTATCACACTAAAAAAAGCGACACCCTCATTTGTTTGAGATGTCGCTTTTTCATTCCGTATTGGTTTGTGTCAAACTCATCGTCCTTTGCCTATCCTCCAGTCTGCCTACGCTTCCAAAAGCAACATTTCCCGACGGAGCAGTTTTAATCGCTCTGTGGACTGCTTTATTTGAGTTTGGTCCTTTGCTTGCATCGCGTCATACAACG
Source organism: Brevibacillus sp. NPDC003359 (assembly GCF_042878995.1). Classification (NCBI taxonomy): domain Bacteria; kingdom Bacillati; phylum Bacillota; class Bacilli; order Caryophanales; family Paenibacillaceae; genus Brevibacillus; species Brevibacillus sp. NPDC003359. The sequence goes on from NZ_JBIAOR010000001.1 coordinate 1,767,587, forward strand.
TCGCCAATTCATAATCCAACTCCAGACGCAGCACCGGGATTCGTTCTTCCGAGTCACGTCGTTTCATCGCGGCAATTACCTGATCCATCGTTACATTGCAAAATTTTTCATAGATCACTTTTTTCTCAGCTCCTTTTAATTCCACTATTCTGACAACTTCCCCGTACTGGATTTGCTTCAGCAAGACGCACTCTTCAAAAGTGACCTTGATCATGGCATGCCCTTTTGCCCGCTCTACGAAGTGGTACAGTACGAGTGCCACCCGTGAATCATTGACAGGAATGCCTGCAATGTGCAGCTTATAGGACCCATTTAAACGCTGCATTTTCCAGTCGGATCGGCCATCTGTGGTGTTCACGAGGAGGTGAAACTGCTCGGGAGATTCTTTCCACGTGACGCTCACCCCTGCTTCCACCAGGGCCTGCACCATCGCGTGCAATGTTTTGCGGTCAAACCAAACTGCCAAATGAAAATACTCCAACTCCATGCCGAGATTCATCTTCTACAGGCCCCTCCCTTTGACAGAATACTCAGTTATCGTTTTTGCCGTAAGGGAGTGAGTGGTATATCATATTATTCAGGCTTTGGTTTTGCTATTCATAAAACTCGGCATGTATTTTTTTCCTGGATGGTATGATATCATATGGAGGATTCCAAGCTCCCTTGACGGGGACGATCGCCCTTTTCTTTCCAGTAGGGTTCGATGATGCTTAAAAAGAGGTGTTTGTTACATGCCAACGTTTCCGGGCTTTCGTCAAGAAGATTTTGATGTTTTTGCCATTGATGGATTGGATGCTCGGATGGACGCGATTAAAACCAATATCCGTCCCAAATTCGAAGCACTCAGCCAACACTTTGCGCCTTTTCTCTCCGTATCAACCGGGGATGAAATGTTTACGCACATAGCAAAGCATGCACGCCGTACGGTGAATCCACCCGCAGATACGTGGGTTGCCTGGGCTAATGATAAACGCGGCTACAAAAAACATCCGCACTTTCAAATCGGCTTGTGGGGAACACATTTGTTCGTTTGGTACGCGGTAATTTACGAGTCTCCTTCCAAAGAGGTCATCAGCGATGCGTTTAACAAGCGTCTAGATGAGGTCATTGCGATGATTCCGGAGCATTTTCACTGGTCCCCAGATCATATGCAACCAGCAAGCACCTCTCAAAAAGAGCTTGGTACGCCTGGCGTGAAAAAGCTGGTGGACAGGCTGGCACAGGTAAAAAAAGCGGAGTTGCTCTGTGGAATTACCATTGACCGTCATGATCCCGTCCTGGCAGACGGAGAAGCATTGCTCAGTCGTCTCGAAGAAACATTTGGCGTGTTGAGCAAGCTCTATACATTGGGAAATTCTCGTGGATAGATCGCCTCCCGCTTACTTTAGTTAAGATATATGCAAAAGAACAGGTCCGCTTTCTTTTGAAAAACGCAGGCCTGTTCTTTTGTTTTAGGAAAAAGACTGCAGTCGGTCCAAGGACTTGTTCACATCGCCAAACATGCGATCAAACAATTGCTGGACACTTGGTACATCATCAATCAAGCCGATAACCTGACCTGCCCAACCAAAACCACGCTGACTGTCGCCTTCATAAATAAATGTGCAATTGTTCTCTCCACTGATGAAGCTTTTTAACTGTTCGTAGCCTGCTCCTTCTTTTTCCAATTGAAGAATGTGATCAGAGCCCAGTGTACGAACGACCCTCGCAGGTGTTCCCAGTGTGCGCTTGATAACTGCGGTATCGTGCTCCGATCCAGCAACCAACGCCTCTTTGTAGGCAGGATGCGCATGGACACACTCTTTTGTCGCAATAAATCGCGTCCCCATCTCCACACCTTCTGCGCCAAGTGTAAGCGCAGCCAAAATCCCCCGACCATCACCGATGCCACCGCTTGCCAATACCGGAATTTTCACGGAATCCACCACACGCGGAATCAGAACAAACGTCCCGATATCATCACGCCCCAAGTGACCCCCACCTTCTTGTCCAACAGCCATCACAGCGTCTGCACCGATCGATTCCGCTTTTTGTGCTTGACGGGCAGATGCAACCAACACGAGCTTTTTGATGGGATGACCATCGAGTCTGCGCAGCAGCGGCTCTGGATTGCCTCCTGTTACTGAAATAGCCGCCACCCCTTCTTCAATTGCCACATCCAGCATTTCTTCATACGGTCGACCGTGTTGCCCAATCGCATAATTCACACCAAATGGTTTATCTGTCAATGTGCGGACCTTGCGAATCTCCTGTCGCAATGCATCCGCTGATGGCAAGGACATAGCCGTAATTTGACCGAGTCCCCCGGCGTTAGAAACAGCCGCAGCCAAGTCTGCGTAAGCCAAATAAGCCAAGCCACCTTGAACTACCGGATATGTAATTTGAAGTAGCTCCGTTACTCTCGTTTTCATCCTTTTATCACCCCGTGTAAATGACCTTCTCGGCTTACAGGCCAAACTCCTGCCACCACTCGCAAGCATGAATAAAAATTCGCTTGCTTTCCCCCCCTATTTTGCTATACTCAATTTGTTTGTTTTTGTCCTTATTATTCTTGATTAGTAAAGCGAGGCGATCGTAGTGAGACAAATGAAAACTCCTTTGTTCAGCGGGTTGTTGGAGCACGCCAACCGGAACCCGATTCAATTTCACATTCCGGGCCATAAGAAGGGTATGGGTATGCATCCGGCATTTCGCGAGTTCATCGGGGACAACGCTCTTTCGATAGACCTCATTAACATCGCGCCATTGGATGACCTGCATCACCCGAAGGCAATGATTAAAGAAGCACAAGATTTGGCAGCCGAGGCATTCGGCGCTGACCATACATTTTTTTCCGTTCAAGGTACAAGCGGTGCCATCATGGCGATGATCATGGCGACCTGCAGTCCTGGCGACAAAATTATCGTACCGCGTAACGTACACAAATCGATTATGTCCGCGGTTATTTTCGCTGGAGCAATCCCAATCTTTATTCACCCTGCAATGGACGAGCGTCTGGGTATTTCTCACGGGATCACAGTGAAGGCCGTACAAAAAGCACTGGAAGCCCATCCTGATGCTGCTGCCCTGTTGGTCATTAACCCAACGTACTTCGGTATTGCAGGTGACCTGCGTGAGATCGTGCGGGCTGCGCATAACTATGAAATTCCTGTCTTGGTAGACGAAGCTCATGGTGTGCATATTCATTTTCACGAGGAACTGCCGATTTCAGCCATGCAAGCAGGTGCCGACATGGCAGCGACGAGTGTACACAAGCTGGGCGGCTCTTTGACTCAAACGTCGATCTTGAATGTACGGGAAGGCCTCGTCGATGTCGATCGGGTTAAAACTGTAATGAGTATGCTCACGACGACCTCGACTTCTTACATCTTCCTCGCGTCGTTGGATATGGCGCGTCAGCATTTGGCCCTCAACGGAAAAATGCTTGCGGACCAAGCGATGGAACTGGCAGCAAAAGCACGCGATATGATTAACGAAATCCCACGCATCTACTGCGTTGGCAAGGAAATCCTTGGAAAGCCTGCAACTTTTGCGATGGACCCAACCAAGCTCCTCATCCACGTACGCGATCTCGGAATTACTGGATGGGAAGTCGAGAACTGGCTGCGTGACAAGTACAACATTGAAGTAGAGATGAGCGATCTGTACAACATCCTCTGCTTCGTTACTGCGGGAGATACGGAAGAATCTATCCGTACGCTGGTAAATGGCTTGCGTGATCTGTCCGTTGAATTTTCGCACGTACAAGCAGAAGAGAAGCCCACCATCTCACTGCCGAACATCCCTGTGCTGTCCACCACCCCTCGTGAAGCATTCTATGCAGAAACAGAGACGATTCCGTTAGTGGAAGCAGCAGGTCGGGTCATCACTGAATTCATCATGGTGTATCCTCCAGGTATCCCGATTTTCCTGCCTGGCGAGGTAATCACCGATGAAAATATCGCGTACATTCAAGAAAACATTCGAGTCGGGTTACCTGTACAGGGCCCTGAAGATGAGACACTGAAAACGATCAAAGTCGTAAAAAGACAAACCGCCATTTCTGGCTAAGCGATCCGAAACCAAAAAACGGCTGCCTCTTTCACGAGAGAGCAGCTTTTTTTATTTTTTATGCCAACATTTTGAGATAAGATGGGGATAGGAAAAATCAGGAAAGGCGGGCGATGCTGCCATGCCAGACTGGTCGTATCAAACGATGTTTCGGCCACTTCTCTTTCTCATGCCACCCGAACGGGCCCGATCTATTACCTTGCAGGCAATCGGCGCTTTGGCAAAAATTCCGGGTGGTTCGTTCATCATCGAATGGATGGGACATATGGAGCCTCCCTCACAACTCTCCAAAACAATTGGTCCTGTCACATTCCCTACTCCAGTCGGGTTGGGTGCCGGATTGGACCTGGAATGCATCGCCATTCAGGCGCTGTCCAAATTCAGTTTCGGGTTTCTAGAGCTGGGACCTGTGTCCAAAGAACCGATTGATTCTCACGGCACCGTTCAACGTGACGTTGCAGCGATGAATATCCACTATTCCAATTCTCTGGTAAATAATGGGATATATACCCTTCAGAGACGCTTGGAGGGGTCTTCTGGCATCAAAATTCCTATCGGAGTCAGATTGGCCTGCCGACCAGAAGCCAGCCTGAGAGAAGCCACAGAAGAGCGTCAGGAGCTGATCGTCCAACTGGAGCGTTTTTGTTCGTTTTTCACGATTGATACGCGGGCGAACATAGGACAGCCAGGATGGAGTCAGCCAGAATGGAAGGAACACTTTTGCAGTTTGCGTAGCCAAACGGATCTGCCACTCTTGCTGGCGCTCCCTCCTAGCCTTACAGAAGCGGAAGCACTCCCGATTTTTATCTCGGCAAAAGAAGCAGGACTCAACGGTCTAGTTGTCGCTGGAGGTATGATTCAGGAAGATTCACCATGTGCGAACAACTCTGTTTACATCACTGGGAGGAGTTCACACGAGCAAGCCGTCAAATTTGTCTCTTGGGCACGGGAACAGTGGTCAGATTCCCTTATTATTGGATCAGGTGGCATTCTGGAGCCACAAGATGCTCTGACCCTTCTTGCAGCGGGTGCCAATTTTGTGCAGTTGCACAGTGGCTTGGTCTATTCTGGCCCCGGCTTGCCAAAACGAATTAACGAAGCCATCTTGCAAACACAACCAGACACTGACCCTCCTCAAGAAAAACGGCCTGCTTTTTTATTTCCTTCTTGGATATGGGGAATCATGTTGGGCATGGGCATGATCATCGGTGGGGCACTTGCTTGGCTGGTCGCCGCAACAACCGTCATCCTCCCCTATGACGAACGTTTTCTCGGAATGTCAGCCGAACAGCTTGAGCTCCTTAATGCGCAGATCCTCTCTTTTATGTCACACGATCGGATTAGCCTGGCTGGAACGATGATGTCCATAGGAATTTTGTATAGCCAATTGGCCTACCATGGCCTACGCAAAGATATTCACTGGACGCGGACCATCTTGCTCGTCTCTGGTGCCGTTGGGTTTTCCAGCATCTTTTTATTTATTGGATACGGGTACTTCGATTACTTGCACGCGATTTTAGCGCTCGTGTTGTTTCCCTTGTTTTTGCTCGCATTACGGACACCTGCAAAGGTTCATTTGACTCGCTTACCACCACAGCTTCACAATGATCGGGATTGGCGAATGGCTCTATGGGGACAATTGCTCTTTGTCATCATCGGATTCGGTTTGACAGGGGCTGGTCTTATCATTTCGATCATTGGCGTCACAGGTGTCTTCGTTCCTTCCGATCTCGTCTTTCTCTGTGTGTCTGCTGATACCTTGCAGTCTTACAATGAGCGATTAATTCCGGTGATTGCTCATGACCGTGCTGGCTTTGGCGGGGCATTAGTTTCGAATGGCCTGGCCGTCTTGCTGATTAGCCTTTGGGGTATCAGGCGAGGAGAAGCGTGGATTTGGTGGACGTTGTTTTTAGCAGGCATTCCAGGCTTTGTTTCTGGCATAGGCATACATTTTACTGTTGGCTATGTCGATTTTATTCATCTCTTGCCTGCTTATGTTGCAGTCATTTTATTTCTCGTAGCACTCGTCCTTTTGAAGCCGTATTTATGCCGGACATAAAAGAAAACAGACGAAAGAAATCCTTTCGTCTGTTTTTCTCTCATGGAGTCTGACTCTATTTATTCAGAATCAGTCCTCGTCTTTTTCATCATCATCATCGTCGTCTTCGTCATCATCACCCGAAGCGAAAGCCAACGTGTAAACGTACGGATCTTTGTCGCGATCATCTACCCAGACAATGCGATTTCCACCCATGCGCGGGTTTTTGATTTCCGCATCATCATCCCACTCGATATCGCTAAATGACCCCTCTTCGAAATCATACAGCTCAAAGTAGGACTGTTTGCCTTTCCCGGACAGACGATTGTCTTCGAACAAAATCATATTGCGTGAAGCCTGTGGATTTTTCTGGTCGCCTTCTGTATATCGCAGCAACGGATTCACTTTTTGACGGTCGATGCTGTAATAATACAAATCCCAACCTGTTTTGGAATTGCCAGTATCTTCGCTCCAAACCACGAAATTGTCGCCAAGCTCTGCTTTCTCGACTTTTACGTTATCACGAATTTTTCTTTCTTTATCATCTTCGATATCGTAGAGAACAATCGTTGCTTTCTTTTTACCTTCTTCGACTACCCAGGTTGCATAGTTTTGATAAATATCAACGCTCAACGGTTCACTTTTCAGCCTTGATACCTCCGTATGCTTTCCAGTGGACAGATTTGTGATGATCACTTCTGCTCTGCGATCGACATTGACCCACAATAGGCGCTCTCCGTCGATTTCATAAAACTTCTCACTCGGCTTTTGATCATCATCTTCATTTGTAATCTGCGTTTGGACGCCTTTCCGAATATCGTAGGAGAAGAGTGCGTCTTCCCGCTGATCATACCAGACAACATAACGAGAACTGACGACAGGGCGAGCTGCATCGTGATCTGGGTCACTGATGGCTTTGCTCGTTCCTTTTACCATATCGTAAAGAACGATGGAATTGTTATTCTTAGACTTTGATGCATAAGCGACATAGCGATCGTGACCACTTGGATCAATAGGATTGCCACCTACACTCCCCAGCGGAACTTGCTTTTTCTCGTCCAGATCATACAGGTGAAGCTGGAGCCTTTTATTACTGTCCTTTTTGGCATACAAAACATAGTCGCCATAAATTCTCGGCCCTACATTTCCATAAAGGTTGGAGTCAAGTTTCTTTTTGGACGATTTATCGACGGTACGATACATCAGATTATTATCTTCAGCATACACATAATCGTCTTTGTACATATGTACAAATTCTTTGTCATTCGAACCGTTCGTCAATTCTTTATTTCTACCATTGCTGATGGTATGCACGTAGATTTGATTATAGGAGCGATTCTCGTACAAAATTTTATTCGAGGAAAGAGTAGGACGCCCTTGATCGCCTTTTTGGACGACAGCTGCCTTTTCTTCTCTCTTCTTGATATCGTAATAGTAAATATCGCCGTTGCCATCACGATCATCTTCCCATGCGACATATGCATCGCTTACCACTGGGTTGCTTGCTTTTCCACTCGCAGATACGATCTCTGTATCTCCTGTAGAAATTTTGTGCAGATAAACATCCCCGTTATCTGTCCAGACAACGTTTTTATCCCCGATCTCCACTCCATCGACAGATGCTGACCCGTCTGACAATCGGGTTTCTTTTTGCTTCGCGATGTCGTACAAGTAGACGTTCGAACCTCCGTCACGGGAGTCGATCCACACGACATACTCACCATCGACTTTTGGATTCGTCTTTTCAGATTCCTTGTCGCCAATTTGAGTTTGTGTACCTTTATCGAGATTGTAAAGGGTTACGGCTTCTTCCCCTTCAACCATCCACACGGCATATTTTTTGGAAATGTCATAACCGGCTCCAGAAATTTCAGGCTTGCTCGCGTCAATTTTTTCTTCATCACCAATAGTGTAGGCAAGCGCCGGTGTCCCGCTCCACAGAGATGTGACCAAAAGTGCAGCGGCCAGCATTCCCTGCATCGGTTTTCGCTTCATGAAACAATTCCTCCTTTTGCAACGATTTTCACACTTCTCCATTATCCTCCATACGGAAAAGGTTGTCAAAAAAAACAGGCCTCAACATAGGCCTGTTGACTATATTTTATTCTTTTTCCTGTCTGTCACCAGGTCGGCAGTCACAGTTGCACACCGCATAAAGCGTTTTCACTGAATTACATTCAAAATGCTCGATGATGGTTCCGCAAGTCTGACATACGATAGTTCCCATCTATGTCCCCTCCGCATTCAATTGATTCACATATTCCTGTAAATGTTATGTTACATTCATATTAATATGCCACCACATTCGGAGTCAAGATGCATTTGATGATAATTAGTATGTCACATTAATTTGTAATATTGTCATTCAACCAGTTCACGATTTTTCGCAAGACTTCTTCCTTTTCCGGTTCATTCAATATTTCGTGCCGCAAGCCTGGGAATCGTTGAAAGGTTTGTCTGTCTGGTAGACCCGCTGTAAACTGCTCCACTGCATCCGCATCAACCAATGTATCAGCACCAGCCTGCAAAACAAGGACTGGATGCTTGATTCGACTTCTTTCTTCCCATGCCTTTTCCATAGAGCGGTTCAATTCCGTGAACCATCTGACACTTACCTTGGAATAATTAAGCGGATCATTCTGATAAGCAGCCTGAACAGCTTCGTCACGCGATACCATGTCGGGAGTGATTCCATTCGGCATGACAAGTGTTGGCCAGACCCGATCGAGAATCTGTGCCAATTGCTCCTTCCACGCCGGCACAGTCAGTTTTAGCTTCAAGCATGGCGATGTGAGAATTAACCCTGCTAGCTCTTTACTCCGCTCATCCGTTTGAATAAAGCGAGTCGCAATGAGACCTCCCAGACTATGCCCCATTAAAAATACTGGCTTCTCTCCTGACGCATCTGCAAGAGCGTTGCTCGTCCACTCGCGCACACGGGACAAATAGTCTTCGAATGATTCAATATGACCCCGTCTCCCAGGAGAGCTCCCCCATCCCGGCAAATCATCCGCATATACGTCCCAGCCTGCCTGATTGAAATATCCTGCTACATGTTCATAACGCCCATGATGCTCACCCGTTCCATGGACGAGAACAATCGCTCCCCGAGAGTCTTTGGCCGACCATTTATGTACACCCATCCACACTGTTCCTCCTACTACTTGATTTCTTTCGATTATACTAAAAAACGGATAGGCCATTTTTTACAGAAAAACCAAAACGAGCAGAAGATAAACTTCTGCTCGTTACCTAATACTGATTTTCTTCAAATGGAATGGTTGGTAAATGCTCCTGGAAAAATTCAGCAAGCGCGACTGCCTCGTTCTCTGAATCCAGCCTGAAAATTTTTTGCAGGTATCCTGGATTCACCGCGTCCTCTGAACTGAGAAGAGTCGATTGCCCTGTTTGCATACAGATCACTAACGGCTTCCCATAAAACTTGTGTGTGAATACCATGCCAAAGTCGTAACGAGTTCCCTCTGAGATAAAACCAAGGAAACGTACATTAGCGTTCTCCGAAACGTCGTATAAGTGGTCGTAGTGCTCCATCAGCAATCCCTCCTCAACAGTATTTTGGCATCCGAATTTCGTGAAATATTCGGATTATTAACTAGTATAAGCGAAAAATCACGATTTTGCCACCCATACTGCATTATTTACCAGACGCGTCGGGTTAATAACCCTGTCTTCCCCTTCTTGAATCCATCTCACTTTTTCTGCACCATGCAAAGATTGCGCGACAAAGGAGAGACATTCAAAGAACAGTTCAACTACTGCTGTACTGTATCGTTCCTCCATTTTCTCCAATGCATACGTCAATCTAAAAATATCTGGTACACTTCTTCGACTGGCTTCCAATACTTCTTTTCCTTTTTCCGTCGGGTATACGTGAACCACGCGTCCATCCAACTCCGACTTTTCGATGGTCACCATGCCTTTCTCCATTAATTTCTTGATATGAATGACAATCGATGAGGGATGCCAGAAGGTCCAATCTGCAATTTGTGTGACGCGTACACCTTCATAACAATAGATGATCCAGAGAATGTTTAACTGTACGGAAGAATCCAATTCGGCTTCCTTCGCTGCCCGCTCCCAGTCTTCTTTGTTCACCACATCGATGGCGCGCATGGTGTTTAAAGCTTCGAATACGTGTCTAATTGAGGCCTCCTGCATCGTATATTCCTCCATGATCCTTTATCGTTCATCTAACGGCTATATAAATATGATATATATTTTACACTTTTCAGAAAAAACGCGCAATTGTTTTTGGTCGCCAACTGCCTCATTGCCAAAGAGTGGAAGACAATGCTACACTAAACGCACAGAATACCGGTACTAGGAGTGAGTGCAGTCGTGAAACTTCAATCGGCCTACATCTATTTCGTTGATGGTTCTACCGCAGCATCTGTAAGTATTGACGACGTGAAAGCCAAGTTTACGCGATACGTTGACATGACCACAAAAACAGGAAAGCAGTTGGGCTGGACCTATGCTGACGCCGCTTTCCCTTACACCCTAGAAGAACGCCCTGAAGGAACGAACTCGTGGTTCCTTCTCAAAGGAAAAGACCCAAACATGTACAAAGCCATCGTCGTGGGAGTCGGGAGCAAAAATGAAAACGGTTCCGAAAAGCACTACATACAAGTGTCCCTTCCTGAATCAGCAACACACGGCGATAAAAACAAGGCAAATGAGTACTGTCGATACTTGGCACGCGATTTTAAAGGAGAGCTCCACCTCTTCAACAAGCGTATTCAATACTTCCAGCCTCGAAAACCATAATGCAAAAACGTAAAAACAGTCGAGAAATATCGGCTGTTTTTTTCATGTTCAGGCCTATTCCCCCTACCCTCTTTTTTTCATACGAATAACAAAGAGAGGAAAGGGGTGTGCTTATGGATGCGGCATTTATTGAGTTGGTTGCTGTCCAAGCGAGAAAGTCTTATCTGAACTATCGTTTATTCCCCTCCATTATCATAGCGCAAGCCATACTCGAGTCAGGTTGGGGTAAAAAAGTACCTGTTGACCCTGCCACTGGCAGATCCTCGTACAACCTCTTTGGAATTAAGGGAACGGGACCTGCTGGCTCTGTCACCATCGAAAGCAAAGAGGTCGAAAACGGAACGACGGTCACACGTACTTCCCAGTTCCGTGCTTATGAAAATTACCAGCAATCCATGGACGATCATACCCAGTTTTTACTCAAGCCCGCGTACAAAAACGTGCTGACAGCCACTACTCCCGCACAAGCCGCACAGGCTTTAGAAGAAGCCGGCTACGCTACAGATCCTGCGTACGCTGAAAAGCTAACGCGCCTCATTCAGACGTACAATTTGTCCCAGTACGATCAATTCGCCTCAGAAGAACCACAAGCGTTTCCTCCCTGGAAATTAGAGCTGGGCAATCGTGCGTTACAAGAGGGCTTACTGACCTCGCCTGAATGGCTAAAAAAGTTAGACGAACCAATGCCAGTATGGGCGGTTTTAGCGGTTGCCCTGCGCCTGCTGGATATACAGAGAAATAAGCCATGAGTGCATGAATAAAAATCAAAAGCCCCATTGCCACAAACAAATCTTGTGGGTAATGGGGCTGTTTCGTATAAAAATGCAGTTGCCTCAGTCGTACGTTGCTTGAGCACGTTGATCAAATCATTTGAGACCTGGACAGCGAATAAAACCTTCCGTCCACCATCCGAATTCCCAGATCGACGCAATATTCCAATCCTTGCGTCACTCCGTACAATATCCATTCGGAAGAGCGGTGGTTGATATCAAAATCAGTGTAAAGGTCAGTGCCATCATTTCGGATCTCTTTGCGGTACGTCACATCAAAAAGGCGTAGGACAAAAGGCAGTTCAGCAAACGGAATAGCAAACTTTCGCTCTATTTCTTGCTCAAACTCCTTCGTCATGCTCCACTCTGCCTGAATGGATTGTTCATCTTTCCAGGCAATGCGTATACTCGGGCCTTCTACATCTGTGGACGATCGCGGGGGATTTGTCTCCATTTGCTCCCATCGTTCCTTTCTTTCATGTACTTGCTATCACCAAGAATATTGGCTTTTCCGTCTATTATAGCACGGGGACATGCAAAGTGGAAACGCATCCAAGCCATAATTTTTAACGCCCAACTGCAAATGTATTTTCACCAACGGTTACATAAGAAGTGAATTTCTCGGATTTCATTTGAACTTGTACTTTATAAGTACCGTATGCTTCGAGTTTAGTAGATACAAAAGGCTCAGAGAAATAGAAGCTGTTTGCATTTTGCGTGGAGTATTTCCACTCTTTCCCTTTGGACACTTCTTTGCCGTCTGGTCCGATCAACACGAGTTGCATGCGCAAATCTTTGGCTATAGGCGCGTCATCGACCTCGACGAACACGTTAAACGTACGAGGCACATTCTTGTCACTGTATCCTTTTACAGGGTTGCTGAAAACGACATTTTTATTGCGGGTCTGCTGAATCCCTTCGACCACAATAATATTCACGTTTGGCTTAATCACTTGCAATTTTCCAGATTGCTGATCATAATCGGCGAAACCACCGAGCCTGTTCACTAATGTTCCTACCGATTCAGCCTTGGATGCAGGCATTTCACTCGCTACCGTTTCAGCGCCGAAAAATACGCGCATCGCACCCTCTCCCATCGCGGCAGTGCTCCCCACCCCTGCTGCTACAGTCAACGCCAACAAGGCCGATAACCATGCTTTTTTCATGTCAATAATCCTCCTGTATGTGTGCGCGGCAGCGCTTGTTTTTCCGGAATTTCTTCTCTCTAGTTTATACGTTTGGAAAAGAAAATAGTTGTGCTGCCCCGATAAGTTTTTTCAACACTATCCACATTATCCACAAGCACAAAAAGCGTAGGAAGAAAGACTTATGCACAGAGATGTTAGTAACTACTTCTGTAATCTTGACGAGAATACCCGTTGGGAATGAATGACACAGAAAAAAGAGCGGCTATCAAGCCACTCTTTTTTGCTCCTGACACCTGCTACTCCTGTTGCGAAAGCCTTGTAAAATACCGAGAGACCAGTCGAATGGCGACCTCGATCGCGTCTTCGTTCGGCTCAATTTTGGAATGATGCAAGCCGTACGGCGTCTGCACACCCAGCCAGAACAAAAAGCCGGGAATTTCTTTCAAAAAGTAACCGAAGTCTTCTCCAGTCATGGCTTCCTTGCAGGTGATGAGGGTTACATCTTCAGATTGTTCCTGTACCCAATGCATGAAGTCTGTCGTTAGCTGCTCCTCGTTGTAAACCTGGCAGTAGCCAACACCGTAGTCAATCGTAGCCTGGCACTCAAAGCCTGTTTCCACTCCCTTTACGAGAGATTCAATACGGCTCTTGACGAGTGCCATTGATTCCATCGAAAAGGTTCGGATGGTCCCTTCTAGCCTGGACTTCTCCGCGATGATGTTCTGCTTCGTCCCGCTCTCCAGCTTGCCAATCGTGACAACGGCCGAATCCAATGGATCAATATTGCGCGAAATAATCGATTGAAGCTGTGTCACCAGATGGCTTCCTGCGACCACCATGTCGTTCGCTTTATGCGGGAAGGCTGCATGCCCCCCTTTGCCAATCAAATCAATGTACAACTCAGAAGTGTTGGCAAACAGAATTCCAGGCTTCGTCGCAATATGACCAACTGGATATTCTGGTGCGATATGCAGGGCAAAAATACAGTCAGGTCGCCACCCTGCAAACTCTTCACTTTCCATCATCGGTTCCGCACCGCCAGGACCTTCTTCTGCCGGTTGGAAGAGGAACAGCAAATCATCTGCTATAGGATGCTCGGTAAAATGAGTCAGGAGGCCAAGAGCAATTGCCATATGCATGTCATGCCCGCATGCATGCATGTATCCTTCATGAAGCGAGCGAAACGGGTAGGACGTTTCCTCTGCGATTGGCAGGCCATCCATATCCGTTCGCCAGGCAATTAGTCGTTTTGGCTTCATTCCTGCCAGCTTGACCAAAATGCCAGTCCTCCACGTTTTGATCTCGATTCTCTCCTGGGGAAGCTTTTTCAAATAATCGAGCAAGTATTGTTGCGTCTTCACTTCAGCGAAGCCTGGCTCTGGTATTAGGTGCAGGTCTCGGCGAATTTGTGTAAACAAGGAAGTCGTCATGGTTTACGCCTCCTTTTTCGTACCTGTTCTTGCTGTTAATTGCCCCTCGAACACAGCAAGGAAACGGTCTACATCGGCTTTTGTCAACGTCAGTGGCGGAAGCAGACGAACAATCGTTTTCTGCGTCACGTCAACGAGAATTCCTTCGTCAAGCAATGCTTGCTGTAAGTGGCTTACCTCTTCTGGGGTCGATGAGAGCGGAATTCCAACCATCATGCCTTTCCCGCGAAGGGATTGAAGCTGATCTGGAAGACGCGTTCGCAGCGCATCCAATCCCGACCACAGGTACGCAATCACCTCTTCTACATGAGCAGTGAAGGCTGGATCAAGCAATTCGTCCAACACGACATTCCCGAGGGCAGCAGACAGTGGTGATGGTGCAAACGTCGTTCCGTGATCCCCCGGTCTGAACTGGTTCATCAGCTTTGGACCAGCGATGACACCACCGAGCGGAAGCCCTCCCCCTATGCCTTTGGCAAAAAGGATAAGGTCTGGTGTTACGCCTGCATGCTCATAAGCAAATAGCTTTCCTGTTCTGCCCATTCCTGTCTGGATCTCGTCCATGACAAAGAGCATGCCTTCTTGTTCACAGATCGCAGCTACCTCTCGCAAGAACTGTTCCGTTAGCGGCACCACACCGCCAGAACCCAAGACTGGCTCCATGAGGATCGCAGCGGGGCTTGCTTCCTGGCAAATCGCTCGCAATCCTTCCGTGTCCTCCGCATCCAGTTCATAAACAGGAAAAACCGGCTGAGGAAAGTCTTGATAGACGTGAGCCTGCCTCGTCAAACGCACGGCTCCAAGTGTTCGACCGTGAAAGCTGTTGCGTAAAACAACGATGCCTTCACGACCTGCTCCCTCGTTCTTTGTCCATTTATGAATCAGCTTGATCGCAGATTCTGTAGCCTCTGCACCAGAGTTGGTGAAAAATACTTTCCCACTGATGCTGTTCGCAACCAAGCGCTCGGCCAAACGAATCGCCGGCTTGTTTAAAAATACATTAGAAATATGCAAGAAGCGCTCTCCCTGCTCACGCAACGCCTGTACAATGCGCGGATGAGAATGCCCCAGAACGTTTACCGCGAGTCCGGTAAACAAGTCGAGATAGCTCTTTCCATTCGTATCGTACAAGTAATTTCCTTCGCCTTTTTCGATGGCAATCGGAAGTCTTTTGTAAGTGGAGACAATATATTGTTCATCGAGCGAACGCCAGTCCATGTGCACTCTCTCCCTTACAGCTGACGTAGCTCCTGCTTGATCTCTGTCTTGGAACGAGTTTTTTCATCGATTTGCTTGATTACACGTGCAGGTGTTCCCGCAACTACCACGTATGGAGGTACATCTTCAATCACGACAGCACCCGCTGCAACTACAGCACCTTTTCCTACTCGTACGCCTTCCAGAATGACAGCATTTGCTCCGATGACAACATCATCCTCGACAACAACTGGCTGTGCAGATGGCGGCTCGATTACACCCGCGATAACCGATCCCGCGCCGATGTGGCAGTTTTTCCCGATGGTTCCACGTCCACCTACCACAACATTCATGTCGATCATTGTACCTTCACCGATAACTGCACCGATGTTAATGGAAGCACCCATCATGATGACCGCGTTGTTACCGATTGTCACTTGGTCACGAATAATTGCGCCTGGCTCAATACGCGCTTGAATCCCTTTCGTATCAAGCAATGGAATGGCGGAGTTGCGGCGATCGCTTTCTACCACATAGTCTTCAATTTTGTCTGCATTAGCTGCGAGTACTGGCTCAATCTCTTTCCACTCACCAAAAACAACACCAGTCGGGCCAGTAATGAAAGCTTTGGAGCTCGCACCGAAGTCGATTCCCTCCAGATTCCCTTTCACATATACCTTCACCGGTGTTTTCTTTTCGCTTTTTTGAATAAACGCGATAATTTCGTTGGCATCCATCATGTTCATAGTTACATCCTCCTCTAAAATAACAGCGTGGTAAATCAAAAAAAGCAATGAGTGCATTCGCTATCTCATTGCTCTTGATACTACTTAAGCAAATCATAAATAGCGCTCCACAAAAAGACGTAAGGTCCCTCGTGACAGGATGATCATTTTTCATGAGACACCCCAGCCTGTGCTACGTAAGGGCATAGCATAAGCTTCGGCGCTTTAGCCTTTCTTCCTTCTCCTGCCCCCTGACAGATTACGAAAAGGCTTACTCTTCTTCGGCGCACCTCTATTTAGAGTACATTATTATAATTTTATTTAACTCTACCAAAATCAATGAAAGGTGGCAATAAGAAAAAAGTTGTTGACAACGATTCTCATTTTCATTATTTTATTTGTGAGAATGATACTCATTATCCGATTGGAGGTTTTACGTTTTATGAGCATTTTGATGGTTTACGCGAGCATGACAGGGAATACACAGGAGATTGCTGAAGCAATTGCGGAAGGTATTCGTTCAACTGGTGCTGAGCTGGAGATAAAAGAAGTAATGGATGCGAGCGCAAAAGAACTCGAAGCTTATGACGGAATTCTGCTTGGCGCCTACACATGGGGCGATGGCGAACTGCCAGACGAATGCCTGGATTTTTATGAGGAAATGGATGATATTGACCTCAGCGGGAAAAAGGTTGTCGCTTTTGGCTCTTGCGACTCCGCTTATGAGCATGTCGGTGCAGCTGTCGATATTTTGCTGAAAAAAGCGAGCGAGCGTGGCGCGGAAACGCCGATGGAAGGATTGAAAATCGAGCTTTCTCCTACTGCAAAAGAAGTGGAAACTTGCAAAGCATTTGGTGTATCGTTTGCTAAATTGCTCGGCTAAATTGCATTTCCCAAATACTCTGGCACATGATATACTATCAATCCAACTTTATCAGGAGGATTGATCTCATGTCATTACATACAGATGAGATTCTATTACGGCCTCTCCACCAACAAGACGCAGCCGAGCTCCTAGAGCTTCGGCTGCGTAATCATGACTTTCTCCAACCATTTGAGCCGATCCGTCCCGCTTCTTTTTTGACCCTCGCAGGACAGCAAGAGCAGAGTTCACAAGCACAAAAAGATTTTGAACGTGGCACCGCCTATGCTTTTGGCGTATTCTCCCGAGAATCCGAAAAGATGATTGGACGTGTAGCGTTGTCTAATGTCGCACGCAGCGCATGGCAAAATGCGACGATTGGCTACTTTATGGATCAGGCGTGCAATGGCAAGGGCTATACGACATCCGCAGTAAATCTCGCCCTTCGCTTTGCTTTAACAGATGCTGGGCTGCACAGGGTGCAAGCTGCTGTCATGCCTCGCAATAAAGCTTCCATTCGCATTTTAGAAAAGAACCGTTTTCGCCAGGAAGGGCTTTCTTTACGCTATTTGCAAATTAACGGTGTATGGGAGGACCATCTCATCTACGCTCTTACTGCTGAGGAGTGGTCTCATTAATCTCGTCGCTCTTTTCGCTTTCACGTAGCCGCTCCAGAACGCGCCGTTTGCGATACAGCATCATCCCGGCTTCAGCGACATCCTGTACGGTTGAGCGGTTCAAATATGCCCCGAACAAAATACCCGCAATGGGTACCATTTGAAATAATTTTTTCCACCCAAAGTTTTCTGTGTATGTTACCACGACTTCACGCCATCCCTGCAATTGGGCCATTACCTCTCTCTGCGCATTTGGATCATCAAAGCGCGAGAGCTCAGCGAGTATCGCTTTTTTCCCTACGATGTCTGATGAGGCAAACTGCAAGCATTTGACAACAAACAGCCGCTCTCTCTTCTCTTCTGGTCGATAGCCATAGGCAAGTGCCATCTCTTGTAATACTTTGAGGGATGTCCCCATTAATAACGGGATATCGATCGCGAGGGTAAAGATCCCTCCGAAGCCGGTCGTCGCACCTTGTACAGTGGCAAAATTCGCACGTGAATCCTTCAGCTCCATCGCAACATCATTCATAATTGTAAGCGGCACTGCAGCAATCTCTTCCTTGCCAATAACAGACGTGCCCTGTGCCTCTAACCGTTTGCGAAACCGCTTGTAAATGGGTTCATCCTGCACCAAATAAGTTCCACCTGTCTCAAGAAAGGCTGCCATTTCATCTACGGCTTTTCCCAGCTTCTCTTGGACGAATGCAGGCGTAATCCGATCCAACAGAACAAATGGAAGCCTGCCAAGCTTTTCCCAGAACCACAAGTCGTTCTGATCCTTCTCCCAAGCCTCCACTTCACGTAATGCCGTAACCAATGTCTCCTTAGACTCCCTCAACCCCAACAACCTCCCTGGCTGCTCACACAGATTCTCCTCGCTTCCACTGACATTGGTTGCGCAAAATGGACTTCATATAGTCCTGCAACTCTTCTGACGTGGCGTGACAGACGAATTCTTTTTTATTTCTTACGATTCCCAGCTTCAAATGTTTCACTTGCTCTCCTTCGATCCGAAACCCGAACTTTTCCAAGATCGCCTTCTGTTCGTTTGTCACAAAACTTCCTCCCCTTGTAGTCGAAGACCCCCATGCCAAAATGCAAGGGGGTCTTCGTACCTACTTCACTTCAATTGTAATCGTCAATGTTTCATTGCGCTCATTTACATCGGTTTTCTTATTGTACTTTCTTTTGGAGTTGATAACCGTGCAGGTCTTGTTTTTGAGCGTATTCGTTACCTTGATCTTGTATTCTCCAGGCTTATCCGTATCGATATACCTTTTCAAATTCAGTGATTCAAGCCCCTCACCATCGTCGCCATCACCTTTGCTTGGCTTGATGCTGGCGATCACTTCCTCCCCGGAAAAGATCTCGATCCGATTTTCTGAGGAAATGGTACCGTTACTGTGCTTCCGAGAGGCACCAATACCGATTTCGCCATGTTTCCATTCAAATTTCGGCATATAGTAGGCCTTCTTTTCGCTCTTATCCCTGATCTTTTTGGATCCGACTAACTCAGCATGAGTAGCGATCAGCTTTAGGTCTTCCCATTCTTCGAGATCATCGCCTGCGCTCACGGTAATCTTTTGTCCGTCCCGGTATTCCTTGCCGCTCTCGCTTCGAAGAAGGAGTGGCGAACTTGGCGGACTTACGCCTGTATCACCCGGCTCACATGCCGGATACGACTTGATTGGAGGCAAATCTTCAATCACTTGAACGTAGCCGCACCATACTTGGGCCGGGTCTCTTTTGCTATAGTAGTTGACTTTGTAGCGACCTGGCTTATAACCGGACAACAGCAATGCCGTGTGATCCCAATTCAATTTGCTCTCGTCGGCAATGACGTTATCGATCGCCCATACACCTGGCCCCTCATCATCATCCGCTTCACTTCCATATTCGATATGTTCGGCAGCAGTTGCCAGCCAGATCACATGAACAGGATTCTGATACAGCTTGACTGTATTATCAGAGGAATACAGGTTCATCTTTTCTACCCTCGGTGTTGATTGTTCGTTCTGCTGCATCAACACATCCATCGTGACATTTCCACCAGCAGGGCCGCAGGCATTTGGTGCACCTGGTATTTGTATTTGAACCGTTGTCACCGAAGTATCGCCCCACAAAGACGATGTCTCTTTTTGCCCCGAAACAGGTTCAAAGGTAACAGTGATTGTGATTCCAGCCAGTCTCTCAGGAATGTCCACCTCAAAATGCTGTGCATCTGCCAAGGTTTGTCCTGTCCCGTTCACCGACCATCTTCCTGGGATTGGCGAATACAACGGAACCTTCCCTGATGCTGCTGGAGCTGTTATTTTTTGATCTTGTGTCAGCTTTTGACCGCTTGTATCCGTTCCCATGTACAGCTCTGCAACGCCTACTTGAATCGTCGTCATCCAAGGTGACATGGTTGTATCGTCCGGAACAAAGAGGAGCTCATACTGCCCCGTCAACAATGTACCCGTCGAAAATATTGTCGCAGGAACAGACCTCATCTCTGTACTCGTGGATTTATTTGTTAATTTCCATGTGCCCGGTACAGAACTGGTAAAGTCGTGTGAACCCATCGTTCCAAAAATAGCTGTTTGCCCGCCACTTGGTACTGGTTCTCCTTCTGTCTTTTCCCCATTAAATATACTCGGGTAATTTTTGGCCTCTACTAGAAACCGCACATGCAACGTACTGCTCTTCCCTTTGGCATCCGTCACAATAAAGGTCAAGGTATGCGAGCCAGCAGACAGCTTTTCCGCTGGAATGGTAAACCGAGGTACTTGCCATTTGAAAGAAGTCTGTGACGAGGTATTTTCGGCTTGATACTCCGTTAACTCTACTCCATCCAATAAAACTTCCTTCCGATTGAGGTTGGTGCCAGTTCCATAAGTGGTCTGTATCACGTCAATATCAAGTGGCGTCTCTGGAGGAAGAATAAACTCATCGTTCTTCACCCAGTTCCAGCCATTTGAATCCAGTCCTGCAACCTGATAATCGTTAAAGATAACCATATCGTGAACAGGCTGCTGCCGGATCGGCTTAGATACTTGGCTGTTTTTTTTCATAGATGCTGCTGCCCCGGCCCCCATGGCTGGCGGTACTGACACACCTGATAAAAAGGTGCCAGTTGCCAAACACACTAGAAGTGCTTTTACAACCCATTTTTTCACGAATTGTCCTCCCACTTTCTTCCTTACAATTTTATCAACTGTGATCATTCGACAAAAACGGCGAAATATCCTTTACGACCGTACAGCTTTTTCTCGCGCTAGATATAGTTAAATACTATCCAGTTTATAATTAATATAGATTTGACTTATATCTCCCCAGTCGGTAAAAATTGATGATAGGGAGGGGATCCAGATGGTTCAAACCAATCAATGGAATGCCGGGCTATACGACGCCAAAATGAATTTCGTCTCAGAATACGGCAAAGGATTAATGGACTGGCTACAACCAGCTCCTGGAGAAAGCATTCTTGACTTAGGCTGTGGAACAGGCGATCTGAGTGCTCAACTATCGCTTGCGGGAGCAAATGTGACAGGAATCGACTTTTCTGCCGCCATGATTGAGGCTGCTCGCCAAAAATACCCGCAGTTAGCCTTTAAAGTAGCCGATGCGCATACGTATCGAACAGATGTCAGCTACGACGCAGTCTTTTCCAATGCCGCACTCCACTGGATGAAACGTCCTGCAGAAGTCGTTGAAACCATATGGTTGGCTCTTGATCCCGGAGGACGCTTTGTTGCCGAATTTGGAGGACACGGCAATTGCGGACAAATAACAAAGGCATTACGAACTGTTTTGGCACGCAAAGGAATCTCAGCCGATGAGCGCTCGCCATGGTATTTTCCCAGCATAGGAGAGTATACGACCCTTTTGGAAAAGCAAGGCTTTCACGTTGTACTCGCGTCCCATTTTGATCGTCCCACTGTCATGGCTGATGGGGACCTGGGGCTTTTGCATTGGTTGAATTCTTTTTGCAGTCCTTTTTTTGCCGGACTGTCTTCAAATGAAATCCAACAGGTATGTAGGGACGTCGCTGACTTATTGCGTCCTGCTCTGTTTCAAGAGGGTCACTGGGTGCTCGATTACAAGCGCATTCGCGTCATTGCCCATAAGAAATCAGAGAATGATGCTCTACATGGGGGAACTGCACGATGACTCGTATTGCCTGTCTCCATGGACATTATTCGAATATTTCCCTCTTATCAGATGCGTTCGCAACCTTTGATGTCGAGCTCATTCATTTTGTTGATCCAGGTTTACTCCTGCAAAACGCGGGAACACCTGTCCATACCACGGAACAATCACATGCCAAATTACGTGATCAACTAACCTGGATGCAGTGCTGCGCCGTAGACGCTATCGTAATCACTTGCACGCAGTATGCCTCACTCGTAACACCAGAGGATGAAGAAACTGCCACTATCCCAATCTTCACAATCGATGGACCTTTTTTTCATGAGCTTGCTCTGCATACTGAACCACAAGTTCTGCTGTTTTCCAATCCCGCTACTATCCAACCTACGATGGAGCGTCTCGTGAAACACGCACGTTCCCACAACCTTTATCCAGAGATTCAAGTAAACATCGTCGAAAATGCTTTTGCCCTACTCATGGAAAACAAGCAGGAAGCGTACAGAGAAGCGATAAAGGACGCCCTTTATCAACTCCACCGTACGTTTCCAGATCAACCTATTGCCGTGGCACAGCTCTCCATGGCACCTGTTGCCGATCAGTTTGCAAAGGAAAACGGCTGTACAATCTCCCATCCTTTACATAGTTTGACGTCGCAAATGTCCACTACGTTGCAATTGCGTTCAAACCTTTGAAAAGCGTATGCATGTAAAAAACAGCCCCGTTTGCTTAGGTCTTTGGCCAGTGGCAACGGGGCTGTCGCTATAATCGAATTCGATTGACTTTTACATGCCTTCGGAGTTGGTCACCAGAACCTCTTCTCCCTCATTCAAGCCACCTTTGATTTCAATAAAATCATATCCTTCAATACCGATTTCTACGTCTTTCGGCATTGGATCTCCGGTGCTCGGATCTTTCACCATTACTGTTCCCTGACCTGGCCCCAGAATTTCAACCGCATTGCTTGGCAAGCGCAGGACATTCTGTGCTTGAGCGACGATAATATCGTTGTCTCCCGTCATCCCATGCTTAAAATCAGCCTTGTCTAGCAGTTCCACTTTTACCGCGAAACGAACTTCCTTGTCTTCTTTTTTCCCTTCTTTCGGGAGCTCTATGACTTTGCCTTTAAACGGCTCGGTACCAAACGCATACACATAAACATCGACATTTTGTCCGATTTTAATCGCGGGAATATCAAGCTCTCCAACGGCTGCCACAAAGTAAACAGAAGTCGTGTCCATAATAATGGCTGCAGGATCAGATCCTGGCGCTTCACCTTCTTTTACACTTAGCTTGGTGATGACACCGCCAATTGGTGCTGTTACTTGGTTCTTCGCAATTTCACGCTTTTTCTGCTCCATGTTCAATAAGGACCCTTTTAGCGCGAGCTCTTTTTCCATCAGCTCCATACCGGACGCTTCCATATCCATCTTGAACAGTTGTTGCCCTACCTTGATTACATCGTCCTTTTTCACGTCAATCTTGCCGATTTTCCCGTAAGTACCCGCCAAAATTTCCATTTCATCTGGCAGTTCAAATTCTTGCTGGTTTCGGCTGACATACAACAGTCCCTTATCGTCCGTATACTGAACTTCACCTTTGTCCCCTACATAGATGGCTCCTGGCTTCTTAACCAAAACCTCGACATTGTGAATTCCGCCAACACCTGCTACTTTTTGACCTATTCTATCCACTTCCGTGACAACACCCTCCACAAAATACATGGAAGTCGGAATGAATACCTTCACTTTTTGACCTACACTGAATCGTTCAGACTCATAGGAAGTAAATTGCCCAATAATTTTCAAATAGTCGGTATTAGCCAGCTTGACTACTGCCTGATCCGGTCTTACATCTTGCCCTTCTTCCACAAGGACCTCAATCACTTTTCCTTCTTTAGTGGCCGCGATCTTGTCTTTCTTTTGTTTAATTTCACTTAGCTCTTTTTTCGCTTTTAAAATTTCCAGCTCCAGCTTTTGCATCTCCAGTTGTGCATCCGAGCTGTCTATCGTGAACAAGGCATCGCCTTTTTTCACAGACTGACCTTCCTTGACTAACACACGTTGCACCTTGCCATTGAGCTCTGGCTTGACTTCCTCACGCGCCTTCGCTTCCACTGTACCTGCTGAGTTGATCGTTTTCTTCACGTCACCGCGTTCCACGAGCGCTGTCGGGAAGGTCGGTTTTTCTTCTGGCTTTTCTTCTGTAACCTCTTCGCCCTTGAAGTACGGATAGCCGTAATAGCTTCCCCCTCCAAGAACGGCCACGACCGTGGCGATAATGATCCATTTTTTCTTGTTCATCCTACGTTCCCCACATTTCATCTCTTATTCAGATCGAATCGCTTGCAGTGCACTTAAACGAGATGCGCGAATCGCCGGGAAGATTCCCGCCAATACCCCAATAATAAAGGAGAAGCCAATCGCAAACAGTGCCAGCCAGCTCGGAATGACCGCTAGCTTTGTCGGCTCAGCCTCAGGATCTCCTCCACGGCCATAGCCCATGTTCAGACTATCCAAGAGACCGCCAGACGCTCCGAAGTAATTCACGAGCTCAACCGCTCCCCACGCCATGCCAAGACCAGCTAGTCCACCTATCAAGCCAATAAAGCCTGATTCCATTAAGAACAGCCAGCGAATATTCAACACAGTGGCTCCGATTACTTTCATGATGCCAATCTCTTTGGTCCGCTCTAAAATCGACATGATCATTGTATTGACGATCCCGATGGTTGCGACGAGCAAGGAGATTGCGGCGATTCCTCCGAGGACCATCTGAATCACGAAGAAGAAGTTATTGATGGTTTCCAGCTCACGTGCAGGCGACCATACTTCAAAGCCCTTTTCCTTCAACGCTTTGACGACACCCTCGACTTTTTCACGAGACTCTACCTTGACTGTAATTCTGTCAAATTCAAATGTATCCTTTTTGGCTTTATCACGTGAGCGGCGCGATGCACCCTCTTCGACTTCGTCACCTCGACTGCGCGTGACCCACTCGTTCAGCTCTTTCACAACGTTAATCGGTACATAAACCGCTGCAGACGAGTTACGTTCTTCAGACTTCTTTAATTGACCGACAACCTTCACACGTAGTTCTTTTTTCTCGTATTTCGGTTCATCGTCGATGCGATATTCTCGTGACAAGATGAGAGTCCCTGCTCTGTCTACGAGATTGAAGGCCAGTGCTTCTCCGCCCCCGATATCAGGCGGCGGCATGTTGGACATTTCATTACGACCGCCTCCGGCCTTTCTTCGCCGCTCCTCGCGCTTTTCCTTTTCTACGTCGCGCATTTCTCTGGATACATCGAAAGCAACAACTATCTCTTGTGGTGCCCCTGTCAGATAGCTCCCTTTTTCAATGTCATTTTTACGATAGGCAGCCGACTCATTCACATCAACCCCAATAAGCTGTACGTGACCTTCTCGTCTACCCACCTTAAGCTTCGCTTGCTCACGCAATTCTTTTATCGGCATAACTGCCTGAATGCCAGGAATCTTTTTTAATTCCTGCACCGCTTGCATATTCAGCTTCTTGACTTTATCCTCTGGCACATCAATCCATTCGCCATTTTCCTCGTACCAACGCAATGGCTCGACGTCCATCTCTGTCAAGTTCCCGAAGTTCTCCAAGCTTTTTACTGCACTTTCCTTAAGCCCTAAACTAAGTGCCATCATCGCGACGATTGCAGCCGTTCCGATCATGACACCAACCGACGTGAGGGCTGTCCGCAGCTTCATTCGCCACAGATTCCTCCAGACGATGCGAAAAGAATCCATTACTTTCACTGTTTGTTCACCTCATACCCTCGCCTACGCTGGTCTTGTCTTTTTTTGTACAACCCGCCCGTCCTGGAGATAAATGACGCGGTCGGACTGTTCCGCTACTTCCTGCTCATGGGTAACGATGATGAACGTAGTCCCATTTTCCTTGTTCATTTCTCTCATTAATAGGAGAATCTCTTGTTCTGTCTTCGAGTCCAGGTTTCCCGTCGGTTCATCCGCCAAGATGATGCCTGGCTGATTGACGAGCGCTCTCGCAATACTAACACGCTGCTGTTGTCCACCACTAAGCTCATTGGGTCTGTGGTCGATACGACCTTCTAGCCCTACACGGTGTAGGATTTCCGTTGCTTTCGCCCGACGTTTTTTCTTGCTTTCGCCCGCAAAAATCAAGGGAAGCTCTACGTTTTCCAACGCTGTCAGATTTGGGAGCAGATTGTATGACTGGAAGATAAAGCCCATATTTTTACGGCGAAACATGCATAATTCGTTTTCGCTGTAACTGGAAATCTTTGCTCCGCTAACCATGACACTCCCTTCCTCCGGCTTGGTCAAACCCGCAAGCAAATTCAAGAGCGTAGACTTGCCTGAACCCGACGAGCCGCACAGAGCCACGAATTCTCCCTGGTTGATATGAACGTTGATATCAAACAGCACGGGCACTTTAATTTTTCCCGTTCCGTAGCTGTGATTGACCGCTGTCACCGTCAGCTCTCCTGTTGAATTGACCATCGTTTGTCGCACCTCATTCGTTCTTTCAAAATGGAAGCTTTCGTAAACATCACATATTAAAGACGTAACATTTCGCAAAACGTAACGCTCTTTCAGAAACAATTTACGATTTACAGAATAACCATATTTTCTTCAAAAATATGTAACAGCTATGTAACCTTTTGCAGCCCGTTACGTAATACAATGTAGATGTCAACAAACCATGGAGGGTCGAAGAAGATGACTATCTATCGCTTTTTATTTGAAACAGCAACACGCAGATGGGTTGAAATCATCAAGGCACCCAGTATGTTTGAGGCAGCAAAGCAAGCCAAACAACTTGCAACCAAGCGTTCCAAGTCCATGTCCACTACCATAAGCTTCTCTTTCCACCACGCTGCATCTCAAGCATAAATGCACACATACATAAACCGCTTTCCCACTACGGGAGGCGGTTTTTATATTTTGGGGATATTATTGACAGCACGGATTTCTTCCTCTTTAATATAGAGAGAGGCAATACAGCGCATGACAGTATAGATCCGCTTCGATTGTGCAGCGGTATACAAAGGGAGATAATCACAATGACCATGAAGAAAGCACTCACCATTGCAGGTTCCGACACCAGCGGCGGAGCTGGTCAGCAAGCAGACCTCAAAACGTTTCAGGAGCTTGGTGTTTTCGGGATGACCGCCCTCACCGTTATCGTAGCCCAAGATCCACATAACGAATGGTTTCACGAAGTGTTTCCGATCGATGTCGGGATCTTGGAAAAACAAATCGAAACCGTACTTTCCGGAATTGGCGTAGATGCTGTAAAAACAGGGATGCTCGGAACCACTGAACTGGTTGACCTCGCTACCCGTAAAATAAAACAATACGATTTGAAAAATGTTGTCGTTGACCCTGTGATGATCTGTAAGGGTGCAGATGAAGCACTCCATCCAGAAATTGCAGTCAGCCTGCGTGAAGTCTTGCTCCCACACGCGACAGTTGCGACTCCTAACCTGATCGAAGCTGGTATTCTCAGCCAAATGGGCGCACTGAAAAGTGTCGATGACATGAAGGAAGCGGCGAAGCGCATCCACGACTTCGGCACCTCTTATGTCGTTGTAAAAGGCGGCAGCAAGCTTCAAAGCGGCAATGCCGTAGATGTTTTCTATGACGGGAAAACGATCGAGGTATTGGAATCAGAGCGTTTTGAGACGAGCTTTACTCATGGCGCCGGCTGCACGTTCTCAGCTGCAATCTGTGCTGAATTGGCAAAAGGAAGCTCTGTGCACAACGCAGTAGCTGTCGCAAAAGAATTTATTACCGAAGCGATTCGCCATTCGTTTGCGCTCAATAAATATGTGGGACCTACTAATCACGGTGCGTACCGCATGAAAAAGCACGGCGAAGCGATTTTCTAATCACGTGTTGGTAAGCAAAAACTCCTGACCATATCCGAGTCTTTCTCGGCGGGTCAGGAGTTTTCTTATGTTTACGCTTGTTTTTTGATGGCGACCTCATGTTTGATTGGGGCAACTTTTCGATTCATGCGCACGGAAGACACCGTAAATACGATGAGCGCAGACCAGATGAATCCAAAGCTGATGAGATGTGTTTGGGTGAAAGTCTCACCGAACAAGAAAACAGCTGATAGTAGCGATATTGTAGGTGCCAAGTATTGAATGAAGCCCACAACGGAAAGTGGGAGTCTAGTCGTTGCTTGGGCGAACCAGTAGAGCGGCATAGCAGTAGCTATCCCGGCCAGCGTCAACAACAGGAGTTGCCACCACGCTAATGATGTCATCGTCTCCGTCCCATTGACCTGTAGCATCAACAGATAACCGAAAGCAATGGGCGCCACAAACAGCGTTTCCCAAGCCAGCCCGATCATCGCTTCCATCCGGACGACCTTTTTCGCCAGACTGTAAAAAGCAAAGGTCACGGCAAGCGATAGAGAGACCCATGGAATCTCACCATACTGGAAGGTGATGAACAAGACTCCAAAAGCGGCGAGTATAAGCGCGAGCCATTGCCCGGCATGTAATTTTTCTTTTAAGAAAATGACTCCAAGCAGTACGGTGATAAGAGGATTCATGTAGTAGCCAAGACTCGTTTGCATGACTTGATCATTATTCACTGCCCAGATAAAAATGAGCCAGTTTGCACTGATCAGCAGTGAACATATCGCTAATGCTCCAAACATTTTCAAACCAGTAACCGCTCTCCACATACTGCGCCAGCGTTTCGTTACCTGGATAATGATTGCGACAAAAATAATCGACCAGACGATTCGATGGGCGAGTATCTCCCATGCCCCCATTGCCTGAAACAGCTTCCAATAGAGCGGGAGTAACCCCCAAGCCAAATACGCCACTGTTGCGTAAATAATCCCCTGTCTCATCCTTGCTCCTCCAAGTGTTTCGCCTTCTCTTTTTCTATAGACGACTTTTTGAACTTCTTCTCTATGGAGTAGTGTAACGGAAATATGAAAAAACAGCTATGTATTCTCACCAAGTATAAGGGGTCCTTTACACTTTCGTTCGTTACCATATTACCAATGCATGCAGCTAGCTAATTACCTTAGTAGCACAGTGAAGTATAGACAAAAATTTTATTGTACCACTTTTATAGCTGTAGTACAATAGTCATTATTCTTCCGAGTTTAGTCATACGAAAGGAACTTTTACTTATGACATACTGGCGATCTATCTTTTTAGTTTTACTTGGTGCATGTAGCTACGGTGTTCTCTCGATCTTCATGAAGCATGCTTTTCAACTCGGCTTTACACCATTCGAAATGAGCGGGAGCCAATTGATTTTTGGCGGCTTGATCATGACAGTCATGGCCATCTTTTTCTCCAAGCAACGGTTTTCGTTCAAGTATTTGTTGCTTTTGGCACCAGCCAGCCTCATGATGGCCTCAACCAGTCTTTTTTACCATCAGGCTGTTAGCCGAGTCTCTGCTTCACTCGCAATCGTTCTCCTCTTTCAGTTTACCTGGATCGGTGTCTTGCTGGAGGCGATTGTCGATCGCAAATGGCCGACCGCTGAAAAATGGGTGTCTCTGGCTATGCTTGGAGCAGGGACGGTTCTTGCAAGCGGCCTGGGCGAAAGTGGCATTCAGAGCGTAGACATGGTGGGATTGATCTTCGGTCTGCTGTCTGGCGCGACATTTGCCCTGGTTATTTTCTTCAGCGGGCGAATTCTCCCTGGCATGGACCCCTACTTACGAAGCGCGATTTCGATTGGCATGGCAGCCCTGATGCTCTCGATCATTTATCCGCCCACTTTCCTGGTAAATGGTCAACTTCTGCATGGTCTGCTGCCGCTCGGTCTTTTAGTTGCGATCTTCGGTTCGGTCATCCCGATTTTCTGTTTGGCTGTCGGTGTGCCGCGGATCGGCAATGGACTGGCCACCATTTTAAGTGCAGTCGAGCTGCCTACAGTCGTGCTCTTGTCGAGCTTCGTGCTTCAAGAGACTGTCTCTCTCCCTCAATGGGGTGGCGTGTTTATGATTCTCGCTGCCATTTGTGTACCGCAAGTAAAATGGCGGAAACTATTCTCCCCTTCTCGCGCCCTCGAGCAGGAAAGAATGTAACGCAGTTTCCTATACACAGCGTA
Source organism: Brevibacillus sp. NPDC003359 (assembly GCF_042878995.1). NCBI lineage: Bacteria > Bacillati > Bacillota > Bacilli > Caryophanales > Paenibacillaceae > Brevibacillus > Brevibacillus sp. NPDC003359. Next base: position 1,797,448 of record NZ_JBIAOR010000001.1, read on the forward strand.
TAAATGGCGTGCAGACGAGCTGATTCTGCACGCTTTTTTTGTTGCTACACCCCTTCTTATAGAAGGAAGGTAGATTCTCTCGCTCGAATGTATTTGCAAAGACTGCCACGCAAAGGGGAAAAGGTATGGAAGAAAAACGTCATAGGGTGCTATTCCAGCAGCTAGAGGATTATCGACAGGAGACATTAAAAGCAATCGATGGTTTGACGGATGAAGATGTGAACCTCATACCCGATAGTTTCTCAAACAATATCTTGTGGAATCTGGGACATATCTATCTCGATCAGTATTTATGGATTGCCCACCTTACAAAAGAAACGATCCCGTTATCCCCTGGCTTCAATGAATGGTTTAACTTCGGGACAAAACCTGCTGACTGGGATACCCCACCACCAAAACTCGCAGTGCTCGTCTCCCTTTTACAAGAACAACCTCAGAAGATACAAGCCGCTTACAAGGATCGATTAGAAGAAGAGTTTCCCGCAACTGAATCCGGCATGCATACGATTGCACAAGTGCTTGTCCGAACGATTTTTCACGAAGCGTTGCATCTCGCATCAATCAACACAATCCGGAGGTTTCTAGGTAAATGAATCAGACGATAACTCCTATTTTTCGTATGTTTGACGTGGATAAGGCAAGAGAGTTTTATGTAGACTTTCTAGGTTTTCAGGTTGATTGGGAGCATCGATACGAGGATCATTTTCCTTTGTATATGCAAATTTCGTCTCCATCGTGCACGATCCATCTGTCCGAGCATCACGGGGATGCTTGTCCTGGCTCAGCGATTCGCGTGCAGGTTGAGAACATTGAGCTTTTTCATCAGTCACTGGTGCGTCAAGGATACAAGTTCGCTTGTCCTGGTCTGGAGGAGACGCCGTGGGGAACGCGTGAAGTGAGCGTGACCGATCCTTTTGGCAATCGCCTTCACTTTTATCAACCTGTCGATCATTCGTAAACGAATACAAAGAAAGCCCAGCAGAAGTTCCTTTACAGGAGCCACTGCTGGGCTATTTCATTTTACTTTTTCATTATAAATGGGGCGATCGATGGGACTTGAACCCACGAGTGCCGGAGCCACAATCCGGTGCGTTAACCCCTTCGCCACGACCGCCATGTATAGGGTTTGTTTGGTGCGGTCGAGAGGACTTGAACCTCCACGGTGTTGCCACCACTAGAACCTGAATCTAGCGCGTCTGCCAATTCCGCCACGACCGCATATAAAAATGGTGGAGGCTGACGGGATCGAACCGCCGACCCTCTGCTTGTAAGGCAGATGCTCTCCCAGCTGAGCTAAGCCTCCAGATACCCCACAAAGTGACGCCAATACAATGAAGCATATTCCGAGTACTTTGCGGGGGCCCCGGATTACTATACGGGATGTTTAAGTGACCCGTAGGGGATTCGAACCCCTGTATGACAGCGTGAAAGGCTGCTGTGTTAAACCGCTTCACCAACGGGCCAAGATGGCGGATGGAGTGGGATTTGAACCCACGAGACGATTCGACACCGCCTACACGATTTCCAATCGTGCTCCTTCGGCCGCTCGGACATCCATCCATCGTGCCTGTAAGCGTTCGCTTCGGCAAGAATTAATCTATCATATTTACAACATGATTTCAAGTGATATTTTGATAGTTTTCCCCTTGTTCGACCTTCGGGTAGAAAAAAGGGAGATTGCCTAAAGCAACTTCACTTTCTGTTTAATATGATACAAGTAGTATCCCTTTACAAAACGGAGTGATGTCAGTTGTCAAAAAGAAATCGCCGTTCAGGAGGCTTGCCCTGTTTGTACGGAAACTGGTGTGGGCCTGGATGCTCCGGGCCAGGTGCGCCGATTGATGACGTCGACAGATGCTGCAAGCGGCATGATGATTGCTATCGAAAGCACGGCTATTTTTCTTGTCATTGCGATCAGGAGCTCGTGCGCTGCCTTCGAAATAAAGTAAACAATTCGACGGAAAAAGGGAGAATGGCCGGACTCATCTCGAATTTTTTCTCTCGTACAGGGTGCTTTCCCAACAATCCTCGCTAATTTATTCTGAATCATTCTCCTTGTCAGTTTTCATACAAAAAACAGTAACAACTTGGACATGAATCAGACATAATTCCCTTGTTTTTCCTTGTATTTTTTTGGTACTCTATTGAATGTCCAAGGAGGGTACGCAGCGTGGAATTGCACATACGAACAGACGCCAGTGTGGCGCTGACGTTAAAGAGAGAAATTATATGTCATGGTATTTCCCGTTTTTATGTCCGTCCATACGATGAAGATCAAGTAGAATTTATATTCCTAGCACTATCAGAGCACCAGAAGAAGCTGCTGTCTTATTCACTACGAAATTACAGCTACTGTCTAACATATCTAGCTTAATCGTTCTACGGCCATTTTTATTCCCCTTTTTCAAGGGGAATTTTTATTCTTTTTTTTCGATGTACCCAAAACGGCGCACTTCGTCTGGTGTCAAGTTATGCAACGCATTCAAAAATTCGATTTGGAAACTGCCAGGACCTGCTCCCGCTGCTTTTTCTGCTGCCAGCTGCGCAGCAACACCGTAGCATACCAATGCCGCAGCTCCTGCAATCAGCCTGTCTTTTGCAACGGCTGCAAACGCTCCCATAACAGATGTTAACAAACAGCCTGTTCCGGTCACCCTTGTTAAGATTGGATGACCATTATGGATCGAGTAAGTCGTTTCTCCATCCGAAATCACATCGACCTTGCCTGTAATTGCGACAATTGTCCTTAGCTTTTGCGCTGCTGTTCTCGCTAGGTCCGCGACATCTCCTCCCGCTTCCTTCGCATCTACACCTTTAATCTCCCAGCGCTCCCCGATGACATTAGCAATCTCGGCAGCATTTCCTCTAATGAAGGTAAGGTCGAGTTCCTGCGCAAGATGTTGACTTGTCTCGGTTCGGTACGATGTCGCTCCCGCTCCCACAGGATCAAACAAAACAGGCACTCCATGCTGATTCGCCGATTTGCCTGCGATCAGCATCGCTTCTATCTCATGCTCATTCAATGTCCCTATATTCAATACAAGAGCTCCGGCGATCTTTGCCATGTCTGCCACCTCTTGTTTGGCATACGCCATGACAGGTGATGCACCAAGGGCTAACAAGCCATTCGCTGTAAAGTTTGTGACAACTACGTTCGTCATGTTATGCACAAGTGGATTATCTTCTCGCACTTTAATTAGTAATTGCCCGATTGTCTCCAGAATCATGCTCGTTACCCCTTTCCTCTTGAACGACGACTCGTGGAATCATCTTGTACACCTCGATGACTTCTCCTAATATAGAATGCTCTTGCATGACGCCAATGATGATATAGGAGTGTTTTAAGATAGGTAGTTCGCGCATGTCAGCTACGATTTTCCACGTTTTCCCATCATCATCCGTCACGCTAGCACTGAAGGAGACTCTTCCCGCCCCTTCCTTCAAGATGTCCACGGCATCAAGGACCCCACATAGTTTCATCCGATCATCTGGATGCATGATCCGGTTTTCCTCGACCCATTTCAGCTTCATTTCTTCTACTTTTAATGTTTTCCATCGATCAAGGAACTCCCAATCCTTGGAATGCGGAAATATATGCTTCGTTTGCTCAAGGAAGGTGTTGTACTCTCCGTGAAGCTGATCTACATAATCATCTACATCCTCAGAAATCACACGAATCGAATCCTCTCCGCATGTCCGGATGTGGTGAGCCAGGTATTTGAAGGACTCGATCATGTCAAAGTTCCCCCAACCCCAGGCCTGTTCGCCGAAAACTCCCCCCCGGGTTCGGCATTTTAGGCAGGTGAAGTAATAGTATGTAGGCATATCTGTTCCCCTATCTCCCCTATTTTGTCTCTCTTTTGGTATCGGTTGAGGAAGCCAAGCAATTTATGTTACATTCGAACCTATTTTTTGAAACTTCTCATGCAATTTGTTCACAATTTAACTTCTATTATTTAGTGTAAGTTAAATCACAAAAGGTGGCTCCCCCCAAAATTTTTCAGGAAGCCACTCTTCATTATACTCCTTTTATGGCAATTAGAGGATTACATTTTGCGACGACAGATGCAAGATTTGCTCCCACAACTGAATCGATGATTTGATCTACATCTTTATAGGCTTGCGGGCACTCATCAAGGATGGAAGCGAGCGAACGGTGATTCACCATGATCTCATCTTCCTGTCCCACACGCATTGCCTGTTCGAATTGATCGATGGTCACTAGTTCCTTGGTTGCCTTGCGAGAACGGGCACGTCCTGCACCATGGCAGATCGAATAAAAGTTTTTGGCTCCGGCATCCGATCCGACCATGATATAGGACGATGTTCCCATAGAGCCTGGGATCAAAGCTGGATGTCCCGTTTCACGGTAAGCCTTCGGATTTTGGAAATGACCTGCCGGCAACGCCTTCGTCGCTCCTTTTCGGTGGACGAGCATCGGTGTGTTGCGGTGGAATTCTTTCAAGGCGTAATTATGCATCAAATCATACAAGACTGGCGTACGCATCTCACTTCCGAATACATCCTGAAACGCCTTCTCCACTGAAAATCCGATCATATGCCGATTCGTTACCGCAAAGTTCAGAGCGGAGTACATCAAATTCAAATACTGTTGCCCTTCCTCGCTTTGGATCGGGGCATATACCAAGCTCGGCTCGGGATTCGTGATCCCCCACTTGTACATGGCTTCCTTGTAGCTTTTGGTATAATCACGCCCTAGCATTGCCCCCCACGCCCGTGAGCCGGAATGAATCATGATGACGACCTGGCCGTCGAAAAGTCCCCACGCTTTCGCAATCTCCCGGTTCTCCTCCGCGATCTCGAGATACTGGATTTCAATAAAGTGGTTACCGCCCCCCAAAGTTCCCAGTTGGCCCCACGCACGACTCCAAGATTTTTGTGGGATTTGCTCAAGGAAAGAATGGTCGAATTCAAATGTGTACTTTTCCACATGCGAGAAAGAACGACTTAGTGTGTCAGGTGCTACTTCTGTGTCCGGAATGTAGTTGCCAGGCAGTCCTTTCAAGCCATGCTTCACCACATCTTCCAAGCGAATATCTGTAAAATGCGTGTTTCCCCGTTCGTTTGTCGGGACGTACGCTTCGATCGCTTCGATCAATGCACGTTTTAGTCTCTTGTCTTTAAGGTCGTCTCGATGCAAGGGAGTCAGATGCACACGCATTCCACATCCAATGTCTGATCCGACGATGGAAGGCGAGACAAATCCATCGGCAAAATTCCAAACCGCTGTCGTCCCAATGCAGGTCCCGACGCCGACATGCGCATCGGGGGTATACGAAAAATAAACATTTCGCGGAATACGCAGATTATTGTCTGCCATTTGATATACGCGTTCACCGAAGCTCGCAAAGACTTCGTCATTCGCAAAAACGTGCACATTTCCATGCTCTAGCTTCACTTCACGATGGTTGTTTCCATGCAAAATTGCTTTCATCATCCATTTCTCCTGTCTTTCACAGCCTGTGCTGTTTTTCTTACCCTTATTTTCCATCGGCGCATCAGTTTTGAACATGGTAAAAGTATTACGAACCTCTTTTTATCATTGACTTCTCTTCCGCCTCTTCGTAATATGAGGACTAATTTGGAAATAAATGACGAATGAATAAGGATGAGTGTAATGGCACGCGAAAGCTTTGACAAAGAGCTGCAATTGCTCCGTCTCCTGTTTTTAACCGCTGGTGCATACAATCGTCAGCAATTGGCCGAGCGGCTTGGGATCTCCGTTCATACCCTAGATAAAACGATAAGAAAGCTAAAAGACATCCAATCGACCTTTTACCAGCATGTAGGCGATGAGGAGAAAAAAGAGTATTACGCACAGCTTCGTTACAACTATTTTGAGGTGACGGACAATTTCTTGATGTTTTTATACCATGCAAAATCATTGAAGGACTCGGAAGTAGAGCGACTGTCGCACATCTTGGAAAAGCTCAGACAGCAACCGCTCTCCATTAAAGACTTGCTGGATACGTTTGTGGATACAGAGCCCGATGAAAAAACAATTCGCCAGGACATGAAATACCTCGAAGAAATTGGCGTGATTAAAAACGTTAGTACGGTCAGGCCGTATGTCTATCAATTCGACGGTGAGCTGCTGGACTCGCTGACAGACGACGAGCTATTGGATCTGTATGATTTCATCGACTTCATGGCCAATACACAACTGCCGGCCGTCCCAGGTTATCTTCTGCAAGAAAAAGTGAAGCGTTATCTCAAATTTCGCTTGAAGCGAACCGATGCATCTGCGTTTTTATACAAATATCATTTCGTCTCACGTATTCTCGATGAATATCAAGCTTCGCTTCTCACCGAAGCCATTCGTCAGCGAAACATCGTTGAATTTCACTACTACACGCCCAAACGCCGAAAGTTTTACGATTCCCAAAATACGAATCCGGCTTTCCAACGGGATACATCGGGGCGACATCAGAAAGTGATTCCGCTCCGGGTTATTTTTGATCATCAATACGGTAGATGGTACTTGCTGGCACAAGGATGCGGAAATGGCCCGCTGCGCAAATACCGTGTGGAAGGAATGACCAAGCTAATAACAGGCAGATCGGTCACACCGGACATCTTCTCTTCCTTGCAAGCAAGTGCGGATGAGCGCATTGCCCACAGCTGGCTGATTGATACCGGAAAACTCGTAACCGTACGCCTTCGCTTTTTCCAGCCTCGCGACACGCCTCATTCCTTTATCCAAGAGCGAGTGGAGGCACAAGGGCAATGGGGGATTGTGACAGAGGAATCACGGGAGAGCTTTGTCTATGAGATCAAAGTGAACAGCACGATGGAAATTACACCGTGGATTCGCAGCTTCGGTTCAAGCGTCGAAGTCCTTGAACCTCTGTTTCTTCGCAAGCAATTCCAAAAAGAATGGGAGGAGCTACTCGCCTACTATGAATCTGTTTGATAAGATACATAATTATCAGTTAGTGACACGTATGGATGAAGCGGGTGTTTATCCGATAACATCACACGAAAAAGCGTGGCTCGCCTTGATGCTGGCGAATCCGTCTGCGGCAGAAATCTTCGAGCCCGCGACACTCGATAAGCTTCGCCGTTTGACACACATGCCAGAAAGTGAGTTGACCGAACAAGAACGTTTCATAGAAAAAGCGCAAACGCAGGCCAAACAACTCTGGAGCCCACACGTGCGCACTCTGCGGCGAATCATTCTTGGCAAAAATCACATAAAAATAACCGCAGCCACGAATAAAGGCCGGGTTTTTCACAATCAGCGAGGGGTTCCCTACAAGCTGGAATATTCACTTGCCAAGAAGGCTTGGTACCTGATCTGGCTGAACATGTCTTCCAATCGCGTGATCACGACTCTGCTGCATCTCATTCGCTCCGTCGATGAGCTTTACATAGAAGATGTATGGTATGACAGTTTTTTACCGACCATTTCGGAACAGATCCACCAGCGCAAGCAGATGGCAAAAATTGTGATCATCCGCCGTTACAACGCAGAGCTACAGCGCATATTGTACGCCTTTTCCTGCTTTGACAAAGTGGTCGCTTTTGACCCCGAATTACAGGTGTATACGATCACCCTGCATTTTCTATCCGACGAGCAGGAGTTTATTTTATCGCGCATTCGTTTTCTCGGCCTGCGGGTAAAAGTAATAGAAAACGATCAACTCAAACAGCGAATGGCAGAGTCAGCAACGAACGCCTTGGCAAGATACACAGAACCTCCACTTTGATTGTCCCAAAAAATCAGGAAATCATACCCTATTCGATTTCCTACATTTCCCTTATGATAGTTCAGGTGAGATAATAGCTAATCCAAGTCAGAGGTAGAAATGATGAAAACAACATGTAAAAAAGCGTCTCTCATATGTGGGCTATGGCTTAGTTTGTCATGGCCGTTTCTTACAGAGCCGGCGCAAGCAGCAAGTGTCATCCAGGCAAAAGTGGTCGCAACCTCTCTGAACGTTCGCAGTGAACCAGCTCCCAATGCTTCCGTTGTCACTACCGTGCCGTACGGAGCCGTCGTGACGATTACGGATGAAGCATACGGTTGGGCAAAAATTAGATACAATCAAAAGGTAGGTTGGGTCGCGGGGTATTACTTGCAAAAAGGAGCGGTAACGAGTACGGGTTCAGCTTCTTCACCAGCCACAGCAACCGCTGTCAAAAGCAAACAAGGTACGGTTCTGGCCGATTCGCTTCGAATGCGAAAAGGGCCAAGCCTCAGCCATGAAATTATCCTTTCGCTGCCCAAAGGAACCCGTGTAGACATTTTGAAAAAGCAAGGCGATTGGATCCAAGCGAGAGCTTCCAACGGACAAACAGGCTGGGTGTCTGCGACGTATATTGGCGATGCCAAGGTCAACGCTCCGGTGTCCAAAAGCTCCAAAGCGCCAGGCTTAAAAGGAAAAGTCATCGTCATCGATCCAGGACATGGCGGTTCAGATGTCGGGACGCAGGGAACGAAGTGGAATAGCATGGAAAAAACGTTGAATTACAAAACATCCATGCTGCTCGCCAGCAAACTGCGACAACGGGGTGCGCAAGTCTTCATGACGCGGACAAGTGACACAGAAAAGCCTTCGCTATCGCAGCGTGTCGCTTTTAGCGAATCCAAGGCGGCAGATGCCTTCATCAGCATCCATTACAATTCTTCTCTGAAGCCAAATAGCGGTACCCTGACGTTTTATTATTCGCAAGACAAAGATGAGCCGTTAGCTCGAGCGATTGAGTCTCGCTTGGCAGGCGGCATCGGTTTAAGAAGCAACGGCATTTCATTCGGCAATTATCATGTCCTGCGAGAAAACGACGATCCGTCCGTATTAATTGAGCTTGGCTTCCTATCGAATCCAAAGGATGAAGACATCGTCCGTACAGCTTCCTATCAGGATAAAGCTGCGCAGGCGATTACGGAAGCTCTCGCTGATTATTTCGGTCGATAATCATAGGGCTGGACACTGTAGGAAAACAGCTTCCGCTCGAATTTTCCTTTGGCACCAATGATCTGATACCAAGTCTCCCCGATCAGCAAATCGGTGGCGAAATCTTTCTCCAGCAGATTGGTGATCGTCTCCATGACCGCTTTCTCATTGTCTTTTTGAATTTTCAACAACAAGGCCAGGACGAAATACGCCTGGTCTTCTTCCATTTCCAACAAATGCAGCCGGGCTGTACCTCGTCGTTTGACGTTGAAACCATCGATCACATTCGCCAGACTCTTTTTTGCCTGCACTTTATACTTTGTCGCTTCCCTCCAGGCGGTAATAACCGCATCGTACAACGAAAACGTCAGGATGAAATGGCTGGCGTAATCCTTCGGTTCAAAAGGCTCCGGTCCGATTTGCTTCTCATCCGCTGGTATGACGACAAATGCTTTGTAGTTGCTAAAAAACGGATCGCTCATGGCAGGTCCTTTCCTCCGATAATCTTCTGTGTTGGTTAGTATCCACTAGGAAAGCAGGATATTATGTACAAAAACGGTCATAAACGTTCAAAAGGCCAAGTCGACATGAAAACCGACTTGGCCTTTTGCTTGCTTTTGTATAGGCATGTTTTTCAACTAAATATTTACTCATTACCGGTGGGTCATCGAGACGTTTCCATGCCCGTGCTCCTCTTCCATGACCTCCATTCCTGCACCATGATATACGGTCCAGGTAATGACTTGGCTGGAAATGACAACGGCCAAAATGGTATACATCATCTCTTTCATCGGTACGAACCAGAACGACATGCAAAGCACAATAACGTCCAGTAAAAGAAAGACCGTACCAATGGACAATCCCGTGTACTTACTGATCAACAGGGAGAAAATATCGTCTCCACCTGTCGCAGCTCCATAGCGCAGAACCAATCCGGTACCCAGCCCGGTCAATACACCGGACAAGACAGACGCCAGCGGCATCATTCTGCTCATATCCATGACAATCGGTGAAAATCGTTCAAACAAATCGTAAAACCCGGTAAAAGCAAGTGATGCAAAGATCGTATCCCAAATGAACTGGCGGCCTCTTACTAACCAAGCAACCAAAAACAGTGGAATATCTAGCAAAAGCATCACCATCGCTGGGGATAAGTCAAAGGCGTATTTCGCCAATAACCCCAAGCCAACAAACCCACCTTCAGACAAATGGTTCTGAAAGTTAATGTGATAATACGCAAAAGCAAGTAAACAAGCTCCAAACAAAATCATACTGTAACGCTTAGATAACTGCAGCGCTCTCCTCATCATGGTTTCCTCGCATTTTTGTCGGTTTAGGCACAGACAACCAACCAACTACCGAGGAACTTCGAAAGTATAAGTCGCTACTCATACAAATGGCCTCGCTTTCGTAGTAGATTAGTCGTCTTCAGTGACGATCGACTACTACGAAGCTAGATGTAGGAGAGGTCAAAACGTTTCCAGATCGTCCTATGGGGACGCATGGTATCCTGATCCCTTCCATGGCTTTTCTTGTATTATATCATAAAAAAGGTGAAAAGACGACTCGAAACCGTCTTTTCACCGAGTTAAAATCGGAAAGCTTGTCCTTTTATCTCCACCGGAATCCCTGCTGTGACAAGAAAAACTTGATCAGAAACAGCTGCCACGCGTTGATTCATTAAGCCCGCCAAGTCACGGAACATACGGCCCAACGGGTGTTGTGGGACGAGACCGTCGCCTACTTCGTTTGTCACCAATAAAACGGTCCCTGAGTAGTCTTTTAGCTTGTTTACCAGCACATCAACCTGCCGGAGCACTTGCTCAAACGGCAGCTCCTCTCCATCATGCAGCAGCCAATTGGACAACCAAAGGATCAAGCAATCAACCAAAATCACTGTCTGTTGATCTTGTATTTCCTTTTGAGCTCCCAGCTTCGCGAGCCATTCTGTCAATGCGTACGGCTCCTCGATCGTTTCCCAAGAGAAGCCAGACTGCAAACGGCGGTCTCGGTGGTGCAAGATCCGCTCTTCCATCTCCTCATCACTGATTTGTGCGGTCGCGATGTAAACACCCGAGGAGCCCAAGTGAGCCGCGTATTTTTCGGCAAATGTACTTTTACCGCTGCGTGCTCCGCCTGTAATGAGTACGATCATGCTCCTATCTCCTTATTCGTGCGAGTTCAAACTTGCGATTGCAAAATAATTTGCGGCAAATGGTGAACAGGATGCTCCATGACGATCGGTCTGGTTCCGTATACCGCCTCTATTCTGTCACTTTGCAAGATGTCTTTTGGTGTGCCGACACTCATCTGCTTTCCTTTATGAAGCATCAAAATACGATCGCAGTATAGGGAGGCTAGATTCAGATCGTGCAGCACAGCAATGACCGTCACCTGCGTCGTCTTTTGCCATTTTCGCACGATGTCCATGAGTTGAATCTGATAGCCGATATCGAGGTAAGTCGTGGGTTCATCGAGCAACAGCACCTGAGGTCTTTGGATCAATGCTTTTCCCAAAGCTACACGCTGCTTTTCCCCACCACTCAACTGATCCAGTATGCGATCTTCCAAATGTTCAAGACCGAGCATCTGTACGATTTCATCAATGAGCGATGCGACATCCTGCTTCTCTTCCCCCAACCAATTTTGGTAAGGAAAGCGCCCCATCTCCAACACCTCTCGGACACGAAAGCCGACTGGCGGCAGTCCTTCTTGCTCCAAAACAGCCAGTATTTTGGCAAGCTCTTTGCGTGGATATGAATGAAGCTTTTTCTCTTGAAGCAAAATGCCTCCTGCATCTGCCTTGATGACACCTGAAATGATTTTTAGCAAGGTGGATTTACCGCTTCCATTGGGCCCGATGATGCCAAAAAATTCTCCCTTGTCCACGCAAAAATCGATTCCGTGCAAAACAGGCGCATCCTGATACGATTTTTGCAAGTTGCGCACATTGATCATAAGCTTACGTTACCTCTTCCTAAAGCGTTTATTTTGCTTCAATAAATAGGCGAAAAACGGGGCTCCCAGAAATGCTGTTACGACACCGAGCGGGATTTCCGTTGGACTCAGCAGCATTCTGGCAAGTGTGTCGGCCCACAGCACATAAATACCGCCGCAGATCGCAGCCATCGGCAGTAAAATACGGTAGTCAGGACCAACCAGCAATCGGACGAGATGCGGTACCACCAGACCAACGAACCCGATAATTCCCGCGATAGAAACCGCCGCTGCAGTCAGGAGGGTCGAGACAACCAGAACCACCAGCTTCGTTCGATCAACATGGACGCCGAGATGCGCAGCCTGCCGCTCCCCCAAAGCAAATAGGTTCAAGGAGCGCGCATAGCTCACGAGCACCGTTCCCCCTATGACCAAGTACGGAATCAAAACATACGTGAAGGCCCAACCGCGAAATGACAGACTCCCCATAAGCCAGAATACAATCTCATTCACGGTCTGATCGGATAGCGACACCATAAAGGAAACGAGCGAGCCAAGAAAAGCCTGCACCACTACACCAGACAAAATTAAGGTCTCCGTTTGTAGCTTTCCTTGCGTGTTCGCGAGGCCCAGTACGATCCATAAACTGAGCAGTCCGGTAAGAAAAGCGACGACAGGCGTGCTCCATGCACCCAAAAAGGTGATTTGCAAGCCAAAAAGGATCAAGAAGGCTGCCCCGACAGCAGAACCCGATGCCACGCCCATCGTAAAAGGATCTGCTAGTGGATTGCGCAAAACTCCCTGAAAGCCCGCTCCCGCAAGTGACAAGCAGGCACCAATCAAGACAGCCAATACAACGCGTGGAAAACGAACCTTCATAACAATTTGCTCAGAAGACTCCGGCCACGTTACTGTGATCCACTCAGACAAACCCGGGATCTGATGGAGCAGGATGAGCCATACTTGCGAAATGGGTAGGTGTGCCGCTCCCATCGAGATACTGATGACTATCGATGCCAGAAGGACGAGACAGCTTACTCCTCCCCATACGAACAATCTCTTCTTCATTTTATTTCACCAAGTCAGGGTAAATCGCCTTGGCAACTTCGATCAAGCCTTGTGTAATACGCGGACCAGGACGGGAAAGAATATTTTGGTCCATGCCAAAGATTTGTTTCTCACGGATCGCCTTCATCTTATCCCAGCCATTGCGATTCGCGATCATATCCTCCAGCTTGACGCCAGTCTTTTCATCGGTAATGCCGCTCGCGTACAAAATGACGTCTGGGTCGTTTTGCAAAATCTTTTCCTCACTGATCGGATTCCAGCCCTCGGTGTCAGACGCAATGTTTGTCGCTCCAGCCAGTGTGATGAGCTCATCCATGAACTCGCCTTTACCGACTGTCCAGCCTGGGGAAAATTCCAAGTATACCTTTTTCTTCTCTTCCGGTTTTACATTTTTCACTGCTTCTTGAACGTACGCGATGTCTTTCTTCATTTGCGCCACGACTTTTTCGGCTTGTTCTTGCTTGTTGGTAATAACTCCCATCGCCAAAATGTTGTTCAGGATGTCATCCATCTTTGTCGGATGGGTAATATAGACAGGCATTCCGAGAGATTTTAGTTTGTCTGCGACTGGCTTCTCCATCGAAATCCCGCCGATGACCATATCTGGAGTCTGAGCGAGAATGGCTTCTTCATTCGGTTTGACGACTCCGCCAATTTTTGGTTTCGCCTTCGCCGCATCTGGATAATCGTCATAATCTGAAACCGCTACGATCCGTTCTGCCAAGCCTAAGGCGAACAAAATCTCTGTCTCGGCAGGTGATGTCGAGACGATTCGCTCAGGGGCTTTTGCAAAGGTCACTTCTTTTCCTGTCGCATCCGTGACGGTCAATGGATACGTTGTTTGTTTGGCAGGCTGCACGGCCGCGTTCTCTTGCGGTGCGCTTGTTTGCCCACCTGGTGCCGGTTGACTGTTACCCGCACAACCTGCGAGACTCGCTGCAACCAATAGTGGGATCATGAATCGCAATGAACGTTTCATATAGTAAACTTCCTTTCTGCATGTCTGATTGACTGTCATTTCCCATAAAAAAATCGACCCTTGCTTCCGTTCGGAAATCAAAGGGTCGGCACTTCAGGGCAAACAGACTTAATGGTCTGCTTCCTGAAATAGGCCGATCCTTTCCGCGAAGGCAACAGGCACTAAAACAAACAGGCAGGTCTCCTGGCTTACGGCTGAGGAATAAACCGCTTTACAGTGGCGGGACCGCGTCGGATTTTCACCGACTTCCCTTTTCACCCGGTCTTCTGGTATAAAGACGAGGCACCTGTTTGCTGTTACGTTTGAAATTGTTACAGTCCATGACTCATCCTACATCATAGCACTCCTTGGATGAAAAAAGAATGACAAACACTCTGTGAACGCCATCTTGCTTCCTAAAAATGAAAAACGCCTGAACAAAAGGTTCAGGCAATTGTAACGCTTATTTCCCTCGTTTCTGCAAATAATCTAGAATGCCCATGGAGCATACTTGCAAATCGAGCTTGAGCACTTCGAAAACATCGTGATCACTGTTGATGCCTTGTGACTGTAGATGATCAGCGACTCGTTCAAATAACTTATGAGACAGCTCATCGTATGTTTGTCCAGCAGCAAGCGCTGACTTTCCTTCCGCTACAAACACGGGGAGCCACTCATGTAATTGGCGGTACGCGTCATCTACCTGCTCTGACATCCCAAAATGACCAAAGTAAATGCGACTCAGCTTGCGAGCTTCATAACGTCTTAGAGAAGCTAACACGGCCTCCGGGTCAAACTGATTCGGGGAAGTCGATGGTAGCACGAGGTGTATGCCATCCTTTTTAAGCTGTGGATAGAGAACGCCTGCCGTATCACCTGTGAACATGCCACGGCTTACTGGATCATAGATGCTGAAGTGATGATTGGCGTGACCTGGCGAATCCAGAAACTCCAACACGCAATTCTCTCCGATCTTTAGTGTATCTCCATCCCCGCGAATCAAAATCCGATCTTTGGGAACAGCCTCAATCGGATCAAACAAACGATCAAAATCATCATGATAAACGGCTCTCGCCCCTGTAATCAGTCGACTCGGATCTACGAGATGTCGTGCACCTTTTGGATGGACAACGACCTTTGCATTCGGGCAATCCTTCAGAAACAGTCCGGCTCCTCCCGCATGATCCAAGTGAATGTGCGTCACGATGATGTATTTTACTTGTTCCGTCGTATAACCGAGCTTGGCGAGACCGGCCTTGATATAAGGAACGGAGGGGCTTGGCCCTGTTTCTACCAATGTGAGCTCGTCTTCCGCGATCACATATGTCCCCGTACGTTCCGCCCAGCCCATATCGAAACCGTCTATTAAATGGATGCGTTCCCCTAAATAGATTGGCTGTGTTGCTTGCATGTAAATACTCCTCCTTTTCAAAAGTCCGAGTTGCCATTATATTGCAGGAATATTTACACTTTACCATCTATTTTGGACGGATTGGGGATGAACAACACAAAATCTTCATATTTTTATCGTAATATGAGGGCAACAAAAACAATTCCATTACCTGGAGGGGTGCAAATGGGTCAGCTTTTTTCTGAATTACGACCTGAGCATGAGGCGTTTATCAAGAAGCAAAGGATGTACTTTGTCGCCTCAGCTCCTTTGGACGCAGATGGTCACGTGAATCTTTCACCGAAAGGCTACGATTCTTTGCGCATAGTATCGCCTACAGAGGTCGCCTATTTGGACCTGACTGGAAGCGGAAACGAAACCAGTGCTCATCTTCAGGAAAATGGGAGGATTACACTCATGTTCTGTGCATTTGAAGGCCCCCCTCTCATCATGCGCCTATACGGCAAAGGATCAGTTATTCTCCCAGATACTCCTCGGTGGGATGAGCTCGTAAAAGACTTCCCGCTTCTGCCCGGTGCTCGTCAAATCATTACTGTAAACATCCAGGAAGTAAAGACTTCTTGCGGCTGGGCAATCCCCTTCTACTCCTTTTCAAAAGAACGCGAAACCCTTCAGAAATGGACCCTGGCGAAAGACGAGCAGGAACTGCTTGCCTATCAACAAGAAAACAACGTAATAAGCATGGATGGATTGCCAACACCTTTGGGACAAAAGCTTTTTCCCGTAGCAGAAGGAGATAACTAAACGTACAACGCAAAGAAGCTGCCTTGCTCGCAGCTTCTTTTGATTGAAACCTCTTTACTTGCTGGTATAAATGACCACTGCATCGCGGAGAAACGCAGCTACACCTGGCTGTTCCTTGTCATAGTAAGCGGTAAAACGCGGGTCATCGACGTACATCTCGGCAACACCTGCGTGAGCTTCTTTGCTGTAGCTGTCCCAATAAAAACTGAGCCATTGACGGTGAAGATCAGCTGCTTTTTGGGCAAGCTCATGTGCAGGATCTCCCGTCGCAAAAGCCTGTGCCAACGTCTCATGCAGTTCTTCATTCAACTGCTCAAGTGCAGCGTACTCCTGCTCGGTCATTCCTTTCATTTTACGATTGGATTTGTCAACCTGGTCACTTCCATATTTTGCGCGAATCTCTTCTCCGTACTGAGCCTCGTTGTCGTCAATCAATTTTTGCTTGAAGCCTTCAAATTTTTGCTTGTCACTCATCGTTTTGGTCCCCTCTCTTTGTGCTAATGTCAAATCGACATTGGCGATTAACGCATCCAATTGCGTTCGCCTATCCAGGAGCTTCTCACGGTGCTCCAGCAGTGCCCGGTCAGCATCAAAGGTTGGTGAATCCAGGATCTCCTTGATCTCCTCCAAGCTCACACCCAGCTCGCGGTAGAAAAGGATTTGCTGCAATCGATCAACCTCTTGCTGTCCGTAAATGCGATACCCTGACGAATTGATTCTCGCCGGCTTGAGAAGATCAATTTCATCGTAATATCGGAGCGTCCGGGTGCTGACACTCGCCAGGAGTCCTAGCTTTTGCACCGTATATTCCATGTTCATTCCTCCTGACAAATTGATCGTACACATTTACGGAGCGTCAATGTCAAACACATTTTCACAAAAATTAGCGTTACTCTATTTTCATAATTTGCTAAAATATAGAGAAAGCCATACAAGGGGGGACTTAAGATGCTCTATGTCTTCGGCTTCATTGTAGCCGTACTCGGTGCCGGATGGGGATTAACAGGTCTGCTTAGTCTCAAAGCGAGAGATAAACATGCCATCACCCACTACAGTGACGATGCTTATAACCAGCAAACCTTGTTCCAGATGCACAACCAACCCTAGCCAAGGAATGTAAACATAGAAAAAGGCTGCCCGCAACTTGTGCACGGGCAGCCATTCTTATTTCTTACAGCGCTTGGAATGTATCAGTCAATATCGGTACGATTTGCTTCTTACGGGAGACAACGCCCTTCAGAACGGCTTTGTTGTCCACCAATGTTACTTGGTACGCTTTTTCTACTGCTTGTGTTGCGCTGCCGAGTGCGATGGCAACAGAGTCGTTGTTCAAGATATCGGTTACGACAAACACGAACAGGTCCAAACCTTTTTCTGCGATGTTTGCATGCATAGCCGCTTCCAATTCGCTTTGGCGTGCAAGTACATCATTGACATCAACTGCATTTACTTGCGCGATTTCTACTTTCGCATTGCCCATTTGGAACTCTTTTGCATCCAGTGTGAGCAGTTGTGCGATTGTTTTGTCGCTCAGGTCTGCCCCCGCTTTGAGCATTTCCAAACCGTATGCTTCCAGATTGACACCCGCGATTTCAGCCAGCTCGTGAGCTGCAGCTACATCTTGCTCCGTGCACGTTGGAGATTTCAACAGCAACGTATCCGAGATGATAGCAGAAAGCATCAAGCCCGCTATTTCTTTTGGAATATCTACGCCGTTTTCTTTGTACATTTTCTTCAAAATGGTTGTCGTGCATCCAACCGGCTCGGCACGGAAGTAAAGAGGATTGCTCGTCTCAAAGTTTGCAATTCGGTGATGGTCAATAACTTCTACCACTTGCACTTGCTCAATGTCATTCGCGCTTTGTTGGCGCTCGTTGTGGTCTACAAGGATGACTTCATTTACTTCATTCGCCACTGTTTCTACGAGGCGCGGCTCTTTTACTTGGAAGTAATTCAACACAAATGCTGTTTCGCTGCTGATTACACCGAGGCGTACAGGCTCTACATTCGCGCCCAATTTCGTTTTCAAGTCAGCGTACACAAGTGCTGAACAAATGGAATCCGTGTCTGGATTTTTATGACCGAAGATTAGTTTTTTTTCCATCATCCATACTCCTTAATCGTGATTTGGCGTCAAAATTATACCATAGGTTAGAGGACATGCCCAAGATACATTATAGGTTTAAACTCGATCGTTGGAAATAAGGACTTGAAGATTATTTGGATATAAATGGGAGGCGAAGTGAAATGAGAGTAGCAGCATTGTATGACATTCACGGGAATCTGCCTGCACTACATGCTACATTGGCAGAACTCGAAGTCGTGAAGCCTGATCTGATTCTCATCGGGGGTGATATGATCTCAGGTCCGATGCCCGTCCAAACACTTGAAATGCTTTTCCAATTGGATACACCTGTGCAATTCATCCGTGGTAATGGCGATCGTGAAGTACTCCTCACATTTGACGGTGAGGTTCAGCACTTGGAAATGTCTGATTCTGTGCATCTACAAACTATCCGAAAGCGCAGCAGTTTGCAGAGGAGAATGTCAGAAAGATCCCTACCGCTCAAGAAGCGATGGAATTTTTGGAGGCCATAGCACAAAAAAACCGACTCTCTACATAGTAAAGGGTCGGTTGAAAAATATAGCTATTTCGATTAATCGTCCCAGTCTACATCCAGTACAGCACCTGTCGTAGCGGAAATCTCCAAATCTACTTCCTGTCCTTTCGCCGTTTTCACTTCCACTTCATACACGTATTGGTTATCGTCTTCATCCAGCTTAATGGATTTGATGTTGCCGTTCACTTTCGCCAAAGCGATTTTTTTCGCTTGCTCTACACTGATTTTCACTTGTTGGTTTTTCCACTGATCGTCGTTGTCGTCGTCATGATCGTCGTCGTCATCGTGGTCAACTGTTTGCCACACTTCGCCAGTCATCGCATCGACGTACACATCAAACTCTTGATGCTTATTTTTGATCTCTGCTTTGTATACGAGGAAACCGTCCTCTTCATCCAGCTTCCATTCGGTAATGATACCAGACTGTACATCCCGAACTTTTTTCAGTGCTTTTTCAGGCGTGATGCGCACAAGCTTCGCCCAGTTGTGTTTCACATCATCGTCGATTTGCAGGTACACGCTAGAAGTGTTCTTTTGCTGTCCGCTGTTGCTGTTGTACTGATTGCTATGCGCAAAGGCTGTTACGCTAAGGCTCCCTACAATCAGTGCTCCTACCATGGTCATGACTACTTTTTTCATATGATCTCGCTCCTTTTTTCAACTGGTGTTGTTTGATCTCCTTTATCATAAAAAGGGCAGATGAAGGAAAAAAAAGAGAGAGATTAGAAATTGATGAGAAAATAGATAAGACCTCTCACAGATTTCATGATTGCCAGTGAGCCAGCACGATTAACGAAAAGAGCGCGTGTTTTCTACTGGCAAAAACAATCCATTCCGGCTGTAAATCGACGCAAATGAAACATCCGCGCTTTTGCGTGCTTTCCGCTTTTTTCCGTATAATAAAAGCAATCGAGAGGACAACAGCCGACTCGATGACATACGAAAGAGAGCGTGAATGGCAGTGTAATACATATCGTTTCTAACTACTTTCTATTTTTTCTTAAATGAGAAGGAGAAACGATTTTTCCGTGGACGCACCACTTTTGAAAAACATCTTTTTTTGAATCTATTTCCTCGTAACCATGCAAACGGTCGTCATGTCCGTTATGACCTTGGAAGTGAAAAACCCAGCACGTATCCAATTGACTGCACAAGCAGCACAAGCTATCTCCTATTCCTATTCGGAATCAGACAATCGGAAATAAACAGAAGCACTCTACTAATCTAGTAGAGTGCTTCTTATCTGTTTACGATAAACCATTCATGGAAAAAGGAGTGACAGCAAGATGCGAAAAATGGAAGGAAGCACTTGCAAAAGCACTGGAGCAAAAGGCACTTGTATGGAAATAATATTTTCTATTTTCCGAGATTGTTCTTAATGGCTTCCAATCCAGCTATTTCTCCCAGGAAGAACGTATCGCCCGCGAGTGTATCCATTGTGTAAACATGGTTGTTTTTCACTGCTTTGAGGTTTTTCCAGACAGGATGATCCTTCCAGATATGAATCAATCCTTCCGGCTCCTCTGCTTTCGCCGAACGACGGTTCTCAGCAATAAAGATATGATCGGGAGCGAGCTCACTCAACGCCTCGATTCCGATACGCCCCCCAATCGTGCCATCCTCGGGTAATCCTGCTATCGGTGTCAGCCCCACTTCCTCATAGTAAATCGGGAAGTTTTTGGGATGCATCACCGTAAAATCCTTCCCATTGGAAACGAGGAATAGCGCTGTTTCTCCTTTATGCTTGTCTGCTGCTGCTTTTGCTTCGTTCTTCAGCTTATCAAAATCGGCCAAAACTTGCCTTGCCTTTTCTTCTTTGCCAATCACTTCAGCTATTTTCATGAGGCGGGTGGGTGCATCCACTGAGAAATCAATGACGATGGAATCAGCCATTTTGTTGAATTCCTCAAATCTGGAGCCTTTTCCGGTGCTTGTCATGACAATAACCTCTGGGTCCATCTCCAACAAGGTCTCCAAATTCGTTTTTCCACCCAGATCCTTCACCGTTTTCCCTTCCGCATACTTCGCAAAAATGGGTGACTTACTTTTCGTCGACTCAAAGCCTTCTGATACAATCGGAGCAAAATCCAGCACGAGGAGGTAATCCGTTCCCATGATATCGACAGAGGCGACGCGATCCGGCTTTTTCTCTAGTGTGACTTCCCCCATCGTATGCTTGATGGTTCGAGGATACACAGGCTCCCCTTTTGTATCGGGTTGTGATGCTCCTGCCTCAACTGTTTGCGTTTTATTGTTAGCGTTTGTGTCTATAGTCGCCTGTCCTGCTCCGCATCCCGCTACGACGGCTGTGGCTAAGATTACGGACAGAATGCTTGATAATTTCTTTTTCATATCGATTGAACTCCTTTTTTCATCTCCTGATTTCAAACGTGTCTTACCCTTTTGTCCGGATCAACAAATACAGAAAATAAGGCCCCCCAATGAGGGAAATGACAATACCAGCGGGTACTTCTGTAGCTGGCATGATACTTCGCCCTATCGTATCCCCGGCCAATACGAGCAAGGAACCGACGAGCGCCGTAATGGGCAGCATGTATTGATGCTGGGGTCCGACCAATCTGCGCGCGATATGCGGGCCAAGCAAGCCGATAAACCCTATCCCTCCGCCTGTCGCTACACTCGACGCAGCCAGACCAACCGCTCCCGCCATCAAAGCCAGTCGCTCCCGTTGAAGAGATACGCCCAGGCTTGCTGCAATTTGTACGTTCATACTGAGCAGGTTCAGCACACTTGCCTTCCGATACACGTACGGCAGCAGGATCACCATCCACGGCAAAAGTGCCAGCACGAACTTCCAATTGGAACCCCACAACGATCCCATTTGCCAAGTAACGACAAACTCGAGGTTTCGTGGATTCAACTGAAGCGTCAAAATAATGCTGATGGCACTAAGCCCCGCCCCAACTGCAATCCCTGTAAGCAGGAGACGAGTAGGAGATATGCCATGCCCCTTCTTGTATGCAAGCAGATAGATGATGGCTGCAGTGGCAGTAGCACCAATGAGTGCGAGAAACGGCATCAAAAAAGGCGGGGCCATATTCGTCGCGGGATATAGAGAGACGAACAACAATACGGCCAGTCCAGCACCTGAACTGATTCCAAGAATGCCGGGGTCAGACAGACCATTGCGAGAGATTCCTTGCAGAATCGCTCCCGATACAGCAAGCCCAGCCCCAATCATGACCGCAATCACCATCCGAGGAAGCCGCAGCTCAAACAGCACGAGATTCTGCTTTTTCGAGCCCTCCCCCAGCAACGTCTGCAACACCTCGAAGGGCCCAATGCTGTACGGTCCCGTATTCAAGCTCAGGACAAAACCGACAAGCAAAAGTACCGCGAAAAGGAGGATCAGTCGGACACTACGGCTTTTTCTTTTTTCGGAAAATAGATCGATGTCCACTACCACTCCCTCCTTTCCTTACGTGCCAGGTACAAGAAGAAAGGGACTCCGATGACAGCGATAATGGCGCCAAGCGGTGTCTCGTAGGGCATCGCTATCATTTTGGCTCCAATGTCTGCAAAAACAACCAAAACGCCACCCATGACTGCCGAGCAAGGAATAATCCAGCGGTAATCAACCCCGACCAGAAAACGGACGATATGTGGGACGACGAGACCGACAAACCCAACACCGCCAACCGTTGAGACCGAAGCACCTGCCAGCACCATGACGACAACCGCCGCCAAACCCTTCACCAGCCTGGTCTTTTGTCCGAGTCCCGCTGCTATCTCTTCTCCCAGACTCAAAATGGTAATGGAGCGCGAAAGAATCATTGCCACAATGATTCCTCCCACAATCCACGGCATCATGACGGATACCTGAAACCACTCTGCTGTAGAGATCCCCCCTGCTGACCAGAAAGCCAGATCATAATTGATCTGAAACAAGAGGGAAATCGCCTGACTAATCCCTGATATGAGTGAGCTGACGACTGCTCCCGCCAACGCGAGTCGCAAGGGAGTCAAACCGTTTTTGGAAAAATAGGCCAGTCCATAAACAAGCCCTACCCCCAGACCCGCTCCAATAAAAGAAAAGAGAATAATAGACTCAAAAGGGAGTCCTGGTGCAAAAGCAAAAACGAGTACGAGCACGAATCCAGCCCCTGCATTAATGCCCATCAAGCCCGTATCCGCAATCGGATTTCTCGTGACTCCTTGCATGATGGCTCCCGCTGCAGCAAAAGCAGCTCCCACCAGCACTCCTGCCAAGGCACGCGGCATCCGCAGTGTTTGAATAATGACATGATGCTCGTTGCTAGAATCATAGTGAAAAATCGAGTTCCAAACAGTGGCAAACGAGATGTTAGCCACTCCCGTGATAATGGATGAACCTAGCCCGAATAGGATGGCGCAAATCCCCGCAACAATCAACACGGTCGCCATCCACGGCCTGGTTCGAAGCGAAGCATTTTTAGCGATCGGCTGTGACAGTGACATTTCCCTTCTTATCCTCCAGAGCAACGTTCGAATCAATCACGGTCAGCTTGTCATTTGCAGCCGTTCTCGCTCGTGCTTCCGGGATGACCTCCGGAAAGCCAAGCTGAAGCATTCCTACGAGTTTTTCCTCCGCACGTACCCCTACCGCTTGCAAAAATCCTGCTTGATACGTGAACGGTTCCGTTTTCCAAACGACACCCAATCCCCGCTCCCACGCCGCTAGCTGAAAGTTTTGAATCAAAGTGCAGGCTGCCGCATAGTCCTCTTCCCGTTCTCTTTGCCGAGAGTCTTCGTTGACGATAACGAATAGATACGCCGGAACGCGTAAGAGTAATTCAGGATCTCTTTTTTTCATGGCGTTTTGAAGAATGGCATCGACGACAATGCGCTTGCCTTCCTCCATATACAGAACGAATCGCCAAGGCTCTCGCAGTCCGTGATTAGGCGCCCAGACGGCTACATCCAGCAACTCGCGAATCAATTCCAGTGGAATCGGGTTTGGCTTGAATTTCTTTATGGTTCTGCGGTCACGGATCGCTTGGGCAACCGGATACAATGGTGACTTCATCTCGTTCCCTCCAACAATAGTGATACTCATTCTCAATCATTATCACAAACTTGTGGACGCAAGAAAATTGAAGAACCTGATTCCTTTTTTGTACATTCCTGTGACTCTGCAAAATGCGTGAGCGCCTCTGAAATCGCCTGCTCATGGCCGAGTGCGGAATAATGCAGCCAAGGATATACCCCAGCTCGATGTACATTTCCTTTTAATCGATGCTTGCGTACATCCGTTCGAATTTTCCGTTCGTCGAAAAGTAGAATATGATCAGCCTGAAAATCATGAAGCTCATCCAGGCTCGCGATATCCAGAAAGGCAAAATGATCTGTTCCCACTGGCGGTCTCACCTGTAGGTCACCGTATAAAATATCGGAAATTTTCCGCCTTCTCGCACCAAAGATACGGGCTCCACCATCCCAAGCCCTCACTGCCATAACGGTTTCATTCCCAATTTTTTTGCGGATACGCTCGCGGGCTGCAACTGCTTTCAGATCATAATAATAGAGCCAACTCGTCGCCACTTCTGCAATTCCCAGCATGGTAGCGACTTGCTGCAAATGATCGCGCCAGGTCGTTGTTTTGAAAGGAATGAGCTGTGTCGGTGCAATGGCTTCCAATTGTTCAAGCCAGGGTGCAACCTGATCTGTACCGACAATCAAATCCGGCTCCATCTGGCGCAGACGGTACAAGTCAAATTCCAGCGTAGCAGCTTCCATCTGGGAGTACGGCCTCTTTTGCCGATGCTTTTCCCATACGGGGATCAGATGTTGGATCGAAACCCCCAATGCGAGCAGATCACCGATGATTGCTGGATGGAGAACGGCGATTTTCTTATGTAACGATTTCTTGAAGCGATAAGGGGGAACGCCAACGATCTTTTTAAACATCCGACTGAAATAGTACACATCCCGATAGCCCACTTCACTAGCTACCTCAGGAATCATCACGTCCTCCGCCACCAGAAGCTGACAGGCCTTCTCCATTCGTTTCCGATTGATGAATTGCAAGGGAGTGAGGGAGGTGTACTCCTTAAACTGCTGATAGAAAAGGGTCGGCGTCATTCCTGAGTAGCGAGCCATCTCCTCAATTTGAAAAGTCTCTTCACAATGCTGCTCCATATGCTCAGCGATCCCTTGAAGAAGTTGCTGACGATCTGTTTTTTTCTCTTGCAGCGTGATTCCAGCCATAATACCTTGCCATAGCTTCAGAAAAAGAATTTGCATGGTTGCCTGATCGAAATGATCTTTTCGCCATGCCAGCTGCAATTGTTCGATGTGATGGTGAATCAAGGAGATTGCTTCGATATGGTGCTTCCCCTGGATCGGTAGCATCACTTCGTTTATGAGCCAGCCATCCCTTTCTCTTCTGGCGTGAGCAGCAAAAAGCGCCACATAACAAACATAGATGCTCTCCGTTATGGGTAAAAGGGCGACCCCTTCCTGCATATCCTCTGGAGATATGACCAAGAAATCTCCCTGGTTAAGCATCCCTCCTGTCTTATCCAACCGAAACGACGCCCTGCCCTCTATTACCAAAATGATTATTTGTTCGCTTCTATCTCTCGCTTCTGCAAGCTTCCATTCTTTTGAAATGGACATAACTTGCACATCATTTAAAGTGATGACATTCGGATCACTATATTTGTCTGTTTTTCTCATAAATGACTCCTCTTGAATCATGATGTAACAAACTATTGATAACAATTCTCACCAATTGTACGAGAGCCTCGGCAAAACTGCAATCGCACCTGAGTGAGAAAAAGCAAAAAACGCCTTACGATCATCAAGATGACCACTCGGCGTTTTCTCTTTCCACTTAAGCTATTTACATATCTCGCTCATGGTCTCATCGACAGTCCTGTAATGCCTGCGGACGTGGCGGATACCGTCGTTTTCCACGGAGGATATCTGCGGTAATAGCAAAGGGGCGTTTATTCAGACAGATGGTGACTGAATGAACACCCTTTTGATCAATCCGTTTAGTGTCCGACCATCCAAGGTCGCTTGCCCCCGCTGCTGTGGGAATGACTACCATGCGAGTGACTACCATGGCTGCACCCTGCTCCCTCGTGTGAATGAGATTGTTTTCTGACGATTTTCGGTTCCACACCACGCTCGATACGTTGGCGCAGCGCTTGCGGTGTCATGATCAATCCTGGTGCTGCATACAAACGCTTTGATGGTTGCTGGCAATCGGGGCAAGCAACGCTCTCTGTAAGCTCGCTCATTTTCAGCCACTGTACAAATGGACCACATTCCTCACACATGTAATCGTATCTCGGCATCGTTTTTGGCTCCCTCTTTCGCGGTCTTTTTCTTGGCTACTTCGGCAAAATATCTCGATCAAAAATGCTTGTCGGAATAGACAAGGTGCAGCACGCGTTCGGAATATCGACGATCCCCGCAATTCTTCCCTCCACCGGTGCTGTACCCAGTAGCATGTAGGCCTGCTCCCCCGTGAAGCCCATCGCGGTTTTCAAATACTCGATGGCATTCAGGCATGCATTGCGGTAAGCGACATGCGCATCCATGTACAGCTGCTGCCCTGTCGTCTCATGGACAGAAATTCCTTCGAAAACGAGGTATTCGGTATAGCGAGGCTCTACTGGACCCGGCTTGAATACAGGGTTGTTCACGATGTTATACTTCGCCATCCCGCCCTTGATTACGTCGACATGAAGATCCAGCCAACCAGCCATTTCAATTCCGCCGCAGAAGGTCACTTCTCCGTCTCCTTGTGAAAAATGCAAATCGCCCATGGACAGCTTCGCTCCATTTACATACACCGGGAAGTAGATGCGAGTGCCTTTGGACAAGTTTTTAATATCGCAGTTTCCGCCATGCTCGCGAGGGGGGACAGTTCGAGCCGCTTCTCTGGCAATCCGATCAAACTCGGCTCCTTTTAAACTGCCCAACACGGCACTATGCGGAGTCGGCAAATTAGCCAGTGGCGGCATTCGTTCAGGATTTGTCGCTACGAGGTCGCTCTCTCTTCGGTTCCAGCGATCCAGTAGCTGGTGGGAAGGTGCCGTACCGATCAAGCCTGGATGAAGAATGCCAGCAAATTTGACTCCTGGCAAATGACGAGAGGTCGTGTAAATTCCGTGGAAGTCCCAGATCGACTTGGCCGCTTGCGAGTAATGATCGACGAGGAAGCTCCCGCCGTTTTCTTTGGCGAAAATCCCGTTAAAGCCCCATTCCGATTGGGGAAGTGCCCCGATATCGAGAATATCGACAACCAGGAGGTCGCCTGGTTCTGCTCCATTCACCCATACAGGTCCACTGAGCACATGGACGCGATTGAGATTGACATCGCGAATGTCGGAAGGGTCATCGTTGTTAGCGATCTGCCCGTCCGTCCAGTCCTTACATTCCATGCGGAAAACAGCTCCTGGATTCACGGAAACGGTTGCAGGAATGTCTGGGTGCCATCTGTTGTGACCAGGTGTATCCTGCTCCTCCATCGGTTTGTTCAAGTCAACTCGAAATAAAACTTCTGGCATGCTGCTTCCCCCTCACTTGTTCAAAATTGCGAATGCTATACATTCACAAAAAGAAGCAAATGACATGCCAATGCTTACGGGTCCCGATAAAAATTTGATGATACCGATTCTTTTGGCTATTTCTCCTGTATACTTATTACATAGAGCTTGTCGCAAAACAGGTCATGCAGTTGATCTGTCTTTGACCGGAAATGTCCCTCTCATCTCTTGTATCGCTTTCGTCATTGTGTGTCGTTTGTTTCCCTGCTTCCTTGTCGGACACCTGTCCCACGATCGAACAAACAAACTATAACCAAGAAAGGGTGCGAGAACGATTTTTGAAGCCGGCATGCTGCTCTCGTCTTTCGATTCTTCCTCTATAATCGAGCGTTCCCATCATCGCGCGATCTCTCATGCTGTCTTTTATTCTCTCTATCAGCAATTACAGACCTCTGCGAATCTTTCACCCTACGAATTTTCTCTGATCAAGGATGCGCTTATCCATTTGCTACAAAATGGCTCTTTGCCAATTTTGCCGCTATCCCTTTCAACTACGCGACGTCCTTCTGCACCTCAATCTGATCCTGTGATTCCAGCTCTCAGCCATGTCTCACATTCAGCTCCCAATTGGAAGAGTCTTCTTTTCGCATGGGCCGAACACAGCCAAGAATACCTAATCGCTGTCAGTGACGAGGGGGGTGTGCTGTTTGCTAACAAGCGGGTACAAGAACGATTTTCGTTATATGAAGGTCTCGTACTCGAAGCAGATTGGGTACAAGAACGCTTCAGCAATTGGTTTTTGGAAGAACTCGATCTGAGGGAAAAGACGGGATATCGCCTTTTTCTTATTCGCCCATGCACGTCTACCTTGTCAAAAGCAGCTAGCAACTACTCGTTTTCAGAGATTCAAACGAATAGTCCCCTCTATCAGGCCCAACTACATACAGCCCGTATCGCTGCACAATCGCTATCGAATACGTTATTGCTGGGAGAAACAGGCTGTGGCAAAGAAGTCCTAGCACGCGCCATCCACTCATCCAGTTCGCGAAAAGACGGCCCTTTTCTTGCAGTCAATATCGCAGCACTTCCTCGCGAACTTATCGCCAGTGAGCTGTTTGGATATACAGAAGGAGCTTTTACTGGAGCAAAAAAAGGAGGGCAACCCGGAAAATTTGAAGCAGCAAATGGAGGAACGCTTTTTGTCGATGAAATCGGGGAAATGAGCATGGAGCTTCAAGTGCTTTTGCTTCGGGTACTGGAAGAACGCAAAGTGACGAGATTGGGCTCTCACGAAGAAAAGTCATTGGACATTCGGATTATCGCTGCCACCAATCGTTCCATTGAAGCAGATGTACGGAATGGGCTATTTCGTGCAGACCTTTACTACAGGCTGAATGTCCTGCAAATACGCATCCCTCCCCTGCGCGAACGCAAAGAAGACATTGCAACCTTGGCTGACGAGTTCCTCCAGCAGCTTCATACCCAATACGCTGCCGGTCCGACAGTCATCTGTGAATCTGCTCTGGCAATCTTACAACAGCACTCATGGCCCGGAAATATTCGTGAGCTTCGCAATATCGTAGAGCGAGCATTTTTACATGCGTACGGCGATTCGTGGCTCACCCCTCACCATCTCCCTAGTGAATGGCAGCAACAGTACGGATTGCAAGAAGCTTCTGGGGAACCTTTGCCATTATTGCGCGAATTAGAGCGACAGACGATCCAGCAAGCCATCACACAAGCTCCGTCAATCAGCGCCGCTGCCAAAAAACTAGGAATAGCGCGAAGTACCCTGTATCGAAAAATGGAAGAGTTAGGAATCGGATAAGGAAATCGGGGGATGAGCTGAAGCAGCTTGTCCCCCGAAACATTTTACAGATGCCCTATTCGTCAGCGAGTGCTCGCCGTATTGTCATTCTTGCTTCCTCTGCCACTTCTTCGTCATTGTTATCAATGGCTTGCATCCAGAGCAGCATCGGAATGTACACTGCCATCATCCTGGCCAATATTTTTGTCTCTTCATCCACTTCTCCATACGCATGGAAAAAAGGCTGGCGGGCATGTGGCGGTAAAAAACTGTAGACCACATTTAAATCCGCTCCTGGGTGACCCACGTTGAGATCTCCCCAGTCAATGATGCCCGCTATCTGCCCAACTGCATCTACCAGCATATTTTTCACATGGAGGTCTCCATGCAGAAGCACTTCACGTGGACTTATTCGGTTGATCACGACTTGCCCCAAATAATTCGCGATCGCATCCCGATCCTCCTCCGAAATATGTACAGCCAAGGTAGACAAGAACGTCTGCATCTTTTCTCTTCTCTGTGCAATGTCCAGGAGGTTCCTGTGATCATGCTCGACTCCGTTTTCGCTGGCACGCTGGGGCGGAAACGCGTGCAGTCTTTTTAAAAATGTCGCAAGTGCCACTGCCGATGAAGCCCGCTGTTCGTCGGTCAGCCCTTTTGGAAACGTTCCCGGTACGAACGTGTACCCCAAAAAAGAGAATGGATAGTCGTTGCTAGGTTCACCGTAAAAAACTGGCTTCGGATACGGAAGCGTCAGGAATTCCGCAAGCATTGGCAGCAGTAACCCTTCCTTTTGGATCAATTCCACAGCGACATTCCGCCTGGGAAAACGGAAAACATAATCGTCCCCCACGCGAAAGACCACGTTATCCCAACCACTGCCGATAAGCTCAATAGGCATAGAAGATAGCTGCGGAAATTGACGGAAGATGAGTGCGCGCGCCAATGGTTCGGATACTTCCCAGTCAGCATCCCATGGATTTGCGGTGGTCATATTTGCCTTCCCTCCTATTGTGATTATGTTTCACAGCTACGAATGCGTAGAACGGATCACATAGACACATTTCTTCCCTCCGATTGCCACGCATTCCGTCCGTTCTACACTCGTCTGGAGTAACGCTCGGTAACAATTAAGCTCTCTTTCACAGATCATCTGATACCGGTCTGCTACTTTAAAATATGGACAATTGTGCTGCGTGATCACAAATTCCTCATCGCTTTCCTGTTCCCATCTCGCCATAAATCCGTTCTCATCTTGTATGCGAGCCATCTCTGCCACCTTTTCAGATAGCTCTTTTCCTTCCATTTGTCCCTCGTATTTCTGGATAATCTTCTCTTGCTGTCTTGCGAAAAATTGATCAACTCGGTCTTTCCCGTCTGCCAGCACGATATGCTCAATCAAATCCACGGCTAATTGCCCGTAATCATTCGGAAATTGCTCGTTACCATGCTGTGTCAACGAGTAATAGTGCATCGGTCTGCCTGCTTTTTGACGCCCTACTCTGCAAACAACAAAACCGTCTTTTTCCAAGTAGATCATTTGCCTGCTCACAGCTACCTTTGTGAGCTCCAGCTTGTTTTGCAAATCTTTTGTGCTGAGCTCCCCTTCCCTTTTCAGCAATAAAAGAATGTATTCACGTGTAGATAGGTGTCTATATCTCTCCATTTTCTCTTCGCCCCTTTAATTGGAAAAGAACGATACGCTCACAGTATATGCCCTTTGCAAAACTAATTCAACAAACATGTTTACAAAGTGACAGTCTTTGTTCATAGCGAAATCTACACACTTACAATTTATTAAACATTTTGGTTGAATATATATAAATTCGTGCATATACTGTAATTGAAGTGCAAGGTGCTTTTTTCCAAAAAGGATAGGTGAAACGAATGAAACCTGTATTCTCCCTTCTTCGTGAACGACAGGTCGAGGTGACTGATCAGGAGCCTTTGGCGGCACATACTACCTGGAAAATAGGCGGACCAGCAGATTTATTAATCACACCGAGCAGTAAATCCCAACTGATCATGGTTCTACAAATACTGAATGAACATCATGTCCCCTGGATGGTGCTGGGAAAGGGCTCCAACCTTTTAGTTACAGACAAGGGTTATCGTGGTGCGGTCATTAAATTAAACAAGGCTTTGGACTATGCCCGAATCGTGGGCAATCAGATTTACGGAGGGGCCGCCTACTCCTTGATCAAGCTTGCAGCGCTGGCAAACAAGCACAGGCTCAGTGGCTTGGAATTTGCAGGAGGAATACCCGGGTCTGTAGGCGGCGCTGTGTATATGAATGCAGGTGCGAACGGATCGGATATCTCTGACATTTTCCATTCTGCCGAAGTGATCACGCAAACGGGAGCCATACGCCGCCTGCGTGCCGTAGATTTGGATTTTTCTTATCGCCACTCTTCCTTGCAAGATACTGATGTCATTATCACGGAGGCTATCTTTGAGCTGACTCCGCGCGACAGCGAAAGCATCAAGCTCCAGTGGAACCAATATAAAGAGAAGCGTTTTAAAACACAGCCACTGCCTTTTGACTGTGCAGGCAGTGTGTTCAGAAATCCTCCAGGCCATTTTGCTGCAAAGCTCATTGAAGAGGCTGGCCTAAAGGGCATGCGGTATGGCGGAGCGGAAGTATCGAGCAAACATGCCAATTTTATTATGAATACCGGCAATGCCACCGCACTTGATGTATCGATACTCATGACGCAGATCCAGGAAAAAGTGCATAGCCAATCAGGTATCCCGCTTATTCCTGAGGTTGTGATCGTAGGTGAACAGTAAGCTTAAAAAAGGGAGTTCTCACGATGATACAAATCAGCGAAGCTGCCGTAACTCGCATTCAGAATATGCTCGACCAAGAAAGCTCTACTCTGTTCATTCGTTTTGGCGTGAAGGACGGAGGATGCTCCGGCATGACCTACGGACTCGGTTTTGATGATACCTATCAGGATGGCGACACCACGATTCATATGGATGGCGTGAAGCTGGTCGTCAATCCGGAAAGCTATCCGTATGTCGATGGCGTCGAAATCGATTACAAAGAGACAGGAATGATGGGTGGATTTACGATCCAAAATCCGAACGCAATTGCAACCTGCGGATGTGGAAGCAGCTTCCGTACAGCGCTACATCGGGGGAAAAGAGAAAAGTGCGAGTAAACCAACGAACGAAAATGGCTGGTCACCATGCCAATCTAGTTCTTGCTATTGGCGATCATGATAATAGCCCATTCGTTCTTCCCACCAACATCAAAAAGCCGATTCTCTCTTAGAGAAAATCGGCTTTTTGCCCGTACTCGTCACCCCTCGCGCTTCGTCTCGATCGATAACCCTTCGACATGCTTGCGACTCATCATTTTACGCTTCTTCCGGTTCTCTTTTGTCTCGAATACGATGTCCATGTCGTAATCGGCCGGATACAGTTCTTTGCCCTCAATATGCAAGACAAGGCGCTTTTTGTTGATTTTATATTTCTGATTTTGAATCATGACGCCAACGATACCTTTGGAGTCCTCCGCGGTAAACACGATGCCGGTTCTTCCGAGATAGGAAATGAATACACAATCACCAACAGCAAATGGTTTGTCACGCTTAGGTGTGGCTTGCGTATCTGTTGCTTTTTCTGAACCCTCCTGCGGAAGAGGTTCATGCTTTTCCTCTTCTACTTCTACTGTCACTTCCACTTCTTCTGGCTCTTCTATGATTCCTGTCTCCACATAATTCGGTGCCTCATACTCTTCCTGCCCGTCGTCTTGGTATTGATCCAGTCTTTCCGTAGTGGAAGTCGTAGCCGCGAATCCATTCCGAGTAATTTCCCGAGAACGCTGAATCATCTCAAACGGGATACCCAGCTTCAGTGCGATCAGGAATGCGTAGCTCTGGCCAGCTTCTCCGATTCGCAAGCGATACAGTGGCTGCAAGGTCTCTTCGTCAAATTCCATTCGTGCATTTTGGAACCCGGCAGTTGCGGAGGCAAAATTTTTGATCTCGTTAAAATGTGTATTCACAATTACCGTCGCACCTCTTCTGTGCAGCTCCTCCAAAATAGCAATGGACAGGGCGACACCTTCTCCTGGATCTGTGCCAGTAGCCATCTCATCAATCAGAACGAGAGTCGAAGCGTCGGTAATCTGCAAGATTTCCAGGACATTATGAATATGCGCGGAAAACGTGCTTAACGCTTGCTCGATGCTTTGCCCATCCCCAATATCAACCGCGATGTTGCGGAAAATGGAGAAGCGACTCCCTTCCTGTACAGGTACGAGCAAACCCGACTGTACCATCATGGTTAATAGCCCGATTGTTTTCAACGTCAATGTTTTCCCACCTGTATTGGGACCTGTAATAATAAGCGATTTGTATTCGCGACCAATCTTCAAATGCAGTGGCACCATTTTCGGACCAAGTAGCGGATGTCGCGCTTCCTTGACATCAATGATCCCTTTGTCGTTTAGTTCTACATTCGCACCTCCGATTGCCAATGCGTACTTCGCTTTTGCGAAAAGGAAATCATACATTCCAACGGTCTCGACATTCACAGCCAGTTCGTGCATATATTCTTCTGCGAACGCGGACAATTGCATCAGTACTTTCATTACCTCGCGTTCTTCCTCTGCCTTGAGTGCTGTCAGCTCGAACTGTACGGAGCTGATCTCCGTCGGTTCCATATAGACGGTTTGACCGCTCGCCGATTCATCTAAAACACTGCCAGCTACTTGCTTGCGATGTTCTTTTTTGATGGGGATGACATAGCGTCCATTGCGTGTACTAATGACATTTTCTTGCATGATCGAACGATATTTGTTCATGATGGAATCCAGCTGTCTTTTCAGGCGCTCTTCAAAAACGACAATGCGTTTACGCACCTTCAACAATTCTTTGCTGGCGGAATCGACAACTTGCCCATGACGGATGCATTGTTCGATTTCATTTTTCAATTTTGGGGCGTCGTACATCGTTGCTGCGTAAGTACTTACGCGTGGCGCCAATTGTGCTTTTGTCGCCATGTACTTCGTTAGCTGTGAGCAACTCGTTAGGAACAAGTACAGATTCGTAAAATCGCTTACGCTCAATACATATCCCGTCCCCAGAAGGGACAGTATCTTCTCCATCCCTTCCAGTGCGGGAATTGGGACACTGGCTCCATTTTGCAGGATGTTTTTGGCTTCTGCTGTTTCGTCCAACTTACTCCGCACTACTTTTACAGAGTCCATCGGCATCATTTGTTCTACATGCTTTTTCCCTGCGTACGATAAGGCGTATTCCATTACTTTTTCTTTGATTTTGTCGTATTCGAGACGCTGTAATGCTTTTTCATTCATGACTGATTTCTCCTTTTTATAAAAAATAAAAAAGGGCGAAGAATGAACAAATGTCATTCTCCGCCCTTTTTTGGCATACCTAAACAAAACGCAACCAAATAAAAAACCGCGCTGAACACAGCACGGATTTTGGACGCAATGATAGGGTTTTCACCTAAGGCATTGTATGATATCCGTTGTTCTTAACTAATTCCAAGGCCGATTATCACCCAACACAAAGAAACTTTGCTACGCGGCAAAATTTCAAATGATGAATCAAGACCTTTTGTATGGAATTGCTTTAGTTAAGAACGACCGCCGACATCAACATCTCTCCCTAGATATGGTTCTCTTTACTTTAATGCATGTGATCCTCTACCGTCAAGCCGTTTCCCATTTGTACACCTTCACACCAAAGCCCGCAAAAATATCGTCAAGCTGTTTACTTACCACATCCCAGTCCCCACCTGCTAATCCGCAGCCAATCCCGTATGGAATGGCGATGGTCAGATTTTCTTTTTTCGCCAGGGAGAGAACTTCTTCTAACCCTTGTTGCAGCATGTCATATTTCGTTAAGACGCCTTTTTTTCCATAACCAAGCTGTGCGAAAAGGTTGGCAATGTACTTCCCTTCCCCAACCTGACAAAGCAGCACTTGTCCAAGAAGGTCTCCACGTGCAGCCGCATACTGCTCGCAAAGCCGCTTGTACTCTGTATAAACACTTGGATATTTGGCTTTTATTTGCTTGGCAAGCCCTGCTCCCATCACACCCATGCAGTTGACCTGCTGTACGATGATATTTTCCTTGGCTTCCAAAATATTACCTGGTACGACTTGTACCCATTCATTCATTGCACTCATTCCTTTCCCTTACACTACATGAAGGGATTTCTTTTTACGCCTCAGGAACCACAGACAACCAAAGTAAAGCAAGGAAGCAACAACGCCCATGACGTAAAACTTCGGCAGAACAAAGGCAAAGGAGCGCGTAACGATTAAGAAAAGCATCATGGTCGCGATCATTCCAGCCCCCATGTATAGCATCGCTTCTAGCAAAAAAAGGTGACTTCTCTTGTTCCATCGTACTCGCTTCATGACCCAATCAATGAGGAGTGATTGTGGAATTCCTAACAGAAACACCGTCGGGAACGTAAACATAGCGATAAGAAGAATCGAGAAACGATCCTGAAAATACAGAAGCGCAGTCCCAAACGTAAAGATAAAACTGGCGAGTATACCCGCAATAAACCTTTCAGCCATACCGGTCATTCACTCCTTGCTCCCTACACCTGCTCACGTATAAACAGGTCTGGATAGATCACTACAAGTCCATTAGCATCGACTGTGATGTTCTCCACGAATGTTCCTGCCTGGTATTGATAGACAGAGGAGTCTGCTTTGCTTTCTAGCAACGTATACTGCTGCTGTACTTGTCTATACGTCAACTCATGGGCTGAGAAATAGGCTACTTGGATAGACTGAGGTTCCCATGGAGCATACGACACCCGGCGGATCGGCAGTGTATTTGTGAATGGTGTACAAGAAATATCGATATCAATACAGCCAAAGAGCTCAGGAATAGACTCACCCGACTCGTTCGTCCAATTTCCCCTGCCATCCGATGAGAAATGCAGAGCTCCTTCTTCACCCATGACTCCCATTGAAACTTCTCGCGTGACCCAATTTGAATCAAGGACAATCTCATATTGGATTCTTGATATGGTTTCATCATCCAGCTTCCCGATCACCATGCTGTTTACGTGGATTCGGTTCAATCCCTCCCGTATTCTCAAGTGCTCATATCCGACACCTGTCGTTGGTTTCCAGATAACATTCATTGGTAACATGCGAACCCCTCCGATCATTTGTTCCCCTTTTTTTCATCCTATCATTTCTTGGATGAAAATGGTAGAGTCCCGTTTTATCGGCTTACCTAACGCATATCTGATTTATTGATTGAATAGAATATTTTTACCGGAAAAGCATGGAAAGGAGACAATCTATGGATAATCCCTCCTTCTCCTTAACACGACCTGAAATGCTATCCATTATTCGCAATGGTCTCCCACAAGCTCACTCCCCTCTCAACATCATTATCGTAGGCGCAGGAATGGCCGGTCTTGTTTCTGCTTCCTTGCTAAAAGCAGCGGGACACAACGTAACGATTATAGAAGCATCGGACCGGATAGGCGGCAGAGTTTTCACATTGCGCTCTCCTTTTACCCATGGTCATTTCCTAGAAGCTGGTGCCATGCGCATTCCTCACACACACGATCTAACATTGGCATATGTGACAAAATTCGGTCTTCCCCTTCAACCGTTTATCAACAATTCTCCGAACGACATCCTCTTTGTAAATGGCATCAAAACGAGGCGTTGGATCTATCAACGCGATCCGGACATCCTCCGTTTCCCTGTAGCTCCACATGAAAAAGGCCGTACGTTCGACGAATTGGCCGGGGAAGCCATTAAGCCTGTCATCGACTTCATCAATCTCAATCCAACGACGAATTGGCCCATTGTCGTCCAAAAATACGATCGTTTTTCCATGGATCAATTCATGCGCTTCAATCCTGTTGGCCCTTCCTTATCCGCCCCCGCTATCGATATGGTCAAGGTCATGACTGGATTCGAAGGATTCCCTGAGCTGGCCTTTCCCGAGATTTTACGAGACTTCATCCTGTTCGATCCTTCTACACGATATTACGAAATAGCAGGGGGATTTGACCAGCTACCACAAGCATTTCTCCCCCAATTACAGGAGAATATCTACTTCCAGCATAAAATGACGAGAATCTATCAGACGGGAAATCAAATTACCATTTCTGGCGTGTGTACCCACACAGACGAACTGTTTCAGATGACCGGTGATATCGCAATTGTTACCATCCCTTTTACCGTTTTGCAGTTTGTACAGGTCGAACCGTACGACCTCTTCTCCTATCAAAAATGGAGAGCCATTCGTCAGCTCCACTATGTTTCCTCTTCCAAAATAGGAATCCAATTTTCTCAACGATTCTGGGAAGCACAGGGAATACGGAGCGGACAAACAGTAACGGATTCGCCTATTCGCCTCTCCTACTTTCCCAGCCACGGCTTTGATCAGCCTGGGGGTATCGTATTAGTCAGTTACACATGGGAGGATGACGACCTTCCGTGGCTCAGCATGCCGAAAGAAGAACAGGTGATGCAAGCGGTAAAGCATCTGGCTGACATTCATGGGGAGCAGGTGTACAACACCTTCGTTACAGGGATCACATATAATTGGGCGTTGCAGCCTTATGCTGCTGGTGCTTTTGCCTTGTTCAAACCATTGCAGGAGACGGAATTTGCTTCCTACATTGGTGCGCCTGAAGGAAGAATTTATTTTGCGGGGGAACACACCTCGAATGAATATCACGGCTGGATTCAAGGGGCGATTGAGTCTGCTTTGCGAGTGGCTGTAGAGGTAGGGAAAAAATGAGCGGGAGTCTGCACGATGAAAAATTCCGTACATTCCCCCGCCGCTTATCGACTACTATTTTTTTACGATTTCTTCTCATATTCTTTTCTCAGTAGCGCCAACTTCACAAGATCAATGTACATCCCATTTTCAAATTCCGTTTCTCGATGGATTCCTTCCACTTGAAAGCCAAATTTTTGGAGCAAATGAATGGATGCCGTATTTCGCGTATCTGCGTCAGCTTCTATTCTGTTCAGATGCATATGCGTAAACCCGTACGCAATAATGGGCCGCAGTGCTTCCGACATGATCCCCTTATTCCACCACGAAAAATTCAGATCATACCCAATCTCCGCTTTGTTATGTACAGCATGATAATGTTTGTAGCCGCAGCTACCAAGAAATTTTCCAGTGGAACGATCCGTGACCGCCCACCTGAGTCCCTGTTTTTGTTCAAATAAGTCCCGATACCATTGAAGTTCATTTTCAGCATCTGCTATTGATTGAAACCTCGCTATCCCTACATATCTCGCCACCTCTTCATGTGACAAAACTTCATAAATATCTTCTATGTCTTGTTGATCAGGTTGTCGAAGGATCAATCTGTCTGTTTCGATGACAGGGAATTGATCGAATATAGTTGGGTTACTCACGAAAAGAACCTCCTCGTATACATGGGATAGGAGAGTATTGGTGCCCATCCCCTTCCATAATCTCGTAGTAATATGGTTAATTATAGGAAGGACGTATAGGATAAGCAAAGTGTAAATAAGTCCTCTTGATTAATTAGGAGGTGCTATCATTGCTAAAAAGAGTCCAAACATACATGTACATCACGGTAATGTGTATTGTTTTCCTTGTTGAGTGGTTTTCCTAAGCATTTTGTTAATTTTTGTAACCATTCCGTCTAATCAGCGTTTTACCTTTCGATAAGAAAGACTTGAAAGGTAGGTGATTGGCATGGACATAGCTAGCAGATGGAAACACATTTTCTCAAAGAGCATTCCAGCTACTATGCGGCTTTATTTAGCTTTTTCTTTCTTCGTTTATGGGATAGTGAAGATACCTGGTCAGTTCAGCCCCCCAATACGTTTACGTTTGATCCCAGTCCAGATGAGCCGCTTATTTTGGCGTGGCACTTTTTTGTTTGCATTTGATATTTCAGCCAAAAATTACAGTCTGCTTCTCACTGTAGAAAAAACCTTGATTTACCAAGGTTCTAAACTTGCTCCATCTATTCGCACTACAGAATCTTACGAAAATGACATTCCATCTCTCCAGCCAAGGCTGCCGGAGTATCACCTGTTTCTCGGAAATCATGGGTATAAATCGTTTCAAACAGCCCAAAATCAGCTTGCTTATAAAATTCAAAGCAAGGGAACCCATCGTGCGCTCCTTCGATCTGTACAAGACCATCCCTATTCGCCGTTACCGATAATAAGTAATCAACTGGAGGCGCTTGCTCATTCAAGGGATTACTCGCACTTGCGCTCATTTCAAAGCTCACTTCTTCATCCGATTTCCATACCATATTCCTGCACAAAATGCCCTCCGTACTCGCTTTTCCTTTTCGCAGCTGAATCGAGCCATCAGGATTCGTGATCTTCTCTGTTGTGATTCCTGTGTTCTGATAAGTAAAAACTTCTTTTTTCATAAAGTCTACGACAACCTCTTGCTCCACTCTGGAACGCATGGTGTTAACGGCATAAGGGGTAAATTCACGTGAATCGCCTTCGAATTGAATGACTTTTCCTGTTTGCGGGTCTGTCCTAGGTTCTGTCCATGACAGGGGGATAAATACACTCGCTCTTATTTTGATCTGATTCACCATACTTGGCACCTCCATATGTGATTGTTCTTCTAAGATAAATATGTGATGTTTTCGTGAGGAACGAACTCCATGCAGATATCTTCAAATTCTTTGCAATCAGCCAAATTGGACAGATTCATAGGGGTTTGTATCCTTTCTACGCCCATCTTCGGATTCACCAATAAATAATACGCCATGAGCAACGCTTTTCTATAATGATCCTGGTTTGGTTCACGCACGAGTAGCTCGCAGATGATAGCTGTTCTCTTTTCCCCGTCATAGTGTAAAGCGAGATGATAGTCCCAAAATGGTATGGAGCTTTTACTCCCAGCAGAACAAACAATAGGGAAACGAGCATGTACAAAGTGATTGATGATCTCATTTACTTTATCCGTGCTTACCTTCTTCATTTCGTTGTCAACGCAGCTTATTCCTTGATGAATCACCTGATAATAAGGCACATTCAATAGATGCTCCCTAAATCTCTCTATTAATTCCCCGCGCAAAAAAATAGGACCTATCATGATAAAGTCCCCCTCATTTTCGTGTGACTGTACTTCTTTTTTCGACACGTAGAAATATTATCCTATAACTTTCTTCTCAAAAAATTCATCCTAGAATGTGCAGTCTCAAGCCTCATCGAACTTCTTAATCGCGTTTGAATGAGAGCCATGTTATGATTCAAAAAGATGAGAATTATCCAATGATTACCAGGTGTAGATTCACATAACATCGTATGAGTAAGGTGGGATTATGATGCTGCATGAGAATGCCAACCCCCACGCTCCAGACAGATGTATTTTTCTCGTTACTGGGATTATGGCTTCTGGAAAATCAACCGTAGCTCAGTTACTTGCTGAAAAACTGAATCGAAGTGTTCATCTAAGAGGTGATTCGTTCCGACGAATGATTGTAACTGGCAGAGAGGAGTATATGCCTGAACCGTCAGAAGAAGCCCTTCGTCAGTTGTGGCTTCGCTACAAAATAACAGCCTCTACGGCAGACACTTTTTTTGAGGAAGGATTTAATGTCGTTGTTCAGGATGTTGTGGTCGGCCCCTTTTTGGGCCAATTTGTTGAAATGGTCCGGAACCGTCCGTTGTATGTTATAGTGCTCACGCCAAACGAAAAAGCGATTGAAGAGAGAGAAGCTTCCCGTTCCAAAACAGGATATGGTGCTTGGACGATTTCTCACCTCAATAAAATTTTGCAGACTGATACACCAAAGCTCGGTATGTGGATCGATTCTTCTGAGCAAACTCCTGAGGAAACTGTCGAGGAAATCTTGCGGCGAATCTGCCTTGAAGCCTTACCTGATCCTTTGCCCGCTCTCCATGAAAAACCTGAGTTCGGTGTAATCCCGAACTCAGGCAATTCGATCGTCTAACTGCTTACACTGCGTACATCGTTGGCCAGAAGTACTCTACACCTTCCGCGTACAAGAACGCTTGGAACTTTTTCAGCTCCTCTGGTGTATTTCGGACAGCGCGAGGAGTCAGGCCATATTGCAAGCAATATGCTGTCAAATAACCAGCTACTTCACCGACGTTCCACTCTACTGGGTGGAGACGGAAGCATCCATTTGTAATATGCGTAACCCCAAGGTTTTTGCCCGCTGGCAGCAGATTATTTACACGTACAGGGATTAAGCTGCCCAGCGGAATCTGGAATGGATAGGTAGACACATCGACGTAATTGCGGTTCGCAGTGCTCGGATGCAGGTCGATTCGGTAGCTGCCCACTCCAACGGAATCATGGAAGGCTTCTGCTTTGCCTGTTGTGCGGACAAATGCACTCACATGCTGTTCCAACACGGTGAATTCAGCTTTGATCCGGCGGGATTCACGAATATATGGATACATCGCCAGTCCATCCTCTGTTCCCATTACATCCTTGCGCAGTCGCAGTCCTGGATACCCTTGTCCACCATCTGGGCGAGGCGCCTCTGTTTGCATCCAATACAGAAGGGAGAGGCTCAACTGTTTACCGCCGTAGAGGTGACGTTGACGCTCTTCCTCTGGAACATCAATGATCGAACCCAGCCAGTAATCATTTTGCGGCCAGTTAACGGTCGATACGCCACTCTTGTACAAACCGGTTTGGAAGTTTTTCGGATCAGCAATCTGACGATATGTGAAGAGTGGAAAATATTTAGTACCCGGGAACAGCTCATAACGTACAGAGTCAGCAGTATTTCGCGGATTGGAGCCTGTCCAGCTGAGCAGCTTGTCCGGCCAGAAATCTGCTTTGTAGTTTCTCCAGAAGTCATACGTTTCCGGCTTGGCAATCGTATGATTTTCTCCCTCCAAATAATCCATGGCAAAGCAATACGTAAACGCCTGAATATCATTTGGCTGCGGCGGCCCGACAACCGCATTTGGCTCTCCTGTTTGATCGACTGATTCAGCGCCAAGTACATATTCTACGCCGGCTTGCGGGAGTACATCTCCACATTCTGTCGCGTCCAAGAAATACGGTGCTACTAATTCATGAAAATCATGATGCTTCTGATCTTCTACTGTGATCGACAGTACGTTATCGCCAGCCATGCGAACGGCATGCAGCTTATGATTCGTCAGAATAGTAAGTCTACCGCTATGAATATAAGGAGCAAGCATCTGATAAAAAACAGCTAGCGCTACTTTTGGTTCGTGGCAAAGGCGACTTACGGAACCGTTACCAGGGTCAAGATTCGGGATGACACGTGCTTCTGCCGTCATTGGATAATGGTTGCGATAATAGTCACGCACGCTGTCACGGAATGTGCGATAGCTTCGCGTGCAACCAAACTGTTCGATCCATGGATGCTCATCTGGCGGTACCGCTTGACTCGTAAATTGACCGCCAATCCAATCAGTCTCTTCCGTCATTATGACTGATTTTCCTGATTTTGCTGCTGCCAGTGCTGCTGCGCAGCCACCAGTACCTCCCCCAATGATTACCACATCAGCATGAAGTTCTCTCATTCTTCTTCCCTCCACATTTTCTTCTTTTTGGTTGTTTCTGCCAATTAATACGCAAAAAATGACAATAGGTTACAAATTTCGCAGAAAAAACTAAATATTTTTTCTATTAGCTTCTACTTGTACAATCCGTGACTCTGCATCAACTCCTCAATTTTGCCTCTGAGTTGATGCCACTTTTCATCCCCTTCCTGCTGTCTCTTACCAAACCAGCATTCCTCATCTCCACCCTGAAACTTGTGTTTTGGGGTGAGATTTTCTTTGCAAAGATCCCAAAACAAGAACACATGTTATCTAGAATTCATCAGTAAACTGAGTTTAAGATAGCTAAATCAAGAAGGAAATTATAATGTGTCACATGATTTTCTGATGTAGAAAAATTATAATTACATTATATTAATTACGAATGTACGTTCGCAACTTTTTTATTCAAGTAAGACTGGAAGTGTTGATTCTACACGGCTTTTCGAATTACAAGCCCCTTAGACTCAGTAAAAATAGTATTAGACTGATCTCAAAAACCGAAACAGCGGTAGCCTTGGACGAGAAATTAATGTCCTAGACTACCGCTGTTTTATTGAACTATCGAACCCATTAGTTTAATCACAACTAGCATTTAGTGTTATACCCTATCCTCCCGATATGCCTGCCTTAACCGCTCAATCTGGG
The DNA here is from genome assembly GCF_042878995.1 of Brevibacillus sp. NPDC003359. Lineage (NCBI taxonomy): Bacteria > Bacillati > Bacillota > Bacilli > Caryophanales > Paenibacillaceae > Brevibacillus > Brevibacillus sp. NPDC003359. The sequence goes on from NZ_JBIAOR010000001.1 coordinate 1,840,604, forward strand.
CGAGGTGGTCACGGACATGCTGGACGCGAAATTCCAGCAGCTCTTTGAACGCGAACCGCGCTCCATCGGGATATTGCCCGACCCGCTCAAGCTGCTCGGGAGTCAGATTTGCCAGAAGCGGCAGCATGCTGGACCGCAGCATTTGGAACAGGAGCAGATGCTGCTCGCAGTCCAACCGTTCATATCCTAGGTTATCCGCCCAGGCTTCCTGATCAAATGATAGTAGAAGCGGTTCTTCCTCCGCCAAGACTTTTCTCAGCCGATGTGTCGACAGGATTTCGCTATCGGTCACATGGATCACAATCTGATGGATGCTCCATTTGTCCGGTGCAGGTTGGAAACGCAGTTCTTCCTCAGACAATCCTTCGACGGCTTCTCGCAGCAGCGTATAGTCTTGGCTGTACTCCTCGATCAGCTTTTCCATCCGATCCTCTCCTTCATCATATCGCGTAATTTTCTAACTTCTATTACCTGGCCATTTGATTTAAAGAATTCTATACCCTTTAAACCATGTTAATTACATGAAAAAAGTGCCATACGAATATATCGTATGACACATTATATCATTCTCTAGCAATATAGCTAACTAATAATCAAAATTATCACTCTAGTTTACAAGTAGTTCTCAATTAAATATATAAGAACACAATGCGAACAGTCAAGAAATATTTTCCTTTTCTATCTATTATTTGCAATGATTTGAACGATAGAAACCAGAGTAAAGTGTACGAAGCACAAAAAAATCCCTCCAGCTCAACTATCTCCAGCATGAAGGGATTTTTTCATCATTTTTATTTAAACAAATTAATCGTGGTAATAATGATCGGCATCGCGAACACATCAATCAGGAAGGCACCTACGATCGGAACGACTAGGTATGCTTTTCGTGACGGACCAAATCGTCCAGTTACTGCCGCCATATTCGCCATAGCGTTTGGTGTAGCTCCCAGACCATGTCCTGTAAAACCTGCGACCATTACTGCGGCGTCGTAGTTTTTGCCAAGCAAACGGAACAGGACAAAAATACCAAACAATACAATGAAGACAACTTGTACAAACACGATTACGAGCATTGGAAGCGCTAGATCTGCAACTTCCCACAGTTTGATGCTCATCAGTGCCATGGACAGGAAAATTCCCAGCGTCACATCACTGATCAGATTGATACTCTTCATGTCGATTGCCTTTGGATTGAGCTTGTCCACGATGTTACGGACAATCACCGCTACGAACATTGCTCCCACATAACCTGGCAGAACAAATCCAGTTGCGATCGAGAACAGCTCTCCCAAATACGTTCCCAATGCCATACAGAATGTAATCAGCAGTACTTGGATGAAGAAGGTATTTGACGTAATCGGTTGTACTTTTTCTTCAACTGTTTCTACTACTTCTTCGGTTTCCGATGGCTTCAGATCGTATTTTGTAATCAAATATTTCACAGTTGGTCCGCCGACCAAGCCCCCGGCTACGAGACCAAAGGTAGCTGCCGCGATCCCAATCGCCAGCGCAGATTGAATGCCCATGTCCTCGAGCGTTTGTCCAAAAGCGCCAGCCGCTCCATGTCCACCTTCCATGGAAACCGCTCCAGCCATCATCCCGATCAATGGATGAATACCGAACACTGAGGCCAAGGAAACGCCAATTACGTTTTGTGCCAAAGCCAAGAATCCACATGCCAGCCAGTAAATAACGAGTAGCTTACCACCTAGCTTGATCAGCTTAAAGCTCGCTCCCAAGCCAACCGTCGTGAAAAAAGTGAGCATGAACAAGCTTTGCAACGAAGTATCCAATGTAATTTGTAAAATTCCGGTCGCTTTCAAAGTGGTTGCAATGACAGCGAACAACAAGCCGCCAACTACTGGTGCCGGGATACAAAACTTTTGCAAGAAACTAGCCTTTTTTACGAGGAATGTACCTAATACGAGAAGTGCTACTGCGAGAAAAATCGTCGTTACTTGATTAAGTGCTAACGTCATCGTTGTCTCCCCTTAGTTCTCTAGTAGTAATCCCATGATGGCTTCATTCGTCAAGTAAGCACCTAGCTTTACTGTTCTTCCGTTTTCATCTAAAACCGGATTCACTTCACAAACATCAAAAGAAAGCGTTTTCTTATGAGCGGCAACGGTACGGATCAAAGTGCGGACAACCATTGGTGTTAAGCCAAATGGAGATGGAGCACTAACTCCCGGTGCAAAAGCTGCGTTTAAAACATCTGTACACAGCGTCAGCATGACATGATCGTGTTTTTCGATGAATTCGCTTACAGATAAAGTAATTTCGTCCATTCGTGCGTCCGTCATCTCTTCTTCATACACGTAACGGACACCGAGCTCCTCTGCTTTATCAAACAGCTCCTGCGTATTTCCGAAACGCTGAATCCCCAACACAAAGTAGCTGCTATTTTTATCATGCTCTAGTATTTGCCGAAACATCGTCCCAGAAGAAGGCTGAACTTCATAGGAACGCAAATCGAAATGAGCGTCAATATTGATGATTCCCAGTGAAGCCTCTTTTCCGATATGTTTTCGGACACCTACGTAATGTCCATACAAGGTTTCATGGCCGCCGCCTAAAATAATGGGCGTCATGGCTTTGGAAAAGATAGCAGAGACGGCGTTCCCCAATTCTTCCTGGGCAGCTTCTAGCTCTTCGTTTTGACAAGCAACATTCCCCACATCAACAATCCGTTTCCCTTCCTCCACTTTCCAAGGAAGGCTTGCAAGCGCTTGCCGAATTGCGTTTGGAGCACTGGCAGCACCTAATCGTCCTTGGTTGCGCCTTACTCCCTCTTCACATTCAAACCCGATGATGGCCACGGTGCGATCCTTGGCAGCTAGCAATGTATCCAAGTCCGTTATTTCCACAATCTGATGGTAACGAAAACTGCTTCTTCTCTCCGTATGGTCAGTCCGGCCGGTCCACAAATCTGCTGATACATTCTTTGGCAAGCTATTCATCCTTTCTGAACCTTTTGTTTATTGATTATATAATGACAAACTTATTATTTCTAATATATAATTTGTATAAATTGATAGCTTCAAGCTATAAATGAGGGTAGGCGATCCATTTGGACATCAAACATTTGCACTATTTTGTGACAGTTTGCGATCAGTTGAGCTACTCCAAAGCCGCACAAAAACTGCATATTTCACAGCCTTCCTTAAGTAACGCGATTAAAAATCTAGAACAAGAAGTCGGCTCTCCACTGCTCGAGAGAAACACGAGAAAAATGGAACTAACGGATGCTGGTAAAATTTTGTACCAGAAATCATTGCTGCTTCTTTCCCAAATGAACATGCTGAAAAAAGAGATGGACGAAGTAAAGCTGACTGGAAGCGGAGATCTTATCATCGGCATTATTGAATCTGTGAAGCATTGGATTCCGAAAGTCATTCGCGAATATCAGGGGCGTTTTCCCTCTATTCATATCAAATTGATCGAAGTACTGAGTGGGAAAGCCGTGAAGGAATCACTGCGGAAGTATCATACGCATTTACTCATTACCAACCAATTCATCGATGAAGAAGATATCGAATCATTTCCTCTGTATGATGAACGCTTAATGCTGGTACTGCACAAGGATCATCCTCTGGCCAAAAAGGAATCTGTTCGATTGAAAGACTTGGAGAGTGAGCCTTTTATCATTAGTACAGAGGGATTCCAGACGAGAGAGGATATTTTAACGGCCTTTTCGCTTGAACAAGTGAACCCGCATATCAAATTTGAGATCGAGCGCTTTGAAACCGCGTTGACTTTAGTGCGGGAGAATCTGGGGGTTACGATTATTCCTGAGAACTATTTATCGGGATCAACAGATGCTTCGCTTGTTCGGAAAACGATTGAATCACCTGCGTTGGAGCGGACGGTTTATTTGGCGTATATGAAAAATCGTTATTTAGCGCCGGCTGTGCAGGCTTTTTTGGAGGAGGTTCGGGCGAAGTTTACAGCCCATTTCTAATCTGGTGAGACACGGATTTGTGGATGGTTACGAAAATGGCACACTCATTTTATCGGTTACAGATTTCAGATTTCACATTTCCCTCATCTTTTTATATAATTGGGAAAGTCTTGAAAACATTCAAAAGCAGGTGATCCTTTGGTCCAAGTAGGCGATGCTTCCTCTACCTTTTTCGTGTTCCTCCCGCTCTTACTCTTCTTATTTTTGAACATAATTAACATTGTCATCAGTATCTGGGCATACCGTGATGCGAGAAGACGAGGAAATAGCAAGGAATTCTCCATTATCGTACTTGTTGCTTTATTGTTTTTTCCGATTATTGGGTTGATTGTTTATTTGGTGATTCGGAAAGATAAGTTTTAAAAAGTGAGGAATTCTATTTTCCTTGCTTTTTTATTTTCTAGGAAAATCAAGCTTATATAAAAAAAGCAGTCGAACAGGGGTATCCTTCCTGCTCAACTGCTTTAGCGGGTAAATTTATGACTAGTCTCTCGTCACATTGAGGATCAGATCGTTATCAAATCCACCGATTGTGATGTCAGAATAGCACTTGATCATTTCTGTTAGCATTACCTTTGCTTCCAGTCTAGATAATGGTGCGCCCAGGCATAAGTGGCACCCTTTTCCAAAGGATAAATGCTTATTGCTGTTAGGTCGATGGATATCAAATTGATCTCCCTGTGCAAAGGTGTTTTCATCACGATTGGCAGAACCGAGCCATGCCATGACGATTTCGCCTTTTTTCATCAGACTTCCGAACATATCCGTATCTTCTTGAACCTTGCGCATCAAAACCTGTGCGGGAGGACGGAAGCGCAATACTTCCTCTATCGCTTGATCTACTAGTTCCGGATTCTCTCTTAATTCGCGATATACGCCTGGTCGATCTAGTAAAAAGCAGTAGAAAACACTGAACAAGAGCGTACTTGTCGTTACATTTCCAGCAAGCAGCAAGCTGATTGCAATATCAATAATCTCACGGTCAAATAGTTTTTGCCCTTTATATTCTGTTTGCGTTAAATCGGAAAGAAAATCTTTTGCTGGGTTCTCTCTTTTTTCTTGAATGATCGGAGAGAGATAAACGGCCATTTCCTTCATGGTTTCTTCCTTCTTGAGGTTAACATCCTCATACGTTTCGCGGGTTCCAGAGGTGATGAGAACATCGGACCATTGTTTGAACAGCATCCAATCACTGGATGGTACACCGAGCAAATCGGCAATGACAATCACCGGCATCGGGGCTGCGAGATCCCCTAAAATTTTGATGCTTTGCTTTTCTTTTACTTCCTCCAACAAATGACGTGAAATTTCTTGAATACGCGGCTCCCACTCCTGGAGCGTTCTTGTTGAAAATGCCTTTGTATAGAGAGCCCTCCTTTTTCCGTGATCAGGTGGGTCCATCTCTGTGATTCCCTTGTCTTTTAATGCGAGGGAGCCAGCGATTCGTTTGCCTGTATCGCTTGAAAAAAGGTGATAATCGGTCAGCACACGTTCTACATCCGGATACAGAAATACGTTCCAAACCTGTTGCTTTTCATCGTAATGTACGGGGCTGTTTTTTCTCATTTCTGCATACCAGCCGTACGGTTCAAACTGTTGTTGCAGATTCTCGGCACCTGATATTTCATTCGGGAATACTATTTTATTCATTTCTTTCACTCCTTATCTAAATGGGTAGGTAATTGCTGCAAGCTGCTACTCTCGGAATGACTTAATTTCCTCTAACATGGTATCAAGGAGTTTTTCCATTAACCCGACGTCTGTGTTCGATTCAAAAAAGGAAATATTGAGGGTCATGCAATCTTGATACGTACTGACTCCAAGCATCAATCCTGGTGCGTAATAGGCTGGGGAGACTATATATGCATCTGAGGCTTTCACATTATCAAATGTTATCTGACTCGTACTAATAATACCAAAATTTGATAATATCGGTGTGCTTTTTCCATCTATAACGATTTGCTTTCTTACATCCTGTATGATCTTTAATGTGTGTTGGAACTCTAGATTCTCCACAAAGGCAAAAGTAGTTACCGCATCATGCAGAATCTCTTTATTATCGCGTTGATTCTTCATAAATTCGGCCACTTCTTTTATCTTATCTCCAAATGCCCCCGTTGCTTGATTCATAGAGGCGTGAACCACGCCAGACAGGTTGTAAATGGCATCTGCCTTTCCAGTGGGCAAGAATTTCCTTACATTAACAGTCACCATGACTTTGATTTGCTCAGCCGGAACATTCTCCATATGTTGAAATAAAGCTCGCATGTAGGCAGCCAATAACACATCATTTACCGTGAATCCTTTTTGTTTAAATCCTTGCGCCAACTCCATCCACTCTTCGCGAGGTATTCTGCGAATGGCGTGTCTCCTTTTCACTGGTTCTCCGGGCGTAAAAGGAAGCGTTGGTCCCTGTGGCTCTGGAGCCTGCGGCATCCCGCCATTTGGAATGCCCATCTCCTTGAACAAACGATTCTGATCCCTGCCCTCAGGATTTGACTTGGGAACGTAGTGAGGGTTTTTGGCAAGCTCACTATAGATCGAAGCTAGCAAGTGAACGTACTCTATCAACCCTGCACCATCACTGCATAGATGATTCAATTTGATACATAGGATATCTTTGGTCGAGGTCCGCAGAATGCGAACTTTGACCATCGCATCAGCATCGATGTCCATTGGGCTCGACAGCCAATCCTGTATGGCTTGCTCTTCGGAATCAGAATCACCGAGAAGTTGCAAGGAACACCAACCGCTTGACGCCAAGTCGCTGCGTCGCTCCCAATAAGGGTGGACTGGATCTTTGATAAAGCGGCAACCAATGATAGGTTCAGCAATGGTGCTTACCTCTATTGCTTGAAGCAATCGCTGTTGATTCACATGACCGTCCATTTCCACCACCATTTGAAGTTGGCAATCGGAAAGATAGCTGACCATGTAATTAAACCTGTCACTTCCATTAGCAGGCAGTCGTTGTGGTATTGCCATGTTCTGATTTACCTCACTGGCATTCATTTACTACACACCCCTCCAACCAAAATGTCTGAAAGAAAAACAGTCAGGAAAAGATATCCTGACTGTCCTTTTTATCAGCAAATCCAAGGGCTTTCTATCGAATAGAAATCTTGTATTCCTCTAACCACATATTTATTTGAACGAGGTATTCGATCAGCTTCGTTGATTGAGCGAGATTCATAGGTGCTTTTCCATCCAGTACAAATTGGATCACAGACTTATTAATCAATGGTAATAGTGGCGAATTCGGATTCGCTAGAATTTGTTTCATATGGTCCAAAATCGCATGGTAATACTCAGGATGATAGGTCATGGGGTATGCGCTTTTGTTGCGGTACAATACTTCATGCGGCAAATATCCTTTGAACGCTCTGCGGAGCAGGCCTTTTTCGATTTGATCAATATTTTTTACTTTCCATGGAACATTCCATAAATATTCAACCAGACGGTAATCACAATACGGAACACGTACTTCAAACCCCGTATACATGCTCATTCGATCCTTGCGATCCAATAGCAATGGAAGAAAACGTGTGATAAAGAGATACGACATTTTGCGCTGTTGAGCTTCCAAAGCTGTCTCCCCTTCCAAAGGGTGTACCTCTGCAATCCCTTCTTCATACCGCCTGCGAAGATATTCCTGTGGGCGAATCTTCTCGATGGCTTCTTCATTTAAAAAGGAACTCCATCCGTCATGCTCCATCCAAGGGAATTTGCCTGAATTCAAGAACTTCTCCTTCTGAAACCAAGGATACCCGTTAAATACTTCATCTGCCGATTCACCTGATAGCGAGACAGTCGCTTTTTTCTTCATTTCACGGCAGAACAAATAGAGCGAGGTATCCGTCTCTCCTAATCCCGGAAGATCCCGCGCTCGCAACGGCATATGAAAATGAGTAATCAGATCTTGCGAGTTGAAGGCAATCTCTTGATGCCTCGTTTGTACATGCTCGGAGACTGATTTCGCCCATGGCGCATCCAAGCTAATGTGCAGCAAGCCTTCTTCAAAATGCTGATCATTGTCTACAAAATCAACTGAGTAAGTTTGCAACGTCTTCCCTTTTTTACGAAGCTCTTCAGCGGCTAACGCTACCAAGCCACTAGAGTCCAAACCACCAGACAGCATACTAACTAAAGGCAAATCAGAGATTAACTGACGTTGTACCGTATCTTGTAACAGAGCGCGTATCCTTTCTGTCGTGGTATCCATATCGTCAGTATGCACCTTGCTCTCCAGTTTCCAGTACTGGCTTGTCCTGATTTGATCCTTCGTGACTGTTACACAATGTCCAGCTCGAACCTCGTTTATATTGCGGAAAATTCCAAATCCTGGTGTTCTCGCCGGGCCGAGTCCGATAATATCTGCTAATCCATCCGCTTCTACCTCAGGTTTCACTTTTGGATGGGCAAGCAAGGCTTTCAGTTCAGAGCCGAACAAGAAAGAGCTCCCTCGTTGACAATAAAACAATGGTTTTACACCCAAGTGATCACGTGCTAAAAACAATCGATGATTTTTTTCGTCCCAAATGGCGAATGCAAAGATTCCATTGAGATGACGGACACAATCCTCTCTCCATTCCAAAAAAGCGTGCAGTAATACTTCCGTGTCAGAATTGGTTTGAAAGGAGTGTCCGAGTATCTCTAACTGGCGGCGCAGTTCCATATAATTATAAATTTCGCCATTAAACGATAAAACGCACGTCTGATCTCCTTCTCGGTAGATCATTGGCTGCTTGCCGCCTTCGGGGTCGATCACGATAAGACGCCGATGTGCAATAGCTGCCCGAGGAGACAACCAATATCCCTCTTCGTCTGGCCCGCGATGTTGGATCGCTTGGGCCATTTTGTGCAAAATAGCATGCTGGGATGACAAATCGTCATCCCAATCAAGCCATCCCACAATTCCACACATAGTAACCTCTCCTCTTGTTCGTAAATTTAGCGTTGGGGGTGATACTTTAAAACCTGGACCAACTCGCTTACCTTTTGCTCAGGATTCGCTACCAATCCTTCCAAAAGAGTATTCAAGTGCTGCAACATACCGCTAATCTCCGTAGCGTTGAAGAAACGTCGATAGTAGTTGATATGCAGGACTAGCACTTGTTCATAGAAAAGAATTTCCACTCGTAATGGATGCTCCGTCTGCGCGATAGAATCATAGATAGTAGCGCCGAGAACATCATGAAATCCTCGAAAGACAGAAGAGAAATCAGGAAGCTGTTCGCTTACCAGATAACTGTCAAACAAAAGACGATCTCGTGGGATATCACACCACTCGTATATTTTTTTCAGTGGCGTGTACTCGTACTGACTCGTTTCTACTACCTTGGACTGCATGTTTTGGAGCCAAGACAAGAACCTCATGTTTTGCTCGATGTTCACTCGAATGGGCAGAATATTGAAGAAAAGTCCGACAGAATGTTCGACCTCCATCATCGCTATGCTGCGCCCGGAGAAGATTGTCCCAAAAACAACGTCTTCCTTGCCGCTGTAATGATGAAGCAGCAATGCCCACGCTCCTTGTACCAATGTATATGGCGTCAGATGATACTTCTTGGACAAGGATAACAGCGCCGAGGAGACTTCTGGCGATACGATGAACCTTTCCTGAGAATAGGGCGGGTCTTCAGCAGAAATATTCTCTCCGCTCGCTTGCGCCAATTCAGGAGTGGAGCTGGTCATTCCTTCAAGATTTTTCTTCCAAAACGACTCGGCATCCGTTAAGTCCTGCTGTTTTTGTAGTGCAACATAATCCCGATACGGATATACAGGCTGGATATCAATCGCCTTCCCTTGGGAAAACGCTTGATAATATTCGAATAGTCTTTTAACGATTAACGTATAGCTCCAGCCATCCTGCAACATCAGGTTGAAGACATAAATAAAGTAGTAGACATCCTCTCCTACTTGAAGCAGAGCAAGATGTGCATGTGGTGCTTGGCCCATCTCAAACCCTTGTTTTCTAAGCTTTTGAATATAGGATTGCAATTGTTCATCTTGATTAGCTTCAGGAATGCCGCGCCAATCTTCCTGTTTGATGTGGATATCCACTTTCTCATGCACGATCTGCATCGGTTCATCCAGCTCTTCCCAAATGAAGGATGTTCGCAATACAGGGAATTGTTGAATGAGATGCTGCCATGCCTGCTCAAAAGCAGATACATGGAAAGGGCCGCCCTCTATGCGAAAAGCATGATGAACCACATTCAATCCAGGCTCTGGATGATGTTTGTATCGATAAAGCATATTCTCCTGCATGATCGTAAGCGGATAAACATCCTCCATGTATGGATTGTCTACTTTTATCCTATCCAACTGATGCTTTTCAAGAGTTGGTAGCTCAACTGCTGTTGCCGCTCGCTTTGCATTCTGGGTTGTAGCCGCACCTGTAACCTCTGCCAGTTCAGCTATGGTCTGGAATTGGAAAATTTGCTGTGGAGTCAATTCCAGTCCGAGTTGTTTTGCTCTGGCAACCACTCGGATAGTATGAATGGAGTCGCCGCCCAAGCCGAAGAAGTTATTATGTATGCCAACCTTATCCAAGCCCAATATTTCAGCCCAGACATCGGCTAGAATCTTTTCCGTCTCCGTCGTTGGCGGTACAAAATCTCCCTCCATCTCTGGCACTTCAATCAACGGCGCAGGAAGCGCTTTGCGATCCAATTTTCCATTCATGTTCACTGGCATTTCCTTGATAAACTCAAAGATAGACGGAACCATGTAATCTGGCAGCTTATCCCGTAAATAACTACGCAGCTCTGGAATGAACTGACGAGCAACCCTATCTGTCAAAGGATCGTTCGCATACGTTTCGATCGGCTGGTATTTTTTCGCTGGACGGTGCCACGCGGTGACCACTTTGTTACGCTTTCTTTTTTCCAGTAAATGTTCAGGTCTGAGCACAGCCTCATAGCTGCCATCCTCCCTATCACCAACCCAAGCGATATCCACACTGTATCGGAGCTCAGCACCCAACTTCCAAAGCTCCTCAGGGTCTATTCCAGTGCCTGGTTGATTCTGATCTGTTGTCAGTTCTTCCACGGTTTTGAGAATATCACTGTCAGCAAGCAAAGACTGGTAGTGATTCGCCCTGTCCAACCGCAAATTAGGGATATTGGTAAGACCCAAGATTTGCGGTTTATACTTGGTCATGATTTGACGAAGCCCCTCAATATTTTGGAGCCCCTCCTCATGCCAATCCAGCCATGAAAAGTCCTCAATCGGCTGCACTTTTTTGCCGAGATGTAGAACCACATCATAGCGATATCGCGTTAATTCATTATGATGACTCCCACGCTTCAGCTTGATTTCTACATAGCTGATTGAATGCAGCTGCTCTTGAAGCGCATAGAAAAAGGCAGGATCAATGACCAGCTCCTGCTCTTGTCTCATTCGCTTCTGCACCCGGCGCATCAATTGATCGGTGGTCAATGTCGCCGGTGACTTTTCCATTTCAACCTCAGTGAGGAAGGTTTGTAGTAAAGAAAGATTGCGAACATCACCGACAAAGATTGCTCCGTTGTCACTCAGGGAGTGCATGGCCTTTTTCAGCACATCCAACAAATAGTTCGCGTCCGGGAAATACTGCACAACAGAGTTGAGCACAATCACATCGAACTGTTGTCCTTCTAGTCCACTAAAATCATCCGCATAGCTCTTACGCAGTGTTACATTGGATAAATCCTCTCGTTGGTTGATCAGTTTCGCGGTAATATAATCCAACGCCATCGACGAGAAATCTGTTCCCCAATATTGTTCACAATGAGGCGCTATTCGGGATAATAACAGCCCTGTACCGCACCCGATTTCAAGTACCTTTTTCGGTTGCAAGGCAAGGATACGGTCAACCGTCGAATTAACCCATTCACGCATTTCTTCCGCTAAAAGAGGCTGACCCGTATAACTGCTGTTCCAGCTGGTAATGTTGAAATCGGCTTCATATTGATTCTCATCATCATAGGCTTTATCAAAAACATCCTGCCATTCTGATACCTGTTCCGCAGGGAGTGCTTCTTCTGTTGCCGTTTTCAGTTTTTCCCTGGACTGTGAATCTGACACGATATAAGATACCAACTGCTTATGCCCTGGTCTCTGCTCGGATTCATGAACGATCACAGCCGCTTTTTGTACATTTGGATGTTCATCTAATACAGCTTCAATCTCACCCAGCTCGATACGGAACCCTCTTAACTTGACCATAAAATCAATTCGGCCCAGATACTCGATCGTTCTATCAGGCATGTAACGTGCTAAGTCACCTGTCTTATAAAGGAGGCGTGCTCCCCCTTTTTTGCTAAACGGATCAGGGATGAATTTCTCTTCCGTCAACTCAGGACGGTTATAGTATCCACGAGCCAGTTGTACACCACCGATGTGCAACTCCCCAGCAACACCGACAGGAACAGGATTCAGGTGCTCGTCTAACAGATAGATCTGGGTGTTTGCCACAGGGCGTCCAATCGGCACGGATCTAAGCTTGCTTCCTTTCTGGCACGCCCAATAGGTGACATCAATCGCCGCTTCTGTAGGACCATAGAGGTTGTGCAATTCCGCTTCGAGACACTCGAAAAAGCGCTCCTGCGTTGAGTAAGATAAGGCTTCACCACTGCAAATAACTCGTCGCAACGTATCGCAGCCGCTAATTTCCGTCTCCTCCAGGAAGACCTGAAGCATCGAAGGAACAAAGTGCATGGTGGTGATTTTCTCTTTTTTGATCAGACGTGCCAGATAGGTCGTATCTTTATGACCTTCTGGACGAGCTACAACCATGCAGGCGCCCGTCATTAGCGGCCAGAAAAATTCCCATACCGACACATCAAAGCTGAAAGGCGTTTTTTGCATCACCCGATCTGTTTCGTTCAATTGATATTGTTCCTGCATCCATAAAAGTCGATTAACGATACCTCGATGAGCGTTCATCGCACCTTTTGGCTTACCAGTAGAGCCTGAGGTGTAAATCATGTACGCCAAATTATCACTGTTGACTCCGCTTGCCGGTACCACACGGCTCTCGATGCCGATTGTCTCCCAATCTGAATCGAGGCAAATTACTTCTCCTCCGTATTCAGGGAGAGTGTTCTTCAGTTCTTGCACAGTCAATAGGAAAGAAGGATTCGCATCTGTGATCATAAAGGCAACCCGATCTTGCGGATAGCTTGGATCCAGGGGAACGTAAGCCCCGCCTGCTTTGAGGATACCTAGCAGCCCAATGACCATCTCAAATGAGCGCTCCATATAAATACCCACAAGCGTTTCCGCTCTTACTCCCAGTTTCCGGAGATGATTAGCCAGTTGATTCGCCCGTTGATCCAATTCACTGTAAGTGAGCTGTTCCTCTTCAAAAATAACGGCTGGGGCATCTGGTGTTTTGGCAGCCTGAGCTTCGATAATCTCATGAAGGCACATATCCTGCTGTGGGTAGTACGTCTTCGTATCGTTCCATTCAACCAACAGTTTATGTTCTTCATCAGCGGTCAAAATCGGCAGATCTGAAATCGGCTGATTCGGATTGGCGACAATACCTGCCAGCACGATTAGAAAGCTGTTTAACATTCGACTGATTGTCGACTCATTAAAAATATCGGAGTTGAACTCAACGTCCAGGTCAAGGATATCTCCTTTTTCTACAACCTGAATCCAGAGGTCAAACTTGGATGTATGGTTACGGAACTCTTCAAACTTGACCAAGGAAAAGCCCAAATCATCCGTGTCCGATTTTTTCGGCATAGGAAAGTTCTGCAACACAAAGCAGACTTCAAACAGTGGGTTTTGACTCATATTACGCTCAGGCTGCAATTCGTCCACCAATCGTTCAAAGGGTAAGTCTTGATGCCTGTATGCGCTGTTCGCCGTCTCCCTAACACGTGACAATAGCTCTCTAAAGCTTTGATTGCCGGAAAGATTGGTTTTAAGGACCAACGTATTTACAAAAAAGCCGACCAAATTCTCAATTTCCACTCTGTTACGATTCGCTACGGGCACTCCCACCCGGATATCATTTTGCCCGCTGTAACGGTGCAGCAATATCTTTAACGCGGTGATCATGACCATATACAGCGTGGCATTTTCTTGCTCGCTCAGTGCTTTCATGGCATGAGAAAGCGAAGCGGGAATTTGTAGCTTTAGGCTCCCTCCTTGAAACGTTTGGATGGGAGGTCTTGTACGGTCTACTGGCAGCTCTAACGCACTGCTTTCTTGTCCAAGGGTTTCTCTCCAGTAAGAAAGCTGTTTCTCAAGCACTTCTCCTTGAAGCCACTCCCGCTGCCAGATGGAAAAATCAGCATACTGGATCGGAAGCTCAGGCAAAGGTGAAGGCTTGTCCGCAAGATATGCCTGATAAAGCAGAACCATTTCTCTGAAGAAAACCCCGACTGACCATCCGTCGATGATGATATGGTGAACGTTCAAAAGTAGAACATGCAAATCCTCGCCGAGTTTAAATAAAGTAACACGCAAAAGCGGCCCCTTTGACAGATCGAAAACATACATGCTTTCCTCTTTAGCTAGTCGGCGAAACTCATCTTCCCTCTCCTCCTCGGGATGTACAGTAAGATCGACAATGGGAAAAGGAATTTGCCATGCAGGAGTGATAACCTGATACGGCTCCCCGTTTGTGACTTGAAAGGTGGTTCGCAGGGCTTCATGGCGTTTCACGACCTCATGAATACACTGCTCCATGATGTTTGTGTGAAGCTCACCCGATAGATGAAAGGCGGCAACCACATTATAGGCTGGACTGTTTGGTACCAACTGGTCTAAGAACCATAGTCTCTGCTGGGCAAAAGAGAGAGGCACTAAGTCCTCTCTTGAACGCCGCGGAATCCCGGACTTTTTCGTATCCAGCTTTGAGCCTTTCAGCTTCTCAAGCAATGCCAGTTTCTTCTCAGAAAGCTTCGATCTGCTCTCAGCAAGTATCTCATCACTCGATTTAGCTGATTCCTTCTTATTGATCATTGGATTGCTCCTTCCCTATAGATGAATTCATCAGCTTAATAGCTCCAAAATCGTCTCTTCTGGAAGCTCATCAATAACAGCAATCAGTTCCTCTTCAATCAGCTCCGCCATTCCTGCAACGGTTGGCGCCGAAAAGAGATTGTCTAAATTCAAATCAACCGGGAAGCTATTCTTCAATCTGGAAATAATCTGAGTAGCCATGATCGAATCGCCACCCAGGTCTTGAAAGTTTTTGTGGATGTCAACGTTTTTCACTCCAAGTACCTCTTCCCAAGCAGCAGCAATTTTTCGCACGAGTTCGTTACGTGGTGTATCGTCATCGTCAGCTTGTATGACATCTTGATGGATAACGGAGGTAGGCTTGCATACAGGTTCTTCCGCCTGATCACGAGGTACCTCAGTTGATTTGGCTATATCCGCTGCTCTGTGTTCGGGTTTTTCTGCTGTCAGCTCGTAGGTGGCAGCGGCTTCTTGATGGGTGCGGGTGCCTATGACAACTTTGGGTAAACGGTATCGTTCGTTGGCAAAAGGATAGCTTGGCAGTCCTGATAGACGGCTCACCATTCTATTTGGATAGAGAGCTTCCCACTCTATTTCGTTGCCATGAACCCATAGCTCCGCCAGCTTTTTGATCTTCTTGTTCAGAGCGAGATTGCGAATAAAATCCCTTCCCTCTTCTGTGTCGCCGATCTTGATTCCACCCGTTTTGTTACTTTCTCCGATAAACATATCAACCGTTTTTGCTCCATTACCTTGTATGAATTGCTCTAGCTGTCCAATCAGCTGCTCTTTCCTGTTGACCACGACTGCTATTCGATGAGACATGGATTCCTTTGCAGTCTGATAGGTGTAGAGAAAATCTGCCAGGCCCACATCATGATGCTTCTCTATAAATGCCTTTGTTTTCTCAGCATAGGCCACTAATTGCTCACGTGATTCCGCTGATAGCACGAAGACTCCCGTCGCTAACTCTTGACCCTCAACAGGAGCAGAGGATCTTCCTTTGCTTCTATCAAACTCTTCGATCACCAGATGAGCATTGGTGCCGCTGAAGCCAAAAGAGCTGACCGCTGCCAAACGAGAGCCTTTGGAATTGGTCTGCCAGTCTTGCAGCTTGGTATTCACATAAACAGGGCTGTTTTCAAAATCAATGTGCTCGTTCTCTTTGACAAAATGGATTGAAGGAGCCATCTTCTTGTTTTTCATGCTGAGTAAAACCTTGATGACACTCAACACCCCAGCCGCTGCTGTGGTATGACCGATATTGGCTTTCAAAGAACCAATCGCGCAGAAACGTTTCTTCGGCGTGAATTGGCGGAATGATTCACTCAGCGCATGAATCTCTACAGGGTCCCCTAATTTAGTTGCGGTTCCGTGTGCCTCGATATATTGAATGTCCTCCACATCAATCTGTTTTTTCGCGTAAATGGTTTTTTGCAGATCGCTTTGTGCTTGGAAGCTCGGCACGGTGATGCCCAATGTCCGTCCATCCTGATTGGTTCCACTGCCACGGATGACACCATAGATGTTGTCGTTATCCCGCATTGCATCTTGCAATCTTTTTAAAATAACAACGCCAACTCCATCCCCAACTACAATGCCATTGGCACCATTGTCAAACGGACGGCACTCGCCTGTAGGAGAAAGCATCCTTGCGTTACTCATCGAGATAAACGGAGCAGGATGAGAATAAATCGTAACTCCTCCTGCGATGGCCAGATTGACCTCTTCCGTCTTCAGCTTTTGGCAGGCAATATCGATCGCAACCAAAGAGGATGAGCAAGCTGTGTTAACAGCTAGAGCCGGTCCTTTTAGATCAAGGAAATAAGCGATGCGCGATGCGAGTATACTCGTATCCGATCCGAGCATGCCAAAATGAGAGAAATCTTGTTCTACTGTCATTCCCGCCATGGCGCCAATGACGGTTCCAACAGGTTCTCCTCTCAGCATGGACGGGGTGTAGCCTGCGTCCTCTAGCGCTTTATAGCTCTCTTGTAAAAGGATGCGCTGCGTGACATCCATCGATTGGGCTTCGGTAGGAGAAATTTTAAAAAACGCTGGATCAAAGTATTCAATATCCTCCATCGCCCCGTATCTAATCGGAATATCTACTAATGCATTTTCTTTGAAAAAGGCGCGCCAGTCTGGATTCGTAACTTCTTTTATGCAATCTTTGCCCTGACTGACAAGCTCCCAGAATTCATCTTGCCCCTGGGCACCTGCTGTGCGGCAGGAAATCCCAATGATCGCAATATCATCGGAGGCTATTTTCTGCGGTTCGTAGACTTTATGACGAGTCGAGACTCCTCTCTCTGTATAAACAGGCTTCTCTTCAAGATTTCTATGATTTTGGTAAAACGATTCTGTTTGTGCTGGTTGGCGCTCTGGTAGATGAGTAGCGATGTAGCTCGCCAATGCTGCTAGCGTATTATGCTCAAACACAACACTTGTTGGTAGCTTCAGATGAAACTTGCTATTGATGGCTTCGGATAATTGAACGGCATTGAGAGAGCCGATTCCCAACTCCTTTAGGGACTCCACTTCTTCCAGCTCTTCTTGTCTCAAGCCTAAAACGGTAGAAAAGACCTCGATCAGGCTCGCTTTGATTTTTGTCCGATCTGGAATGGACTTATCCGCCATATCGCGTTTTCGTTCAGAATATTCAGATGAAATCGTTTGATGTTGAGCATCAGACACGAAAGGTTTACTGGAATGGAGCTGGCTAGGCACGTATTCCTGCACATGACTAGCAATATAGGTTGCCAATGAATCTAGCGTATTATGCTCAAACACAACACTGGTCGGTAATCTCAGATTGAATTTGCTGTTAATCATTTCGGATAAGGCAACCGCGTTAAGAGAGCCAATTCCTATATCCTTCAAGGTCGCTACTTCTTCTAGTTCTTCTGGGTGAAGACCTAAAACAGCGGCAAAAGCCTCGACCAAGGATTCTTTGATTGTTTCCCGATTCCAATGACTGCTGTAGTCTTGCTGATTTGGAGAGGTGAGCGTTCTCATTTGCTTTTTCGGATAAGGAATATAACCGCTGTTTACCATTTCCGCTAATGCTTCTGGATAAGGTCTCTTATTCGATAGTTTGCCGGCATTCCATTCACAACGCTTCGTGTACGCAAGATGCGGAGCCTTTTTCAGCTTAAACAAGCAATAGCTAATCCAGCCTTTTTCAAGAGAGATGGATTGGTTCACCGTGTTGATATACAAATCTTGAACAGCTTTAGGCAGATGCTTGATGTACTGTTCCACATCAGGATCATGCAAGGAGTTAGCAATCTGCGGCGATACGTCGATGATTTCATCGATCACGAACTGATGCTCCGCTAAAAGCTCAATCCACTCTTGAACGGTGGGGATCGTGATTTCTACGTTCGGGTCTACGATCGGTCCTCGCGTATTGGCTATATAATCGATCAACAGAACCGTTCCCTCTTCGTTCAGAGAAGATGAGATATTGTGAAATAATCCGTGTTTGTTTCGAATATGGAAGCTCACTTCAATCCCAACAATGATGTCGTAGAGATCGGGAAAGGAATCCTTCGAGCTGTCTTTATTGAATATCTTCGCACGAGCTCCCAGGTTTTTCTGCGCGATCCGTTGATTTCCAAGCTCTGCTTGCGCCTTAGTAATTGTAAAGCCATGGGTTTCAATATGCGGATAGAGCTCTGCTATTTGAATCACATCTGTCCCATGACCGCATCCGAAGTCCAATACCTTTTGCACACGAGAAAAATTTTCTTTGCAAAATAGTACTTGGCGCATCTCTACTTGCTTCTCTCTTACCATTTCTCTTTCCAATGGATATTTTTCAGGGTTCAAGATGACACGGCTCATTGAAAAGCCTGGAATTTTCCTTTCAAATGGGCATACGGTCAAGTAATCTTCCGAAAACTCTGCTTCGCTGCTGTTGGCACTATATGTATAAATCTCAACGGCTTTGTTTTCGAATTCTGGATGAGCGGATGTCATGCTTGTCTCCCTCCTAGAGCGATTCGTTTGATTGGGTTCTATCCAACACATTCTCCTCTTAAACGGATAGGTTGGGAGCTTAGCTACTCGGAATAACTCCTTCCCTTCATGCAGCTTTTGCCAAGGGATGGGATTGCCTAGAACCCACAATTTTGCTAGTTCGCCTATATCTCTTGATTCGATTGCCTGAGCAACCCGGTCTGACATCAATTCTTTGTGATCCTTGAGATCTGCCAAAAAGCATTGTTCCGTCTCTTCTTGATGTTCCAACCAGCGTTCCAGTTGCTGTAAAAGCTCTGTTTGACTATTGGTGATGACAGCTAAACGGCAAGACATTTCTTCTCTTCCGATTTGAAGAGTGTAAGCAGTATTTGCTACATCAATATCCTGGTTCTTATGCAAATAACCAATCCAACGTTGAATGTACGCATGCAATCTCTCTTTATTCTTGGCCGAAAAGATAAACAGCTCAGGTTCTGGGTCGTTTACTCTGTTTGATGATGACAGGGTTTGAGGTTGCAGGTTGCGGTCGTATTCCTCAACGATAAGATGGGCATTCACTCCACCGCCGCCAAAGCTGGTAATGCCTGCTCGTCGGGGGACTGTCTGCCCATCTACTGTGACCTTCTTCCATTCTGATACTTCTCGCTGCAATTGAAATGGGAGTTGATCAAAATGAATATTCGGATTCAATTCGTCAGGCATTAAGGTTGGAACCAGCGTCTGATGCTGTAAGGATAAAATCACTTTCATTAACTGCGACATACCAGAAGCTGATTCACAATGCCCGATATTCGGTTTGACCGAACCGAGTCGATAATTCCCTTCTGTTCCTTGACGGTTGTGAAAAGCTTTCGTCACCGCTGTCATTTCTACGGCATCTACTATGTCTGATCCATAGGCAGAGGCTTCTAGATAACTAATGGATCGAGGGTCCAGTCCACTTTCTTCCAACGCCTCTCCAATCACAGCTGCAATTGGATTGGGGCTTGGTGTCATGTAGCCATTGGCTTTGCCCTTATGGTTGACGGCGGTTCCTCGTATCACGGCATAGATATGGTCCAGGTCCTGTACAGCCTGATCGTAATCCTTGAGAACAATAGCACCCACTCCCTCGCCCGGTACAAAACCAATTCCGCCATTCCCAAAGGCAGCACTGTCAGAAGTATGGGAGATAAGCTGTCCCACAGTCAGACCGAAGTAGGTATGTGGATGTGTGTACAGATTCACTCCACCAGCAATCGCCATGCTTCCCTTCCCGTTCCGGATGTATTCACATGCTTCATGAATCGCTACCAAAGCTGAGGAACACATCGTATCGATCGGCATACTTGGACCTTGTAAATTCAAATAGTACGAAGCCCGATTGACCATCGATGAATACGAGGTTGTCGGAAAATGATGGGTGGTTTCTGTACTATACAAATGAAATCCTTGTTTCGTAATCCCACCAAAAACCCCCGTTCTCTTGCGCAGCTCGGTAGACATCTTCGATGAGGCATAACCCGCATCTTCTAACGCCTTCCAGCACTCTTCTAGATAAAGGCGCTCTTGAGGGTCTATATTTTCTGCTTCTCGCGGAGTCATTTGAAAAAATAACGGATCAAACTGATCAAAGTCTTCTAAGAAAGCGCCCCATTTGCTATAGCTTTTTCCTTTGGAAATAGCTTCCTCCCGATTTGGATGATAATACGCTGTCCAATCCCAACGCTTTTCTGGGATTTCTGAGATAGACTTTTTACCCTGTACTAAATTTTCCCAAAACTCGTCCAAGGTGTTCGCTTGAGCAAAGCGCCCACTCATGCCAATAACCGCTATTTTACCGGAGGACGCAGGCTTGGATGCCGTCATTTGCGAGTGAGTAGAAGACGTAAATGCTCTCGTTTTTCTTGGGTTTCGTTTCACTTCGGTTTTCGGCAATTGATCAAACTCAGCATGATCTTCCGTTCGATTTGGCTCCTGCTCCTGCTTCTGCTCATCTACTCCTGTGAACGAAATCAGCGCTTCTCTTTGTGTCTCTATTAAATGTTGTACTAAGTCATCCACCGTCTGATATTCAAAAAACAAAGTACCGCTGATGGTTTCACCGAAAATTTTCCGAAATTGATTGATCAGTTGTACAGATAAAATGGAATCCATACCATATGCCTCTAAAGGCTCCGTAGTATCCATTCGATTAGTCGGCATTTTCAGCGTTTCAGCGATCAACTGTTTGATGTATTCGGTACTTCTTTCGCGCAGGACATCCTCGAATGCCCTTCCTTTTGGAGCGGAAGGCATGTTCACTCTCTTTGCTTTTGACTGTTCCGCATTTACGCTCGGCTTAGGTTTAGGCTGTTTTATTTGCTGTTGGCGGATCACGCCGTCGCTTTCGGTAGCAATAATCTGCTGCCCCATCGCATGCGCCTCGTCTGTTGGGAAAAAGACCGACTGAAACCCTTCTTCCTCCAATACTCTCAGCCACGTTGACGAAGATAACCCAGGGCAGCCTGAGATGCGCAGCTCTGGGTCTTCGTACAGCCACCATCCCTCCAGCAAACCAAAGGTAAGATGGAGGAAGATGGTATTTTTACTCATTTCATTTAGCAGAAGCAAGCCGTTCTCCTTTAATACGGCTTTCGCATTCCGCAAGGTTTGACGAATATTTTTGGTGGCGTGCAGTACATTTGCTGCAATCGCAATATCATATTCGCCTAGATCAATTCCTTGTCCCACAAGCGGCTCTTCTACGTTGAAAATCTGGTAGGTCAAATAAGGATAGCTTGGTCCATACTCTTTTTCTGCATGCATGAAAAAGGCTTTGGACAGGTCTGTGTAGCAATATTCCTCGATATGCTCTTGATACGCCTTTAGTTTTTGGAAAACAACGGCACTCGTTCCTCCCGTACCTGCCCCAATCTCGAGAATGCGAATGCGTGCCGCAGCATCTTGGTTCAGCCGTTCCTCAACAAAAGCAACCAATGTATCGGCAAGCACTTCATTGAAGTAGTCGGAAACCGTGTTATTTTTGTATACCTTCTCGACTAATTCCATCGACGAATTGGGAAAGATGACTTCTGTGGCTCGCACTTTTCCCGTGAGTATTTGCGGTAAAGCACGCAAGGTTGCCTCTACGAGCTTGACTTGCGCATTCGTATCCGGATTCTTTAGCCAAACCTCTTTTTCTTGCTCCCATTCTTGCCAGACAGCGGCACTAGAAATGGGAGCAGGATCGATCACGGTAGATGTTGCGCGATCGTAAACGAGATAATCATTCTGAGCCAAAACAGAAGCCGTTTCTTCGAGCCACATGTCATATAAGTCAAGCAGACCGCTTTTTCTTTTGAGATCGCTGAGCGCCTGATTCTTTTTTGTAAAGCAGCCAAGCGACTGCATTTGACTCCACAGTAACTTTAAAAGAAGCTCGTCCATTTTGTTCATTCTAGGCACTCCTTCGGCTTACACGTATTGAACCCGTTCTTTCTGTTCACTTGCTGATTGATTTTTCAGGGTGGTATCAACTAGATATTCAGCGATGTGCTTAAGCGTTGGATAGTCCGTCATCACAGCAGGTGTCAGTTCAAGCTTGTACTTTTGATTGATTTTAGTAGAAAATTCGGTGAGCTTGACTGGATCGAATCCATACTCCTTTAGTTCAATATCCGTATCTATCTCTTCTCTCTCCACCTTGAGAATTTGAGAGGCGAGTTGAATGATCGTTGCTTGGACCTTATCAAACAAGCTGTCTGTGTCTGTGTCTGTGTCCGTGTCCGTATCCGATTCTGATTCTGATTCAAAATACGCTGCTGCTTTGGGCATCTTTTTTACTTTTAGCTTGTTTTTAATGCTTGCCATGCTGGAGGAAATTTTCTCTGAAACGACCGCAACCGATTCACTTGTATGGATTCCTTCCATATCGAGTGGCTTAGTTGTTTTCATCAACGCTAATTGATTCATCGGACCTGATAGCAAGGCTTCCAATGCCTCCATCCCTTCCGAAGGTTCAATCGATCCAATACCGATCTGTGCCATGCGTTCCTGATACCCCTTGGACGCAACAATTCCAACACTCCCCCAGTATCCCCAGTTCATTACTTTCACCGCACATGTCCATTCCTCGGCAAGCTGATGGGCGAAAGCATCTTTAAAGGCGCAGCCTGAAGCATAATTACTTTGTCCAGGCGATTTCGTAAACGAGTTGATCGAAGAGAAAAACAGGACGAAATCCAATGGTTCTTCTCCGAATACTTGACTCATCCGCACACTTACCTCTACTTTTGGTACCAGCCCAGCTCGGAAGGTTGTCTCGTCCATATTCGCCAGACTTCTATCCAGTAGAACAATAGCGGAATGAATCACTCCGTTCATCTTGCCATATCGCTTCTTGATCTCTTCATAAGCAGATTGCAGCGATTCGCGATCCGTAGCATCTGCTTCGATGTAGTGCGGCGCAGGTCCCAGGGTAGCAAGTTGATCTATTTTGTTCTGGATCGACTCATCTTTCTTACGGCGGCCGATCCAAATCATCTGTGCTTGATAGGTGCGAATCATGTATTCGCTCCACGCTTGTCCAATACCGCCCGCGCCTCCAATCACAACATAGACTCCCTGTTGCTTGTAAACGGTTTGGTTGATGGAAGGACTCTGGACTGGCATCAATTGCTGGCGATACCACGCTTGTCCACGATATGCCCAAGCGTTTCCATGAGCATCGGCAGGTAAAGTAAAAATATCACGTAGCGGCCAATCGCTGTGAGCCTGCAAATCGACGAGTCTTACCTTCCAGTTCGGATATTCCTTTGCCATCGATCCGATCAAACCGTGGATGCTGGCATGTGTTGGATAGACAGTATCTTTTTTGTAGACAGCCTGCGCCTGAACAGTAATGATAGTCCAGCCCAAGTCTCTCGTGTGATACCCCGCCGCAAGCAAAGCCTTGATCAAACGGAAAACTTGAATAACGCCCCGCTCCTGTTCGCTCATCAAGGATTCCTCTTTTACGGATTCCACAGAGCTGTCAGGAGCTACCCACAGGATATGATCGATCACACCCTGCTCTTCCAGTTTACTAGCGATTCCCTCAATAGAATCCTTTGACTGAAGCGGTAGTACAGTAGCTTGAGGGTAGTGATGTAGAAGGAGACTTCTGTCCTTTTCTTCGGCACAAACGATGACAACCTGATCACTTGTCGCTGGAATGATTTCACCTTTTTCTAAAGACACGGCATTCCATACTGGAGTGAGCATCGTAGTTCCCATCAGCGGTGGGGTGGAAGTCGCTGTTGCCTGAGTCTCGCTCACCGTTGCACCCAGTTTTTCAATCCCAACTGAAAAACCTTTCACCCTCACGCCTATTCTGCCTGCCCCGTCACATAGATCAATATCTATTTTCCCTGTATGATTCTCCGCTTGGACATCATCACGGGATCGAATGAGAGCATACATGACAGCAGGATGATTCTCGAAGATCTCCAGCTCTTCAATGGTAAAAGAACCATCTGGTTGGATGGAGCTGATGTTGTCAGAAGGTGTAGACTCCTTGATGAGATAATGAGAGGACTGCAACAGAGACTCCAACAAGCTAGGATGGAGAACGAATTGTCCTGCTGTCTCCCTAGCAATCGAAGGCAAGGAGAGTTTTACAAGTACTTGTCTCTGAGTCCTGTACATTTGGTCCATCCCTTGAAAATTCGGATGAACATCCATTCCACGTTCTTTTAACATCTCGTAGCATTGTCGGGAAGTAAGCATCTCGCTGCTCTCGGCTTGCAGGGCAGGTAGATCCAGCGTTGGTGCTTCAACGAACGAAGTGAATTCGACCATGCCTTGGCTATGTACCACAGACTTGGTATCATCTTCTATCGCCTCACTGTAGATTTCATAAGCGAGCTCTCCAGTGTCCTCTGGATAGATACCCAGATGTACCTGAACCAGATCGTCGCCCACCACTAGCGGATGATCTGTAGCAACATGAGTCATTCGGATTCCAGTGAAAGTCCCCTCTCTATCTCCAGCTGCCAGCTTCACTGCCGCCCTTGCCATTTCCAGATAAGCGGTGATTGGAAAGAAGCGCTGCCCGTTTCCAAGATGATCAGCCAAGAACGACTCCTGCCGTGTGAAGCTAGAACTGTATCTCAGCTCATAGAGGTCAGAGGTGTTCTTATGAAGCAATGGATGGAGGATGTCTCCCCGAGCCGAGGATGCTTCAGTCATGCCTGTTACCTTTGGCTTTTGAACGTCCATCCAGTAACGCTCTCTAGCAAAAGGATAGGTAGGCAAACTGACGCGGCGCGGCTTATCGTCGCTATACAGCTTATTCCAATCAAAAGAGACGCCCTGGACCCAAAGGTTCATCAGTTTTGCGTATTTCCCTTTGGTCATCCATGTCTCCACGGTTTGCTTCATATCTTCGTCAGCAAAAAGAGCTACCGTGTCATGATTGCGCTTCACTCGCCCACGATACAGCTCGGCAATGTGATCTGCTCCTTTTGCAAAATACGTTAGTTTTTCCTCCAGCTCATTCACTGATCTGACGATAACAGCCAAGCGTTCTTCCAGCGCTTCTCGCCCTACTTGGAGCGTATAAGCGATATTAGCCAAATGGGCATCGGTTAATGCTTCTGCTTTGATCGCCATCAATAATCGATCCACTTGAGCGAACAGTCTCTCTTCGTTCTTCGCTGAGAGCACGATTATTTTTGGATGTTGTGGCTGAATGCTACTCTCGGGTTGTCTGTCTGCTTCGAGATACTCTTCGATGACGATATGGACATTGGATCCTCCCGCCCCAAAAGAAGACAGCCCCGCGATTCTCGGATACTCCTTGGTTACTCCGTTGATCTCAATCATTGGACGTTTCCATTCCGCCAGCTCTTGCTGAATCACAAATGGTGTATGACTGAAATCAATGTTTGGATTCATCACCTCAGCGTGCAAGGATGGTGCGATTTGACCGTATTTCATCTGAAGCAATATTTTGGTCAATCCTGCTATTCCTGCCGCGCTCTCCGTATGCCCAATGTTCGACTTGGCCGAGCCGATGGCGCAGAATTGTTTGTCTTTCGTATATTGTCCAAACGCGCGAGTCAGCCCCGCAATCTCGATTGGATCTCCCAGAGCGGTACCTGTACCGTGGGCTTCGATATAGCTGACGGCACGAGCATCCACTCCTGCCCGCTGCAATGCTTCGTCGATTACCTGCGACTGCACGATGGGGTTTGGAACCGTATATCCATTTGTTTTGCCGCCAGAATTGAGCATGCTTCCCTTGATTACGCCGTAGATGTGGTCTCCGTCGGCAATCGCCTTTTGCAGAGGCTTCAATACGATTGCTCCCACACCTTCTCCATCTACAAAGCCGTCCGCTTGGTCGCCAAACGACTTGCAACGGTCACCAGCAGAAAGCATCGTCGCTCCAGACAGTCGAATATAGTGAAACGGATCGACAATTAAATTGACCCCGCCAGCAATGGCACATTCACTTGTACCGCTATACAGGCTTTCCAAGGCCAAATGGATCGCCGTCAAAGAAGAGGAGCACGCCGTATCCACTGCCAGACTTGGACCTTGGAAATTGAACAAGTAGGATAGACGATTCGCAATGGACCAGTAGCTCGTTCCTGCTGGGTAATTTCCATTCATGACACCAACAAATACCCCAACTTTTCTGCTTTCTCCTAAAGTGGCAGGCGTATAACCCGCATCTTCCATACTAGCGTATGCCGTTTCTAAAAATAAACGCTCTTGAGGGTCCATCTGCTCTGCTTCGTTAGGAGAAATTTGGAAAAACAATGGGTCGAATTTATCAATATCCTCGATAAAGCCGCCCCATTTGGTGTACGTGTATCCTCTTTTTCCTTTTTCTTCGCTGAAAAATTCTTGCCAATTCCAACGATTCTTCGGTACTTCCGTGATACAATTCTTCCCCTCTTGCAGGCGCGACCAAAACTCCCAGACATCCTCCGCTTGCGGATAACGTCCTGAAAGACCAATGATCGCCACATCCTGCCTGGACGATGCTATTGGTTTTTCCCCTTCCGTATCAAGAAATTGTAGGAAACGGCGGGACTTTGACTTTCTAATTATCGGGCCAGCTTGCTCTCTGGTTGGCTTTGCAGAAGCTCCTGAGTTGGTTATTTGCTTTTGAACAGGCTGCTGTTCATCTATTCCTACTAAGGCAAGCAATTCATCCGTTTGTGTTGTCATGAAATGCTCTACCAGCGCGTCAATGGTTTGATATTCAAAGAAGAGGGTCGTGCTGACAGCATGTAATTTTTTCCGTAAGACATTAGTCATTTGCACAATCATAATCGAATCAATGCCATACTCTTCTAAGGCCGCAGATGAGTCGATCTGGTCAAATGGAATTTTCAGTGTTTCTCCGACCAATTGCTTGAAATAGGCAATGCTTTTCTCACGAAGCGTATCCTCCGTGCCTGTTCCTCTGTCTGTAGCTGGATGAACTGGATGAGCAGAAGCTACGGTCCCCCCCATTGATTTCTGCTGTCGTTTGGACTTGCGGACAACGCCGTCACTTTCAGCAATCATCAACTGTGGATAGGAGACAACTCGGTAGCCCTCATCTCTCAATACTTTCTGCCAAGCTTCATGAGGTAATGAAAGACCTAATAGAAGCAGGCCATTCCTTTTCAAGAGTGTCTTGCAGTTACGCAAGGCTTGGCGAATACGCTGAGCGGTGTACAGTTTATTCGCTGTGATAATCAGGTCGTATTCACCAGCATGAATCGCTTGTTCACCTAATACCGCTTCTGGATCAAAAACTTGAAAGCTCATAAAAGGATACATCGCAGCGAATTGTTTTTCTCCGAGCATTACCATTTCTCTGGAAATATTGGTATAGCAGTACTCTTCTATACGATCTTGATAAGCTTGTAATTTTTGTGAAACGAAAGCACTGGGCGTTTCGGTACCTGCTCCGATCTCGAGAATCCGAATTCGTGCGGATTGATCCTGCTTCAACCTCTCCTTGATAAAAGAAGCCGCCACATCAGCAAGATCCTCATTTTCATGAGCGGAGAGCTGTAGCATGGAAGGATAGCGTTCAGAGTGAACATCCACCCATTCCTCTTCCTTCATCCCTTCAATGACAACCGGCTTCGTAATCTTCATTAAAGCCATTTGATCCATGGCTCCTGCGAGAAGTGTCTCTATCGCTTGCATTGCTTCTGGAGGCTGAATAAGGCCAATGCCGATCTGCTCCAAACGACGATAGGTTTCTATCATCTCTTGATGAGACTCTTCCACTTGGCCACTGCTCCAATATCCCCAATTGATCACTTTCACCGCACTTGGCCATACTTGGGTCAGTTGATGAGCATATGCATCCTTAAAGGTACATCCTGCCGCGTAGTTGCTTTGCTTTGGAGCTTTTGTAACCGCCATGAGCGAAGAGAAGAATAGTACAAAATCCAACGCTTCCTTCTCAAACACCAAGGCGATGTTCACACTCACATCAACCTTGGACGAAAGCACTGCTCGGAAACCTTCCTCTTGCATCATTTCCAAGCTTTCTTCAACCAAGACCATGGCAGAATGAACAACCCCGTCAATCCGTGAATACGTTTGCTTTATCTGTTCATAAGCTTGTTGCAAAGCGTTCTTTTGCGTTGCATCCGCAGTGATATAGTCTGGTGCTGGTCCAAAAGCGGCAAGTCTATCCATCTTCGCCTGAATCTCTTCATTTTTTTGACGACGACCAAGCCAAATGATCTGGGCTTGATAGGTACGAATCATATATTCGGTCCATGCTTCGCCGATGCCACCAGCACCGCCAATAACCAAATAAATGCCACCCTGCTTCATACGTGTCTGATCGATCGGAGGATGATCGATGGCAAGCAATTGCTGGCGATACCATTCACCCTGACGATAAACCCACGGACGCCCCTGACGATCTCTTGGCAGTGTCAACATATCATCCAATGGCCATTCAGTTTCGGCCTCTACATCCACAAGTCGAATCTTCCAGTTAGGATATTCCTTCGCCATCGAACCAATTAAACCATGAATACTAACGTGGCAAGGATTTACAACGTCTGTTTTACGAATGGGCTGGGATTGGACAGTGATGACACTCCACCCCAACTCCTTAGTTCCGTATCCCAAGTGAAGCAAGGCTTTAATCGTTCGGAAGCATAGAATAACTCCCTGATCTTGCCCCTCGATTAATCGATGATCCGCCAAGGAATCTATCACTTCAAAAGGAGCGATCCACACCATATGATCAACGGAACCAAACTCTTCCAGTCGTTGTACGATTTCCTCAATGGTATTGTCAGCCTCAATGGACAGCCTTTGTGCTCGTGGATAGTATAGTTGAATGGCGCTCCACTTCTCTTCATTTCCTCCCACAATGACAACCTGCTCATCAG
Source organism: Brevibacillus sp. NPDC003359 (assembly GCF_042878995.1). NCBI lineage: Bacteria > Bacillati > Bacillota > Bacilli > Caryophanales > Paenibacillaceae > Brevibacillus > Brevibacillus sp. NPDC003359. The sequence goes on from NZ_JBIAOR010000001.1 coordinate 1,869,884, forward strand.
CAGCAGGGAAAAGCTGCCCCTTCTCAACCGGAGTCAAATCCCACACAGCGGACAGCATGAGATTCCCCACGGGAGGCTCCAATGAGGTTACGGTAGAAGCTCTGTTCGAAGAAACGTGGTTCGCTTGCTTCCCATCCTCCAGCACTCGCATGGAATAGCCCTTCATTCGTACACAAACGGCTCCTTGTTCATCGCACAAATCAATATCTAGCTTCTGCACCTTGTCATCTGCGCTGCTGTTAGCACTGTAGCGAACGTACGCCCACATCGAGGATGTGCAGTTGCCGTGAATTTCAAGTTCCTCCATGGCAAAAGGCAAGGACGGCTTACGACTAGAAGGCACATCCGCTGATAGGGTATCCTCCCCACCCATCATGAGCCCGATAGATGCCTGCAAGGCAGAATCCATCAAGCTTGGATGCAGTACAAAAGGGTTCTCTATTTGAGAGACGGACGCTGGCAGGGATAGCTTGGCTAATACTTGGCCTTCCCCTACATACAAGGTGTCAATCCCCTGATGAGCCAAGCCATAATCCATTCCTATTGAATGAAAAATGCTGTAGCATTGTTCGGATGAAAACTCACGTTGACCGCACTCTGCCTGTAAGGCTGGCAGGTTCAAGACATGTGTCTCCGTCATAGATTGAAGCGTGACGCTGCCCTGACTGTGTACGACAGGCTCTGCATCCATAGCCTCCAACTCACTGTAGATTTCAAAAGTAATTTCGCCATTCTCTTCGGGAACAAGACTGATATGTACCTGTGCAGACTGGTCCCCCACAACAATTGGCCGTGTCCAAACAACGTTTTTGAGTTGAATCCTGGTTTGTTCTTCTGTCAAGGCAGCCGTTGCTTGCTCTACTGCTGCTCTCGCCATCTCCAGATAGGCAACTCCCGGTAGGATTCTCTGATTCTTCACGACATGGTCTGTTAGGAAAAACTCCTGACCTGTAAAAGTGGAGCTAAACCTCTGTTCAGAAAAATCAGAAGTATTCCGCTGCAACAATGGATGAATGGTAGCTTCAATCATCAATGGGGCTGCTGTCTTGCCGCTTACAGATTTATTTTTGCTCTCTGGAATCCAATAACGATTCTTCGCAAATGGGTACGTCGGCAGTGGAACTCGTCTAGGTTTGCTATTCAGATAAAGCTGTTCCCAATCCATTTCATAGCCTGTCACCCATAATTCAGCTATTTTTCTGATGTTGCCTTCTGCAATCCCGCTTCGGTCTTCGCTTAAAAATCCGAATGACTCGTTGTTCGGCTTCAAGCGCCCTTCCCAGCAATCGTCTATCGCATTCTCGCCTTTCGCATAAGCTTCTAATTTTCCGATCAGCTCAGGTATACCCTCGACGACAAAGGCTACTCGTTCTTTCATCCCTTCTCGTCCTACTTGCAGGGTATACGCCACATTTTCTAGATTGATTTGCCTTGCTTGATCAGCAAAAGACTGAACTTCTACTTCGTCTCGATGGTTATCCATGAGATAAGCGATGACGGAAGCAATACAGCTACTTTGATCGAACTCCTTGATATCGAGCTGAATTTGCAGCTCCTCTTGCATTTTTTGCTTGAGCTGTGTGATTTGAACGAGGTCTACTCCGTATTCATGCCACTCTTGCTCAATCTCAATGCTGTTCTCTCCCACATGAATAATACTGGATAAAGTCCTGCGAAGCTTCTTCTCCAGCATTTCTTGAAGCTGCTTTTGCTTCTCTTCCTTGCTTGGTTGAGGACGATCGTCAGTTGATGCCTCTTTTAGAAAGTCCGCTACTTTTTGCGCATAGACTTGCAGTCGTTCCTTATTCTTGGCAGATAGCGGGATGATCACTGGGTTATTTGCTTGAGCTTTCGGCTTTGTTTCAGCTGGGATGTATTCTTCCAAAATAACATGGGCATTTGACCCCGAAGCTCCAAATGAACTTACCCCTGCTCGTCTCGGACGGGTAACTTCTTGTCCATTTTCCATGACCACCGATTTCCATTCTTCTGTTCGCTGTTGTACATAAAACGGAGATTGCGCAAAATCAATAAACGGATTTACATCCTTGGCATGTAAGGAAGCCACGAGAGTTTTATGGTGGAGCTGAAGAACAGCTTTTTGCAGACCGCTAATACCCGCGGCAGATTCTGCATGCCCGATATTTGATTTCACCGAGCCAATGGAACAAAACTGCTGATCCTCTGTATATTGACGAAACGCTTTCACCAATCCTTGAATTTCAATCGGATCGCCTAAAGAAGTTCCTGTCCCGTGCGCTTCCACATAACCGATCGTTCGCGCGTCCACACCGCTCTTTTCCAGGCAGTCTGTAATTACTTCTGCCTGAGCAACGGGGCTTGGCACGGACGGTCCGCTCACCGATCCGACGTGGTTAACGCTACTTCCTTTAATCACGGCGTAGATATGATCTCCATCCTCCATCGCTTTGCGCAATGGCTTTAACACGACCGTACCGACGCCTTCTCCAGAAACATATCCATCGCCATCCTTGCCAAAGGTATGACAATAGCCATCACTAGAGTGCATATCCATCATGCCATATGACAAGTATTTTCCAGGATGCAAGGATAAATTGACGCCACCCGCTAATGCTACCTCGCATTCTCCGCGCTTGATGCTCTCCAACGCCAAATGAACAGCGGTCAGCGAAGATGAGCATACCGTGTCAATCGCCATGCTCGGACCATGAAAATTGCAGAAATAAGAAACGCGATTGGCAATAGGTGCATAGTTCAAGGATAACGGGAACATTTCTCCCCGAGACATCGCTTCGGCTCCGATTAAGGAATAATCCTTATGCATTACGCCAACAAAGACACCAACCTGCCGCCTGTTACTGCTCCCTCGCGGTGGAACAATCGTCTTCGGCGTATAGCCAGCATCCTCCATCGCTTCCCAGCACGTTTCCAAAAACAAACGCTCCTGAGGGTCCATCGTTTCAGCTTCCCGCGGCGATATTCTGAAAAATGGAGAGTCAAAGCAATCCGGGTCTTCAATAAAGCCTCCCCATTTGGACATCTGCTTTCCTGAAGGGGATGTAAGTTCTCCAAACTGTTGCCAATCCCAACGCGATTTCGGTACTTCTCTGATGCAGTCTTTGCCCTCTTTTACATTCATCCAAAATTCATGGAGATTTCTTGCCTCTGGATAACGACCTGCCATCCCAATGATCGCAATTGCTTCATCCGCATTAGCGGCTTTCTTCTCAGAGGATGAATCTAAGACCGTTGCAGGTTGCGGCACCTCTTGTCTAGTTTCCTGTTTCATCAAATCAAGACCGGTGAATGCAGAAGCATGATTCTCGGCAAGATAGCCAGCCAGCTCAGCGATATTCGTATATTCAAACAATAAAGTAGGAGACAACGCCGTTCCCACTTTCGTTTCCACAGCCTTCACAACCTCCAACAAGCCCGGTGAATTAAGCCCCATTTCATAGTAACCAATCTGCGTATCGATCAGCGCGGCTGGAACTTGTAATCGAACTGCCAGCAGCTGTTGTAAAAAAGATTGCACTTGATTCACTAATGCAGACTGCGGCTCATTCGACTCATGAATGGGTCCTTTCGACAGTGATACCGTTTGCTTCGCTGGTTGGATATCCGCTCGAGGCTGAGGTGCTTCTTTTTTATTGGGATTGATCAGACCAGGATCACGAACTAACTTGCCCGCATAATTTTGCAAGTGCGCTATTTTTCTACCGGTTCTATCAAAGAACTCCATCGTCATATACATCAGCTCATTTTTTCGTTGGATAGATGAAGTTTGGACTCTGGCAAAACAATGTTGCTGTAATAGAGCGGAGGCACGAAAAGATTCATAAAAAAGCGGCAAAAATAGCCGTTGCTCTTCTTGGACCACCGAAGAGAACAATACCATCGAGCCGATCGCGGACCCATCGATCAGTGTCGGGTGAAACATGAACCCTTCCGCACTGGGAAGGGCATGTTTACCGAGAGAAATCTCCATAACCGCCGCAGAATCTGTTTCGTAAATCGTTCCTTCTGCCTTCATAAAACCTGTGTGCTCCAGTTCCTGACGGCGGCATTGTTCATACACGTCATGCAGATGGACCTTTTTGTTGGCAGCTTGCTCTATCATGGAAAGATCCAGCGTTTCATCGAACTGCGTAGAAGCATGGGGATGCATTTCAGCAGTGACGTATAGCTTTTTCTCCGATTCCAAAATGCCGTTGCGCTGTGTCTGCCCCTCTATCCGAATCTGCCACTGTCCTGCTTTGCCTTCCTGGCACTGAATGCTCAGCCATACATCATAATCTTGTCCCACCATGATCGGATGATAGATCGTTAGATTACGAAGCTCAAGCTCGCTGTAATCATGACCATTTTCTCGAAACATTTGATACAACAGATCAATATAGGCTAATCCGGGCAACAGTTCCTGACCGTGCGCTTTATGATTTTTGAGGATTGGATGGTTGATAGTTATGAGAAACTGATCATGCACTTTTATCCCTCCACTATTTGTAGCTTCCAAATACTGGTCGTATGGTTAGGTTTCTGGCTCAGATATGTCAGTGTTTCTGTTGAACGATCTGCTTCTTCACGATAGACGTCAAATCGGTTTAGAGTCGGAGGTGCAATCGGATGTCGTTGGTTCGGACGTGAGACTGTCTCCTCCCAGGATTGTAAAACGACGTTGGCGTTGGTTCCCCCATCTGCGAAACAATTTATCGCTGCCGTTCGGGGCGAATCGTTCCATTCAGAAAGCTGTCGATGAAAATAAAAAGGCGTTGACTCCATATCGAAATGGGTCATCCGCTCTTGCCCTGATAGGAACGGGACCAATTGTTGGTGTTTCAGCATCAGCACGACTTTTATCAAACTGGCAATCCCTTCTGCACATAAGGGATGACCGATATTTGGCTTGATCGATCCTAATCCGCAAACGACCGTATTCGATGAGCGATAGACAGACTGAATAGCTTTGAGTTCAAGTAAATCTGTAACCTCTGAACCCGATCCATTCGCTTCTATATAGCTGATTTGTTCCGGCTTCACGCCAGCTTTAGCCAGTGCCGACTGCATAACCTCTTTTTGGGCTTGCAAATTCGGTGTGGCAGGACCTGCTGTTCGTCCATCATTGTTGACCGCTACTCCCTTGATGACGGCATGTATTTCATCACCATCAGCCAGTGCTTGCTCCACGGTCTTCAATAGAACCATTCCTACGCCTTCTCCCAATACGAGTCCGCCCGCACGCCTGTCAAAAATATGGAAGGCTGGCTCTTCGCTTAAAATTCCTCTTTGGTGGAACATCCGATGCGCTTCATCACCGTTTAATACGTTAACCCCGCCGACGATAGCAGCCCCAATCTCTCCACTACGAAGTGAATGAATCGCCATATTCATCCCGACCAGTGCCGAAGAGCATGCGGTATCGATGACCATACTAGGACCTCTAAGATCGAAGAACTGGGAAATATTTGTAGCCAAATAGTTTTGTCCCACGGTCATAATCGGGTTTTGTGTTTGATGAAGACGCTCTTCGCTTGGGCGATGGTTACTTCTTGCTCCAATGTAGACACCTACCGATTTTCCCTTGATGTCCTTCGGTGTGTATCCAGCTTGATGCCATAGATGAAGACTTTCCTCCAATACCAATAAAGCTTGCGGGTCCATTGCCTTGGCATCTTCTTTTGCTATCAGGAAGAAAGCAGGATCAAAAGCATTAATATCGTCCAGAAGTCCCGCATGATAGGAATTTTCATAACCCCAGCGTTCCTTGGGCACGGAACCAATGGCTGAACGACCATCCGCTAACAATTTCCAATATTCTTCCACGTTACGAGCACCCGGAAAACGGCAAGATAGCCCTACTACTGCAATGTCAGTTGGACTTGCCTCCCTAAATGGAGCAGTCTGACTACTCATACTCACCATCTGGCTTTTCACAGTCTCACTATGGATGGACTGAATCTCCGAATCGTCGCTCATTTCAGGAGAAGCCAACGTCAGATCGTCAGCGATGGAATCACCGTGATTGCTGACAATCCATTCTCCAAGTGTTTCTATGGTGGGATATTCATATAAAATCGTCGGATCCAAGTCCTTACCTAACCATTTACTGATCTCATTCATGACTTGAGCCAGTAACACCGAATCGATCCCATAGTCCGGAAACTTTTTATCTATCTCCAACCTGGCAGGGTCTAGTTTCAACTCCTTCGCAAATAGCTCAATCAGTCTTGTCTGCGCTGTCTTCACAAGATCAACTAAGCTTTGCGTCGGCTTGCCTGCTGTTGGACGATGAGACGACAAGTTCGCAACAGAAACTTCTTGCTTTTTGTGTCGCATCAATTGATGGGGTTCCCACAACTCTTGGTTAATTACGGCCGGCAAAACAACGGGACCTATCTTTTTCAAAAGAATTTGATCCAACAATCGCAAGCCTTGCTCGTCAGTGAGGTGTACCAGTCCTGTTTGTTGATAGGCTTTGGTCGTAACGGCACCTATTCCTGTTTCCTTCCAACTCGGCCACTGTATGCTAATGATTGGGCAAGCATCAGCATGTGCGAAAGCAAAATAATCCATATAGGCATTGGCTAACGCATAATCACTCTGTCCTGCTGCCAAGGATGGAATGATTGCCGAAACAGATGAAAAGAGAACGAAGAACTGTAGGGGCTCGCCCTTGCAGTTTTGATAAATCGTATGCAACCCAGCCACTTTCGGTTGTAATACCTGCTGAATTCCAGCAGTCGATTTCCGAATAAACGCAGGATTTTGATCATCGCTATAACCAGCGCAATGAATCACCCCGCCAATAGGACCCATCGTCTGCTTCAAATCCTGCAAATGCTGTTGCCAAGCCTCTTCATCGGTTAAGGATACAGCTAAAACTTGAACCTGTACGCCTTGCGCTTCCAAAGCTTGTATCGCCTGAATTTTCTCTGCTACAGAATTGCTTTGCTGCTGATAGGCTCCCCATTGCTCGCGCGGCGGTAGACTTTCTCGCCCTGTGAGCACCAGTTTTTTGACACCATAACGCTCTACAAAATGCTTGGCACATAAATATCCAAGCCCTCGTGTACCGCCAGTGATCAATAGAACATGGTTCTCTGGGAAAACAAGCGCTGACTCCTGACTGTCTGCTACCATCGCTTCCTGAAGATAAGCGCTGTAACGCTCACCCGATCGGTAGCAAACCTCTGTTTCCTGATCATCCATGAGAAACTCTGCTGCAATCTGTCGCGCAAGTTCTTCTACATCAGCCGATGGCTCCAGATCCACATGGCGTGATTGCAGATGCTTATATTCACTTTGCAGCATGCGATACAAACCAACACGTGAGGCGCCGGACAAATTGACAGAGTCATTCTGGTAAGACTCCAAGCCTTTTGTCACACCCAATAGCTTCAAGCCTTCCTTATGACCATTCTCAATGAGTTGTTGCAACCATGGAATCCAAGACAACAAATCAGTCTGCTGATGTCCACAACCGATCAAATCTATGACGCCATCATAGTTTTTCCACTCCATCTCATCCTGATGGAATCGTGATTCGAGCTCGTTCAGCTCTAGGATTTCACTCTTAGCGAAATGGTTAGACAATCGAATCGCCAATTGCTTCGTTTCATCCGTTGTGAAAATACCAACCGTTCGATGAGCTACTTTGGTTGGCATCGCTGTGCAAGCCTTCCATTGCTTTTTCACAAAACGCATGTCTGGCTGAATGGGAAGCTCCTCATAGGTGGATATGGATGCTGCACCTGTAAATGGTGTATATCCACCAGGCACCCAATATGCTTCTTTACTAAACGGATAGGTTGGAAGACTAATCCGGCGAGGCTTCCTCTCACCATACAAGCTGTTCCAGTCAATGTTCAGCCCTTTGACCCAAACGTCCAGCAATTTGCCGTATTTGCCTTTGTTCATCCAGGAATCAATCATTTGCGGCAGATCCTCATCTGCTGCAAAGATTGCCAAGGTCTCTTTATGACGTTTTACCTGTCCGTGGTAAAGGTCTTCTGTGTCCTTCTGTCTTCCCATGAATTGCTTCAATTTCTCTTCAAGTTCAATCATCGAGCCCGCGATCACAGCCAAACGTTCTTCCATCGCTTCTCGGCCCACTTGAAGGGTATACGCTATTTCAGCTAAATCCGTATCGGACAATCCCTGTTCCTCAATGGCTCCGAGCAGACGTTGGACCCTCTGATGAAGCTGTTGTTCATTCTTAGCCGATAAGAGAATCAATGCGGGATTTTGCGGACTTGCCATTACAGCAGGCTGCTCTTGCGTTTTTGGCATATATTCTTCAATCAACACATGAGCATTCGATCCGCCCGCACCAAAACTGCTCACACCGGCACGTCGTGGAGCTTCCCGCCCCTCAATGACAGGGCGTTTCCACTCCGCTAGCTCTTGCTGAACAACAAACGGCGTCATGCTGAAATCTATATTCGGATTGAGTACTTCTGCATGTAAGGATGGCGCTAATTGTCCATGCTTGAGCTGCAATAGCACCTTCGTCACCCCAGCAATTCCCGCTGCACTCTCACAATGCCCGATGTTGGACTTCGCCGATCCAATGGCACAAAACTGTTTGTCATTGGTGTACGCTTGGAAAGCCTTCGTTAAGCCCGTAATTTCAATCGGATCACCTAATGAGGTCCCTGTACCGTGCGCTTCCAGATAGCTAATCGTCCGTGGATCGATTCCCGCTTTTTCGAAAGCACGTCCAATAACCCGCGCTTGGGCATTCGGGCTAGGTACATTGTAACCATTCGTTTTTCCTCCATGGTTAACGGCGGTTCCTTTTATCACACCATAAATTTGATCTCCATCGGCAATCGCTTTCGCCAGAGGTTTAAGCAGGACTGCTCCCACTCCCTCGCCAGGTACATAACCATCACCGCCGATACCAAAGCTTTCGCATCGTCCTTTGCTGGATGCGAATTTGCCCTGTCCAAGCATCAAGTATTTATTAGGGTGGATCGAAACATTGACACCACCTGCAATCGCAGTCTCACATTCCCCTTGCTGCAAACTTTGGCAAGCCAAATGAATGGTTGTCAGCGAAGAAGAACACATGGTATCTACCGCCATGCTAGGTCCATGGAAGTTGCAGAAATAAGAAACCCGATTCGCAATAGATGCTGGACTTCCTGCGAGCGCTATCGGTCTACCGAGCATCGTTTCTTGGGCTCCGTAGAGCTGGTATTCTTCGTACATGACTCCGACATAAACCCCGACATTACCGCCTAGACCCGTGCCAGGTGCCGAGCCGAGAGATTCACGAGTATAGCCAGCATCCTCTAATGTTTCATAGACGCATTCCAAGAACAAGCGCTCTTGCGGGTCCATGATTTCAGCCTCTCTTGGTGTGATATTGAAAAATAACGGGTCAAATTGATCAACACCGTCCAGGAAGCCTCCCCACTTGCTGTAGGTTTTTCCTTGCTTTTTCTTATCTGCATCAAAAAACAGGCTGTGATTCCAACGTTCTTCAGGAATTTCTGCGACACAATCCTTGCCATCGCGCAAGTTACGCCAGAACTCTTTGATATTTCCAGCCTCCGGATAACGACCTGAGACCCCAATAATCGCAATGTCTAAGGCGTCGTTTGCTGGTTTGGTAATTCTCGTCGTTTCTATCAATGCGTTGCCTCTGCTCCTGCGGTTGTTGATAATCGGTTTTGTCGTTGCAGCAACCATCGCTGGTGCAACACTCGACTTTTTAACAGGGGTAACCGTTGGTGCTGCTTTCTCATCCATACCAAGGATGCTCATCATTTGATCTCGATGCGACGCCAGGAAGTATTTCGCAATTTCTTCGATGGTTTGATATTCGAAAAATAATGTTTTCGACAACGAACCAAACGTTTTTTCTAATTCATTCGTTAATTGCATGACCATAATCGAATCGATTCCGTACTTTTCCAACAAGGCATCTGCTTCGATGCGATCTATGGGCAGCTTGATGACGGAAGAGACCAGCTTTTTGAAATAATAGATCGCTTTTTCCTTTGGCAAATGATGACTTGATGGTTGTATTACGGTAGAAGCTTTGACGTCTTGTTCTGTTGTCTTCGGTCTCCCCACCACTGCTGCGCGGAGGCGTTGTAGATCTCCTTCCATTACCATCACCTGATCTTTTCGAGAAGCTACGGCTTCATAAAAAGCACGAATACCCGTCGCGGTCTGCAAAGCGATCATTCCTATACTTTGTTTCACCATCTCCTCAACTGCTTCATCTACTTGCATTCCGCCCTCTTTCCAGAGCGGCCAATTGATAGAGACAGTTTGACCCTGACGTTGTTTAGCCTGCACCCGTTCATTCCGATATTTCGCATAGCCATCCATAAAGGCATTGGCGCAAGCATAGTCTGCTTGACCAACATTTCCTATACTTCCTGCTATCGAAGAAAAGAGGACGAAGAAATCGAGCGGCTGATCTTTGCATGCTTCATCCAGATTCGTAAGACCAGCAACTTTAGGCGCTACCACTTGGCTCCATTCTTCTGTCGTTTTCTTCAGGATGAAGTTATCACGAACAACACCCGCACTATGGATGATGCCGCGAAGACCTCCGAATTCCTGTTGAATGCTTTGGATGAGCTGAACGACTTCCTGCTTGTCCGTCACATCTACTTGACGGTAGACAACCCTTGCCCCTGACCTTTGCAAATCATGAAGCATTGCTTGTTTATCTTCATGCAGAAGAGAACGTCCTGTGAGAATTAAGGTTACCTGTTTCGCTTGACTCGCGATTTCCCTTGCGAAAATCAACCCTAAACCGCCTGCTCCACCCGTAATCAGATAGGTTCCTTGATCTTTCCACGGAATGGTGACCTCATCATGCAATGGCTTGGTTTCGCACCAGCCCAGTACATAGCGTTTACCCGCTTGATAGCGAATTCGGTCTTCCATCGGATAGCAGGCATTCTCTTGCAGCTTGTTGACGATGTCTGCCGCATGTTCACCCGGGTTTAGTTCAATAAATTGACCGACTAGATTTGGATTCTCCTGCCGAGCTGTTTTCATCAATCCAGAAAGTCCGCTTACGTATGATTGCTCAGCTTTGTGGGGAACGACGACCTGCAATAACACCTTGCCCAGTATCTTTTGCTGGAAGATGCTTTGGATTTCCAAAAATACTTGGGAAGCATAAGTCTCGAACCTGTCCGCAATGCCTTCCTGTTGGGATTGCAAAGGAATCAAGCGCACTTCGTTCATCTGGGCGGATATACTTGCAAATGACGATTCAAAACCTTCCACAATCATCACGATATGCTGTGCATAGGTAGGAGTCGCCGTTTCTTGAACACCTGCTTGTTCTTTCCAGCAAGGATTTACGATCAGCATTCCTTGTGCCCCTCTGGATTCGAAGTCGTCAATTTTACCGTCCAGCTTACGAGACGAAAATCGCTTCATTCTGACGCAAACATTTCCTTGCTCGTCACATAAGTCAATATCCAGCTTCTGTACATGATCAGAAGCACTGCTGCCATCACTGTAGCGAATATAAGCCCACATCTGTGGCACGCAAGGACTGAAGATTTCCAGCTCATCCAGCGCAAAAGGCAGGATTGGCTTTAGCGAATCAAGATTGTGAGCGAGGCTCTTGTCATCTGTCCCCATAAATAAACCAATCGCCGCCTGCAAAGCAGAATCCATCATACTTGGATGCAGCACAAACTGTTCTTCTGTCCCCAAAACAGCGAAAGGTAAAGACAGCTTTGCCAACACCTGCTCGAATCCCTTATACACTTGCTCCATTCCTTGCAGGGCTGGCCCGTATTGGATTCCCATTGCTTTATAGATGTCATAGCATTGGCTGCCGCTCAAGATGCTATGGCTGCACGCTGCTTGTAACATAGCAAGATCAAGTGTTGGCGTCTCGGCTACCGAATGAAATACGGCACTTCCCTGACTGTGGACAATCTCTTCTGCTCCCTTTCCTGTATGCTCACTGTAGATTCGATAACCAATCTCTCCACTGTCTTCCAGCTGAAGACCAATGTGAACATCAACAGGCTGAGCATCGACAGCAATTGGCTTGGCCCACACAATATTTTTAAGCGTAATTCCATTTTGTCCCGCTCTCAGGGCTCCCGCTGACTGGTCGATTGCCTCACGTGCCATTTCGAGATAGGCAACACCCGGTAAGAGCTGCTGTCCATTCACAACATGATCTGCCAAGAAAAATTCCTGTCCACGGAAGGTAGAACTATACCGCTGTTCCAACAATTCAGATGTGTTTTTCTGGAGCAACGGGTGAAGGAAGAGCGTTCCTTCTGATGCTGCTGCAACTTCGCGCGCAAATTGCGTATCCATCTGAGGAATCCAATATCGTTCTCTTGCAAACGGATACGTAGGCAAGCTGATACGACGAGGTTTCTTTTCACCGTAAAGCTTTTGCCAATCAACCACGCCTCCACTTACCCACAGATCAAGCAGCTTGGCGTATTTTCTTTTGCTAATCCAAGCATCGATTGCCTTTTTCAAATCTTCATCTGCTTCAAACACGGCGATCGTCTTCTTATTGCTCTTCACCTGTCCACGGAATACGTCTGGGGTGCCTTCCTGTCCATCTACAAATTGCATCAGCTTGTCCTGAAGCTCTTGAATGGAGCTGGTCATTACAGCCAGGCGTTCGTCCATGGCTTCTCGTCCCATTTGAAGCGTGTAGGCAATATCCGCCAAGTCCATGTCAGAAATGGACTGATCCCTGATCGCGGCTAACAAACGCTGTGCCTGTTCGTGGAGCTGGTTTTCATTTTTCGCTGACAAGAGAATGATCGCTGGATTCGAGTGACTTACTTGAATAGCTGGACGTTTCTCATATTCTGGCATGTACTCTTCAATGACAAGATGAGCATTAGATCCACCCGCACCAAAGCTGCTCACACCCGAGCGTCTTGGAATTTCCTGACCGTCAATGATAGGGCGTTTCCACTCCGCCAGCTCTTGCTGTACGACAAATGGAGTCGTGCTGAAATCAATATTCGGGTTTAGCACCTCTGCATGTAAGGATGGTGCTAGTTGTCCGTGTTTGAGCTGCAACAGGATCTTCGTTATCCCGGCAATTCCCGCTGCACTCTCACAATGACCGATATTGGACTTCGCTGATCCGATAGAGCAAAACTGCTTATCTGTTGTGTACGCTTGGAATGCTTTTGTCAATCCTGCGATCTCTATAGGATCTCCTAAAGAAGTGCCTGTACCGTGAGCTTCCAAATAACTGATCGTCCGTGGATCAATTCCTGCCTCCTTCAAGGCACGTCCAATTACACTCGCTTGTGCATTGGGGTTAGGTACGGTATAACCATTTGTTTTGCCCCCATGGTTAATGGCGCTTCCTTTAATCACGCCGTAAATCTGATCTCCATCGGCAATCGCTTTCGCCAGAGGTTTCAGCAGTACTGCTCCGACACCCTCTCCAGGCACATAGCCGTCACCGCCAAGCCCAAAGCTTTCGCATCGTCCCTTGCTAGAAGCAAATTTTCCCTGTCCAAGCATCAAATATTTATTCGGATGAATCGAAACATTGACACCACCTGCAATCGCAACCTCGCATTCACCGCGTTGCAAGCTTTGGCAGGCAAAATGGATGCCTGTTAGAGAAGAGGAACACATCGTATCTACCGCTACGCTAGGACCATGGAAATTAAAGAAGTAAGAGACGCGGTTCGCTACAGATGAGAAGCTTCCGCCAAGGGCCATCGGTCTGCCCATTATGGTTTCTTGTGCGCCATACAGCTGATACTCTTCATACATGATGCCCACATAAACACCCACATTACCGTCAAAGCCAAAGCCTTGGGACGATCCGAGAGATTCGCGGGTATAGCCTGCATCCTCTAAGGTTTCGTACACACACTCCAGGAATAAACGTTCCTGAGGGTCCATGATTTCTGCTTCCAGAGGCGCGATGTTGAAGAAAAGCGGATCGAATTGATCAACACCGTCTATGAATCCGCCCCATTTGCTGTAAGTTTTCCCACGCTTGTTCTTATCCTCATCAAAATACAGACTGTGGTTCCAGCGCTCTTTAGGGATCTCCGTAATGCAATCTTTGCCATCGCGCAGATTGTTCCAAAACTCTTGGGTATTCCGCGCTTTCGGATAACGTCCAGAAACCCCAATGATCGCAACGTCCAAAGCGCCTTTTGCTGATTGGGTTTCCTTCTGTTTCGAAGTGAACCGCGAGCCTTTGTGACTTCTTCCGCGACGGCTGTTCACGTGCCTTTGCGACGTGTTTTCTTCTTTTGTCACGGATGCTGTTTCTTCCATAACAACTGTTTCCTGCTGTTCCTTCAGACCTAAGATTTCTATTAATTTGTCTCGATAGGAATCCAAGAAATATCCAATCAATTCTTGAATGGTTTGATATTCAAAAAATAACGTTTTCGGCAATGAGCCAAAGCTTTTCTCTAATTGGTTGGTTAATTTCATGGATAGAATCGAATCAATTCCGTATGTCTCCATCGAGGCATCTTCTTCTATTCGATTCACTGGCAGTTGCAGAACCTCGGCAAATTCCTTTTTAACAAAATGAGTCGCTTTCTCGTGGAGGACATTTTGTTCCACACTGGTGATCGTTTGTTTTTCATTTTGCTCTACCTTGGTAGGTGTGATCGATGCCACTGGCTGCATCTGTTTTACCGGCATTTCTTCAAATTCCCCCAGTAAATAGGAGGCAAGCTGCTGAAGTGTTGGACACTCCACGAACACAGTCGGAATCAGCCCAATGTTATATTGCTGACTTAGCTTGTTGGCGAATTCCGTCAGTAGAACCTGATTAAACCCGAGTTCAGACAGCTCCACTTTGACATCAATATCCGTGGTATGAACCTGAAGCAGCTCCGACACCGTTTGCATCAAAGCAAGTTCCACTTCATACAGCAGGTTGCTGGTATCCGCCGTTACCGAAGCTTCAGATCGGACAGGAACATGCGTCGATGGGGATTTGCTGGTCGGTGTTTGCAAAAACAATGTTTGCTTGAGCTTTGCCAGATCGCCTGTCATCACCATAACCTGAGCTTTTCCGGAGGCTAAACCTTGGTACATAGCTGCAATACCCGTTGAAGTCTCCATAGCGACTACTCCCATGCTATTCTTCAACATGTCACCAGCATCTGCATCAGCCTGCATTCCGCCCTCTTTCCACAACGGCCAATTCATGGACAATGTCTGTCCGTGACGTTGCTTTCGTGCAACCAGTCCATTGCGATAGTGGGCAAAGCCGTCCATAAAGGCGTTGGCGCAAGCATAATCGGCTTGTCCGATATTTCCCAAGCTGCCTGCCACCGAGGAAAACAGCACCAAGAAATCCAGTTCTACATCCTTGCAGGCTTCATCCAGATTGATGAGACCCGTGACCTTCGGACCCTGAACCGTTTGGACCTCCTCCATGTTTTTCTTGAGGATATAGCTGTCACGAATCACGCCAGCACTATGAATAACGCCATGAAGACGTCCATAGTCCCGTTGAATCGTATGGACCAAATCAGCCATTTCCTGTTTCTGCGTCACATCAACTTGGCGGTATTCAACATTTGCTCCCAATCTTCTGAATTCATGGAGTTTATCTTGCTTCTCTTCATCCAATGGGGAACGTCCTGTAAGAATCAGGTTTGCATGTTGAACCTTCTGTACAATTTCTTTGGCAAAAATATAACCCAGTCCACCTGCCCCGCCAGTGATGAGATAAACCCCACTGTCTTTCCATGGAATCCTCGCGTCTTGGGGAGCATTCAGTTCTACCCAGTCAGATACATATCTCTTTCCAGCTTGATATCGAATCTGAACATCCAAAGGGCAGCGTACATTCTCCTTTATTTTTTCAGCAATATCTAATTCGTCGTCTCCCGCTTCTACCTCAATTACCTGTCCAATCAGGTTGGGGTTCTCCAATTTCGCCGTTTTCAGCAATCCAGAGAACGCGGTGTAAAATGGCTGTTCTTCTTGCATTGGAACGACAAGCTGAACCAATACCTTGCCACGTAGTTTTTGCTTGATAATCCCTTGAATTTCCTCCAATACCTGCGTCGTATACTCAATGAAACGCTCGGCAACGCCTTCTTGTGAGGATCGCAAAGGAATGTAACGTACTCCATCCAAATAGTTTTGGAGATGATTCCAAGAGACGCGATGCGGTTCAACCATCATCACGATGCGCTGTGTATAGTCAGGGGCTTCGGCGTTGTTCACAACCGCTTGTTCCTTCCACTCAGGTTGAACCAGCAATGTTCCGAGTTTCCCTTTGGAATCCACTGCCTCAACTTCGTCTTCCAGCACTCGTGCGGAGAAGCCCTTCATACGCACACAAACCGTTCCTTGGTCGTCACACAAATCAATATCTATTTTCTGTACCTTGTCTCCCGTCCTACTGCTGTCAGCCTGTCGAATCCATACCCACATCTGGGAAGTAGTCTGGCTAAAAATGCTCAGCTTCTCCAGTGCAAAAGGCAGAATTGGCTTCAGAATCGCCGTATCACCAGCGCCAAGCAACAATCCAATAGAGGATTGTAAGGCCGAATCCAGCATACTCGGATGCAAGACGAATTCTCCTTGCGTCTCGGCTACTTTGGAAGGAATGGCTAACTTGGCCAATACTTGTGCGTCTCCCACGTACACCTGCTCAATTCCTTGATGGGCTGGACCATAGACGAGTCCCATTGTTTGAAAGGCTTCATAACACTGACTAGAATGAAGCGTGCGATAGCTGCATTGCGCTTTGATCGCATCGAGATTATGCGTTGGTGCAGTAGTGAGCGCAGCAAACACGACACTTCCTTGGCTGTGTACTACTACTTCATCCTGCTCTACTCGCGGTTCACTGTATATTTCATAACGAAGGTCGCCGTTATCCTCAGGATAAATGCCGATGTGTACCTGAACAGGCTCGTCTTCCACTACAATTGGTTGCACCCATCCTACATTTTTCAGCTCCATCGCGAATTGATCTTCTTCCAACGATCCCGCTGCTAGATCCGCAGCAGCACGAGCCATCTCAAGATAAGCAACCCCAGGCAGGATTCTCTTTCCTTTTACAACATGATCCGTTAAAAAGAATTCCTGACCATCAAAAATAGAGGTGAATCTTTGCTCACTGAGATCCGAAGTATTCTGATGCAACAAAGGATGAAGGGAAGCAGTCAGACCAAGCGTGCCTTTTGTGTTAGTTGACGTCTGTGCCTTGGGTTTTGGCAGCCAGTAATGCTCTCTGGCAAAAGGATACGCAGGCAAGCTAATCCGCCGAGGTTTATTCTCGTCATAAAGCTTATTCCAATCAAAATTCAAGCCCTTCACCCAGAAATCGAGAAGCTTGGAGAATTTTTTGCGTTGAATCCACTTCTCAATCGCTTCTTGCAATTCCTCATCGCCTGTGAAGATATCTGCTGTTTCTCTGCCGCGTTTTACCTGACCACGATAGAGATCGGCAATGCTGTCATTACCCGCAAGGAAGCTTTGCAACTTCTCTGCAAGTTCTGTAAGCGAGCTCGTCATTAGAGCCAGGCGCTCTTCCATTGCCTCGCGTCCCACTTGGAGCGTATACGCAATATCTGCCAGATCGACTTCTGAAAAGGATTGCTCCTCAATCGACGCTAACAGTCTTTGCACTTGTTCGACGAGACGCTCCTTATTTTTTGCCGACAGGACAATGATCGCCGGGTTTTGCGGACTGACCGTAATCAAAGGGCGTTCCTTGACCTCAGGAATATATTCCTCAATCACGACGTGTGCATTGGCCCCTCCTGCACCGAAAGAAGAGATCCCGGCTATTCTCGGGAATTCTCTCCTTTCTCCATTCACTTCAATGAGCGGTCGTTTCCATTCAGTCAAGTCCTGCTGAACGACAAAAGGCGTTTTCGAAAACGGAATATTCGGATTCAGCTCTTTGGCATGCAGGCTTGGGACCAGCTGTTGATGCTTCATTTGAAGCAATATTTTTGCCACTCCTGCTATTCCAGCCGCCGCTTCCAAGTGACCAATATTGGATTTAACAGAACCAATCGCACAATACTCCGTATCCTGCGTATCCTTGCGGAAGGCTTGGATGAGACCCGTAATTTCGATCGGATCGCCAAGCTCCGTGCCTGTTCCGTGAGCTTCGATATAGCTTACTGCTTTGGCATGAACCCCTGCCTTATCCAATGCCTGGCGAATCAGCTCTCCTTGAGCAGTTGGATTCGGTACGGTATAGCCATTGGTTTTTCCGCCGTGATTCACGCTGGTTCCACGAATCAACCCATAGATATGGTCGCCATCTGCCATTGCTTTTGACAGTGGTTTAAGCAGCACTGTACCTACGCCTTCCCCCGGTACAAAACCGTTTCCTCCTTGCCCAAAGCTTTTGCATTGTCCATCTATGGAAAGCATATGCAGCGCAGACAAAAAGACATAACTGGAAGGATGAAGATACAAATTGACTCCTCCGGCAATCGCCAGTTCACAATCCCCGTTATACAGATGCTCGCACGCTTCATGAATCGCTGTGAGCGAAGCGGAGCACATCGTATCAATCGGCATACTCGGACCTTGGAGGTTGAGGAAATAGGAAACACGATTCGTCAGTGAGCTAAACGATGTGTGAGGGTAAATGAACTCACCCTGCTTCCATAAATCAGGTCCATATAAGCTGAACCCTGTTTTTGTGATGCCTCCAAACACTCCGACTCGTCGATTGTACTTTTCCGCAAGCTGTTGTCTCGTATAGCCTGCATCCTCCAGCACTTCCCAGCACGATTCCATAAACAACCGTTCCTGCGGATCAAAATGCATCGCTTCCCACGGTGACATATTGAAAAAGAGCGGATCAAAGTCAGCGAATCCGTCTACAAAGCCGCCCCATTTGCCATAGCTTTTTCCTTCTGCCACAGCTTTGTCTGGATTAGGCTCGAAAAAGCCATCCAGAGACCAGCGCTCTTCCGGAATTTCTATAATGCAATCCTTTCCGGATTTCAGATTCTCCCAGTACTCGTTCAACGACCGCGCTTTCGGATAACGTCCGCTCATTCCGATAATGGCAATCGGCTCCCGCGCTATCTGATTTCCTGATTGCACTGCTACACTGCGAGTCGGTTCATAGTTAGCTGCTTCACGTTCGCTACGCGCCACTGGCGTTGGTGTGCCGCGATTGACCGCAATCTGACGATCAAGCCCCGTCCACTTCATGCATTCCTCATGATGATCAGCGACGAGATAATCTGCAAGGGTGTCAAGAGTCTGGTATTCATACAAGATGGTCTTGGACAATTCGCTAAAGACATCACCTAGCTTTTTATTTAGCTGGATAACCATGATCGAATCGATTCCGTATGTTTCTAACGGTTCATCGATAGCGATTTTACCTGCTCCAATTCTTGTCTCTTGACCAAACATCATTTTTAGCTGATAGAGCGTTTTATCTTTTAACACGCCTGCATCGACCGATAGCTTTGTTTCCTGCATTGGTGTGGAATCAAGCTGCGACAAGGCAGGAGTACCTAGCAAGTGTTCTTTGATTATTGGGAGATTGCCCTCGATGACCAGCATCTGCACAGAGCCAGAAGCCACCCCTTGATACAGCGCCTGAATGCCGCTTGCAGTCGGCATCGCGATCATGCCTCTGTCCTCCATAATCTTCTCTGTCGCTTCATCAATACGCATACCGCCATCTTTCCACAGCGGCCAATTGATGGAGAGTGTTTGGCCCTGGCGTTCGCCTGCTTTCACCAAACCACGGCGATACGTGGCGTATTGATCCATAAAGGCATTCGCGGAAGCATAATCAGCTTGCCCTGCATTCCCGAAGCATCCCACCCCAGAGGAGAAGAGAATAAAGAAGTCAAGCGCCATATCCTTGCTTGCTTCATCGAGATAAACCAGTCCAGAGACTTTTGGCGCTAGTACTTGCTCTAGTTCGTCCGCCGTTTTTCTAATGATAAAACTGTCGCGAATGACACCCGCAGCATGAATGATGCCCGTGAGACTTCCAAACTCTTGCTTGATGGCGTGAATTAATTCTTCTACCGCCTGCTTTTGTGTGATATCAGCTTGGCGATATTGAATATTGGCTCCCAGTGCTTTCAATGCGCTGTATTTGGCTTTCTTTTCTTCATCCAAAGAAGAACGACCGGCGATAATCACAGTCGCTCCCTTTGTTCGCTGAGCGATTTCCTGGGCAAAAATCAAGCCTAATCCGCCAGCACCACCAGTAATCAGATAAACGCCATCCTCTTTCCATACATGCTCCACTTGCTGTGAAACTTTCATTTCTGTCCAGCCGCTCACCCATCGCTTGCCATCCTGATAACGAATGTGCTTACTTTTCTCATCGGTGCTGTTTTGTTGCAGCTTTTTGACCAATTCCGCTGGATGGTCCTCTACTTGCACTTCAATGAGCTGTCCAATCAGCTTGGGATTTTCCAATTGAGCCGTTTTCAGTAAACCAGAGAGAGCCGTGAAGCATTGCTGTTCCCCCTTGTCAGGCACGACAATCTGAAGCAGAACTTTTCCCTTTGGTTTATTGGCAAGGATTCGCTGAATTTCCGTGAATACTTGGACGGTGAAGGCATGGAACCGTTCTGCAATACTTTCCTGCTGTGATTGCGATTGTAAGGCTAAGCAACGCACTCCGTTCATTTCGGATTCGATACGCTCTTTGAATTCCTCTGCCCATTCACAAACGATCACGAGATGCTCTGCAAAAGCAGGTGAACCAGCTCTTTCGTTGATCTCCTGTTCGTTCCAGCACGGTTGTAGAAGAAGCGTTTCTTGCTTTGGAGTTGCGAAAGCGATTGGCGAAATCTGTACCGAATCCGCTCCCGACTCCGTATATGCATTCTTGTTCGGTTTCGTATCCATCTCGGGAACCCGATAGGACTCCTCAGCAAAAGGATAGGTAGGAACGCTGATACGACGCGGTTTTGCGTCGTTGTACAGGAACTCCCACTCGATATCAAGACCCTTGCTCCACAACTCGGCTGCTTTTTCGCCCTCGCCTTCTGCAAACAGCTTGGAAATTCGCTCACGATTCGTCTCATTCTTTTTCAATAAGGAGACTTCATGGCTTGCTTGCTTTGCGTTCCCTTTAAAGCTACCTGCTGTTTGTTCGGCTCCACTCAAAAAGTCATCCAGCTTTTGAATGAGCTCTTCTGTATCTTTGACAATAAAAATAGCCCTGCTCTCCATCGCTTCTCTTCCCACTTGGAGGGTATAGGCCAAATCAGCTATATAAACGGACGGAACTCGCAGTTCTTTATTATCTCTAAGGAAATCCACTAATTGCTGGGCATACGCTTGTAGGCGATCATCGTTTTTAGCTGATAACGGCACGAAATAAACGCGATTGCTGTTATCATCGCTTCCGCTGACACGCTTAGCTTCTGCCCCAACCTTCCATTGTTCAAAAATGGCATGTGCATTCGTCCCGCCAAGACCAAATGAACTCAATGCCGCTCTGTGGGGAACAGGTGCATCCTCCCATTTTTTGAGCGAATCTACCACATAAAACGGTGACTGATCCAAATGGATATTCGGATTCGGCTTTTCATAATTTAGTGATGGAGGAATTTCGTTATGGTATAGGCTTAATGCTACCTTAATGCAACCTGCTAACCCTGCGGCTGTATCAAGATGTCCAATATTGGTCTTAACCGATCCAAGTCCGCAGTACTGTTTATTGGTTGTGTATTTTGTATACACTTCATTGAGCGCCGCAAATTCTATCGGATCTCCTAAATAAGTGCCCGTTCCATGCGCTTCAATATAGCTAACTGTTTCAGGATGAACCTTGGTGTCATCTAATACTTGCTGAATCACCTCAGCCTGACCTTTTATACTTGGCGCATAAAATCCGACTTTATCTGCCCCATCATTATTGATGCGAATTCCTCTCATGAGGGCATAAATATGATCGCCGTCCTTTATCGCATCGGAAGCTTTTTTGAGGACTACCACGCCGACTCCTTCTCCACCGATCATGCCGTCAGCTGACGCGTCGAATGTCTTGCAGTGACCATCACTGGAAAAGTTCAAACCGGATTGATAAACATACCCTGTATAAGTCGTAGGGAAAATAGTTGCGCCCCCTACTAAAGCCACTTTCGATTCTCCCGATTGCAGGCTGCGATAAGCCAGATGCAAGCCAACCAGCGAGGAAGAACAATTGGAATGGACGGCAAAGCTCGGTCCCTTCAGCCCCATTTTATGTGAAATCATCGTTGGAATGGTTCCACCTTGCGCCAAAACCCACGATACATATTCATTGGGGTCCTTCATGACATTCGGTGATTCCTTAGTGAAATGCGGCAAGAGTGCTTGATAATAACTATTGCTCGCCGACATAAATACACCTGTTTGCGGAACCTGTTTCGGTGTATACCCTGCATCCTCCATTGCTTTCCATGAATGGGTCAATAACAGTCGAAACTGCGGGTCCATAAATTCTGCGTCTCTGGCTGAAAGGTGGAAGAACCCTGGATCGAAGTGATCCTTCCCTTCTATGGTGGACTGCACTGGGATAAAGTTAGGATTCTGTAAGTATTCATCCGGCAGATGTAATTGATCTAACTCCTCATTAGTGAAGAAACGCACACTTTCTACGCCGTTTCGTAAATTCTCCCAAAACTCTCTATGATTTTTCGCTCCTGGGAAGTGGCAAGAGATTCCAATAATCGCGATGCTATCCTCATAGTATTCAGGATAAGTCTCCTCCACTTGTACTTCGCTATTCGCCGTTGCTTGGTTCGGATTGACAACATCTGCTTGCTCATCCGATTCATTCTCTTTCACTGCTACGATATATTCGCTAATCTCCCTAATATTGACGTACTTAAACAGAGTGGTCACATTTAGATCGCACTGAAACTCTTCCGTCATTTTGGCTACAACCATGGTAGCTAAAATCGAGTCTCCGCCCACATCGAAAAAGCCATCTTCTATACTGATCCCCTCTACATTCAGAACATCCTGCCAAATCTTTAATGTCCGCTGTTCAATATCAGATTGCGGTAGGCTCTGTTTCTTTGCCTGTGTTACCACAAGCTTTTGATTCAGTAGCTCTGTGCGATCCACTTTTCCATTAGCCGTTAACGGGATTTTCTCCATGGAAATAAAAAATGCCGGGAGCATATACTCTGGCAGGTTTTTCCTCAAATAATCCCGTAATTTTAACGGCTCAAGCAGTTCATGGTTCACACCTGCTTTCGGAACATAATAAGCAACTAACCGTTTATAATCTCCCTCTTCTTTCACTAACACGACAACGCTTTGGATCTGTGGATGAGCACTTAATTGGCTCTCGATCTCACCCAATTCAATTCGAAAACCTCGGATTTTTACTTGATGATCGATTCGTCCTAAATACTCAATCGTTCCATCAGGCAGCCAACGTGTTAAATCACCTGTTTTATACAACTTGGTTCCCTGTGTAATCGGGTTATCCACAAACTTCTCTGCGGTAAGCTCCGGGCGATTCAAATACCCGCGAGCCAAGCCTTTTCCCGCAATACAAAGCTCTCCTGGAACACCAACTGGTACCGGATTCATATGGCGATCAACAATGTAGAGCTGCGTATTAGAGACGGGTTTACCGATCGGTGTATTGCTGCTGACCAGTTCATTCTCAGAGCAGGAGAACCATGCTGCATAAATGGAGGCTTCTGTTGGTCCGTAAATATTTTCAATCTTCGCTTTTTGAAAAGCGGCAACCGTCTTTTTCACCAACTCTTTTGGAAAGGCTTCGCCCGCAACCATCACATATTTTAGCGGACAATGCTGTAGGAAGGGCTTATTCTCCACAACGCCGTTTACGAAGACATTAAGCATCGCCGGAACAAAATTGACATGCGTCACGCGATGCTTCACGATATATTCGGCTAACATCTCTGGTGACTTCTCCCCATGTGGCGGAAGAATGACCAGATGGCCTCTGCCAATGAACCAACCAAACAGCTCGGACAAAGAAACGTCAAACACATAGTTGGTTTTCAGCAGATAAACATCGTTTTCCATAACCGGATAACGAGCTTCAAGGAAAAAGAGGGTATTGATAATACTTTCATGACTCACCATGACCCCTTTTGGTTTCCCAGTGCTTCCTGATGTATAAATCACATAAGCCAAATTGGTTGGGTTTCCTACCCGGTTGAGCGTTTTTTGTCGCTGGGCTGTCTGCTCAACTTCTTCCCAACCCCTGTCTAAGACGATGCATTTCGTATTTTCTCCTGTGAAGGAAGATAACTTGTCCAAAAGGCGAGCCTGGGTAAGCACCAAAGCGGTCTTGCTGTCTTCCACCATGTATGCCAACCGCTCTGCGGAATAGGTTGGGTCCAATGGTACATAAGCTGCACCAGCTTTTAGAATGCCTAAAATGCCTATGACCATTTCCAAAGAGCGTTCGACACATATCCCTACTGTAGCTTCAGGACCTGCTCCCTTGGCCTGCAAATAGATCGCCAGCTTGGTAATCCGCGCATCCAATTCACGGTAGGTCAACGACTGATTTTCATAAACAACAGCCACGGCATCTGGCGTTTGTTGGACTCGCTTCTCGAACAAATCATGGAGGCACAAAGCCTGTGGGAATGCCGCTTCAGTCGCATTCCACTCCACGAGCAGCATGTTTCGTTCTTCCACAGAAATAAGTGGTATCTCATCCAAAGTCATGTCAGGATTTTTGATGACTTCGTTTGCGATATTCTGATAATGCTCTGCCATCCGCTGGATCGTCGCTTGATCAAATACATGCGGATTGTATTTCAAATTCAATACAAACTCGGCTTCCTGCTCAAACACCTCTAACTCAAATTCATACTCACCCTCTTGATGAACACCATCAATCAATTCGATGGCAAGCTTGTTTTGGCATTCATCATAAAATCGCTGCAGGTTTTGTGATTGCAGAAAATTTTGGTACGTAAAGATGATGTCGAATACAGGTGAATTTCCATGAAGTCGAGGAATGTTTGCCTCTCGAACCATCGCTGGAAAAGGATAGACAGCGTGATCCAACCCGTCAATCAGCGTAAGCTGCAGTTCCCGAATGAACTGGGAGAATGACTTTTCCCCTGTTACCTGACTGCGGATGGGGATCATATTGACAAAATAACCGATCAGAGAATCGAATTTCTCTTCTGGACGTCCCATCGTCGGCATGCCTACAATCACATCTGTTTGCCCTGTATAGCGATACAATAAGGCTTTAAATATTCCTAACAAGAGAACAGATGGGTTCATACGGTAATGTTTGGAGAGCTTTTTCACCTGCTGACTCAATTCTCGTGAAAATGCGTGCGTAAAAACCTGCCCCTCAAAGCTTGGGACAGAAGAACGCGGACGATCGGCAGGAAGCTCCAGTTGTGGTAGCGTCCCTGACAATTGCTCCAGCCAGTAAGATCGATGTTCCCCACCATCCGCGCTCGCCATCATGTCCTGTTCCCACTTTACGAAGTCAGCGTAAGCGGTTGAATTTGGTGTTACGTTTGGCTGTTTTCCTTCCACCAGCTCGATATATGTATGGACTAATGCTTGTAGTAATAGCACGGAGGAATGTCCGTCAAATATCATATGATGAATCGTAATCAGGACAAAATGCTCTTCTTCTGCGCGTGACAGTAGATGAACGCGAAGCAAAGAACCCTTTTCCAATGAAAAGGGTTCTTTTACTTTTTTCCTGAGATACGGCAAAACATCCTGAGACGTTAGGTGTGTGATGTCCTCCTGCTCAATGGCAAGCGATTGCTCCAGGCGTTGAAGCAGATATGGAACACCATGCTCTTCCATAATCGAACTCTGTAAAATCGGATGCTGTTTTCGCACAAGGGAGCAAGCTTGTTTAAATAACGCTACGTCCCATTTCTGGCGGATGCAAAAGCATAACGGAACATTATAAGCACTCATGGTAGGAGACATTTTTTGCAACATCCACAATCCTTGCTGCCCGACGGACAGAGGACTTGTAAACGATGGGGTTTCCAGCTCCAGAAGCTTCTCTTGGACTTGCTCAGCAGACAGCTTCCCTTCTTTGTAAGCCATGAGAATTTCCCGTCGCATCATATAATCCCTCCTTTGTCGATTAACTGTTCGATCTCTTCTAAACTTAGCAGGCCCTCTTTGAATTTTTGCAACAGATTCTCCGTCCGTTCACCGCGAGCCTGAGACGTTGTTTCTACATCTGTAGTGGAAGCGATCTCTTTATGACTCAACTCTCTTATTTTTAAGGCAAGTAGATGAGCCAAAGACTTCATCGTCGGGTTCTCCAGCACTTCCCGCCCTTTGATTTTGATGTTCCAGCGCTGCTCTAAATGACGAATCAGCTTGGTAACCATGATCGAGTCCATGCCATAGTCCAAGAAATATTTGTTAATCTTGATTTGCCCTTCAGAAAGGTGTAATTCCCGTGAGAGAAAATGTGCCATATCGCGCTGTATGTTTTCCTCAGTTGGGCTGTCAGAGTTGATATCAATCGCTAACGTCGCTTTTTCCATAGGTGGACGAATCGATTCAGTTCCAAGCTGCTGCTCCTCACCCTCAGAACTGGAGAGCCAATAGCGGTCTCTGGCGAAAGGATAGGTAGGCAGAGATATCATGCGACGCTCTTGTACATGCAAGGATTCCCAAGGAATTTTGCCTCCCTGCGTCCAATGAAGGGCTAGCTTTTCCAGATTGTTTTCTGCTAAAAGAACCTGCAACACCGTATCTCCTACCTTGCCTGAAAGAAGATTTCTCACTGCTGCCTGGTCTTCTTCGAGATCTCCTGTATAGATAGGAATCCATGTATTTGGTTCGCTGCCTTGATCGACTGCTTCCAAATACGCCTGTAATCCATGAATCAGTTCATCTCGATCGTGAACCACCATAGCCAACCTGCATTCCATGGCTTCTCGTTTCACTTGAATCGTATAGGCAAAATCCGCCAAGGAAAACGCTTGCTGCTTGGCAAATGCAAGCATCTTCTCGGCAACGGCACGCAATCGCTCAGTATTTTTTGCCGAGAAAACCACGATCTGAGATGAAGTGGCAGAAGAAATGGATTTCATCTCAGTCTGCGGCGGAATATATTCTTCCAGGATCAAATGAGCATTTGACCCGCCTGCTCCAAACGAACTAATCGTAGCACGGCGTGGAACCTCTCGTTCTTCTCCATTGATTCTCACCACTGGTCGGTTCCACTTTTGTCGATCTTTTTGCAGATAAAAAGGCGTTTCTGCAAAATCGACATGCGGGTTCAACGGCTCCGCTTTTATCGATGGAACCAATTCCTGATGCTGTAGCTGCAAGATCACCTTTGTCAGTTGAGAAATACCAGAAGCTGCCTCGGCGTGACCGATATTCGATTTCACCGATCCAATCGCACAAAACTGAACATCGTCCGTCTGCTTCGAAAAAGCATTCGTTAACGCCTTCAACTCAATCGGGTCTCCCAACAGCGAACCATTCGCGGCGGATTCCACGTAACTGATCGTCCGTGGATCAATGCCCGCTCTAGCAAAATTTTCTTCCATCAATTGCGCTTGTGCATTCGGATTCGGCACGGAAAATCCATTGGTACGTCCTCCATGATTGGTCGCGGCTGATTTGATGACGGCTAAGATGGAATCTCCATCTTCAATCGCTTTGGCTAAAGGCTTTAATAATACAGCACCTACGCCTTCTGCTGGTAAATATCCGTCTCCATCTCCAAAGCTTCTGCTGTCTGCGTGGCTTCCAATCATTTGGGCCTGACTTAAGCCTAGGTATTTCTTAGGATGGATCGAAACATTCACTCCACCAGCGATAGCAAGTGAGCTTTCTCCTTTAATTAAGCTTTCGCAGGCATGATAAATGGCAATGGCGGATGAAGAACACGCTGTATCAATTGCCATACTTGGACCTTGCAGATTAAAGAAGTAAGAGGCTCGGTTGGCAATCGAATGGTAGGAAGAGAGAGAAATGATAGAAGCCTTTTCCATATCTGTATCAAATGCGTGATACGGCTGATACATTGCCCCTACATAGACGCCGACCCTATTATCATATTGACGTTGTAATACCTCTCGCGTGTGTCCTGCTTCTTCGAGTAGATTCCACACGGTTTCCAAGAAAAGGCGTTCTTGAGGGTCCATCATTTCCGCTTCCCGTGGAGAAATCTGGAAGAAGAGCGGGTCAAATTGATCGACACCGTCTATGAATCCTCCCCATTTGCTGTATGCTTTTCCTTGACTGGTCTTAGCCTCGTCAAAATACAAGCTGTGATCCCATCGCTCTTGCGGAATTTCTGTAATGCAATCCATGCCGTCCCGCAAATTGTTCCAGAACTCTTGTACATTGGAAGCCTGCGGATATCGTCCAGACACACCAATAATGGCAATGTCTCGGTCAGATGTTGTTTGTTTATTTGTCTGCTCACGCGTAACAAACCGTGAGAAACGACGGCGATGCTCTGTTATGGAGTCAGCAGTATCCGGTACATTAGCAACATTCTCTACTGCACTTGCCTCTGCTGTTTTCCCAGCTCCCATGATTTCGATGATTTTGTCTCGATAATGCGCCAAAAGATAGCCTGTCAACTCTTCTATGTTTTGGTATTCATAGAATAACGTTTTCGACAGCGAACCAAATGCTTTCTCCAATTGATTGGTCAATTGCATCGCCATGACCGAGTCGATCCCGTATTTCTCCAGCGGAGCATCCTCATCGATTTTATAAGCTGGGAGCTTGATAACAGCAGAAATTTCCTTTTTCAGATACTCCCTTACTTTTTCCCGAAGCCCATCTTGTTGCGCAACGGAAACAGGCTGTGCATTCTCTGTTTTTGCAAAAGTATTTGCGATCTCTGCTGGCTGGAACTGTTGTTTGAATCTATCTTGGTAGACATCCATCAAGTGTTGCGAGACAGCAAAAAGCGTCGGGTACTCTACCAATCCAGTCGGAGTAAGTTCCAGCCCATAGGCTTGATTCAGCTTGTTTGTAAATTCGGTCAGCTTAATCTGGTCAAAGCCGTACTCATGGAACTCGGCGTGGATTTCAATATCCCCTCTATCAACCTTGAGTAAATCAGCGACCATTTTCAGCAAAGACGCATGAACCTCGCTTTGCATGCTGTTCGAATGAGCTGTTGGTGTCACTAAGGTCACAGAGGCCCCCATCAGCTGTTGCTTCATCCGCACAAGATCGCCTTCCATTACCATCAACTGATCTTGTCCAGAAGCTAATCCCCGATACAAGCAGTGGATACCCGAAGCCGTCTGCATAGCAACCATGCCAAGGTCATCCCACAATCTCTTTTCTGTCTCTTCGTCTACCTGCATTCCGCCCTCTTTCCACAAAGGCCAATTGATGGAGAGGGTCTGCCCTTGCCGTTCGCCTAGCGCGATCTGTTCATTGCGGTAAGCGGAGTAGTTATCCATAAAGGCATTGGCCGTAGCATAATCTGCTTGGCCCATATTCCCCAAGCTTCCTGCCGCTGAAGAAAAGAGCACAAAGAAATCCAGATTCAGCCCCTTCGTCGCTTCGTCTAAATGAACGAGTCCCGCAACTTTTGGCGCGAGAACTGCTTGTACCTCTTCTTTGGTTTTCTTCAGGATAAAGTTGTCTCGAGTCACGCCCGCGCTGTGAATGATGCCGTGAAGATCGCCAAGCTCTGATCGAATGCTTTGGATCAAATCCTCCACAGCCTGTTTCTGCGTTACATCCACTTGGCGGTATTCGATTCTTGTCCCGTTGTCCGTAAGCTTGCGAAGCTTTGCTTGCTTCGCTTCACTAAGCGAAGAGCGTCCCGTCAAAATCAAGGTGATGCCATGGGCTTTCTCAGCCATTTCTTCGGCAAAAATAAGTCCCAAACCACCTGCTCCACCCGTGATCAAATAAATCCCGTTGTCTTTCCACGGCATGCTTTCTTCATGCTGTGGAGCTGCAACTTCACTCCATCCCGCACTATATCTTTTCCCTGACTGATAGCGAATCTGGCTGTCTGTTGGGCAAAGGCTGTTTGCTTTTAGCTTCTCCACCAATCCCTCTGAGTCTTCAATGGAATCGATTTGGATCAGCTGTCCGATTACTTTCGGGTTTTCGATCTGTGCCGTTTTCAAGAGACCAGCTATTCCAGCGAATAACCGTTGTTCCGATCGGAGAGGAGTAACGATTTGAATTAGCACCTTCCCCTTTGGTTTTGCTTGAAGAAGGGCTTTTATTTCTTCAAACACCTGAACAGCATACGCTTGGAATCGTTCCGCTACGCCTTGCTGATCGGAATGCAGCACAAGGAATCTCGCTCCGTTTATCTGAGTTTGAATGCTTTCCCAGGAAATTTCCCCTGGTTCGCAGAGCATCACCACATGTTGTTCATATTCAGGGGCTTTGGTTTCCTTAGGAATGGCTTGTTCGATCCAAGCAGGCTGAAGCATCAGCGTACTCGTGATTTTTCCTGATTCCCCTGTACCTTTGCTGCCTTGTACAACTCCGGCAGATTTTTCACCTTCGAGCACCCTAGTTGTGAATCCCTTCATGCTTACGCAAATCTTGCCTTGCTCATCACACAAATCAATGTCGAGCTTCTGCACTTTTTGCGTAGTTGCATGGCCGGTACTGTATCGAACCAACGCCAATACAGCCGTTGTAGAATCACTGTAAATGTTCAATTGTTCTAATGCAAAAGGCAGAGACGGCTGAAGGTCGGAAGCACTCATCATGAAACCAAGCGATGCCTGTAAGGCAGCATCCATGATAGTCGGATGGAGTCCAAATTTTCCTGCTGTATCCGTAACAGTGGATGGCAAGATCAGCTTCGCCAGCACTTGGTCTGACCCGACAAATAGCTTCTCAATCCCTTGGTGTGATGGACCGTATTCCAGTCCGATCGCATGAAATGTTTCGTAACAATGGCTAGCGCTATAACTATGCGCTGTGCACTGTGCTTGAATTGCAGAAAGGTCGAGAATTGGCGCTTCCATAGCTGATAGTAGTACCGCTCTTCCCTGGCTATGTACTACTACATTCTCCTGAGCTTCACTTGACTGGCTGTAGATTTCAAAAGCGATTTCACCATTCTCTTCCGGGTATAGTCCCGTGTGTACTTGGATAGGTGCATCTTCCACAATAACTGGTTTCGCCCATACGATATTTTTAAGCTGAATCGCCGACTGGTTATCAGGCAGGACACCTGCTGCCAAATCTACAGCCACTCGTGCCATCTCCAGATAAGCTACCCCAGGCAAGACCTTTTGCCCATTCACGACATGATCGCTAAGGAAAAACTCCTGCCCTGTAAATGTCGAGCTGTGCCGTTGTTCTGAAAGTGTAGACGTATTTTGATGCAGCATGGGATGAAGGGTAGCCAGGGATCCTGCTGCGATAAGACTAGTTGCTTGTGACTCCATCTTTGGCAGCCAATAGCGCTCTCTTGCAAAAGGATAAGCAGGTAAACTGATTCGACGAGGCTTCGTATTCCCATAGAGTTTGTTCCAGTCAAAAATCAGTCCCTGTACCCACATCTGCAAGATTTTTGCGTATTTCCCTTTGGTGATCCATGTATCGATTGCCTGTTGCAAATCCTCATCTGCGGCGAAAACATCCATCGTTTCTTTATTCCGCTTTACCTGACCCGTGAACAGGTCTTGGATATCATCCTCATCTTCCAAATAATTCGTTAACTTCGCTTCAAGCTCAGCGATCGACTTGACGATCACAGCGAACCGCTCTTCCATCGCTTCACGTCCTACTTGGAGCGTGTAGGCAATCTCAGCTAGTTCGTTATCCGTAAAGAGTTGCTCCCGAATAGCAGACAACAACCGCTGCACCTGCTCCCGAAGACGGTCTTTATTCTTCGCTGACAATACGATGACAGCTGGATTTTTTGCCGAGATGCTGATTTGTGGGCGGTGTTCCTCTTCGATGTATTCTTCAATGACGAGATGAGCATTTGCCCCTCCCGCACCAAAGGAAGATATCCCCGCAATCCTTGCATATTCTCTCGTTACCCCATTGATTTCAATCACGGGTCGCTTCCATTCCGCCAGTTCTTGCTGCACCACAAATGGAGTCTTGCTGAAATCAACATTCGGGTTAAGGGTATGGGAATGAAGGGATGGAACTAACCGCTTATATTTCATTTGCAGCAATATCTTGGTCAACCCTGCTATCCCTGCCGCACTCTCACCATGCCCGATATTTGACTTGGCCGAACCAATCGCGCAGAACTGATTCTCCTTCGTATATTCCTGAAAAGTCTTCGTCAATCCAGCAATTTCAATAGGGTCCCCCAAGGAAGTCCCCGTACCATGCGCCTCGATATAGCTGACCGTTCTCGGGTGAATTCCTGCCTCTTCAAAAGCCCGACGAATCACCCTTGATTGCGTTTGAGGATTCGGAACCGTATAACCGTTCGTTTTTCCCCCATGATTAATGGCGCTTCCTTTGATCACACCATAGATGTTGTCTCCATCAGCGATTGCTCTCGCCAAAGGTTTGAGCAATACCGCTCCGACTCCTTCGCCAGGTACATATCCGTCGCCGCCTTCCCCAAAGCTTTCGCATCTTCCTTTGCTGGAGGCGAACTTGCCCTGCGACAAATACAGATATTTATTTGGATGAATAGAAACATTCACACCACCTGCGATCGCAACCTCACATTCACCGCGCTGCAAGCTGTGACACGCTAAATGAATCCCCGTCAACGAAGAAGAACACATGGTATCGACCGCCATGCTCGGACCGTGGAAATTGCCAAAATAGGAGACACGGTTAGCTATGGAAGCCGGACTTCCCGCAATCGTAAGCGCTCTGCCCAACGCCTGTTCAGCGGACGCATACAGTTGGTATTCCTCGTACATAACACCTACGTAAACACCTACACTACCTCCCAAGCCTTCGTGCCTGCCAAGAGCATCACGCGTATACCCTGCATCCTCTATCGTTTCATAGACACACTGTAAAAATAACCGCTCCTGTGGGTCCATCAGCTCTGCTTCCCGTGGGGAAATATGGAAGAACAGTGGATCGAATTGATCGACACCTTCTATGAACCCGCCCCATTTGGAATACGATTTACCGGCCTTGTCCTTCGCTTCATCAAAGTACTGGCTGTGATCCCAACGGTCTTTTGGAATTTCGGTAATACAATCCTTGCCGTCGCGCAGATTTTTCCAAAAGTCTTGAACATTCCAGGCTTGCGGATAGCGTCCAGAAACACCAATAATGGCAATGTCCAACGCTCCTTTTTCTCGTTGGGTTTCCATGCGCAGTGACGCGAAACGGTGAGACTTGCGTTTTTTGCTCCTACGCTCGGTCTGTGCTGTCCTCTCGTCCACAATCGTTGCTTCTGGTTCTTGCGTGAGGAGGGCTTCCGCATTTTCCCCCATCCCCAGGATGCTCATCAGCTTTTCACGATAGTTTTCAAGGAAATATCCAGTCAGTTCTTTTATCGTTTGGTATTCAAAAAATAGCGTTTTTGGTAACGATCCAAATATCTTTTCCAGCTCCTTGGTCATCTGCATCGCCACAATGGAATCGACACCGTATTTTTCCAACGAGGCGTCTGCTTCCATTTTATTTGCTGGCAATTTGATGACGGAGGAAAGCAGCCTTTTAAAATAATGGGTTGCATGTTCCGTATCGAATCGTTGTTCCCCGACTACCGCCTTATCAGCGGATGGCTGGATAAAATCATCGGCGAATTTTGACTCTCCTACTCCCAGTCCAGCAGATTCGCCTGCGATCTTGCGCGTAGAAAAACCCTTCATCCGCACACGGACATTCCCGCTCTCGTCGCACAAGTCGATATCAAATTTCTCCACTTTATCTCCAGCTTTACTGCCCTCACTGTAATGAATGAGTGCCCACATGGTAGCGGAGCATGCGCCTACGATCTCCAATTCCTCAAGAGCGAAGGGAAGAATCAGCCCAAAATCACCAGTTGCCATCATCAAGCCTATTGATGCTTGGAGAGCTGCGTCGAGCAAGCTCGGATGCAGACCAAATTGTTCTTGGGTCTTCACCACGGAAGAAGGCAGAGACAGCTTCGCCAACACCTGCCCTTGACCGATCAAAATCTGCTCAATCCCACGATGGGCAAGCCCATAGTCGACTCCCATCTTTTTGAAAACATCGTAGCATTGTTCAGCGCTGAGTGTGCTTAGGTTGCACTGTTCCTGCACTGCGGTGAGATCAAAAGCTGGAATATCTGAAATGGAACACAACACGGCACTTCCCTGGCTGTGTACAATTTCCGTCGCTTCCTTCTGGTCTTGCATGCTATCGCTGTAAATCTCGTAAACAATCTCACCATTAGCCTCAGGGTAGAGTTCAATATGTGCCTGAATAGGTTCTGACCCAACAACCAAAGGTTGAGTCCAGACCACATTTTTAAAGCGAAGCCCTTCGAATTCTTGCCCAGAATCCATGACTCCCGTCGCCAGCTTAATCGCTGCCCGTGCCATCTCCAGATAAGCCGCACTTGGCAAGACTCGTTGTCCCTTGATGACATGGTCACTCAGGAAAAACTCCTGTCCCGTAAAGGTAGAACTAAACCGCTGCTCCAAGAAATCGGATGTATTTTGATGCAAGAAAGGATGTATCGAACCCACCCCTTCACTTCTGCTAGCAGACTTGGCTTCGATCCAGTAAGATTCCTTGGCAAAAGGATACGTCGGCAAACTGATACGACGAGGTTGCTCTTCTTGATAAAGCTTGTTCCAATCGATATGTAAGCCCTTCACCCACAGGTCGAGAAGCTTGCTGTATTTACCGCGTTCCATCCATCTCGCAATCGTTTCTTCTACTTCATCATCGAACGTCAAAATATCCAGCATTTCCTGATTTCGGTTTACCTGACCAAGGTACAATTCAGCAATATGCTCTTGTCCTTCTACAAAGGCTGTTAGCTTTTGTTCCAGCTCCTTCACAGAACCTGCAAGGACTGCCAGACGCTCTTCCATGGCTACACGTCCTACCTGAAGCGTGTACGCCATGTCGGCTAAGCTCGCATCAGATAAGGAGTCTCCCTGGATAAAAGCTAACAACTGCTGTACTTTCTCAAACAGCCTCTCCGCATTCTTTGCTGACAACACAATAATCGCCGGGTTCTGAGGCGTGATCTTCCTACTGGATTGCTGTTTGACTT
Source organism: Brevibacillus sp. NPDC003359 (assembly GCF_042878995.1). NCBI lineage: Bacteria > Bacillati > Bacillota > Bacilli > Caryophanales > Paenibacillaceae > Brevibacillus > Brevibacillus sp. NPDC003359. The sequence goes on from NZ_JBIAOR010000001.1 coordinate 1,904,934, forward strand.
CAGGAATATATTCTTCAATAATCACATGGGCATTGCTTCCCCCTGCACCAAACGAGGAAATCCCTGCAATCCGTGGATATTCATTGGGTGTGCCATTGATCTCAACGATCGGCCGTTTCCATTCCGCCAACTCTTGCTGAACCACAAACGGAGTCTTGCTGAAATCAATGTTGGGATTAAGTGTGCTCGAATGTAAAGAAGGCACCAGTTGGGAGTGCTTCAGCTGCAATAATATTTTCGTTACCCCAGCAATCCCTGCCGCACTCTCACAATGTCCAATATTGGACTTCGCCGATCCCAATGCGCAAAACTGTTTGTCCTGGGTGTCTTTTTCAAAAGCGCGAGTAAGTCCAGCCACCTCGATCGGGTCTCCAAGCTCCGTCCCTGTTCCGTGTGCTTCCAGATAACTAACCGTTCTTGCATGAACTTTGGCACGTTGTAGGGCATCCGCCACTAACTGCGCTTGCGCCTGCGGATTAGGGACGGTATAGCCATTCGTTTTCCCACCGGCATTCATCATACTTCCTTTGATGACCCCGTAAATATGGTCACCATCAGCTATCGCCTTATCCAAAGGCTTCAAGACGATAGCTCCTACTCCCTCTCCATCCACAAAGCCGTCCGCTTGATCACCGAAGGACTTGCATTGATTCGTCGGAGAGAGCATCGTCAAGGCTGACAATTTCATATAGTGGGCGGGATCGACGATAAGATTGACTCCCCCTGCGATTGCACAATCGCTTGTACCGCTGTACAAGCTTTCCAAGGCTAAATGAATCGCTGTGAGAGAAGCAGAGCACGCGGTATCCACCGCCACGCTAGGACCTTGAAAGTTTAATAGATAAGACAGTCGATTCGCGATCGACCAATAAGTGGCTCCCGTCGAATAATTACCATTCATCACGCCGACAAAAACGCCTACTTTTCTGCTTTCGCACAGAGTTGTAGGCGTATATCCAGCGTCCTCGATACTCGCATATGCTTCTTGTAAAAATAACCGTTCTTGCGGGTCCATCCCCTCGGCTTCTTTAGGAGAGATTTGAAAAAATAAGGGATCGAATTTATCAATATCCTCGATAAATCCGCCCCATTTTGTATACATAGATTCCTTTTTGCCTTTTTCCTCGTCAAAATAGTTCTTCCAATCCCAGCGATCCTTAGGGATTTCAGAAATGCAGTTTTTCCCCTCTTTTAAACGATTCCAGAATTCATCCACATTTTTCGCCTGAGGATAACGCCCGGAAAGACCGATGATCGCCACATCCCGAACTACAGAGGAAGACGAAATGGATTCCTTGCTTTCTTGCTCGCGAACGGATAAAAAGCGTCGCGCTTTTCTCATAGGGAGATCGGTGTACGCCGATGAAGCAGAGGTGGTCACCTCCTCATTCTCTAGCTCATTTTGGTATGTTTCCTCAACTGCTTCCTGTGCTTCGAATCCTATTACCTTGATCAATGCTTCCTTTTGCGTCTCTATGAGATACTCTACCAAAGCATCAATCGTTTGATATTCGAAAAATATCGTACTGCTCATATTTGCAAAATCTTTGCGAAGCGAATTGGTCAATTGCACAACCAGAATAGAATCAATCCCATATTGCTCTAATGGGGCAGATGATTTAATCTGATGGGTCGGTATTCTAAGCGTTTCACCAATTAGCCTTTTTATATAAGCCGTACTTTTTTCGCGAAGCAATGCCTCAGTGACTTTGCCTGTCTTTTTCGCTGGTGTTGTGCGTACAGGCACTTGTTTTTTGAGTGGCATCGCCTTTAACTTTGGGGCTTGCTTTTTTACAGACGAATACGCAACCGTAACCGCCGACTGCTTCGGTTGGTTGCTACGACGAATAGCGCCATCGCTTTCTGCAACAATAATCTGTTGGCATAAATCCAGATCCTCTTCTGCTGGCAAGAAAACAGATCGGTATCCTGCCTTCTTCAACACCTTTTGCCATGTTTCAACCGTTAACAAAGGGCAGCCGGGAATGCGCGATTCTGAATCATCATAGCGCCACCAACCGTCCAGCAAGCCAAACGTCAAGTGAGCAAACAAGGTATTGCTGGTCAACTCATTCAGAAGAAGCAAGCCATTTTTCTGTAAAGCTGTTTTTGCGTGGAGCAAGGTTTGGCTAATATTTTTAGTAGCATGCAGCACGTTTGTTGCAATCACCAGATCATAGGCACCCGCAGCGATCCCCTGATCCTCAACAGGCTTTTCCACGTTAAAAATCCGATACGTGAGAAATGGATTTTCGGCTCCATATTCTTTTTCGGCGTGAAGTAAAAAGGCTTGCGAAATATCGGTATAACAATATTCCTCAATATGCTTTTGAAAAGGTTGTAGCCTTGGCAGTACGATCGCACTGGTTCCACCTGTACCTGCCCCGATTTCCAAAATTCGAATCCGTGCAGAAGCATCTTGCTTCGTACGTTGCTTCACATAGGTAACAATCGTATTAGCGAGCACTTCGTTAAAGTAGTCCGCAACCTTGTTGTGTTTATATATCCCTTCCACCAATTCCATCGAAGAATGAGGGAACATGATCTCTGTAGCTGGATTTTTTCCCGTTAGAATCTCTGGCAGTACACGCATGGTTGCCTCTACCAGATTCACCTGAGCTTTGCTATTAGGGTTACTGAGCCAAGCTCTTTTTTCTTCCTCCCAGTTTTTCCATGCTGTATCAAGATCGATAGGGGTGGTATCGTTTGCGATGAAAAACTCTCCATCGCACGCAACGTAATGACTTTGCACGAGAACGGCTATACTTTCTTCCAGCCATTTGCCGTATTTGTCATGCAATTTGGATTTGAGTTCTGCTATTGTTTGTTTTTTTACCGTAAACAGCCCGATTGACTGTAATTGACCATAGAGTAGTTCACCGAGAAGCTTATCCATCGTATTCATTTATAAGCCTCCATTTCAGATTGTCTGCGTTGTGACGAAAACTCTAGTTTCGGCATATCATTCTTGACACTTTCGATTTGCGATACCAGTTTTTCTGGATAGATGTGAATCGATTCATCCGGGTTTACCTTGAGCATGGCCTGTGATTTCGTTGTTTTCACCAACGCGACTTGATTCATCGGTCCAGCAAGCAGGTTTTCCAAAGCTGCCATCGCTTCGGGAGGTTCAATGGAACCTAATCCTGCCTGTGCCATCCTCTCTTGATAATCCTTGGAAGCAACAATTCCTACGTTCGCCCAGTATCCCCAATTCATCACCTTCACAGCACTGAGGCTATGTAACGATAGCTGGTGCGCGAATATATCTTTAAACGTACAACCAGATGCATAATTACTTTGCCCAGGCGACTTGGTAAATGAGTTGATCGATGAGAAGAACAAGACAAAATCCAACGGCTCCCGATCAAATACTTGCGCAATCCGCACGCTAACATCTACCTTTGCCGAAAGTCCAGCACGGAAGCGCTCTTCGTCCATGTTCGCGAGACTTTTATCGAGCAGAACAATCGCGGAATGAATGACTCCGTTTACTTGTTTATACCGTTTTTTGATCTCTTCATAGGCAAAATACAAGGACTTGCGATTCGTCGCATCCGCCGCAATATAGACGGGAGCAGGTCCGAGCTTGGCAAGTCGATCCACTTTGGCTTGGATCGCTGTATCCTTTTCTCTGCGACCAATCCAGATGATTTGCGCTTGATACGTGCTGATCATGTATTCGCTCCATACTTCGCCAATACCGCCAGCGCCTCCAATCACAACATAGACGCCACCCTGTCTGTAGGAAGCCTGCTCCAGTTGCGGATGACGCAATGGAAGTAATTCCTGACGATACCATTTCCCTCCGCGATAAACCGCTGCATTTCCCTCGCCATCTGGCGGAAGTGTGAAAACCTCCTCCATTGGCCAAGCACGACCAGCTTCCAGATCAACAAGTCGGATACGCCAGTTTGCGTATTCTTTTGCCATCGAACCGACTAATCCATAAAGACTCGCATGAATAGGGTTGACCGCATCGTTTTGATGAATCGGCTGGGTCTGGAAGGTTACGAGACTCCATCCTATTTCCTTGGTACCGTAGCCCAGCTTGAGCATGGCTTTTAACAAGCGAAACACATGAAATACACCGCGCTCCTGCTCGATGATGAGTCCCTCTTCTGCTAGGTATTCCAAATCTATCCATGGCGCAATCCAGATGATATGATCAATCGAACCAAACTGCTCCAGCTTAATTGCTATTTCATCAATACTTTCTGCGGGCGTAATCTCCATAACAGATGCCCCAGGATAGCGTTGTTGAACAAAGCTTCGATTCTCGTCATCTGCACAAACAAGCAAAATATGATCGCTTGCAAGTGGAGTTGCAGAACCACGGTCCATCACAACCTCTTCCCATACGGGGCTGAGCAGCATGGTTCCAATCAGCGATTCGCTGGAGGTCTCAACTGGCGCATTCGTTGCTGTACGATCTGTTTGAATCTCTCTTTCCAGTACACGAGATGTGAATCCCTTCATCCGTACACAAATCGTTCCTGTGTCGTCACATAGATCGATATCGTATTTTTCTACCTTATCCCCTGCCTGGCTGCCCTTGCTGTAGCGAGCGTATGCCCACATCTCAGAGGTACACGGACTGATGATTTCCATCTCTTCCAGAACAAAAGGCATCACCGGCTTACGTTTTGCCATACTGTCGGACGACATCACGTGGCGGGAAGAGAGTGTCAACTCCACAGATGCCTGTAAAGCTGAATCCATCAAGCTTGGATGCAAGACATACTGATCCTCTGAGCCTTTGACTGATATCGGTAGAACAAGCTTTGCCAAGACTTGTCCAGGCCCGACATATACTTTGTCTATTCCTTTATGTCCGAATCCATAATCAATCTGAATCGCGCTGAAGAACTCATAGAATTCCTCGGATGAAATCACCTGCTCGCGGCACTGCTCCTGCAAAACGGGCAAATCTAGCATTTGCAACTCCGAAAGAGGAGTAAGCACAGCATTTCCTTGGCTGTGTACCACGAGTTCGGCATCACTGCCCTCTGTCTCGCTATAGATTTGGTAGGATACCTCACCATCTTCTTCGAGAATGAGACCCGTATGTACCTGAACAGGCTGATCCCCTACAACGATCGGACGAGCCCATACGACATTCTGTAGTTTCATCGCTGTATCCCCGTGCCCGATCTCTCCTACAGCATGCTCTATCGCGGTCCTTGCCATCTCCAGATAGGCAACTCCCGGTAACACCCGCTGCCCTTTGACTACGTGATCTGCCAAGAAAAACTCTTTTCCCGTGAAGGTGGAACTAAACCGTTGCTCGGAAAAAGTAGAAGTGTTTTGATGCAGCATGGGATGGATCACGGACGCTGTGGTTGCATTGGCCGTTACCCTTGCATTTGCTTTCGTTTCACTCTCAAGTACCCAATGGCGTTCTTTGGCAAAAGGATACGTGGGAAGAGAAATACGAGAATACTGATCGTTCGCAAACAGCTTGTCATAATCTAATCCATATCCCTGCACAAACAATTCCGCGATCACAGACAACTGTTCCAAATATTCACTCGCCTGACTCGTCACATGCAGATTCTCGATGCTTTGATTTCCGTAACGTTTCAATGCGGTTTGCTCACGATGGTCTTTTTCATTTAACTCGGAAACAAAAGCCTGCGATGCTTTTCCTGTTTCCAGCCACTTTTTCAAAAGCTGAACGAGCTCGGCTGTATTCTGAACCATACAAGAGAAGCGGTGATGGAAATGCTTTCTGCCTACTAACAGCGTATAGCTCATATTTCCACAATCCGTCTCCGGTGCTTTTTCACAAAACGAAAGCAATTGGGCAACCTGCTGACGTAACTGTTCAAAAGTACGCGCCGACAGCACAAGCAAATAGCCCGGCTTTTTCCCATGACTCCACTCTACCTGTGGTGCCTCTTCGATGACCATATGCGCATTTGTACCGCTGGCTCCAAAGGAACTGATCGCGGCACAACGTTTGGCATGCGACTCCACTGACCATTCCCTCAGGCTTGTATTCACATAAAACGGACTATCTGCAAACTTAATGTTGGCGTTCCCTTCTTCAAAATGCAGGGATGGCGCTATTTGTTTGTGTTTTAATGACAAAAGGGTTTTGATGACCCCTGCAACGCCTGCTGCGATCTGCGTATGACCAATATTCGTCTTGATCGATCCAATCGCACAAAATTCTTTTTTATCCGTATATGCTCGAAAAGCGCGAGTCAGCGCTTGATACTCAATCGGATCTCCCAGCTTGGTCCCTGTTCCATGGGCCTCTACCATCGTAATCTGCTCAGGATTGATGTCATATGTATCGTAGACATTGCGTTCCAAGCGCTCCTGAGATTTCGCACTCGGCGCAGTAATCCCATTCGTCGTACCATCCTGATTGATTCCCGAGCCTCGAATGACACCATAAATATGGTCACCGCAAGCGATAGCTTCCGAGAGTCGTTTCAGTACAACCACACCAGCGCCTTCCCCCGTAGCAAAGCCATCGGCTCGCTCATCAAACGTATGGCATCGTCCTGTCGGTGACAGCATCCCCGCTCGCTTGGCAGACAAATAGAATCCCGGCGTAGATTGAATGAAGACACCACCTGCCAATGCCATGTCGACCTCACCTGTCCGCAAGGCTTGGCACGCCATATGAATCGCTACCAATGAACTGGAGCAAGCCGTATCAATCGTTACGGCAGGTCCCTGCAAATCCAGATGATAAGCAACCCGAGCAGGCACGATTGACTCCATATTTCCCCAGAATGCTTGGGCAGGGGGATTCTCTCCCACGAGACGATCGTAATCTCCTTTGGCACATCCTGCGTAAACACCACATTGGATTCCTTGCACGCCTAGCCCTGCATAACCAGCATCCTCCAACGCCTTCCAGGACTCCTCTAAAAAGAATCGTTGCTGCGGGTCCATATAGTCAGCTTCCAAACCGGAGATGTTGAAAAAAAGCGGATCAAACAAGTCAATATTCTCTACAAGCCCGCCATATTGAAAACCATCTGCTTCGTCCAGGCCGTACTTTGATAAATCCCAGCGTGTCACTTTCTTAAGTAAATCCGAACCGTTCACCAAGTGATCCCATAAGTCATCTGCGTTGTTCGATGAGGCAAAGGTACCGCTCATTCCAATAATCGCAATGGGTTCAGCGGAGAACGAAGCTTTTTCTGACACGCTCACTTTTTCCTCTGACAACAGAGGAGCTGCTTGAATGAATACTTCAGTCTGAATAGCAGAGACGGAGTCTTCACTCTGCTCGGATAGACTGATCTTCTGCCCTAACGCTTGAGCAATGACTTCTTTGTACTCAGACAAAATATAGCTGGCAAGTTGATTTACCGAGCTGTAATCAAAAAGAATCGTCGTCTCAATTTCAATCTTCAAAGCTTGATTGATCTCTTGAACCAATCTAACGCCAAGAATGGAGTCCAATCCATAATCTCTGAAAGCGTCATCCACATCGATCGAATCGACATCTACTTCCAATGCGGTGACCAGCTTTTCAATAATCTTATCCTTCACATAATCCTTCACCGTTTGCTCGGTCACAACAGACTGGCTTGGAATGTACTTGGTTTTTGGCTGCGAAGAGAGCTTCCCTTCTACTTTTGCCTTTTGTGAAGTCTTGTGCGCGATAGGTGATGAAACACTCGTTCCGGCACTAACATCAGGGTGAAGGACGCCATCGCTGTTTCCAATGACAATCTGTTGTCCCAGATCATGAGTTTCCCGAGCTGGAAAAGAGATCGTGTGAAATCCTTCTTTTTCCAGAACCGTTTGCCACAATGCCGGAGTTAAGGCAGGAGAACCTGGAATACGTACATCCGTATCTTCAGACAGCCACCAGCCCTCCAAAAGACCAAAGGTCAGATGAAGGAACAAGGAATTACTACTGATTTCATTTAAAAGAACCAAACCGTTTTCTCGCAAAACAGCTTTTGTGTGGCGCAAGGTTTTGCGAATGTCTTTGGTGGCATGCAACACATTAGCCGCAATCACCAGATCGTAATAGCCCTCTCGAACTCCTTGCTCAGCAAATGGTGCTTCCACATTAAAAATCTGATAGGTCAGATACGGAACATGCGGTCCATATTCCTTTTGTGCATACATTAAAAATGCTTTGGAGATGTCGGTATAGCAATATTCTTCGATACACTTCTGATAAGGCTTCAGCTTTTCAAATACAAAAGTGCTTGTTCCGCCTGTCCCCGCACCAATCTCTATGATGCGAATTTTTGCAGAAGGATCTTTTTTCACCCGTTCTTCCACATAGGTTGCGACTGTTTGTGCGAGCACTTCATTGTAGTGATCCGCCACCGGGTTATTTTTATAAATATTTTGTACCAATTCCATAGAAGAGCCTGGAAACATGACATCCGTAGCAAGTCGCTTGCCTGTCACAATGTGCGGCAGGGATTTCATCGTAGCTTCCAGCAAACTTATCCGCACTTCCAGATTGGCATCTTCTTTCCATGCCACCTTACGCCGATCCCATTCTTCCCATACAGGCTGTACCTCAATAAAGGTCGGATCAACCACCAGGCATTGTTTTCCATCATAACCATCGAGATAGCCATGACGAGTGAACATCGCCATACTTTCTTCCATCCATTTCTCATAACGGTGCTGGACGCCTGTTTTTGCCTTGAGGTCGGCGACATTCACACTCTTCTCAGCAAACCAACCGATGGACTGCATTTGCCCCCATAACAGTTTACAGAGAAGCTCGTCCATCTCCTTCCACAGCTCGGGGTGGGTATTGGGCAAGCGATCCTGTCTATTTGTTTGGGGCAACCAATAGCGTTCCCCTCTAAATGGATAGACTGGCAAAGGCACTCGGGTATATCTGCCTTTTTGATAGAAGGACCTCCAATCCAGCTTGTATCCTTTTACAAATAAATCGGCAAGCATGGACAGCTTTTCTTTACTTGCGTGGGTGGTTACCGAGCTGTTCTCTGCTACTTCTGCAATTAATTTTTCTCCAGTCTCTTTCAAGCTCTTTTCTACTCTCGCGGAATCCGTTGCATCATGGACAAAATAATCAGCAGTTGTTCCCGTTTCTTTTACTTCCGCGATTTTTTGTCGCAATTCATCTACGTCCTTGGCAATAAACATGCAACGGTGCGAGAAATGACTTCTCCCTGTGAACAAGGTATAGGAAATATCTTGTTCGTGAAAACGTCCCGCTTCTTTTGCTAACCAATGGGACATTTCATCCATTTTTCGCTTGAGAGCTGACTCGCTCTTAGCTGAAAACGGGAACAAGTAATAAGCACCTACTTGCTGATTGCTTGATTTCGGTTGTACCTTTGGCGCCTCTTCCAGTATCAGATGACAATTGGTTCCATTCGAGCCCAAAGCGCTCACACCTGCTCTTCGCGGAGTCGCATCACCGGTATTCCATTCTCTGAGCTCGGTGTTGATGAAAAAGGGACTTCCGTTCAGTTTGATGTGCTTATTGACTTCCTTGACACTGATCGTCGGAGCCATCTTTTTATATTTCATCGCCATGACAACTTTAAACAAACTCGCCAGTCCCGATGACATCGTGGTATGACCGATGTTGGGCTTATGCGATCCAATTGCACAAAATTCTGTTTTATCCGTAAACGAACGAAATGCTTCAATCAATGCCTTTACTTCAATAGGGTCACCCAGCTGCGTTCCTGTCCCATGCGTTTCGATATAACTGATCGTCTCAGGATCAACCCCTGCATTTTCGTAGGCATCCACAATCAATTCTTTTTGGGCAAGCATGCTCGGTGCTGTAATTCCGTTTGATCTTCCTGTCTGATTCACGGTCGAGCCCTTGATGACAGCATAAATATAGTCGCCATCTTCCATTGCTTGGGCAACTGGCTTCAGTACGACCGCTCCAACGCCTTCTCCAAACACCATGCCATTTGCATGATTGTCAAAGGTATTGCATGCCCCATCGGGTGACACCACGCCCATTTTTGAGGACATCACAAAAAATTCAGGGGAGCTGTGAATCGCCACTCCGCCTGCCAGAGCCATTTCGGTTTCTCCCCTGCGAAGACTGTCGCAAGCTAAATGAATGGCTACCAAAGCTGAGGAACAAGCTGTATCTACAGCAAGACTTGGACCCTTGAGATTGAAAAAGTAGGAGAGTCTTGCTCCTAGCATCGACATTTCATTGCCTAGCATTGTGTGTGAAGAGACACCTTCGGCCAACAAAGATTTCTCTTTGTAGTCTGAATTGCGTCCCCCAACAAACACACCTACTTTTCTCCCGGCTAACAGTTCAGTAGCGTATCCGCTATCTTCAAAAGCTTTATAGGATTCTTGCAGGAACAACCGTTGTTGAGGGTCCATACTTTTTGCTTCATCAGGCGAAATATTGAAAAAGGATGCATCGAATTGATCAATGTCCTTGAGAAGCCCGCCGTAATATTGATCCACTTCCCAACCACTGCGCGTTATTTCCTCGATACAACTGTTGCCAGACGCGAGATGCTCCCAAAACTCTTCCACTGAATCCGAGCCAGCAAACCTGCCTGATATTCCGATGATCGCGATATCGGAGTGGCGAATTTCTTTGACTGTATCATCCGAAAGATTCCCTTCATTTGCTGAAACAGTCTGAAGGATTTGGCTGTCATCTGCTGCTATCTCTGCCGCAAATTGCAGAGGGATATATTCAGCGAGCTCACCCACCTCTGTATAATCAAAAATAACTTCTACACCTAGATTAATCCCCAAGTCATCATTGATTGCTTCTACTAATTCGACAGCCAGCACAGAATGAATGCCCAGCTCGATGAAACTTTTATCGAAATTCAAAGTTTCTACAGGTGTATCCAATAGCTGAGCAATGATTTTACCGATCTTGCTCGCAATCGTCGATGAACCATTATCGGCCTCGGTATGATCTGCTGGCGGAGCGATTTCCTGGTACTTTCCTAAAATGTGCGTGGCTAGTTGCTTGGTATTCTCATGATCAAAAACGACCTCAATCCCTAAGTCAATGCCTAGCTTCCCATTGATCATCTCTACCATTTCTACAGACAATACCGAGCTGATACCTAATTCTATAAAGTTTTTATCGAAATCCAAGGGATTCGTCGTATCTTTTAATAAGTCGGTCATTACTTCTTTCACTATGGCTTCAATATCATGTAATGAATGAAAAAGTACCTTCATACTCGACTCCTCCCTGTCTCCTACACCGATTTCTCACCAACAGCCATGTATAGCTGTCTGAGAATAGAATGTCCTTCACTATTCAGCATGTTTCGCCATGCAACAGATAGCTTGCCCAACGCCTTGCTGGATAAATAACCGTCACGCACCAACTGCACAGGAATGCCTACGCCCTCCGACTTTAGAAACATTTCGTACCCGAGAAGCTCACTGTGTGCGCAAATGACTTCGAAATCTATTTTTTCAAGCCCGCCTTGCTTGAGGACCGTTGGCAATTCACGACCAATTTTCGGGTTGCCACCTTCCGCATAGCGTGCCGCGCAGTAGGCATCATACAACTCTCTCAATTCTGGTACATGTGGAGTGGTCATGATGTGCATCTCGAAATCGTTATCGATAAAGATCGCTTTGCCACCTGTTTTTAACAACCTCGCCACTTCGCGAACCGCACCCACTGGGTCAGGTAAATGTTCCAATACGAGTCGCGTTATCGCAAAATCATAGGAATCGCTAGGTAAGCCCGTTTCCATGATCGATCCCTCGACAATCTCAAATCGATCCGGTTGCTTTTGTTTCAAATAGTTTCTTGAATAATCAACGAGAAGAGGATCAATCTCCAATCCCGTCACTCTGCCATTCGGAAACTTCTGCATGACCTTTTCCATCACGAATCCTGGCCCTGAGCCTAGCTCTATGACCGACATCCCATCTGTCAGACCAAACTCGATATAATGCTTAAGCTCTTTATCCCAAAACAACTCCACTTGAGATTTCAAACGTTCTATTTCTACTTCAACATTCGTTGCAATGTTTGCGATTTGATAAGAACCTTCCATGTTATTCCCTACCTCCGCAATTCAGATATAGATTCGTTCAAAAAAGCCAAAATCTGGCCAGCAACCGCTTCCCATTCAGGATCAAGCATCATATCATGACTGGCATTTTGGAACAGGACAGGCTCGATTCCGTATGCTTTGCCAATACGACGCGTTGTTTTCTCAGAAATCATCCGATCTTGTTTGGAGCCAAGAACCAGCATTGGAGCATTCGCACTGATAGTTTTGGGAACAATTTTTCCATTCATCTCGGTTCTTGCTTTCAGTGATTCGGGTTGCAAGAGCTTCACCCACTCGTCCTTTTTTTCAATCGGCAGCTCCTTGGAAAAAAAGACATTGGCAAGCAATGAGGCATCTCTTTTGTCGTTATATGTAAACAATTGCATAGCTTCTTTAAAATTCATGAACATTAATCGGAATAAGTCACGCATCCCGCCATGAGGGGGAATCGAGGCAACAAGAACGGTACCCGAGATTATATCCGGATGCTGGTGCAAGATCTTTTGCACAATTCCTCCGCCCATGGAGTGTCCGATCAGCACGGGCTTGTTTTTTAGACGACCTATCACCTCCAAAACATCATCGGCGTAATCCTGTAGTGTGTAGGAATGAAGATTCTCATAGCCGTCACTTTCACCGTGTCCACGGAGGCTTAGCGCATAGGAAGAAAAGCCTTTATCCGCAAAAAAAGGAAGGAAGTTTTTTTCCCAACACCATGCTCCGTGACATGCTCCATGCACAAAAAGAAGAGGCGCTTCGCTTGAAACGCCTTCAGGGTGGTATTCTACTAGTTCCAAATTCATTTTCGCAGTTCCTTTCTTATTAGAGAGTCGTTTTTTTATTTGCTTGAACCTGTTAAGGCGTAAATACGCTGATTCAAAAGACTGGCTGTCTCCTTTATCAGCATTTCACCAATTTGATCAACATGGCGGTCTCTCCAGTTTTCAACAGCCGTTCCCTTCACCCATTGATTAAAAGAACCTAACGCAGGGCCACAGTAAATCTGATAGTCCACTTTATAGCTATCCACTCCATCCAAGGCCCAGTCAAAACAGCGGTTAAAATACCATTTGAAAAGTAATGCCATTTTATATTTAGGAGTGCGTTCCGCTCTTTTCAATTCCTGAGGCGGACAAGTTGTTTTCATCTGCTCATACACTTCTTCAAAGCTGCGTTTAAAATACTTTTCTTGTAGCTGTTTCTTTGTTTTCTCATCGATTTCATCAAGAGAGTTGTATTGACGGTAGAGGTCGTGCAATTTGTTTGCTCTCGCTGGAAAGAATAACCCTTTTTTCAACACCTGAATTTTGGCTCCCATTTCAAACATTTCACCGGCTGGAGCATACTCTGTGTCTTGAACATTGGCCACCTGCAACGAATCCTTCACCGACTCGCTGGTCGCCGCCTCCACTGTGCACTGATTAATCGAGCCTGTCACAATATAATCTGCCCCAAGCATGAAAGCGACCGCTACAGCCTCAGGAGTTCCAATCCCTCCCGCAGCTCCGATTCTGATCGGCTTACGGTATCCGTATTTTTGCATCATGTTATCTCGTAACCTGATCATCGCTGGCATCAGAGCCGAAGCTACGCCGTGATCGGTATTTCCTCCAGAATCAGCCTCCACCGTTAACTCATCTGCCATCGGAACTTCTCGTAACAGGCTTGCTTCTTCCCTCGTAATTTTCTGTTCTTGCACCAATTTTTCTATCAAGTACTCAGGTGCAGGACTTAAAAAGGCTTCCGCTACCTCAGGCTGTGATACCTTGGCAAAAATTTTGTTTGCCGCCTCCACATACCCGTTCATCCCCCGTTTTAATCCTTTGGCCCGATAGATAATCAGCGCAGGGGTAATCGCCATAAATGCAGATGCTTCAATCACCCTCACTCGATAAGCAAGATACAGATCGACGATTTTTTCTTCCATGGACGGGTCGCTTGGATGATGCAACAAATTCATACCATACGGCTCGCCGTGCTGTAGTTCACGTTGAATCTGTTGGATGGCACGCTCGATTCTATCCAGCTGTAAGCCACCGCTTCCGAAAAAGCCCATCATCCCGCCTTTCCCCATTGTAATGACCAGCTTTTCGGATGAGATTCCCTTGTACATGGCTCCGGCCAGGTAGGGATATTTCAATTTGTAGTCCTGTTTAAATTGCTGATTTCCCAGCGAAAAGGCGGTAATATCTTTTGGCTGCTCCATGCTGTTCGATATCTCTTCCGCCTGTACGGCATTAGAAACCGACTTGGCCTCTTGTACAATGGATTCTTTCTCTTCTTCCTCTTTTACAATTAGCGGCTCAACTTCATTTCGGATCGTAGTCACTAACTTAGTCAGCACAGTACCAGGGCCGACTTCTTCTATTTCGTTTTCCCCCAAGCCCAGTAGATATCGAACGCTGTCATTCCATTTCACCGGGTTTGTAATTTGTTCAACCAAATTCCGTTTCACATCGCTCTGTTTATAAGGTCTTGCGTGAACATTTGAAATCACCGGGATAGTCATACTGGAAAACGCAAACTGATCCAAATAGTCCGCAAAGCGTTGCATCGCATCACTCATGTAACGGGAATGGAATGCTCCGCTCACTTTTAATGGTATGTATACCTTTACGCCCGCTTCCTGAAAAGTAGGGTTCGCACGCTCAATATCTTCTTTCCGACCTGCAATCACAAATTGGGAGGGAGAATTGTGATTGGCAATGTCGATGCTGGTCAAATTATTTTCTTGTAATACACGTTCCACTTGCTCCAAAGTAAACCCGATCACAGCCGCCATCCCCCCACCGACGGCCTGACTCATTAACTCTCCTCTTTTTTTGACCAAATGTAGCCCAGTCTCAAAATCAAACGCCCCTGATGCAAAAAGTGCGTTGTACTCACCCAAGCTGTGCCCCGCCACATAGTCAGGATTTTTCCCTGTTTCCTTGACTTTTTTTAGATAGCTAAGGGCATTTACCACATACAAGGCAGGCTGGGTAAACTGTGTTTTACTTAACTGCTTGTCCGGATCATTCAGGCATAGCTCTTTGATGGAATAACCTAATATCTGATCAGCTTTGGCCGTTATTTCTGGAAACTCATCAAAAAGAGAGCCCCCCATTCCTTTTATTTGGGAGCCCTGCCCTGGGAAAACGTATGTGGTCATTTTTCTGCCTTCCTTTCTATTGGTATTCAAACGTTTCTTTGAGAATAGCTGCTTAATGCGCTCGACATTTTCGCCGTCCTTTTTAAAAGGAGTGATGATCGAGTAGCATTCTGACTGTGAATCATGCCGCAGGTTTCGCTTTGTAAAATTACTCAAATTTCCTGCTGGTCCCAAATCCAAATAGATGTAGCTCTGGTGTTTCTCCAGCTCTTGGACAGCTTTAGGAAGCTGCATCGGTTTTCTTACTACTTGCCAAAAGTAGTCTCCTGGCAGTTCCTTCATGATTTCCCCACGAACACACGATACAAAGGGAATCTGGGGAATTCCAAACGATTTATGTTTCAATACATCCCGATAATGGAGTTCAGCCGGATCGATGAAAGCGGAGTGAAAAGCATACGATACGGGTAATCGTTGGCAAATTATCCCCTTGCCTTTTACATAGTCCTCCAAGCGTTGTAGCTGATGACTGCCCCCGGCAATGACAAAATGTGAATCAAAATTCACCGCTACCAACTCACTATTTTGATGCAATAGCGGGTCTTGATGATACAAATCGGGATTATGGAGAATCGCAAGCATACTCCCTTTCTGGCAATACGTTTCGTAAAGGGTGGCTTGTTCAATCACGAGTTGCAGCAATTCTTCCACAGGCATGATCCCAGACACACCCGCCGCCGCAAATTCCCCCAAACTACTCCCTAGACAATAGTCGGGCTTTATTCCGCTCTCCATAAGCACCTGGGCCAGAGCATATTCCACCATAAAAATGGCGGGATGCGTATAAAGGGTGCGATCAAATATGTCGTCCCGACGCCTCGTGTCATCATATAACTGAGCAAGGACAGACTCCCCGATCAGGGAATGTACCTTTTCATCTAATCTGAGCATCCATTTGCGGAATACCGGATTCTGCTCAAAAAGGTCTTTCCCCATCTGATAGTACTGAGACCCCTGTCCAGAAAACATAAACACAACAGGCTTTTCCATGTATGATGCACCCCTTGCTTTTATGAAAGGTTTTTATAAACAAAACTCCCCACAGCCTGGTCAATTGACAGCTAGTGGGGAATTTATAAGCAATTTGTCATGGATTGTTCTATTTCCTGGAGTACATCCTTCACTACAGTTACACTCAACTCTGTCTTTTTCGGGTAGGTGATCGAACACACATAACTACCAAGGATAGAGGATGCTGTACGGTATTGCGGAAAGTTTTCAAAGAGACTAAAAACAACTCCATCCCTTACCTCCATTTGGCTTATTTCATAGATGTGAAAAGAAGTGGTTAAGCCTGTTTTCAAAATTTTGGATAACGCTTCCTTGACTGTCCAGAAAAGAGTGAGCGTCGTTTCATAGGAATAAGGCAGGCAAGAAAACAAGTTGCTCTCTTTCGCAGTCATTTGCGTCTCCAGAACTTTATTTTGATCAACGCTTATTCTCTCAATATCAATCCCCATCGGAAGTTCTTCCGAAAAAGCAATGGCCGCTGCAAGATCATCACAGTGGGTGATGCTCACTTGGATATTGGGTGTATTCGGAAGGGTCACGACAGGATGATGAAGAATGCCCTGTTCAATACATATTCGATCGAAGCATTTTTCTCCTGACAAAAGCGAAACGGCTTCTTTGGCGACATATCTCCCTGTCAGGTAGCTTTTTACTCTCCGCTCAAACTCTAACGTAAAATAGTACTCGAATTCTTTCGGATGCAGAAATTTTACCGTTTTTAAAAAATCTGCGGGAATAGAAAAGTAGCCAATGCACAAGCCGGCACGTAACTCTCTATCCGTTCCTTTTATCACTAATTCTTTCGTAGAAATTTGTGGAAACAGCTTGTTATGACTTTTTCGTTCTCCTCGTAAAATCAACATTCACCCCTTGGGCATCGAATCTCCGCCTTCTCTCGTTCTACTACTATGCCAAAGGACAGAGCTTCCCCAGTTCGTGTGCAAATAAATATACACACTACCGTTTCTACTTATGACCTCTCTACGTTCCTTTAACGTGCCGAGACATCGATTAAATTCCCACAGAGATTTTACTTCCGATTTATACAAGCATACTAGTAACACAACAACTCTTGAAATTTATGGAATAAATGGATACATTTAGTATACTACCACAATTTTCGAAAAGATATCTACTAAATCATTCCTATTTTTTGGGACAACTACAAAAATCGTAGAAGCATAATGCGTTCAAGCTACGAATCTACTTCACAATGAAAGGATCAATCACCTTGAAATGGTATGCTATTTTTGTACAATCTGGTAAAGAAGAAGTCGTTCAAAAGTACCTTAGACTCTATTTTAATGAGCAGTCATTATTGTCCGTTGTACCGAAGAGATTGGTTCCTGAGAAAAAGTCAGGTATTGTGAATAATGTCATGAAGAATATTTTTCCAGGATATGTACTTATTAAGACTGAAATGAACAACGATATGTTCCATAAAATCAAAAAAATTCCTAGAAGTTTGCGTTTAGTAAATAGCGGTAGTTATTACTCGCAAGATGAGGGCGTTTATTACTCGAGCATTGACGAAAAAGAAATCACTCTGATACTCCAATTGATGCAGAACGGTGAGGTTGTCGATTACTCAAAAGTTTATCTGGAAAATTCAACGGTTATCGTAGAATCTGGTCCCCTAAAAGGGCTGGAAGGTATTATCAAAAAAGTGGATAAGCACAAAAATAGGGCAAAAATTATTCTAACCTTTATGGGAGTAGAGAAAACCATTGATGTAGGAATTGAAATCCTCTCAAAGCCTCTGTAGATGGGGGCGTCAAGCTAGCAAACTTGCGTAACATAAAAACACACTTTCTCTCAGAATTTTTGTACTGAATGAAAGTGTGTTTCATTTTAGAAGGCACAAGCCCGATAAGCAGTCATATATTTTCTTCATACAAGCACGCATTCCCTGATAAAAACATAGGCTCATGGTAAGTGTCATTACATATTCTTGTTCGGAAAGGACTTTGTATACATGGTTTTCTCGGACGAAAACAACATGTTTACTAGTAACGCTGCCATTTTCCTTGCAGCCATGAGCTATCAGACTTATCCATTCTATTTTGAAGAGAAGCTTACCTTACCCAAAGGTTTTCAGCTTCGATACACCATTCGAGCTTCTGCTGACGTAGAGAATCCAACTGAACATATATATGGTTTTGTGGCAGAATCAAAAGATGAAATCATCATTGCCTTCAGAGGGTACGCGGCATATCCAGCGGATCTTTTGGCAGCCTATGACATCCTCCAAGTCCCCTATCCTTTTGTTACAGATGCAGGGAGAACCTCACGTGGATTTACATGCCTGTATCAATCAACGCGGGATCGGTTAGTCAGAAAAATAAATCAGTTTTCAGCCTCTAAAAAGCTGTTTATTACTGGCCACAACTACGGCGGCGCTCTGGCTGTGCTGGTAGCTATAGATATTGCGGTAAACACGAAGTTTGGGCAACCAATCGTTTATACCTATGGTAGTCCGCGCATTGGGGACCCTACATTCGCCTCACGCTTCAATCAAGTCGTTGTAAGTAGTCTACGCATTGTAAATGTCCACGACTCTTTCCCTACCTTCCCCGATCAAAAGTATCCGCCTCCTTTTACCAAGGAAGGTATCTATTATCAACATGTAAAAAACAAGTTTCCGCTCTCGTTTCAACTGAATAATACTCCCCGTAACGATAGCATCGCCTGCTATTTTCAAAGCCTTAGTCAGCTTAACCCTCCTTATGCCCAATCGCTTTGTGTGGAAAATCCCGGGTTTTGCCCCGATACCGATACGTGCATTCCGTTTCAAGGCAACTGCAAACCTTTACGGTCTTGAAACTCAGAAAGGGAGTCACCTGTATGATCGATCGGATTTATAACAGCGAAGATGCGATATTACTTGCAGCCATGATCCATCAGGCATATCAGCTCTTTGAAACAGATTCACTTGTCTTGCCAAAAGGGTATCATCAGCACTCGACTATTCGAGCATTGGCTGGTGTTGAGACTCCGGAGCCGGAGGTATTTGGTTTTTTAGCCGAGTCACAAGACAGTATCGTTGTCACGTTTAGAGGAACCCGCACGTTTAACGACAATGAGTCTGATCAAGATCTGTATCAAGTCCCCTATCCTTTTGTCAAAAAGGCTGGAGTGACCCACCGTGGGTTTACTTGTATTTATCAATCAGCGAGAGATGAATTGATTCGGGAGTTGAGCAAGCTATCAAGATCAAAAAAACTATTTGTCGCGGGGCACAGTTTAGGCGGAGGCTTGGCCGTACTTGCTGGTTTGGATATTGCGGTGAATACGAAGTTTCCCCATCCTTTTGTGTATACGTACGGAAGTCCTCGTGTCGGAGATCCTGTCTTTGCTTCGCGGTTTAACGAGATCGTAAAGAAAAGTGTTCGGATCGTGAATGTTCATGATATTATTCCGACTTTGCCGTCTAAAGTGTATCCGCCTCCGTTTACAAAGAAAGGATTGTACTATCGGCATGTGGATCGGAAGTATTTGTTGGATTTTCAGTTGAATAGTTTGGCTGTAAGGAATCATGAGATTGTTTGTTATTTTAAGTTCCTCGGGCAGGCAAATCCGGGGTTTACTGAGAGGTTTTGTGCAGAGAATGAGGGGTTTTGTCCGGATACCAGGATGTGCGTTCCTTTTTTAGGGGGGTGTTGATTCAATTGAATCACACTCTTTTTTATTGCCTGGCGTCTTCAGTCTATCGAGCACAATGCTTATCATGTCTAGCCAAATCGTATAACGTAGCTCTGCTACCTTCCCGTTGTAAGAGTAAAAATATAACAAAAAATCCCATTTATATTGATAATTATTATCATTGAGGCTATAATGGCTTGAGTGGATATATTTTCCATTTTTCACTTTCGCTCACGGATGATATAAAAGGAGGAGTTACAGTTATGAAAAAAGTCATGTTAGCAGGGGCATTAGCAGTTGCAGTACTTTCGGGTGCAAATTTGCCAGGATTGGAAGTCTCAAAAGCTAGCGCAGCAACTGTGGATTTAGACATTCAAGAGGTTACGAAATACTATTCTCTTAGTTCATACGAAGTGACTCAAAAAGAATCTTTTCAGCTTAAAAAAGGAGAAGAACTTACGATCTTTGTAAATCATTCAGGATTTCCGATTTCTTATACGGTCTTTGATGCGGATAATCAAGTAATTGGTACATACCAAGCTAATTCACCTTACGGACGCGTCTTCAAAGCGCAAAAAGACGGCAATATTTCTGTACAATTTCAAGCAGGTGCGAATTCTTCCTATATGAAAAAAATGAATTTTACAGCTAAGTTCTCTCTTTCCAAGTTTCATTAATTGATAAGGGGCTGTCTCAAAAGTCGATTTTCCAACTAAGAGGCAGCCCTCTTTTCTTTCAAACCCCTTAATAAATTCACAGCGTTGAATAGAAATTGCTACGGGTAAGATTCTGTCCGTTTGTATTCGAATATCATCCCGACGAAACAAAATAAGAAAACCCCTTGTCTAGCAAGGGGTGGGAAGTTATTAACAAATGATCTGAAGAAAGCAGTCAATAAGTACACGGATTTTATAAAGTTAGCATTTACAATAGCGCAATGGAGCAACCTAAATTCCCCGTTCGATAATAGAAGGAATCCAAATCATAACCTTGCTCCTTATTTCTTTAATTCCTCTGGAATTTCAGGTTTCCCCACAAAACCGAAAGAAGCTGTAGATACGGCCACTACCGCAACAAATGAAGCAATTGCAGAAACATGTTTCGCAACGAACATCATCGTTTTATTTTTCATCATTTCCACCTCCTTTCAATGGAATCAGTGTCAGTGATTGCATAAAGAAGGTCTTCACCAGTGTCTCGCTGTCTATGAAAAATAAGGAACCGACGATAATAATTGAAATGGTCTTGAGGAATAAAGTGTGATTTTGTTTGAAGAGCCGTGATTGCATTTCCATTCCTTGTGGTGCAAACAGTGCTACTAGGACTAGTGTGATGATAATAATTGGGGTGACAAAATTATTAGGTAGGTTAACTAGAGGGATGAGTACGGCTCCCCCTATACTTGTCATGGTGCAGTAAACAGACGATGAATAGTGAAATCCTCCCGAAAATTGGCGTAACACTAAAAAACCAGCTAGTGTGATCAATGTTTCATAAAAGGTTCCGATCATTAGTGAAAGGGTAAGGCTAGTAGTAATGATGAGAAGCATGTTAATGATAAGGATTAATCCAAATTTCATTGTAGGGACTGACTTCGTTTCATGTGGATTGATCTGCTTTAGTTGAATGGCTATTCTTTCGGCAAGCGTTTCAATCATATTCCCCATCCCTTTTTATAGCCAGCCACGCCAGTATAGTAATTGCAACCGCCATCCCAAGGAAAATCCACACTAAAGAAGAAATTCCATGTGTTTTCGCTAAATTAAACAAGACCGTTATCAATACGCCTGTTACAATGATTAGCGACAAAATAACCATGTTGATTCTATGGTAAATAGAGAAATGCGCTCCGTCCCTGACAAATGAAAAATGAAGATTACATTTTCTAAGTCCAAAACATAATGCAAAGGTAAGTAATGCCGTGCTTGTCTGGAATATGTACCCCATTCTGATACTTCGATCCTGTAACGATTCCATTGACACTAAGTTTCCTGTGGCTGTCAGGATGAACACTTCCACCATCTGAATGCCCAAGAATACTCCTGCGGTTAAAATGGTCATTAAGGCAGCATGTCCCCAATTAACACCCCATACTATGATTAATGCCCAAAAGATTATGACGACTTGGGCGATGGTTGCATAGTCTCCATATGGAGTAAATTGTCGTAGCCCAAACGAGGTAAGCATTAATAGCAGACTCACAAAGAGAATACGGTTGATATGCCTCCAAAACTCAAACCGAAATATCGTAAACATAAGCGCAAATATTGCGAGGTATTCTAATGTCGAGAATAGAACCAACAGCATTTGACTTTATCACCCCAATTACTGATTGATTGTTCTATTCTACTAAAAATGCCATAATCCTGTTTTTGTTTACTATTTTTTACATTCGAAAGTGGTCTGAGTGAAATTTCGTGACTTGGGCATGCGATTCTCTTAAAGACAATGAATGTCTACGGTCACGCGCTGCTCTGCGCTGTGCTGATCAGGAAGCAGATAGGCATTTTGATTCGCTTTTTGAATCTCCAGGACCTAAAACCAAGAATCTACAAGGTTGATTGATTCCGTCAACAATCCGTCAACGACTTTGTTTTTTTGTCTTTTTGACGCGAATGAATTAGCCGCAAGATACTAAACAAACCTTGATTACCAAGGGTGTCATCATTCGATATATGCTGATCCGGACTGGGTTCGAACCAGCGACCCCCACCCTGTCAAGAGGAATCACCGGGTATTCTCCGCTATTCCACAATGGTCAAAACCATTGATACGAAAGCACTTTTACCTTACTTGATTATCTGCGGTAAACCGTGATTATTTAGCGTTTCGCTCCAAAATTCGCTCCCCCATATAAAAAAGGCACAGGGTTGGTTTAACCCGTGCGCCTCTTCTTATCTTCTAATCTCTCAGTAAATCCCTTTTCCTCATACCACTCTAAAAAGACTCGCCGTGATACTTTGATTTTTGTTCCTACTCTAACAACATGGAATGCTCCAGAGTTTACTAACTCATACGCTTGTTTTCTCCCACAATCCAACACTTGCTGAATATGACACACTTCAAGTGCATCTGGTAGATTATCAATAAGTTGGCTACTCATAACCTTCTCCCCTTTACTTATACTTTAAAACTTCAATATTCAAGCTGAGCGCAATTTTGTAAAAGGCCTTCCATCTGTACTTGGAGTAGGTTCCCTCGCTAATTGCTGGTATTAGACGATGATTGTATACCGCGTAATCAGTAATGTACTCGTTATCTGCACTCATGTATCGTTCTTGGATAAGAGCCTTTTCCTTCAAGGAAGAGCATTGCCAGCCCGTTCCACTCTTTCGATATACAACCTTCGCTCTACTTGAGCATCTATGTTATAGACTGCTATTGATCCAGTCTGATCACTTGTTTGATTTGTCCTCCCGCCTTCGCGGAGCTCATAACTGGCTGTAATGGATGCTTTCCGCTCATTGAAGGTCAGATACTTGCACAGTCTGTATTTGCGAACTGCATCCTCTACGGCCTTCTGAGTCAGTTTTCTATCCAGCTCAGGTAAGAAACTCATTTGCTGCATACACTCCCTCCTTTATGTATGCTCGCTCCCATTTGAGAGGGCTTCTTTCTTATGAATGGATCTTCTCGGATGAAGATGCTTCTGGTTGTTCAAGCAGTACGATACGGGCTGGGATGTTTTGCATTTGAGGCATTGTTTCCTCCATATGCATAGCGCAATTCAAGTTCCAAGCTGCGGCCGCCAAATGGTCTTCTTGGTTATCTCCAGCCATGTATTGAAAAATGTGCCTCAGAGCGCTATCCATGAATTCACCGATGGGCATTCCTCTTTCCCAATTCCGTCCATCGCCGTATTTCAATTCACCAAGCTCGCTTCGAATTGCTATTCGACGAATCGCTATGGGCGAGAGCAAATCATATCTGTCTTTCCCTGGCGCTCGATCGCGTTTTGCTCCAGTTCCAAACGTTTTGTGTTGTCCATCATCTAGGATCCCAGCAGGTATCATTGTCCCTGCCCCTTCACTCCCGAAATATTGTGTTAAATACTTTGGCTCCGCTGCCTGCCCACACTTAACGCAAAACAGCTTTTCTTCTCCGTCGATCCACCACATGTGCTCGAACACAATTTCACTTCCCTGCACTAATATGATTTTTACATATTTTGTAAATAATGGTATAACACTTCGACTGGGGGTGATACATTTGAAAAAGTTGCTTGCTGTTGTTTTTACTGTGATGATTGTAGCTTCTGTTCCGGTTGCTGCTTCCGCGTGGAACCCGATTTGCCCTCCGTGGATTACTCTTTGCAGTAGAGGATAATTGCTATTTTCATAGTGAACGAGGGCGATCATGCTCTCGTTTTCTTACTTTCTCTTATGTTAAATGTCTGGAAGCAATGTCAATTGTACTGTACACATCTTACTTATCTCTCTTTACTAGTTTACCATGGTATAATTTGAAAACTAATCAATTACTAGTGATCCTTGATTGAGGTTATTTTTTTTAGAAAGTGTGATTCTGATGAAAGAACCCTTGAATGCCTCACTCAATGAGATTCAGGAATGGGCATATGATAAAGCATCTTTGATTCCAACACAGGATTGGGATCTCGCTATCACCGACCTTGAGAGTGCCCCCCTTTTATTAAAGCTATCAATCGATCCCAAAGTCCTCGTCGAAAAACGTCTGTTCTTTCTTGCCTGTTTATATTTGTTAGTTGGAGAAACTATTTTTACAGGTGGAACTGAACATAATTCTGAGGGTGTTCGATTATTCGTTGAAGATTCCTCATCCATTTCAGATCAAGCAATCCAAAAGTGGGTATCCCGTTCAAGAGAGCTTTTCAATAACCCTGATTTGTTTGAATACAATAGATGGTGCAATGGTGAATTGATATTCATTTTTTGGGATGACTAGGTTTTCACCATTTGACATTTGTAATGTTTTGTTAATAACACCCGATTCCATGACGGCGTCCTACCTAACGCTGATTTTTTACGTATATTTTTATCACTTGAGAACACTCGTCCAGCCAAAAGGAAAATTCTGTTAATACCTTATTTTAGATCCATCATAAAGGAGGAAATATCCCTTGAAAAAGAAGAAATCTCATTCTAAGAAATTCAAGAAAGTAAAAGGTCAATTGGTGCAATATCAACCATATGAATCATATGGGCAATATCAAACGCGAGCTAGACGTTGTTTCCCGTGTTGCTGGGATGATGGTTGTGGTTATTGTTGCCCCCCCATTCAAATGTGACGATCCTCTAAATAGAGCGATTATCTTAAAACAAATTGCCCAAGTATTGTCTCAACATTAATCATGGACTTCATGGACACTCCTTAATTAATCAAGGAGTGTCTTTTTATTTTCCTATTAATCAAAACGTGTGTTTTGTAAAATGCCCCCGTACTTCTAGTAAGTTGTTTAAAATCGATCGCATATTTACCATTTTTTTGAAATATGATCTTCATGTAGTTACTTTCCTGAGAGGGTGTTTTTTCATGAGTGCACTTAAGTCGACGTTTATCGGCGCTATTTATTCCGCTCCTTCCCCATTGCCTGGTCAATCGCATCGTTCTAGCTCAAATATTGGTACAGAAGTCCTTCCGCCAGACACAGTTAATTTT
Source organism: Brevibacillus sp. NPDC003359 (assembly GCF_042878995.1). Taxonomy (NCBI): domain Bacteria; kingdom Bacillati; phylum Bacillota; class Bacilli; order Caryophanales; family Paenibacillaceae; genus Brevibacillus; species Brevibacillus sp. NPDC003359. The sequence continues at coordinate 1,930,371 of NZ_JBIAOR010000001.1, forward strand.
CAATGGGTAATAAGTGGGGTTTCCAATCCTAATCAAATTAGTTTTTCTGTCAGTCAAGATGTTAGTGGAGGCAATGATCCTACTCATCTTACTGGAGTAGTTAGCGAGAAAATCACAGATGTTGTTTCTACCCGCTCTCTTTACATTGGGAGTCCCAAGGGTGCACAAGAAAACTTTTTGGTTGAAATCTATGCACTTTCAAGATCATAAATAATGCTGTTCAATTAGGGTGTCCTTTGGGACACTTCTTTGTTATTTGCAAATGACTATCTTGCATTTCTCTTATGTTAAATTGCTTCCAGCAGCTCTGGTTTCTCGTAGATGTTGCCGATGACTTCGTTGTGATACTTCACTTCGTACCCAGTCCAACCACCGCGCCCGGCATTAGAGTGATACGCAACTAAAGGGACCGTTTTGTATTTAAGTTGATGCAGGTCGTAGCATACAACACGCCTTTCTTTGCCACTTGATCGAGAGTCGCACAAAACAACATTCCCCTTATAAATCTCCTTGTCGTTACTGTCACGAAGGCCAGTGAATTGCATGAGTTCGACAAATGGAGATTCAATGCAGACCCTTAGCCAGTTTTTATTTAGAAAGTCATGGCTCATTTTTTTCGTTTCTGTATCCCACGCCCAAAACTTGATCTCACGTCCTGCTTGCATCAGTTGCATACCTCCAGTAGCTCAGGATTAGCTCCCCATTAATATCAAAGCGTAGTGATGTGACTGTTTTCATCTCGCCCGTTGGTACAATCCAAGCTTGATACTTCACTTCACGTCCTGTTTGCATCCCGTTCCCCTCCTACATAATTTCTAATTTCAGCTTCTTCCGCCGCTCTGAGAACAGCTTCGCCTTGGCCTCTTTCCGATCTACCGGGTGAATTGGACGGCCTATGCAGCAAATCCTAATGTCCGTTCCAACTAGAGAAATATCAGTGTACTCGACCAGCTTGTATAACTGTCCCTTGTGCCATTGAGTGACACCTAGCACAACGGACTTTATAAGGTCACTGTCATGCTTTAGGATTACTTCAAACACTGATTAGCGCGGCTGTTTATAAGCATTTTTCTTGGAGATGAAATCTGCTTGGGATAAGTCTTGGCATGTGTACCAAATTGTTAGTGTAGCGCCCCAGAGGTTAAAGCGCTCAATCCCGATAACCAGAAGGTCTATTTCTCTCACGCGAATTACGTCTCCGACCTTGTGTGGTTGACGAAAGAGTCGGAATTCAGATTTAACCGTTACAATTAATCGATCTGCTGCCACCTCTTCCCCTCCCTGGGTACAAACGTAATGTTTTGTAAAGAACATCCTCCCCCACTGCGCCTGCAGTTTTTACGTCCATTTTTGACACTTGCAAGCACTCGTCCAGTCAAGAGGTAAATTTCGTTAATAAGTTATCTTAGATCGTTATAAAGGAGGAAGTACCTCATGAAAAAGAAGAAATCTGGTTCTACGAAATTCAAGAAAGTAAAAGGTCAATTGGTGAGTTATCAACCATATGAATCATCTGGGCAATATCAAGAGCGAGCTAGACGTTGTTTCCCCTGTTGCTGGGATGATGGCTGCGGTTATTGTTGCCCTGGCCCCCCAATAATGTGACCATCCTCTAAATAGAGCGATCATTGTCTTAAAACAGATTGCCCAAGTATAGTCCCAACATTAATCTTGGACTTCATGGACACTCCTTAATTATTCAAGGAGTGTCTTTTTTATTTATCAAATCGTGTGTTGTGTTACCCATTTGGAAGTAACAGCTTCACCATCCTTACTCTCTACAAAACTAAATATCTATTAATGTACTTTACTAAAAACCGTTTATTAGTTACCATATATTGTAAATAAAACCACATTATCAGGAGGTACTAACAATGCAAAAACAAGATTTGTTTGATTTAGATGTACAGGTTAAATTCGCAAATCAAGTACAAGATGGCTTTCCACTTTCTGAGTATGGTTGTACTAGTGGATGCCCAACTTTTTGGCAATGCCCAACTTTTTCCTACAACGGCTATTGCTAAAAAAATTATAAGTTTTTAAAATATAAACTCACTGGCGACAGTGGGTTATTGTTTTGTCTTAAGTAGGTAATTGAGCCCATTCTCCTCAATTACCGATGTGTTAAGCACGTGCCTCAATCGCTTCAATCGTCTTTTTGGCTACTTCACAAATGACTCCTGAATCGATCGCGCATATGAGTGGTGATACATGAGATTCGAACGTAAACCTGATGTATGCATCTGAATCGTGCTTGAATCTATCAACAATCATCCAAGCATCGGCAATGTTTTGGAGTGGGTTCCAAAGAGAAGAATCAAACAAGTTTCCATTTTCACCATGCCAAAATTCTGTTTTCCCGTACCGTTTCCACCCCATCACCTTCGTTGCCAAAGTTAGAACGATCTGCTGCTCGGTCATACAATCCCCACCGCCTCGCATTCGCCTTCGCACTCATCGTCGCTGAGCTTGTCCAACACTCGTTCTGGATAGCCGTTTTTACGAAGCAATTTCCGATACTCTGAATCATCCGAGCTGACAGACAGTTGACATGCATTCGCTCTGGGAAGTATTTCTTCGCATCTTCCAACGCTTGCTCGGGCGTTTCCGCTGGCAAGGTAATGACCTGTTCAACAGTTCCTGATTGACCTTTTATCTTGTATACTGTCATGGCTATTTGCCTCCCTAACTAATATGTTAATTTGATCAACTGACAACGGAACGGTACCAATAAATGTTGGTACTTTCTTGTTTTTATTAAATAGCATTTAATACTTGTAAATGGTGAATGAGGTGAGTTTTTATGAGAAAAACCATCCTATTTTTAACCATATCGCTAGTTCCATTTACATATCTGGGGATGCTTATGGACTGGCAGACTAAGACCATCTACGGTTATTTTCTCGTACTTTCCTTTGTCACAATTCTTGCGTTTCTCCAACGTTCCTTATTCACCTTACTAGTCTCAAATCTACTTTCAACTATTTGGAGCTATTGGCTAGCTTCAGCTAAACTACTTGATTATCAATATTTCTTTAAGCCATTTAGCGTCAATGGACTCGTAATTATTTCCGCTGTCTTATGGCTTGTTCCTCAAATACTAGCCTTCTGTTTTAACGATAAATCTCGAAGACGAAAGTAATTTTCCTCCTTACACAGTTTGTAAAGCGATCAACTTAGCGATATGGTAATCGTGAATTCTGGGTTAATTCCTCTTGCTGTCCGGTAATGTCGTTCATCATCAGCCACAATGCTTGTTGGTTTGGCATTCCGGTACAAGCTCGGGTAGCGATCAACTTTGCTCTTCGGTATCAACTGCCACACCTTGATATCATTCATGCAGCTATCAAGGTCTTTGCATTCCCAGTAACCCCAATCGTGGTATTTTTGTTCAAGCCAGCTGGTCAATCCAGAGTCGCAAAGAAAAATGTACGCATCTTCCGGATTGTCTTCGCAATAAACGTAAAAGTATTCACCGAAAGGACTGTTCTGCTTTTCTATTTCAACCTTCAGCTCCCACCAATTTGCTACGGGTCCACCGCCAAAATCAATTCTGTACTCACTCATACCACGTTCCTCCTTATCTCCCTGAGCATTTTGTTAAATCACAGTCCGAAAATATTCAGAAAATTAGTATTTATATATTTTTCTGTATATGTTAAGCTTTAATTATTGGTAATAATTAACTTTTTTGGAGGTGAATAACTATGCTGAAGCGATTTCTTCAAGCGTTAGGATCAAAGCAACCATATTCCACTTGCATGCCTCCTTGGTGCATTGAGACAATGAACGGATGCTTCTGCCCGTGGGGTCATAATTAATTCCACAGCGACTGTCTCAAAAGCCCTAATGTGGCTGAGGGATGGTCGTTTTTCTATTTATCTGCTCACATCCTATTAGATATCAGCTCTGACCATTTAACAAAATTGAGAGTTTGTAACTACAAACTAAAGCCACTTACTGCATCATCAATCAAATCTTGAGTTATACCGATATAGCGCAGCGTGATCGACGGGTGTGAGTGATTGAAAATCATCTGGAGTGTCGCTATGTCCTTTGTTCGCTGGTAGATTAAGATGGAAAGATGTCAATTTAGACACTGGGGTTCTCTCTATTACACAGACTCTTAGCCATGATGGAAAAGAAATGCAGGTTGGTGCAAAAACCGATTCAGGTAATAGAACTGTAGCTATCGATGCGGAGACGATCAAAGAACTTCCTAAGCTCGCGAAGAGAAGCAAGGCGGAAAGAATTGGAACACTACTTACTCCAAGAAATCTAATGCGTACCTTTTATCGCTTAATTGAAAAAGCAGACGTGAAAAAGATTCGTTTCCACGATCTACGCCACACTCACGTTACGATGCTCCTCAAAGCAAATGTTAATCCTAAAATTGTTGCCGAACGTATGGGATGATCTGATATCAAGATGATTGACCGTTACGCACACGTTCTACCTAACATACAGAAGGATACAGCAGATGCATTCGGAAAAGTGTTCTTTCAAAACAAAGAAGCAAAGTAGAACATCATTCGCTCCAAATTCGCGCCAACTACGCTATTTCGCACCAAAACCATATCTAACTTCATTTTGCAAAATAAGAAAAACCCCTTGTCTACCAAGGGGTTCTAGCGTTTGAATTATGGTGATCCGGACTGGGTTCGAACCAGCGACCCCCACCCTGTCAAGATGGTGCTCTCCCAACTGAGCTACCGGATCATGGGATATGTGTGTGATCGTTTAAATGGTGGGCCCTGTAGGACTCGAACCTACGACCAATCGGTTATGAGCCGACCGCTCTGACCAACTGAGCTAAGGGCCCGAATCGTATCGGACGTCGATCACATTTATTACTATACAGCATCATAAAATGGATTTCAAGAGGAAATGAACAATTTCTTGTAAAAATTTTCACTCATACCAAAAGAATACTAAGAAACCCAGTGAAATCAGGCTTGTTTTTACCTTGTAAAAAGTCTAGACCATCTCATTTCAGCTATGTGTCGATGCTAAACTCCCAACAAAAAAGCCATTCCCCACCGCTGCTGTCCACATTCCCCTACAAAAACCTTGGGAATAGCATACATGCTGGCATGATCGCATCCCATCATCCATGACTGCATCAAGTATATGAACTACATCGGTGAAGAATTGGCTCCTGCCGTTTAAGACGACCCCATATAGGTTAAAACAAACAAGATAATTAGGTAACGATCGAAACAAACTCTCTCATCCCAAACCTAACCTACCCCGCCTGCTCTTTCTCTTTCCCTTTCTCCTCGACACGCAACTCGGCTTCCTGTAGCTTCAACGCCTCACTTCGTGCCAACTCTGCCTCCTGCTCATCTCTCATCCGATGTGCCATCCGGCTAGACGCATTAGCTGCCACACTCGCAACAAGGTCGTCTAAGAATGTATGCACACGACCCTCTCCCGACTTGGTATCCAGCCTTTTAATCACCCCGACCTTGTGCTTATCCAAATGTCCAAAGGTAGTCACCGCGATACTTCCATATCCAAATACGGAACCTAGCGCCAATGTTTCGTCGCATCCAAACAGTCCTTCATCTGATGCGATGATGGATTGGAGCGGCTCAGACAAGAGGCCTTTCTCTGCTAACGTATCCAACTCAACGCCAACCAGGATGGCGTGCTGCATTTCTCTTTTTTCCAAGACCGCTTTTACGCTCTCGATGCACTGCGCCATCTTGAGATCTGGATGGTATGGTGACTGCATGAGATACACGATCTCTGCGATATCATCCAACGTCACTCCGCGTTCTGCCAAACGTGCGAGAGCAGCGTTTCTGACTTCGATGCTGTGTACTTGCTTCTTCATCTAAGAGACAACCCCTTCCACAAATCGAGTGAAGTCGTTTCCTACCATAGTATCACAAGCTGACCAAATTGCGACAATCTTTCGCCCACAGCCTGACCGTTGCACCCAAACTCTTGGGCATGCCCGCTCGCTCCTGTATAATAATGAACAGAATATCCTAATAAGGAGGACACCGCAGTGGCCCTTGAGGAAATCATCTTGGAAAGCCGGCATTTGGGGACGCCGGAAAAGCTGATTGTCTACACACCCCAACGCTACTCGCCACTCTACTCGTATCCAGTTCTCTACGTACAGGATGGAGAAGATTACTTGGCGATGGGCAGGATGGCTTCTTTGCTGGATCAATTGAATCGCGATAAAGAATTGCCTGATATCATCGCGATCTTTCTCCCTGTCGAGAAAAACAAACGGCACGACCGTTATCATCCGGATGGCAAGGAGCATATGGCCTACCGTCGCTTTCTCGCCGATGAAGTCGTGAGCTATGTCGATACACATTACTCCACCCATCCTTTGGGGAACGCACGAACACTCCTTGGCGAATCTTTGGGCGGAGTCGTCTCTCTGTTCACTGCGCTGGCCTATCCACATACGTTTGGACAAGTTGCCTGCCAGTCGAGTGCCATGGACAACAAGTTAAATAGTCTGGTAGCTGATGCTGACTTTTCCGTACCGCAAACCTTCTATTTGGAAATCGGGACGGAGGAAGCGGCCGTAAGCACGGGCCGCGGTACATTGAATCTTCTTGCGGCCAATGAAGAGTTGCGCGAGATTTTAAGCACGAAAAAAGCCACCCTCGTTTATGAAACGTTTGAGGGTGACCATACGTGGGGCCACTGGCAGCGTAATCTACCGCGTATGCTAAAGACGCTTTACGGGTAAACTTACCGTGGCTGTTCTTCTTGTGGACCTTCATCCTTGATAGTCGATACGAGTGCCTCTTCGAATTCTCCTTTTCGTATCGCAGTCAAGATGGTGAAGGTCAGCACAGACAATAGAAGCAGAACGAGAAAAATGAATGTGATCATCATTGCCGTATACATGCAGTGCGGCACCTCCTTGCACTACACAGTCTTTCCTTTGGCACAAGGAATATACAGACCCACGCTTAACATTACACAAATGAAGAATTTTCTGTTAAAATAAGATCTTGTAGAGCATGATAGATAGTAAGGAGGAGTGGTTCTGATGATGTACAGTATCGTAATATTCCCATCTAGCAAGGTGCAAGAAGTAGCCAACTCTTACCGGAAACGTTATGACCCAGGCTATGCTTTGGTTCCTCCGTATATCCGTTTGAAGGAAGCCTTTGAGCTGGACGAAGCCAAGCTGCCTGAACTGGTGGGCCATCTAGAGCAGGTTGCCTCCTCTACCGACAGCTTTTCGGCTCAGTTCCATCGGGTATCTTCTTTCCACCCTACCACCAACGTGATCTATTTGGCTGTGCAAAACAAAGAACCATTTAACGAGCTGCATCAAAAGATTGCCAATCAGTGTGTGAATGAAAAAGAAACCTATGCATACGTACCGCATCTGACCATCGGGCGCGACCTGTCCGACGATGAGCTGCGGGATGTAACCGGCCAACTGAGCATGGCAAAAATCGATTTGAACAGCGAAATTGATCGCTTCCACTTGGTTTATCAGCTCGAGGATGGTATCTGGAGCGTTTACCAGACCTTCCTCCTCAAAAAATAAAAACCCTTACCTCAATCACCAACCCTCCCTGCGTATCTATCGTAGGGAGGGATATTTTCTAACAAAGGACGAATACCAATGAACCTGCAAACCTACCAGATCCAAAAAGCAACCACTGAACAAGAATTGGCGGATGCCCTGTCCGTACGCCGAGTCGTTTTCATCGAGGAACAGGAAGTACCAGAAGACCTGGAAATAGATGAGCATGATACATTGAATAGCGGTACGATTCATTTTGTAACCTACCGCGAAGGAAAGCCAGTGGGGGCAAGCCGTCTCCGTACCTACGCACCTGGCGTGGGAAAAATTGAACGGGTAGCGGTTGCCAAAACAGAACGCGGTACCGGACTGGGCCGCCAAATCATGCTCGCGATAGAAGAGCTGGCCAAACAACACGGGTATGATAGCCTGAAGCTGAACGCGCAGACGCAAGCCCAACGATTTTATGAAAAGCTCGGTTATCAAGCATTTGGCGACTTATTTGACGATGCGGGTATCGAGCATATTGCGATGGTTAAATCCATTCGCGAATAAAAAAAGCTGCGTGCAGCCCTATTCCCTCAGTCGGAAAAACACCCTCGTTTTCGCTATGATCATCATGCGAAGCGAGGGTGTTTTTCATTTCAACAAAAAAATTAAATCACCAGCGGTTTTCGAATTGCCTCAATCACGCGCTCAAAAGAATCAGCACCGTAGCCCTCTGCTACTTTTTTCACCGCCTATTCGTGCACTGGCAATAACCAATCAACGGAGATTCCCTGCTCCTTGCTGGCATGGATGATGTGTTCAAGCCCTAACTTGTTCGTATTCATATTGGACACATCAGTCGTGAAGTTTCCTTCATCACGTGCACGTGCCGCAACAGGGTATGACAGTAGAGGGGCAACCAAGTGATTCATCCAGTTGGTTGCATATGGGAGGAACTCCGTCGCCGTTATGTTTGCGGTACCAGATCACAGTAGACATGAACAAGGAGTGCTTCTTGACACATCACATCCGGTGGAATAACATGGAATCAGAAACATACGATACCGTATCTTTTGAGGTGAACCATGCAATACGTACGTGAAGATTGGATTCGGGCAGGGCTCGATATGTTGGCTGAAGCAGGCATTGACGCAGTCCGTGTGGAACCTCTGTCCAGAAAACTGAAGATCAGCAAGGGGAGCTTTTATCATCACTTTCAAGATCGTCAAACGCTACTGGACTCTATGATCGATTATTGGGAGGAGCATGCGACGGAGCGGATCATTCGGGCGCCACACTCGGACACCATGTCGTTGGAACAGCTGTTGTCGAGCGTTTTTAGCAGTGAGCGAAAAATCGAAGCCGCTATATACAACTGGGCGAAACAACATCCTGCTCTTTCCAAACGACTCGTGGAAATCGAGAAACGCAGAATCGGCTTCGTCGCCTCATTGTATGAGAAAAAAGGATTGGCTCCCGCTGATGCAAAGGCACGTGCACAGCTTGCGTACCTCTTCTATATTGGATGGCTCGTGCGAAGAGAACTAGAAGGGCCTTTTGATATGTCCGCGCCCTTGCATCATTTTATGACCTGGAGTTGATACCCCTCCTGCCTGACAAACTACCTGCGCAGGAATTTTTTCACCCAAAACATACCGATGCGTATCTTTTTAAATATCCTGACGAATCAGTAGGGAGGTTTTCCCATGACGCATGTTTTCTCCATCTCATCTGCTGTCTTCTTAGCCATCGTATCCTTGCTACATGTTTATTGGGCCTTCGGAGGAAAATGGGGCACGGATTCCGTCATTCCCACAACAGCCGATCATACACGTCGGACATTTTCACCTCGGAGAAGCGGTACGATCGCTGTTGCCTGCTTGCTATTTTGTGCCTTTTACATTTTGCTCGTCCAGAGCGGTTATCTCTCGCCCATAATAGCCCCTTCTTTGATTCGATGGGGATGCATGCTCTGTGCAGCTGTGTTTATCCTACGAGCAGTGGGAGACTTCAACTACATTGGCTTTTTTAAAAAAGTGAAAAATACGAGGTTTGCCCGTCAAGATACGGTATTGTTTAGCCCTCTATGCTTGTGGTTAGGAATATCATTTCTGCTGGCATTGTTTTAAGTTCACAAAAACCCTCTTCCCATAAAAGAGAAGAGGGTCGCTTACTTTACGTATAAATGAATTACGCCTTCCGCTTTGCCGCAATCGCACGTAGCTGTTCAACTGCATCCATCGTTGCGGTATAAGAGCCGAGCATCGCATGAAACGGCTCCTCTCCACGCCAGCCATGAAAATCAGAACCGCCCGTTTCAACAAGTCCGTATTGTGCTGCCCACTTGCTGTACCGCATTTTTTGTACCTCATCGTTATCCGGGTGATTGACTTCAATCCCGTCCAATCCGAATACGATCAACTCCTGCACGAGCTCATCATCGTCATACAGCCCCGGATGAGCGAGCACCGCCACTCCGCCTGCCTCTTTGATCAGCGTGATTGCTTCCTGTGGAGTAATGCGTGGAGGATTGACATAAGCCGCTCCCCCTTTGCCCAAGTACTTATCGAAGGCCTCTGCAATCGTAGAAACGATGCCCAGCTCCATCAGTTCTTCAGCAATATGCGGTCGCCCGATATTTTTATCCGTGCCCTGCTTGCGGCGGTATACTTTTTCCAATGAAATGTCGATACCGAGCTCCTGCAGCCGTGCTATCAGCAGTTGGTTACGCTCATGCCTTTTCTCTCGCAAACGGAATAGACGCTCTTCAAAAGCTGGGTTATCATACGGGACAAAGTAGCCCAGAACGTGAATATCCTGCCCCTTCCCTACGGAGCTCACTTCGACTCCCGGAATGATTTCCACGCCGAGTGCGCGAGCAGCCTCGATTGCTTCTGGAATCCCTGCTACCGTGTCGTGATCCGTGATTGCCAGTGCAGCAAGTCCGGCCTCCTTGGCCAAACGTACGTTTTCCGCTGGCTCGCAGGTGCCGTCTGACGCTTTTGTATGTGTATGCAAATCTGCCATAAGTTGCATCCTCTTCCACTCCTTCTTTTCTTTTTCTACAAGTCTGAAATGATATTGCCGTACATAGTATGAGACTAAGCTCAATTTCTCAATGGTTGAACCGAGGAGGATGTCCATGCGGTTAAAAAACAAGACCCTTACTGGTGTTGTTCAGCCCCTCTCCTATGTTGACAAAATGCTGCGGCAACAAGGCTTTCATCGATCAGGCGGGGACAGTATGCCTACGTACGATGTCGTCATGTACGATTCCGCTAGCAGCAGCGCGTATTTTTTGCGCATCCCTACAAACTACACCACCACGACAACCGGAAAAGGGGAACTGAATGTCAAACTGGGTCATCCGTATTTGGAAGCAAAGTTCTACATGAACACCTCATCCGAAGAAGTTTTTTTCATTCCCAAGGCCGTCCGCGAAGCTGCCGAGCATAAGCTAGCAGAAATCGCCGATTACCTTTCTGCTCCCTCCGCTCCAACCTAAACGATTCTCCACAACCACCGATTACGTTCAAACCGGTAAGCCACCCTCTTTGTTTTCTGAAGCCCGACCAGGTACCCCATAAAGGCCGTCCGAAACAGGACGTAGCTCGAAGCATTCTCTATGAAAATGTGTAAACGCTCACATAGGAGAGTGAATGCTTCTTCTGGTGTTCTCTCCTCTACTAAAATGGCTTCGATCACCGAGATAATCCGCTCATGCCAAGCAATATTTTTGTTCACGGCATCTTGAGAGGTGGTGGTATATGCTCCGTGTCCAGGCAAGTATCCCTTGTAGTTGGTTGCAAGCAATTTATGAAGACTGAGTAGGGTCTCATGGGCATCCACAAGAAACGGCAGCTTGTGCTTTTCCAAAACCTCTTCGCCTAAATAACTGTCGGCAGCGAAGCAAATCTCGTCACAGACGACGCCAACCTGTTGCCAGCTATGCCCCGGCAGAGAAAGGATAAAGAATAGTACGCCATCTATCTCGATTCCTTCATCCAGTGGAAGGAGGTGGTCCACCCGAGAAGGCTGCGCCAGCAAAAACTTGTTGTTGAGATCCTCAAGCGGTGCTGCACCCATATTCAAGTAAATGGGTTCAAGTATGGGGTTCCGAATGATCGCCTCTTCCAGCGGTGGCGCATAGACCTTTGCTTCGGGCCAGCATCCGAGCAAGTAGGCGTTGCCACCGAAATGGTCGGCATGAGAGTGTGTTTGAATGATTGCACACAAGGGCTGGGCGATAGCGTCCAGTCCTTTTTTGATTTTTTTGGCGTTTTGGGTATCCAGACCAGAATCAATCAGGATCGCCCCACGCTCACCAATGACGAGGCCTATGTTAACATGACCGGGAAAATAGCCGACACGCTCCGTTATCATCTGAAATGCTTGTCCAGACAAAGAAGTCCCTCATTTCATCCTTTTCCTATTTATTTTCTCCAAAATATCGTCTTCCCCTTCCCCGTTCCGGCGCGAAATAAGCGGGCCAATGATCGTATACGGTGGCAAAGGTCGTCCGAGTCCACTGAACATATGCGTAGTCGCCGCAACTGCGACGATTGTCAGCAAAGAAAAAATCATTCTTTCCATCCCGATCGTCTGAATGGAGCATAGTACGATCACCCCATCGATGAGAAAAATCAGCATAGCAACGCGCAGCTTGTATCGTCTGGCGAGAAATTGCGCGAGCAGGTCTGTGCCTCCCGTATTCGTCTCGTAGGCAAGCATCAAGCCGATCCCCATTCCAATTAACACGCCTCCAGTAACTGCGGAAATGGATGTTGACCACATATTCCAACCCCGCATATCCGAGAGAATGTCGATAAAAAAAGCAGAGATCAGCATGCCGTGAAAGCTGTGAAAAAACAATCTGCGATCATAATAAAAGACGATGACATACACAGGGATACTAACCAAAATCATCACGAGACCCGGCGGCATCTGCATGTAATACGTCGCCAACAAACCGATCCCGATCATACCCCCGTCCATCAGGCGGTGCGGAACCAAAAACAGATTGACTCCTACACCTAGAAGCACGCTTCCTGTAAGAATCGCTACACTTTTTTGCAGCCAGTACACGTCGCTCCCCTCCTTGGACCATGCTCGTTTATGTTTATGATCGGAACGAAGCAGGTATGTCCAAGCATTGCGTCAGAATGCGCTCGTTCAAATCGGAACGTTTTGACTGTTCGGCTGACCTATTGGTATACTTACGAGTAACAAGAAAACCTGTAGCATGGCTCATAAATGGTGTATCAGCTGCAGGCTTTAGATCGAATATTTATCCGTTTTTGGTCGTACATGTAAAATACCATTATCGTATCGGAGGTGAATTCTCCACCTTTCGCACTGCGGGAGGCGGAGGTGTGCTTGGAGAGTCCGATAGGGGAGATTACGCTGAATCTGCTGCTCGTGATATTTTTGGTTCTTCTGAACGGCTTCTTCGTCGCAGCAGAATTCTCGTTGGTAAAAGTTCGCCAAACTCGTCTGACCCAGCTCGTCAGTGAAGGCAATAACAAAAGGGCCCGCTACGCGCAAAAAGTCACCCGAGAACTCGACGCCTATCTGTCCGCCTGCCAGCTCGGGATTACACTGGCTTCGCTCGGGTTAGGCTGGGTCGGTGAACCTGCCGTCGCCCATTACGTCGCGCCCGTCATGGCATTTTTTCATTTCCCGTCTTATTTGGTCGGTCCGATTTCACTTACGATCGCCTTTGCTATCATCACATTTCTACACATCGTTTTCGGAGAGCTTGCGCCCAAGTCTTTGGCGATCCAAAAAGCGGAGGCCACTTCCCTATGGACTGCCGCACCGCTCATGTTTTTTTACAAGCTGAGCTATCCACTCATCTGGTTTTTAAACGGAGCAGCCAATTTACTGATCAGACGCCTTGGAATCCAGCCTGCCACCGAAAACGAATCCGCTCATACGGAAGAAGAAATCCGCCTTCTAATGAACCAGAGTCATAAAGTTGGTCATATAGACCAGACTGAGATGGCTCTCGTCGACAATGTCTTCGTGTTCTCCGAACGTCTTGCCCGGGAAATCATGATTCCACGGATTGATATGATTTGCCTCTACGATGACAACACGTTTGACGAAAACCTCGAGATCATGAGAGAGTCTCGCCATTCACGTTTTCCCGTCGCCCATGAGGATAAGGACAGGCTGATTGGCTTTGTGCATACCTCAGATTTTTACCTCTCTGCGTTGACGACAGGGAAGGCAGAATTACATGATTTTCTCCGCCCATTATTGACGGTGCCGGAGTCAATGGAAATTAGCCACGTCTTGCGCTTAATGCAAAAACGCCGTTCCCAGCTCGCCATCGTCATTGACGAATACGGAGGTACAGCAGGGTTGTTAACGATGGAGGACATTTTGGAGGAAATCGTCGGTGATATTCAGGATGAGTTCGATGAAAATGAGCGCCCTGAAATTGAAGAAAGCTCCAGCAATACGCTCTCGGTTTCCGGCAAAACTCTCTTGACAGAACTGAATGATTACATATCGATTGAAGTCGTTTCTGACGAAGTCGACACCATTGCCGGATGGGTCTACAGCCAGTTAAATGAAGAGGTGGCGAAGGGCAAAACCGTCACGTTCCAAGGCTATCTTTTTGCCATCAGTGAACTGGAAAACCATCGCATAACACGGGTGAGCATCACGTATCTGGGAGCGGAAGATTTGTCCGCTCTTCCTGAGGACATCGTGTCGCTGCACTCCTAATCGAATCCAACAACCATAATGGCAAGTGTCCCCTGCCGACAGGGGGCACTTCTTATTTCCGAGGTGTCATGATGAACTACGCTTTACTAGACAACAAACCCATCCTGTTGCTACCAGAGAACTACAACCGCATACCGTTTTGGCGAATGGCTGCCCGACAGGACAAGGTACGCTGTCCAGTCTGTGCATCGGCGCTTCGTCTTCATGCTGGCATCAGCTTTGAACCGCACTTCTTCCATCCCGAAGGAGCAGAATGCCCGCTTCTGACGGAAAATGGTCCTGCTCCTCTCGATTCGTTGCAAGCAATAGATGAAACGGCTGCAACTGCCTTTCAAGCTGTCTTGGCTACTACGGTCGAAAAGGATCACAGCGAGGATAACACCAAGGAACCACTCGCTTTCTCAACCAAAGAGCACATTGAGGCATCCTTAGACGACGAAAATACAACGTCCATCGGCTCCTTTCGCCTTCCAAAAAAAAGAACGATTGGCACGAGCACGACGCCTCCCCCGCCAGCTCCGAAGCCACCGGTTTTCCGCAAACGCTTGATGCCGAAGAAGACTATCTCTCATATGGCTGAGCAAATGCGTGATCAACCGCTACACCCGGGACAACAGCAAGCGGTGCACGCTACCGAGGGGCCTTTTCTCATCCTTGCCGGAGCCGGAAGTGGCAAGACGCGCGTCATGACTGCACGCACGACTCACTTGATCTCAGAGTTGGGCGTAAAGCCGAATCAAATCATGGTCGTGACCTTTACGACCAAAGCCGCCGATGAAATCCGTCAGCGCATTGCCCGGCAGCTACCCGCTGGACAAGCACGTGAGCTGATTGCCGGCACGTTCCATAGCATCTTTTACCGAATGCTCATGCATCACCAGCCAGATCGCTGGGATCAGCAGCGCCTCTTGAAAAAGGATTGGCAAAAATGGCGCTTGATGCGCGAGACCGGGGCACTGCTTGGTCATGACGACCTTGCCGCGTTAAAGGAAACAGAGATCGCGGAAGCACTCGGCATCGTCAGCCGTTGGAAAAACGAATACATCCTCCCCCATGAGGTTGCGTATCGGGAAGCAAGTAACGATGCAGAAAAACGGGCGATTCAGCTTTATCCACTGTATGAGGCCACGAAGAAAAAGCATCATTGGTTTGACTTTGACGACATGCTCATTGGCTGCTACGAAATGCTACGTGATGATCCAGGGCTTCTGCGCCGTTATCAGGACCGTATTACCTATGTGATGGTCGATGAGTTTCAGGATATCAATCGCATTCAGTATGAGACGGTCAAGCTGCTAGCCGCTCCACAAAACAACTTGTGTGTCATCGGGGATGACGACCAGTCCATTTACGGCTTTCGCGGCAGTGATCCGCAGTACATCTTGGGCTTCACCAAAGACTTTCCGCAAGCGTCAACGTTTACACTCGAGGTCAACTACCGTTCCCACTCCTCGATTGTCAGTCTTGGCTACTCGCTAATCGGTCACAACCGGGAGCGTTGGGCAAAGGAATGTCGGTCTTTTCATCGCGAGGAAGGCGACACATATTTATTCGAGCCGGAAGACGAAGAAGAACAGGCTTCCCGGATCGTCGATGAAATTAGCCACCGTCGCGAGCAAGGGGCCATTTTGGGTGAATGCGCGATCTTGTACCGCACCAATGAATCTGCACGCCCCATTTTGGAGCGCCTGAGCGAAGCAGGGATTCCTTTTCACTACACCCAAGAGGAGGATTCCTTTTACCAACGCCAGACGGTTCGCTGGACGCTGAATTATTTGCGGCTCGCATTAAACCCGGATGACACCGATGCGCTTAAAGAAATATTGTCGACCCTCTACATCTCGGCCGAAATGTGGAATGCCTTGCGTAGCCAAGCCATCATCGAGGACAAGCCGATTCTGCACGTTCTTCCGCATCTGACACAGCTCAAACCGTATCAGCGCAAGCACATGCAGCAAATCAACGAGATTCTCACTGCGTGCAAGGATGTTCCACCTGCCCAGGCACTGGAGCTCATCTATGAGGATGGCAAACTGCGCGACTATCTAAAAAAACGCGCGAAAGACCGGGAAGATGGCCGGGAACGTTGGAGCGATGAGCTGCAGCAAATACTGGCAGCTTCCAAGCGCCACGCGACGATCAATGATTTTTTGGCTTATATCGATCAAATGGCGCGACAAGAAAAAGAGTGGCGCACGATGCGACCACTCCCGGACGAAGCTGTTCATATTTTAAGCATCCATCGGGCAAAAGGTCTCGAATACGACCACGTCTTCTTGCCCGATCTGGTAGAAGGTGCCCTTCCTCATGAGTACACATTGGATGAGCTGCGAAAAGGCGGCTCCGGTGCGCTTGAAGAAGAACGCCGTCTTTTATACGTCGCGATTACCCGGGCCCGTCACAGCTTGTGTATCGGTATCCCCCGAGAGCGATTCGGACGAAAGACCCGCACCTCCCGCTTCATTGCCGAGATGGGCAGGTAAGTACTGAAAACCACCGCCCATATAAATCAAAAATTCTTCCATGTTCGTAATCAGTGGAAACATAAAAAACAGGCCCCCTTTCACGCATTTTGGGTATAGTATGCGAGAAAACGGGGCCTGTTATTCTTTTTCGGTAAATTGGCTTCTGGTTAGCCGCCCACAATGCTGTAGCCAGCATCGACGTGCAGAATTTCACCCGTGATTCCTCGGGAGAGATTGCTGAACAAGAAGAGAGCGGTATCGCCTACTTCTGATTGGTCAATCGTGCGGCGCAATGGCGCTTTTTCCTCAATTTCCTTCAGCACGGAGTTGAAATTGCGGATTCCTTTTGCAGCAAGCGTACGAATTGGACCAGCGGAGATCGCATTGATACGAATGTTCTCTTTGCCCAAGTCGTTTGCCAAGTAACGGACAGATGCATCAAGCGCAGCTTTGGCTACACCCATTACGTTGTAGTTTTGAATGACGCGCTCACCGCCAAGGTAAGTCAAGGTTACGATGCTTCCGCCCTCGGTCATCAACGGACGAGCAGCACGAGCAACTGCAACCAGGGAGAATGCGCTAATGTCTTGTGCCAACGCGTATCCTTCGCGGGATGTGTTGACATACTCGCCTTCGAGTTCTTCGGTTTTCGCAAACGCGATGCAATGCGCCAGTCCGTGAATAACGCCCACTTTTTCTTTGATCACAGCAAAAGCCGCTTCTACATCCTCATCCTTCGTAACATCGCAATTCACCAACAGCGACTCTACTCCCATTTTTTCTGTGAGTGCCGCCACGTTTTCACGCAGACGCTCCCCTTGGTACGTAAAAATCAGATTCGCTCCAGCATTATGTAAGGATTGCGCAATTCCCCAGGCAATGCTGCGGTGGTTTGCTACGCCCATGATGACGATGTTCTTTCCTTGCAACAATGTATTCATTATGTATCTGCCCCTTCCCAACTTATTCCCCTGCATTATAACCGATCTTGTCCATGGATACGAGGGGATAAACGAGAGGGGTTGTATAAAAACATTTAATCAGTACTTCCGGCCTGATCGGTCAGCGCAGATAGAACTTCAGAGGAAGCCCACGATTCCTGCATTGGATTCAACGAAGTCCCCATGACCGGGAATTCAGTCAGTGACTGCAAGAGATCGTCTGTATGCATTTGCTCTTGATTGTTCATACTGTCAGTCCACACTCCCTTCCTCCAGTCTAGACTGGGTAGGAAGGGGACATTTTATGCATGCAAGTGGTTCGCGTGCAAAAACGCAGACAAAATAAGATACACGGCCATAGCACCCACAAAATAAACCCCGTACTGTGCCTTTTTGGTTTGTCCGATATAAGGGACGAGATGACTGGCGGATACATACAAAAAAATACCGGTCGTCATGGCCAACATAATGCCAGACCAATTCGCTGGAAATATTTTCTCGGCAAAACCAAAGCTAAAGGCTCCTGCAATCGTCGCGATTCCGAGGGATGTCGCCCCCCAAAATGCTTTCTTTCTTGAATTGGTTGCTGCGAGCAGAAGAGAGGCAATGGTCACACCATCCGGAATTTTGTGCAGCAGCATAGCCACCAGGACCGATACCCCTACTTCTGAATCCATCCGCAGGCTAGCAACTAATGAAACCCCTTCAACAAATGCATGCAATAAAAAACCCGTCATGACCCCAATGATTCCCGTGGAGCCAAACTCTCCGCTAGACTTGCTGATTAATTCCAGAGCAAAAATCGTCACAAAGCCAACGAGCACAAATGGCATCAACCACAAGCTTTTGTCAGAAAAGACATGTGGCATCAAATCTAGCAGCGTAATCGCCAGCAGCAGCCCAGCCCCTGCACTGATCATCGCAAACAACGCCTCGGATGACCAGGCACGCAGACATAACAGCAGTCCCCCTATACTGCTCGCCAAGGCAGCAGTCAAAAGGACAATCCAGAAAACAGATTGCATCATCCGGTCCTCTCCTCACCCAACGAGCAAAGACATGGTTACTTCTTCCATATGTACGCGCCTGTCCCGGTCATTATGAGCAGACAACCATATTTGACAAAATACGACGATCTGTCCGAATCGGACGAAAGATCACTAGTTTTTAGAACCTTTGTCGATTCTCTCTTACCCGGAAATTTTTGGTGCTATAATGAGTCCACCGGGAATACCGAGAGGAAAAAAAGGAGTGATTCTGGATGGATGTACAAGTTTGGATGGCTTCAAAAGAGGTAGCTGATCGCCTTGATGTGCATGTTCGTACACTGCGTAACTGGCTGGACTTGTTCGTACCTGCACAGGAACGTCTGAAAAATCCGCAGGGTCACTATTTGATCAGCGAAGCAGGCTTTGAACTACTCAAAGAAGTGAAAGAAAGAAAAGACAACGGCAGCAGCTCGTTAAAAGATATTCAGCGCCAACTGATAGATGAAGGACGCCTGTCCGAGGAAATGCTCATGGAAGAAGAACTCACAGGAGCGGAAGAAACCGCCGTTACGATCAGCACCACGAACAAGCTGGGAGCAGGCATGCGCGAAGTGGAATTGACGGTTCACGAGACACTCGTCCAATTTCAACAGGAGCTAACACAGCTCTCCTCTATGAACCATATGCAATCGACCATCCTACAAAAGATTGCGGATATTGAAGAGATGCAAGAGTCCCTTCGCTTGGAAATGCGTCGTGTTACTTTTGAACTGGATCTTATGCAGCAGCGCTTGACACGTCGCAAAGAGCGCTATGCCCGCTACGAGCCTCGCTGGTCACTCAACCCTTTCCGTTGGTTTACACGTTCAGATCGGGCAGCCGAGCAATAATCGTGATTTTTTATACGGAAAAAAATGACAATTAAGAGAAGTACTTCAACAGCGGTAGTCTCCCCATGTTCTACTGTGATAAAATGGTACTACATGAACTGACTGAAAATCAGGACTATTTACATTCCATTTAAAAAGGACTGGGGCTTTCGTTGTGAGAAAATTGCATATTACTTCGGTAAAGCCGGGCGATGTCATCGCCAAGAGCGTGTTTCAGGAAAATGGAAACGTTCTATTGGGGATCGGGGTACAACTAACCCCCCGTTACATCGAACGGCTTGTTCAATTGGGAATTGATACCCTTTACATTCAAGACAAGCACACAGAAGATATCATGCCGGAAGATGTAATCCGCGATGAGACACGTAAAGAAGCCGTGGATGCCGTATACAAAACGATGACCACCCTCATGGATCAGCCGCAGATCAAACGCCGTACGTCCGTCCCTGATTTCGGGAGCAGTTTTCAAAAGGTTTTTCGGGAAATCTTTCAAGATTTGAGTAGTCGAAAAGACATCTTGGTCAACCTGTCCAGTCTTCACGTGTTAGATGGTTACCTTTTTCACCACGCTGTCAACGTCGCCATTCTGTCTGGTGTGGTAGGGATGGCCAAAGGCTACAACCAGCTGCAGATGATGGAGTTGGGCATTGGTGCGCTTTTGTTCGACATCGGCATGACGCAGGTTCCTAAGGAGCTATGGACCATGCCTATCGAGTTAAGCACAGAAGAACGACAACGTGTCCAATACCATACCGAAGAAGGCTTCAATATTTTGCGGAATCAACATAATATCTCGGTCGTCTCCGCACACTGTGCGCTGCAGCACCACGAGAGATACAACGGAACAGGGTATCCCCGTCAGCTCTGTGAGAAAAACATTCACGAGTATGCACGTATCGTCGCAATCGCCGATGTTTACGATGCATTAGTTTCCCCGCGTCCATTTCGGAAAAGCTACTCGCCGAGTGATGCTACCGAGTACTTGTTTGCCACGGGAAACACCTATTTCGACCTCGACCTACTCAAGCTATTCCTGCAACACGTCGCCATTTATCCCATCGCTTCAACTGTATTGCTGAGTACAGGGCATACTGGGGTCGTTTCCAAAGTGAATCCATTGGCAGTAAATCGGCCAACGATCCGTATTCTTACCAATGAAGATGGATCTGAAGTAGCCACCACATATGAAATCGATCTCTACGATAAAGAATGGATGAGCGTGACGATCGTCAAAACCTTATAAGCCTAAGACAAAGCTGAGATACCTTATTCATCTCAGTTTTTTCATGCGTGGGTATGAGTTGTTTTCGTACGTTGCAAATATCCGGCTACTAATACGAGAGCGACTAACCCAATTTTTATCGCTAATTCGACCCACATCCTGCCTACGATCCACTCATGCATCGCATCTTCCATCAGAATCATATTCGCCGCTGTCACAGCCAAGACACCAGAACCAACATAAACAAGCCATTCAAAGCGTTCCATTGCTCTTAGAATGAGCTGGCTGCCAAAAATCATGAGAGGCACACTGATCAAAAGGCCCAGCACGATGAGGACGACATCCCCTTTCGCTGCCCCCGCAATGGCGAGTACGTTGTCCAGTCCCATCATCACATCTGCCACGACAATCGTCTTGACCGCTTGAACCAAGTCTTCACTCGAGTTGAACGCTTCCTCTCGCTCGTCCTCGCGTAGCAGGTTGTAGCTGATCCATAGCAGAATAATCCCGCCGATCATGTACAGAAACGGGATTTTCAGCAAATAAACGGCAAGAATCGTAGCAATCACGCGTACGATGATAGCAAGAAAGGTCCCCCACAAAATGGCACGTTTTCGTTGTTCGAAAGGAAGCTTCCGACAAGCGATGGCAATGACCACGGCATTATCTCCACTTAATACGAGGTTAATGGTGATAATGAGTAGTAGCGAAGAAAAAAAGGCAGATTCAAACAAAGGATACACCCTCCTGAACTTTTTGAGCCCTACTCGCACCCTTGTACGGTGCCCCCGATTTTTTGTATGATGGTAACGAGGAGGGTTGTCGAAATGTCGAAACAGTTCGTTATAGAAGCGATTATGTTGGCTATCTACGGGGAGTTGATGGTCCCATCGCAACCAGTAGAATATCTGATACCCGCGTCGACAATCTATGAATTGGACGAATTTATCCAGAGTCCTGAACCTATCATGCCCTACTCTGCTGATGATCAGTATGTCCGTCGGATTATGAAAGAAATGAGCCAATTTTTTTCCGATCCATTCAACCGCAAGCGAATGGAAAAAGGACTGATAGCCCCATGGTCCAAGGTTCCCTTTTCTTTTCCAAACGGTGTGACCCTGACGGTCGTAAAAGTGGAGGACAACGCCATGTGGGGGGAAATATTTGATCCCGTAGAGACACAGCTATTGTTGACGGCCATGAAATTTGAGGCGCCGCTTCTCACAGACCAGCCTGATTATCAGGATCGGATATTGGAATATATCGTGCCTGTTCAATTTTACGATGTGGATGATTTTGATTTCGCGCTCGAGCAAGGAATCTCGTTGAACGACCTTCGTGAACCATAATCAAGAAAACAGACCGACGAGCCTGACGCTTGTCGGTTTGTTCTTTTTGGGTGCTGGCTTTTTACAGAAGGAATTTGGCTCTTTTATTTTACGATCACTGAAACAAGTCGTCTGGGATGCCCTGCCCCTCATGGCTAGCTACATTTTATCGGGTGTTATTTTCGGCATGATGGCCTTGGCGGCAGGACTTACTACATGGGATAGCGTCGCCATGTCGCTTTTTGTGTACACCGGAGCCGCCCAGTACAGCGCGATTGCGATGATCGCGGAAAATACGGGCATGTGGGCGATCATCTCACCACCTGACGCTCCTACCAGCACAATGGCAGCGCCAGTCATAGCATCAAAACCAAGAGCAATCTCCAGCGGAATCATGATCGCGATGTAAGGCAAAGTCTCTTCGGCCATGCCCATGAGCGAGCCTCCTGCCGCAAAAAACAGCATCATGATGGGAATCAGCCACTTCTCTTGATTCCTAAGTAGACGCGATAGTGTGACAATGAGCACTTCGATTGCGCCAACCGTCATTAAAACACTGAATATTCCACCAATTAAACAAAAAAATAATACCTGAGGCTTCCACCAAACCGGTATGCAGGCTGTTTACAAGACCCGAGCGGCTTGACTGGAGATGATTCAATCCATAGAAACGACTCCAGATCAATGACGCTTCTACCCTTTACCTCGACCCGTCCGTATTCTCATGCCGGCAAAATGTACGTCAGAATGACTGCGATCGCAATCACGGCAAAAAGTAACGCAAACACATTGACTTCCCACAGCTTCTTCTGTTTTTTCGGCTGCAAATCTACATTAGGCTGACTCATGATATCCCCCCAGTTCGGTATCGTGATCAGAAATGCCAGAAGCCCGGGGAGTCTCCCTGCGTGTCATTGAAGAGATCCTCCCTTCCCTGCTTCATCCGTTATTTGCGTGACTCCAAAAACTCCGATACTTTTGCCAGACCCGTTTGAAGCACTTCTGTCGAGCAGGCATACCCGATTCGTACCCTGCCTTCCATGTCGAAGCAGCTGCCTGGTGTCAAAAACGCCCCCGTTGTTTTAAACAGGTCGATACAAAACGTTTCTGAAGGAATATCCAGCTCGTACTTGAGCATCGCGGTGGTTCCTGCCTGCGGCTTGATGTAAGACACCAACGGCTCCTTCTCCACCCACTCATCGAGAATCTGCAGATTGTCGCGCACGATCTTCAGGTTACGCTCCATAATCTTGTCGCGGTTTTTCAGTGCATGGACAGCCAGCATGTCATCCAGCATCCCGCAACTGATGGTGGTGTAATCGCGGTGTTGGAGGCAGCTTTTGATGACGTCCAGAGGCGCTGCGATCCATCCCAAACGCAAGCCCGCCAACGAAAACACTTTGGTCATGCTGCTAGTCGAAATCCCTTTTTCGTACAAGTCGACGATGGATGGCACCACAACCTCCGGGTCTTGGTGCAAATGGCGATACACCTCGTCACACAGTAGGTAGGCATCGACGGAACGTGCGATTTCTACGATTTCTCGCAGAATCCCTTCACCCATCAAAGCACCAGATGGATTGTTGATACAGATCAGCTTGGTCTTGTCTGTAACGAGCGAGCGCAGCTCATCCAGATCAGGCAGAAAATCATTTTCCGGCAAAAGTCTGAGCAGCTTGACCTGCGCTCCGAACGACTCCGGTACTGAATAAATTTGCTGATACGTCGGATGAACGGTAATCACTTCGTCTCCAGGTGCGACGAGCGAGAACAAGGTGAGAAAATTCGCTCCGATCGCCCCATTCATCGCCAAAATGTTGTCCGGCTTCATCGTCTGATACATACTCGCGACGAGGCTACGGAATTCCGGTGAGCCTTCGATATGACCGTACGTTAGCTTCTTCTGCGCCATCTCGCGGAAAAAATCGTCCGGTTCATCAGAGAGGCGGATCACCTCTTCTACCGTCAGCGAATCGACGCATGTTTCGGCAATATTGTAAACGGCCTCCATCTCGTAGGCGTTCATCCATTCTTCTACTTTAAAGGGTGCAATTCTCATGGTCGTTCCTCCCCTTTGTTCTAGCTTTCTTTCTTACAGATCGATAATGGTATCTACGCCGCGCTGATTAGCTACTTTTAAAATGTGGTTGGCCGTCAGCAAATCCTGAATCGCGATACCCGCGCTCTCAAAAATCGTAATCTCTTCTGCGCTTTGTCGCCCTTCTGCCAGTCCCGGAATGACATTGCCAATCTCGGCTTCAATATCGCTGGCAGTGATCAGACCTTTTCTTCCAAGTTGTCCACCGCGATAAACTCCACTTCACAACGGCCGGCATACCGCTCGTACTCTTCTCCCGCATACTTGGAGATAAATCTGGTTAACAGCTTCTCTTTGATTTGGGCGGCGGCAAAGCTTTGTGCCTTTTCGAAGGACCGCAGATTGCAGATGTACACCCGCTTGATCTCTTTCATCGTCATCAGGGTCGCCATGATTTGAAAAGGAGCCTGGTGCCCCGTCCCGACGATCAACAGGTTCTCCGATTCGGGGCGTGCCAAATACTTAACCCCGATACCACCTGCTGCTCCCGTACGCATGCAAGTAATGTGCTCTCCACTCAAAATTCCCTGTGGTACGCCGGTTTGGCTGTCCAGCACCATCACCGTACCGACTAATTGTGGCAGACCTTTCTTGTCATTGTCACCGAACCACAAGACGAGCTTCCGTCCTAATATATCGGCATGCGGCAAGTGACCGAATTTGATATCTATATCGGCTCTACCTTCTACGAACTCGTGAAAAATGAGCGGAAACAACGTCGCCTGCTGGCTTGATTTCATTTGATAGGCTTGCTCCACCACTTCGATTACACTCTTTAAGCCATCCACTTCGCTTTGAACTTACGGCTGGGCAAGACCATGATTCTGTCAAGGGCTACGAGATGCTATAGTCAGCATGTCGATGAAGAGAATGACCTGGCCAGAATTTATCCACTCGATACTCCGGAACGTGAGCTAAGTGTGCCAGTAGCCAGCCTGCGGGAACACGGTACGTATTAATTTGCTGACCAAGTCAAATGACGAAGGGACCTGCAGCAATTTCTACAGGTGCCTATCGGCGTATTCATTTGACAAAATCCCGTTTTAGTATCGAGTACATGTCCAAATCAACATACTCTCCACGTTCACGTTCATAGTCTCGCAGTACGCCTTCTAAAAGAAATCCGTTTTTTCGCAGCGTTTTTTGGCAACCGACATTCCGCGTATCTACTAAAGCTTCGATTCGATTATAGCCTAGCTCTTGAAAACCATACGCCAAGGTTTTGTTTATGCAGGCGGTTATGATTCCCTTATTCCAGTAATCTTTTTTGAGTTTAAAACCAATCTCCACTCGATTATGACGAGGATGAAAGTGAAATAGCCCAATATCCCCCACATATCGATTGCTTGTCCGATCAGCTATGACCCATCGTACGCCTTGACCTTCTTCCGCGAGACTGAGGAACCATTTGATTTCATCCTCTGCCTCTTTTCTATGTTGATAAGGCTCGACTCCATAGTATCTCATCACGTCTTCATCGGTTGATACGGTAAATAATTCATCGGCATCTTCCAAACTGGCTTGACGTAATCGAATGAATTGATTTTCAAAAACGGCTTCCATTCTTTCACCACCCTTTTACATTTTCTGTCCGATCAAAATATAAGATAACGGTATTCCCTTATCACTTAGATCATTGAATAATTCAGAGATATCCTTTTCATATTCTTTTAATTTTCTTATGCAGATACCATTTTGAATCATGGAATTGATAATATCTTCCATAGTATGTGAGTAATTTGTAAATACTTTCGATGAGTAGGCCTCACCACTTATATAGTGCATCCCGTTATTTTCAATCCAAGGTTCTTTTTTGAAATACGAATTTAAAAGCTTGTTACGTTCATTTTGATCGAAGTTTTCTTCTCCCTGTGCTCCTAACATATTGGCAACAGGATGCATTTCATGAATCACTACTGTTCCCCCTACTTTTAAACACTCCGAAACTTTTTCAAAAAATAAGGGTAGTTTCTCGAACCAATTCAGAGCACCTATTGTAATAAATAGATAATCAAAACGATTCTGGTACTCTTCATTGATTCCAAGAATATTTGTAGCTTCAAATACACAGTTATATCCCATTTTTCTAGCATGTTCATTCGCATAAGCTACCATATTTTCAGCGATATCAAAGCCTATCCCTAATTTTGCACCAAATTTCATAATGGATAACAATTCCCTCCCATCATTGCAGCAAAATTGAGAAACGGTCTTATTTGCAAAATCGAATTCCTTACATTCATCAATTAATTCCTTTTCAAGATACGGGTACTGTTCTGTTTGAAGTCGCTTACACATATTATTTCCCCATTCTTTTGAACGCTTTTCAAACGCTTCTTCCCATGCTTCTTTATTCGAATCAATATAAGTCACGCCTCTCCACTTCCTTTCTGTATTATTCCCTCCCAATGCTCAAGCCTCCACTGAACACCACGGAATAATAAGGCATTGGCTTCTATTAGAGCCTTCCACTCTGGACTCAAGAGAGAACATAACGTTTCAAAACGCTCCGTACTTACAGTTACAGTCTGAAACAAATAGTCCGCAAACTGTTGAAAACCTTCACGTGTGCCTTGGGATCGCTCTTTATGCAAGATGAGAGATGCATAATCTTGAACGATCCCCTGTACGAGTGGACTATCCGCAGCAAGTTGTTCCCGAGAAGCAGCAACCAGTCTCATACAGACGGCTTGATACTTTTGTATCCATATGGTTACATCCACTGTATGTTTCTGCAGCATATTTACCATGGGGAGTACCCGATAACGCATGTCCGATATAAACTTTGGATCGTTTAGTAGCTCCTTTATTTCGTTCCAAATCACAGTTCTTCTGGCGGATATTTTTCCATCTTTTAATATGCATTCGTGAAAGAAATGTAAGAAGGCGTCTCTCCATTCCAATGGGACTTCATCAAAAATCTTCCTTTCTTCTATTTTTTCATAGACATATTCTTTTTGTTTTGCTGCATTTGCAGAAAGTGAATCTACCAGATGATGAATCTGGCACAACGAGTCCTCTTCGAAGCCTTCTTCTTTCGCGCATCGCAATATTGAAAGCATATTGGTAAGAGACTTTACTTGTGTTTCCAAGGCTTCGATTTGCAAATCCAGGGCCTTTGCAACCTGTGTTTCTCCGGATAATAACTTGCGAATGTCTTCTATTCCAAAATCCAGATAACGAAGGGTATGAATGAGTTCCAAACGTCTTATTTCCTCTGTCGAATAAAGACGATGTCCCCCTTCCGTAAACCATGCGGGTTTGAGAAGTTCAATTTCATCGTAATAACGGACCGTTTTAATGGTTGAACCAGTGAGCTTCGCTACTTCTCCGATCGAGTACATGTCGCCTCGTCCTGTGAAATCAGGATTAAACTTTTTCTGGTTGTCTTTCGCATTCTTCACATTCAACCATCAATACCTCCTTGCTCGCTTCATTTCACTGCTATCGTATCTTCCTTTTTCATTTGACTCTTCTCTCCTGATCGTGAAAGGGTAAATGTAGCTTGTACATCCCTGCTTAGCTTGGTCGGAATACCCACGTTTTTAGCGTTGGGGCGCCAATTGCCTCTTCATTCGTTTTCACGACTGTCACATCTATCAGCTTCATTCTATCGTCAGATGCCAGATAGCTCCACAAATAACCAGTTGAAGGATTTTCCTCAAGTGATACCACTACGCGCTCTCCTGCTGTTACTGTCGTACTAACATTCTCGTGTAACACCACCCCTGTTTTGTCTGTTTCGGTCATCATGATAATCCCTTGTTGTTCTGTAACCTGTTCATCTGTACTTATGTCTCTTGGTCGCATTATAAATCCTCCCGTAACGGGAGATTCAATAGCAAAGTTCAAAACAGAAGTAGACAAAAAGCGCTTGGGCATCAAACGCTTCATATCGAACTACGAGCCTTGCCTTGCTTTTGACTTCACGGAGTCTTTCTTCATGTCATTGCTTTTGCCTAACTCATGCTTGATGAACAAATAATTCTAAATCTCCCGAAGGAGGTAAAACAGCGATGCACGCGTCTCAAATTCCTCTCGTGGATGCGGTAACTCGACTTCCTTGATCTCCTCTTGCATCACACGCTATTGGTCGATAAAGCGGTACGCGGTATTTCCCGGATGAACCGAGTGTCGAACCAACATCCACGCAGGGAGCTGAAACAGCATGAACTTATTCTGGTTAATTGTCATGATGACCATTGCTACGTATATTTCGCGGCGTGCCTTTTTGCGCTTGCCTGGTCATTGGCTGTCGCCCCGATTAAAAAACGGGCTGATCTTTATTCCTGTTGGCATTTTCGCCGCACTTATTTTCCCTGCCCTGTTCGTCCAACATCAAGGGCTTGTGTCAACCGATCCTCTTGATCGCTGGCATTAATGACAAAAAAACGTCCTGAGTAGGTTTGTCCATGGTACAATATGGGTAAAGACATGGAAAGCGGTTCGGGGAGGAATAGTGCACATGGAATTGACGAAAAGAAGCAACGGTTCGGAATGGGAGACAGAATCAGCTGTTGACCAACAGATTTTATTTAAAATGGGGAACGAATATTACGGACTGTCGATTTCGCTCGTACGTGAGATCATCAAGCCACTGCCCATTACACGTTTTCCAAAATCTCCACCTTATGTCGAAGGAGTCATTGATCTGCGTGGGCGGATCTTACCGATAATCAATTTGCGGAAAATGTTTGATTTGGAACCTTTGGAAGAAACGGATGACACTCGCTTTGTCGATTTGCAGATGGATGGGTTGAACATCGGGATCATCGTGGATGCGGTCTCTGAAGTCATGAATATTCCGCAGAGCTTGATCGAGCCTGCACCACCCATTATCGCTGGAGTAGAAGGCAAGTATTTGCACGGCATTGCCCGTTTGAACGAAAAGCTGATCATGCTGCTTGATGTGGATGAAATTTTTGGACAGTGGAAAAAGAAGTAAGTGCCAGTGTAAAGCCCAGTGCGCGATGATGCACTGGGCTTTTGTTCTCTTTATTCGTTACTCCCTATTCTCTGCCTCCGCTTGCTAAATACGCATAGTTCACCCATACCATCTCTTCGATTCCCAAAATTTCCTTGAACAGGTCAACCGAGTCGTACAACAGTGAAGCTCCTGTGTCGTCATCGACATTCGTCAACAACTGCAAGTCAAAGAGGGAACGTAACTGCTGAATCTGCTTCGGACCCATGATCCGACTAAATGACTGCGGCTTGATACGTGTGATCCCTTTAGCTACCTCGCGCCGATACAACTCCGAATGCACTACCCTCTCCAGTATGTCTTCATACTTTTGCCGAACGTCCTCGCTGTCTACAATGCCTTCCTGCAGGTCAATCTCCGGATAAAGCCTGCCAAACTGGGCTTCCGCCATTTCCACATCGAGCGAGTAGCTGATTGTCGCTGACGCAACCTCGAAGCCTGCATCGAACAAGCGAAAGCCCCACCCGTTGTCCTCCGCGTCATGAAACCAGAGAAGGGGTACGAATTGCTTGGACAGTCTCAACAAAAAATCAAGCGTCGTAGAGGTTTCCAGCCACTCATCCTGCAGGAAAAATGCATTCCAGTCGCTGTTGACGTTTCTGTGGAAGTATGGCTGCTCTGTCTTGGATAAGGCAATCAGTACTTTCGGTTCGTATTTGCGTGGATAAAGAATGCCGGTCGTGAACTCACCCATCCGTTTTCCACCGCTTTCTGGAAGGCTTCCCTGATCCTTTCTTCTTAGTCTATTCAGGCAACGCTTGTTTTTTGCTGTGATCTTTATCAAACGTGCTCGTGTGGATAATCGTATGTACCGCGCCCTCTGGCAACAGTTCGGAACGATACAAATGGAAATGCCGTACCTTCCATTGTGGCGGCTCCTGCGCTAAATAACGTTCATTCCAATCCAAGAGTGCCAGCTCATCCCCACTGTGATGCGGACCGCGTGCCAGCGTAATATGCGGCTGATACCGTTTCCGATCGTAGGACAAGCCGTCATGCAATTCGAACCGTCTGCCCAACAATAAATGCAGCTGCTTCAGCACAGAAAGTTGGCCGCGCAGTCCCAGCCAGAGGACACGTGGATGCAGGGCATTCGGAAAAACCCCGAAGCTGCCAATCCGCAAGCTAAATGGCTGGATGATCGCACTGACAATATCCATGTCCTCGCAAATGGCGGGAACAAGTGATTCTTGGACCTCTCCGAGAAAATGCAGCGTCAAATGCAAATTAGCGAGAGACTGCCACCTGTCCGCTGTCACATCTTGCTTCAACCGTTTTTGAACATCGGCAATATAAGCGGCAGCCTCGGTTGGAATTTCCAGTGCTATGAATAAGCGCATTTCTGTCCTCCTTCGAAAAAAATAGCCCTCCTGTGACGGAGAGCCATTTCCCTTTCATGCCGCGTTAGGCAGCCATCATCTTTCCGGTTACGATTCCCAAAACACTTCTGACATATTCCGCAAGACGGTTCGATCCAGGCTGGTAGGTAAAGCGCAAGGTCAGCTCACTATGACCAACATGACCAGCGGGAGGAATATTCCAGAAGTACTCTGCTTCCCCGTATAGAAACTCTTCAATGCGCTGCTTCTTTCCTTCCATATCGATACTCGGATCATGCGTCAAGGAAAACTTCATCATGACAGAAAATGAATCTGTCCAAACTTGATTGCGCTTATGTAATTTCCCATGGATAACAACTAAACCGGCTTCTCCCCACAGATTGTACTCGAGCAAAGCCTGAAACTGCGGATGCACCTGCAACTCCAAGGCAGGAAGCCCTCCTTCGATCGTAAGTGCATGACGTTTTGCCAGTTGCTCAATCTCCCCCTGAAAACGGTGGGCGCATTCAGAAACTACCTGGAACAAATTGGGTTCAACAGCGTACATCGTCGTCACCTCTCCCCAATGGATTGTCTGTCTTACCTAATTCGGATTCCCACTTGTCGTATCCTTTGTTGAAAAATGACTTATTTACCCTTATTTCATCGAAGTCCAAAAGATTCCGAGGAGAGTCTTTTTTCACAATCTCTCAACAATTACAGGTAAGGGACAGGCATTCCTGGAAACGCTTTCGCAAACGCCTGCGCGAGATGCTTCTGTACATCTTCATCCAGCTCCAAATGATAGAGGCGACCGCTCTCATAACGCAATAATGGATAGGCTCCTAACTGCAAGGGAGAAGCGTCCTGCGTCTGCACGTACTCCGGCAAGGTCATCATAAAACGCGAAAACGGATTCGCTTCATCCTGTGACATATGAACGACCTCGAACAAATACGAGAGACTTGGCGTCAGTATGATCATGACGTAATCGTCAGCTTCCGCAGCCCATACGGTAAAGGACGTATCCCGGACCTCGCTACGGGCGTGCCTGCGCATGACCCATACCGCTTGCTGCACAGTACTCATCAATAAATGCTGCGCTCCTTCTTCACCATGGACATCTCTCATGTGCTTGTAACGCAATACGAAGGCCATCCCCGATTCTGTAAAAACAGATGCGGGCAAACTCATCGCTGAGATGCTTTCGGTCTCTTCCTCACGCACCTGCACCTCTTCGGGAAGTGTATCGGGTGTTCCCTCATAGAGTGCCTGAATCATCTCACGCGTACGAGCCACTTCCGCTGGGGAAAAAGAGAGCGACTCGGAATAGATGTGGGTAAGCTCACTATCTGCGTAAGCCAAGTAGTGAATAGAGGAATAAGGCTGCTCGATCAATCTCAAGGCCATGCTCCGCTCATCCGCCTGGCCTATGTCGAACGTCAAAGGAAAACCAAGCGGATTCAGCGGGTCCGACAGTGTCCAAATGACGGCGAGCAGCTTATTTTGATACGTTTTGAATTCCAGCGAAACGGCGTCTTTCGTCTGCTCACTAAAAGCATCCACCGATTCGAACACCAAATACAGCTCCACCTCACCAGTGCCGCTAAGACGAACAAAGTAAGGAAGCCCCTCTTCTTCTGCCAGCTTGTACAGATCGTGATAAACCACAGGATCAAGCACCTCTCCCTGCGTTGACTCTTCTGGAGAACGCAAGGTGTCATCGGGGGTTAACGGAGGGTACAATTCCTCATTCATACATTATTCCTCCTGATTTCCCCAAGCTTTTAGTAATGCCCAATTGTCCATTTGTTTTAAGAGAATCCGATCTGTTGCGTCAATGTGGACAGGGGTAATCGCGATATAGCCATGCTTGAGCAAATCATAGTCCAGCGGCTCCGCCAGTGGCATTACTTGAGGATACTCGCGTGCCAAATAATACCCTTCCGCTTCTTCGCTATATTTGTCTTCATAGTGATTCATAGACAAGGTGGCCGGAACCATTCCTTTCACCTCAGCCAGCGGTACATGCGGGATATTAATATTCCAGAATACCTCTGACGCCAGCTCTCCTTTAACCGCACGATCGTTGAATTCTTTTACAATCGGCCGAATCATCTCCACTACATCGCCGTAGTTGTCTTGATCGAACCAGTTATCATAGGAAAGTGCAACGCCGGGGACACCCAAGATTACCGCCTCTCTGGCACCGCTGCATGTACCGGAGTAATAAATGTCACGTCCGAGATTCGTCCCAACGTTAATCCCTGAGAATACGATATCCGGCTTTTTCCCATGTTCAAACAATAGATGGTACGCAGCTTTTACACAGTCTGCAGGGTTGCCATTGACCGCCCACGCTTTCACAGGCATTCCGTAAAAATCACGCTGTTCAGGCGCGAGTGCACTGCGATAAGTGATTCCGTGTCCGACCCCGCTTTTCTCTTCAACCGGGGCTACTATATAGACCTCAGCTTCCTCCAAAGTGAGCAAGGCTTCTACCAATCGCTTGATTCCAAGAGCTTCGATGCCATCATCATTCGTAACCAAGATCCGCAAAATAGGGTCTCCTCCTTCATCAATAGCGCTGCCACTCGCTGAGACGTCCTTTTTCTTATTGTACTGTAGAAATCGAGGCTGCGCCAAGCTTCCACCTAAAACGAAAGGACCCCAATCATATTGGGGCCCCGGCTATTCTCCTACAATATCTTTCCAACGTTCGCGCCAAACAATCCCTTCGCGAATCCACTCTTCTACTTGACGCTGCTTTTCCTCCGAGATTCCAATCAGGCAAGCGATGCGGGCAATCTCTTTTGTCTCCGACGGTGACAGCTTCCGATCGATCAATGCCATGTGGTAGAGCTTGCGCATCATAACGAGCTTTTCAGCCTGGGTCATGGCTACCAGATCTTCCACGATGACCTCCGGACGCTTCGGATAGTCCATATCATCCATTAAAATTTGTCGTTCTTTCAAAGTAAAATGTTCCGAATTCACGATTTCATGAATCCGATCCATTTCTTTATTTCCTATATAACCGTCGGCGTGCCCGACGCAGATCATCAAACGAATGGACGCAAACAAAATGTGTTTGTCCTTCTCGATTTTGGTATACACCGGCATAGTTCCTCCTCAAAGAGCTTTCTAAACACAATCAAATATCTACATATGATAATACGATAAAAAACGAAAGCGGTTTCACATGATTATGTGACAAATTTATGCTATTCCCTAACAAAAATGCGCCTGAAATCAATCCAGCCATAAGCATCCAGACTCACGCCAGATAACCGCGGATGTGCAAGCATTTCTACACGATTCGAATACAGCGGGACAAACGTACTGCAAGCCGTAAGCGTATCCATGATGCTGTCCACGTAAGCGTGTCGGTCTTGTGCTGTTTGGACGCACGACATGTCCTTCATCAAATACTCAATCTCTTCCTTTCCATGCGGATCTAAATGATGAGAAATACTCAACGCACCAGCGTATAGAAATTCTCGTAACGATAGCTCCGCCCTTTCATCTACATTCGCACTATCCACCACCAAATCTGCCTCTTGTAATAACGAGGGCAAGGCAAGCTCCTCTGGGGATGCATACCTGATCTCTATGGCAATTCCGTATTCCTGGCACGTTTTCTGAATCCACTGGGCATCTTCTATATGATCAGAGTCTGGGTACGTATAGAGCGACAGTGCTTCTCCCTGATACCCGCTCTCTTTGAAGATACGAACCAACTCCTGTGAATCCGGCACCTCTCTTTTTTCTTGGAACGAATCAGTTCCCCCCCAGATGACTGCATGCTCTCTCGTTCCCTGTAGCTCTTGTCTCAAGGCTTGTCCACAAATGATAGCCACAATGAGTCTCCGAAATTCGCTATGTGACAGCGGGCCATTTTTTGCTCCATTCATGCTGACGTATTGAAAACAATCTTCCAATCTGCCAACGTCACTCCATGCCGGAACACTCGTATCCCGATGATTATCCATAGACGTAACAGATAACAAGGTCTCATCTGCCTGTACTTCTGCTTCCATTCCAGGTACGCACCAGATTTCGATTCGGTCCAAGAACGGCCTTCCCCCAAAATATGGCGTGAACGCTTCTAGCACGAGCATGGAATCGTCATTGCGGACTACTCGAAATGGACCCGTTCCTACTGGCATTTGCGCAAATTGCTCTCCCATCTGCAGAACGTAATCATGAGGGACAATCGCCATATATTCCTTGCTCAGTGCCTGTAAAAACAATTCATCCGGCATATACAAGGAGATCGTCAACACGTAGTCATCTTTGACGGTAATCGATACAATTGAAGCGGCTAACCAGCGATGCTTATAGGAATGCTCCATCAAACGAAGCAAGGAAAAGCGCACATCATCGGCAACAAGTGGACGACCATGATGGAATAAGACACCTTTCCGCAAGTAAAAAGTCCACTGCTTCCCTTCTTCACTAGCCTCCCAATAAAAAGCGATAGCGGGTTCAATCCTTTTCGTGACTGGATCAAACTGGACCAGAGAATCAAATAGCTGCTTGACCATGTGTGACTCGGAACGCAGGAGAATATGAATCGGATCAAGCCCTGCGAATGGCCGATTGTAAAACAAACGCAAGGTATCTACTCTGCCCTTACTTCCCTTTTCCCGCATCACACGATGTCCAAACTGACTATTCATCCATCGTGAAAATTTTTCATTTAATACAGGCAAATGTGCCCCATATTCATCGATCATATCTCGTGCAGCACGGATTTCCCCTTTTTGCACGAGTTCCTTTGCTACGCTCATGATCAGGTCTGAGGGCGCGAGCAAGCATGTCAATACAGATCGATTTCCTCGTCCTCTCCCCGGTTGCCAGACCACCCATCCTTGGCTTTGCATTTTTTTCAAGGTCAAGGTCGCATTCCGCGATGTACAAAATAAAATCGCCGCCACCTCAGCCAACGATATGTCAAGCGGATGCGCAATGGCTTCATTCGGTCGGCCCGCACACAAACGCATGTATTGTTCAACGAGTTGCATCTTGCCACCACCAATTCCCTCACAAAACATGAAAAAGTTATTCGCCTAATCGTACGCTTTTTCTCTGGTCTTTGCCACCTTACAATTCTAAAAACACCAACTAACCGGAAAAGCCGGAGAAAGGACTTTCTTATGTCACACACTCCTAATGCTCTCAGTCGATTCTTTGCTGCGTATCCGGCACTCATCTGGGTCCGTCTGTTCGGCGAAACGCTTACCTCTTTATCCAGTGCCATGATCGCCCCATTTCTCGTCTTGTACTTGAGCGAGAACATCGGAGGATCTGTCACCATGACCATGCTCGTCATTGGCTTGCAGCCCTTTTCAGAGATTTTGCTCACGTTATTTGCTGGAGGCATCATCGATCGCTATCGCCGAAAAACGATCATGCTAATTGCCCTGTTCCTGCAAGGGTTCGCTATGCTCGGGATGGCTTGGGCCGACTCGATGTGGGGCTTTGCGATCCTGTACATCATCAACGGTGCTGGTCGTTCCTTGTTTATCCCTGCCAGCCGCGCCCATCTCGCTGATACGATTTCCTCCGCACAAATGGCCGGTGCTTTTGCGCTTCTCAATACTTCTAGCAGCATCGGGGCCGCATTAGGCCCTTTAGTCGGAGTCATTATTTACAAGTACGATCCTGCTATGGCTTTTTTGTTTACTGCGGTCTCGTTATTGATCTATGCAGTTGCCGTCTGGTGGAAAATCCCGCAAACACCTCTGCCAGAAGCTCCCGTCGAAGAAGCAGCAGACATTCGTTCACGCAGCTCCTGGCATACTTATCGACCAGCCCTTGCCATTATGATGCTGTCTTTGCCGATCAGTCTGTTTTACGCGCAAACCGAAACGAATCTCCAGCTTCATCTAAAATACACGCTGCCGGACTATTTGCAAACGCTCGCCTTGCTCATTGCGGTAAAAGGCATCATGCTGCTGCTATTCGAATATTTGCTCGTAAAATGGACACAGCACTTGCCCGCTCGCCTTTTAATTAGCGGCTCCTACATTTGTTTTCTCATCGTCGCATTGGGCTACGCCTACATCGACAATGTACCTGTCCTTCTCGCCCTGCAAGTGTTTCTCGTCATCGGAGAGAGTATTGGTCTGACTCAGTTGATGGCCTTCGTCACGCGGATATCACCTGTCACGATGCGCGGGAGGTACTTCGCGATCACGGGAACACACTGGGATATCTCCCGCACTTGCGGACCGTACTTGGGCAGCCTCGTCTTGTTGCATTATGGCGGCACGATGCTTTTCACCATTGTCGCAGGCATCCTCTTGATCGGTGCCGGATTCATGTACGTGTATCTTTCCAACAACGAAAAAGCCTCCCCGCTTGAACAGGAAGGCTGATTCGTTCCGATTAGGTTAACAAGAAGCGATCCTCACTGAAGCTTTCTCCACCGCGGGCTGTTTCGAAGGCACGAAGCAGATCCTGCGGCTTCATCGTCCGTTTTTTCTCATCCGGAATGTCGAGGATGATTCCCCCATCGTGGAGCATTAACAGACGATTGCCCATGTTCAACGCTTGTTCCATATTATGCGTGACCATGATCGTCGTGAGTTTATAGCGCTCCACGATTTTTTCCGTTAATTCTACGATTAGCTGCGCACGTTTCGGGTCAAGCGCTGCTGTATGCTCATCAAGGAGCAAAATCTTCGGCTCTGTGAAGGTAGCCATCAAAAGGCTCAGCGCTTGACGCTGTCCACCGGAGAGGAAGCCTACCTTGGTCTTCAGACGATTTTCCAGTCCTTGATCAAGCTGCTTGAGCTGCTCGCGGAACAGCTCTCGCTTGTGGTGACTCACCCCAAATCCAAGTGTACGGCGTTTTCCCCGCCCCAAAGCGATTGCCAGATTTTCCTCAATTGTCATGTTTGGCGCTGTACCTGCCATTGGGTCCTGAAACACTCGACCGATCAGACCTGCGCGTTGGTGCTCCGCCAAGCGCGTGACATCTTTGCCGTCAATCGTAATGCTGCCCTCATCTGGCGTCAGTCCACCGGAGATCATATTCATCATCGTCGATTTACCGGCACCATTACTACCAATAACGGTGATGAACTCCCCTTTCTTCACGTGCAGATTGACGTTTCGAAGCGCGATTTTCTCATTCACGGTTCCTGCGTTGAATACTTTGTTGACGTTGGTAATTTTAAGCATCGCTGCTTCCTCCCCTTGCCGAGCGTACCGCTTGCTTTTTCCAGATGCCTTTTGCCACAGTTGGGACAGTCAGTGCAAAAATAACAATCAGGGCAGTGATCAGCTTCATGTCAGAAGGATTGAGTCCTGCATCCAGTGCCTGTGCAATGACCAAACGGTAAACAATCGAGCCGAGAATGACAGCGAGCGTCACTCGGAAAATCGAAGAACTGCCAAACAGAACTTCCCCGACAATAACGGAAGCGAGACCGATGACGATCATCCCGATCCCCATTCCTACATCCGCAAAACCTTGGTATTGGGCTACCCACGCACCAGCTAAAGCTACCAAACCATTGGAGAGAGCCAAACCGATGATTGTTGTCGAATCTGTGTTTACACCAAAGCTGCGGATCATCTTCGAGTTGTCACCTGTCGCGCGCAAATCCAGACCCATATCCGTATGCAGGAACCAGTCAATGATGAGCTTCAACACCATAACACCTATGATAAAGACGATAGCTACTCCAGACAGCAAGGTAACTCCACCTACGGCCAGGTTCGGGATGCCCATATCCTTCACATATGTGAACAAGGTATCCTCTCGCAAAAGGGGCAGATTCGCTTTTCCCATGACACGTAAATTGATCGAGTACAAGGCGATCATCGTCAAGATCCCCGCCAAAAGTGCGTTAATCTTTCCTTTGGTATGCAAGACGCCCGTAAAAGCTCCAGCCAACCCACCTACAATGAACGCCAGCAGAGTAGCCAAGAACGGATTGGTTCCATCGATAATGAACTTGGCTGCGATAGCGCCTCCCAAGGCAAAACTACCATCTACGGTCAAGTCAGGAACGTTTAGGACGCGGAAGGTCAAATATACACCGAGAGCCAAGATACCAAAAAGTAAACCTTGCTCAATGGCTCCCATTATTGCCAGTTGATTCATAGAAGAAATCCTCCAATTACTGCATTTATTACTCGATCACTTGTCCAGCACGGTCGAGCATGGCTTGCGGAATCGTCACACCCATTTTTTCCGCTGCTTTCTTATTCAATACGAGCTTCATGTCTGCTTGCACTTCAACAGCCATATCTGCTGGCTTCGCTTCACCCTTCAGGATTTTTGCTGCCATATCAGCTGTTTGCTCGCCCAGCTTCGTGTAGTCGATCCCGTAGGTGGCGATCGCTCCGCTCTTCACAGAGTTTTCTTCACCTGCGATTACTGGAATTTTTTGTGCTTCGGCTACACCGATAACTGCTGCAATCGAAGATACAACCATATTGTCAGTCGGTACATAGAAAGCATCTACTTTGCCCACCATGGACTCAGCTGCTTGCTTCACTTCCGTTGCGCTCGTAATCGCCGCTTCTTTAATTTCTAAACCAAGCTTGCCGGCTACAGCTTTTGCCGCATCCACCTGTACTTTGGAGTTGACTTCACCAGAACTATAAATGATTCCAACAGATTTCGCATCAGCTTTCATTTCTTTGATCAGCTTCAATTGCTCCTCGACAGGGTTCATATCCGATGTGCCTGTTACGTTCGCACCTGGCTTGTCCATCGCTGCAACCAGACCAGCTTCTACCGGATCTGTTACCGCAGTAAACAGGATCGGAATTGTCTTACTGGTTTGTGCGGCAGCTTGTGCCGTCGGAGTCGCAATGGCCAACACCAAATCTACTTTGTCAGCCTCAAATTTTTGAGCAATCTGAATCGCTGTATCCATGCTCGCCTGAGCGGATTGCACATCGATTTTTACTTGCTTGTCTTTTTCGTAGCCGTTTTTAGCCAGTTGGCTGATAAAGCCTTCTCTTGCTGCATCCAAAGCAGGGTGTTCAACGAATTGGGCAATTCCAATTGTCAGCTGCTTGGTTTCAGTAGACGGAGCAGGTGCCGTCGTGTTTGAAGGGGCTGGGGTAGAATTGTTTGCAGGGGTAGCGCTTTGCTGTCCACAAGCGGTAACAGACAAAAGCAATAAAGGAAATAAAAAACTCTGAAAAATCTTAATACTCTTCTTTTGTTTGAACATTTGGTGAATTCCCCCTCGTGAATTTTTTTCTACAGTTTAACATGGATAAAACCGTTTTAAAAGAATAAAAAGAGAGCATGACGCTCTCTTTTTACTTGATGATGTCTTTCGCCTGTTGTTTGAGTGCCTCTGAAATAGTGAGCCCAAACTTTGCAGCAGCTGTTTCATTAATATACAAATCAGCTTGTTTCGAAATCTCTACAGGAGTATCAGCAACACTATGCCCTTTTAAGATACGGGCAGCCATATCGCCTGTTTGTTTACCGATTTGGTAGTAATCAATCCCATAAGTAGCCACCGCTCCACGCTTCACTGTATCGGTATCAGAAGCAAAGACAGGGATTTTGTTTTCCTCTGCTGCTCCGAGTACCGCTTCAAATGAAGATACGACGGTGTTGTCAATTGGGATTATAATGGCATCTGCTTTACTAGTAAGCCCTTGAGCTGCCAGTTGCACTTCGGATAGCTGCGAAATGCCTGCCTTGATGATTTCTACGCCTTCTTTTTGCGCTGCGTCTTCCAATTCCTTGACCTGTACCTCTGAGTTAATTTCGGAGGTCGTATAGATCACGCCCAGCTTTTTAAGCTCAGGCAGGAAGGCTTTCACCAGCTTCAATTGTTGTTCCATCGATACTTTATCGGACGTCCCGGTCACATTTTTGTCTGGCTTCTCCAGACTGCCGACCAGTTGAGCTGAGAGTGGGTCTGTTACGGAACTGAAAATTACAGGATTGTCAGCAATCGCCTTCGCTGCAGCCTGAGCGGATGGTGTCGCAATCGCTACGACAATATCCTTTTTATCTCCGGCATACTTTTGTGCGATCGAGACCGTATTGTTCATGTCGCCATGGGCGTTCTGGGAGTCTACCTCTAAGTTCTTGCCCTCTTCATAGCCAGCATCTTTCAGACCATCCAAAACTCCTTTATGAATCGCATCCAGTGCAGGGTGCTCCACGAATTGCGTCAGCCCCAGTTTCACTGTTTGTCCTTGGCCTGTCGTTGCTGCTGTCTCTGTTTTTCCACCTGTTTCATTACCACATGCTGCCAAAGAAAACGCCAGCAATGCGGTCAGTACCATACTGACTGCTCGTCTCATCTGTACTTCCTCCTCTAGTCTCTACTCTCTGCTGCTCTAATCACCCTAAGCAATTAGGCTCGTTACCATCTATGCAACTTGTGTCCCATTATAGCATATTATTGCGCATTGAGAAGCCCCCTTTGCTCACTCACGTGGAACTGATCTCGTCCTCTGCTTTACCGATTTTGTTTACATATACCCTGGTGATTCTGTAATGATCGACCTCTCCCACGACAAATTCATACTTCCCCTCTTTTACCCGATCCCCCACGCGCGGCGGATGGTCGATTTGCATGTAAATCCACCCTGCAAGCGTATCTACATCGCTCGACTCCA
Source organism: Brevibacillus sp. NPDC003359 (assembly GCF_042878995.1). Taxonomy (NCBI): domain Bacteria; kingdom Bacillati; phylum Bacillota; class Bacilli; order Caryophanales; family Paenibacillaceae; genus Brevibacillus; species Brevibacillus sp. NPDC003359. The sequence goes on from NZ_JBIAOR010000001.1 coordinate 1,971,463, forward strand.
AATCGATGTCCAAATAATCGCCGACTTCTTCCAGTAGCATACGCCCGTCCAATGACAGCATACCGTCACTGCGCTCCACCTCTGGGCGCTCGTCATCGAACTCGTCCTGAATGTCACCAACAATTTCTTCCATTATATCTTCGAGAGTCACCAAGCCCGCAGTGCCCCCATACTCGTCAATGATAATCGCCATTTGCCCTCGTTGTTTTTGCAGCATGGTCAACAACCGGCTGATCGAGATCGTCTCCGGTACAGTCAAAATAGGACGCATGAATGTCTGAAGATCATTGCTCTCTCCTTCCAAAAGCCCTGTCAGCATATCCTTGATGTGCAAGCTACCCACAACATGGTCCTTGTCACCATCCACAACCGGATAGCGGGTAAACCGTCCGTTTTGGACATGCTTGACGTTCTCGTCAAATGCATCGCGCAGGTTCAAGACAACCATATCCGTACGCGGAACCATGATTTCTCTTGCCATCGTCTCCGAGAAATCAAAAATATTATCGACCAGCATCAGTTCGGTTTGATCAATCAAGCCGCTTTTATGACTTTCGTTGACGAGAATGCGAATCTCTTCTTCTGTATGTGCTTCCTGATGCGGCTCCAAGGATATATGAAAGAGTGCAAGAAAACGACTCGCGGCCCAGTTCAGCATTTGAATAAAGGGATACATGATTTTGTAAAAAAGTTGGATCGGCTTGGCAACCGCAAGTACTACTTTTTCGGAGTATTGAATAGCCAGTGTCTTAGGAGCCAACTCCCCCAACACGATATGTAAAAACGTAATCAGCGAAAAAGCGATAATAAAGGAAATACTGGCAACGAACGTTTCATTTAATTGGAAATAACGGAATACAGGATGCAAGAGATGCGCGATGGCAGGCTCTCCCAACCAACCAAGTCCTAATGAAGCCAGCGTAATCCCAAGTTGGCACGCGGAGAGATAGGCATCCAAATTGTGCAGAACCCTCTCAACGTCAACAGCACGCATGTTTCCTTCCGCAGCGAGCTGGGCAATGCGCGATTCCCTTACTTTTACAATCGCGAATTCAGTCGCAACAAAGAACCCGTTCAGGAATACGAGGATCATGACCAAGACCAAATTAAACAAGCTTCCCCAAATTGCCATGCTCCCTCCATCCTTTCCGTCCATGCTTTGGGATATTGTTTCCCATCCTAGCCAAAATGTTACCTGTTCGTTTTTCTTTCTTTTCGAGATTGTGATACCATAGTGCTGATTCCTATGCCCTTTTGTAACGAGGTGAGTCTATTGTCGTACCGTCCAGACCTGCCCTTGATCGTTCAAAGCGATCGGACGATATTGTTGGAAACTCAGCATCCTTTATTTCCCGAGGCCAGACAAGCTATCAGCGGTTTTACTGAGCTAATCAAGAACCCAGAATACATCCATACCTATCGAATCACCCCATTATCGCTTTGGAATGCGGCAGCATCTGGTCTTACATCACAAGAGATAACAGACGTACTTGGCAACTACAGCAAGTATGGTGTCCCGCCAACCATCGTCAAAGAGATAGATGATACGATGCGAAAATACGGCCTGTTTCGTTTGGAACGCATTAGTGATCAACTCGTATTAATAAGTGATGACCCACTTCTTTTAGCAGAGGTGACCAGCTATAAATCAATCGCTGCTCTTTTTGAAAGCGAATTTATCATCAAAAGCTATGCGCGCGGACTGATCAAGCAAGAGCTGATCAAGCTCGGGTTTCCTGTTCAGGATTTGGCGGGCTATACAGAAGGCGAATCCTGTGCAGTCAGCTTGCGGGAAACGACATCCCAAGGCAGAGCATTCTCCCTGCGTTCTTATCAACAAGAAGCTGTTGATACCTTCTATTCTGGTGGAGCCGTGACCGGGGGAAGCGGCGTGCTCGTCCTGCCCTGTGGTGCTGGAAAAACCGTCATTGGACTTGGTGCCATTTGCCAATTGCAAACTGCCACCCTCATTTTGACAACGAATACCACTTCCGTTCGGCAATGGATCGCAGAGCTCTTGGACAAAACAGGCCTTGATCCAACTATGGTCGGCGAATACACTGGTGACAACAAAGAAGTCAAGCCGATAACTGTGGCGACTTATCAAATTCTTACATACCGCCCCACCGCCGAAGATGATTTTCCTCATCTGAAACTCTTTTCAGAGCGCGACTGGGGGCTTATTATTTACGATGAGGTGCATTTGTTGCCCGCACCCATCTTTCGTGTTACTTCTGGGATTCAAGCCACTCGCAGACTTGGGCTGACTGCTACTCTTGTTCGTGAAGACGGGCGGGAGGAAGATGTTTTCACCCTGATTGGTCCAAAAAAGTACGAGGTTCCATGGAAAGTCATGGAAGAGCAAGGCTGGATCGCAGAAGCGCATTGCCGAGAAATTCGACTCCCCTTTGAGCCGAAGTGGCGAGAAGCTTATGCACATGCAAGCGCTCGTCAAAAGTTTCGAATTGCGGCAGAAAATCCAAAAAAACTGGAGGTCGTCCGCGAGCTATTGGAGAGGCACGCCCACGATCGCGTTTTGATCATCGGGCAATATATCGATCAGCTTGAGCAGATGGCTACGGCCCTCCAACTGCCACTCATTACAGGAAAAGTACCGGACAAAGAACGTGAGTATTTGTACACTCAGTTTAAAAAAGGGGAAATTTCACGCCTGATCGTATCCAAGGTAGCCAATTTTGCGGTCGATTTGCCGGATGCCAACGTCGCGATCCAAATTTCCGGGACGTATGGTTCTAGGCAAGAAGAGGCACAGCGCCTAGGACGTATCTTAAGGCCCAAAACAGACAACAATACCGCCCATTTTTATACATTAGTAACACGAGACACGAGAGAGCAGGAGTTTTCGCTCCATCGCCAGCTTTTTCTCGTCGAACAAGGCTATCCATACGATATTATAGAAATGGAAACGCTGGTCTGAAACGTTTACGAATAACCAGCGTCTCATAGAGGGAAGGGAGGCCAAAGATTCAATGCAATCCGACGCCGAAATCATTCAGCGGATTCTTCAAGGCGACATCGAAGCGTATCGCGACCTCATCCAGCGATATCAGCATATGATCTACGTTTTCATTTACAAAATGGTAAACAATCGCTCTGATGCAGAGGATCTCACTCAGGAAGTATTTGTAAAAGCGTATGAAAAACTGTCCACATTCCGCGGGGACAGCCAGTTTTCCTCTTGGTTACATACGCTTGCCCGAAATAAGAGCATCGACTTCTTGCGTCGCCGAAAGTATCATGACTCGGATGAACAATTGGCCTATGTGCCATCCAATACACGTGACGAATCCCCTCAGGAATCGCTCATGACAAAAGAGCAACGGCGAGAAATCCAGGAGGCCTTTGACTTACTGTCAGATTCTTATCGAGAAGTGATCGTCCTTCGCTGTACGCACGAATATCCGTTTGAAAAAATAGCTTCACTCCTCGGCATCGCCGAATCTACAGCTCGCGTCCGTTACTTGCGTGCTCGTCAGGAACTCGCAAAATTGTTATCCCGCAAGGAAGGGGGGCTCGTACATGAACTGCCAGGCATTTAGAAAAGCATGGCTAGATGACACAGATAGCGATTCGCACTCGCATATTGAAACCTGTGACGAATGCATCGCTTGGATAGAATCGCAAATGACAACAGAAGAGGAGGTGCAGTTCTTGAAGGAGGTTCCACTGCCTCAAGCGAACCTGGAAGACAGAATCATGCAAGCAATCTACCAGACCGCCGGAAATGGTGTACCCCCTCACGCCGCTACTGTATCTTCAGAGCAACAAACCAGCACAGTGATAGCAAAGCCAAACAAGCGTTGGACCAAAGGCTTCCCTTCATACGCCTGGGTTAGCGCAGCGGCTGTTTTACTCGCAGTTGGTTTCGTCGGATACCAACAGCTATCACCGAATAATATTCAAATGGCCGCCATACAAGAAAACGGGATACAAGACAACCAGAACACCTTTGCATACGACGAATCGGAATCAAAACCGGTACCGTCAGCTCAAGCACCTGCTATCGCTTCCCTACCAGCAGCTGCCGATAGTCAGACGATGAAGAAGGCAGAAAGCAATCCAGAGTCCGCTGCTACAAAATCGCAGGTTGCTCCGACTGCACCTGCAACAGATACACCTCCTGCACCACCTACCCAATCGAACAATGCGATTGCGATGGTGAAACCACAGGAAAAAGTAGCAACACCAGAGCCACGTACAGTAATGAAAGACGAGCGGAACAGCGTGGCATCTCGAGGACTGCAAGGAAATACGGCTGATCAAACGGCAAAAGCGAAATCGGAACTTCCAGCCGAATCGTCAAATACTGGTAACCATGTAGCCGCTAAGGGAGCCAATGGCTCTACTGCAGAGAAACCTACGACTTTTGGGATTGCCTCCGAAGTGGAACCAAACAATGGGGATGGCGGTACAACGGAGAACGCATTAGTGGGTCCAGCGTTGCCGACGGCAGCGAAGCAGCCCATCACACTTTCCTCCTTCTCGGATTTGAACACCGCTGTACAAGCATCAGATATGCCCGTGCCTGCCCTCACACAAGCACCGAATGGGTTCTCGATGAGTACGGTATCGGTCCAATATGAATCGGAAACCAGCCAGAAGGTGACTCGCTTGACAGCAGATTACAAGCGGAACAGCGACTGGATTCGCATAGATGTTGTGCGTAATACAGAAGGCAAGCGCAGCCTCTCTATCCCAGGCACTTTCTCCGCTACTCAGTTGTTCGCAGTCAACGGAGAGCAGGCCATCGCTGTTTCTTTTGATCAAACCGATTCAAAAGGATCAACAGCCCAGCACTCGGTTCATTTTAACGTTCAATCCGACAACCAATCGTTGTATGTAGTAGTGACCGCAAACGGAGTCACCTTAAATGAATTAATGGAAGCTACCAAACATATCACGTGGAATTCGTAAAACGCTCTTTACAACTGAAAGGACACGACCTGATTTTCAGGGGCGTGTCTTTTTTGTCTATCAAAAGAGGCTATTCTATTTTTTGCTCAAATCCAAATTACGATATAATGAAGGAAGATAAACATGAGGAGCTAACTTATGAACAAATTTCACATCTGCTTCGGCCTATCTGCCTACGGTACACTCCGATCCGTTTTCCGCAAACAAAATCTGTTACAGACAGATAGCATCATCTGCATCGAGGATGATTTCTCGGTTGGACCGCTTCATCGAATGGAAACGGCAAATGGGCTTGATGAAAGGATCGAATGGATTCATTCTTTTTTCAAACGAGTAGAAGGGACCTCTCCCGAAGATCTGACAACGGTAAAAGCATACCTGTTGCGAAATCAAACCCTTTCATCACAGATATCGGACGGCAGTAACGTAATTCTGTGGCATGGTCAGAACGCATCTGACGGCATAGGAATGAGCTATGTTGTCTCCATGCTTCAGGATAAAAATCTCTCGTTCGAAACAATCGACGTAACCGCATTTAGTGTGGATAGCGATTACAAAGTAAGGGACTTAGACGGCACTGAGGGATCTTATGTATTAAAAAGCGTGGGTGCCCTCCCTCCTAGATTGGTAATGGATGCTTATCAGGCAAAGAAGAATATGCCTGCGCCTCTCGTACAAAACTTGATCCTCGAATGGGAAAAGTGGTCGCTTTCTGATGAAAGCATGCTGCGCGTTTACAAACAAGGTGAAGTGCTAGCAGTTTCGGAGGATTATTATGATGCCTCGCTCTTGGAACATGCATCGAAAAAGTTCCAAAAGGCTGCACGTGTTATCGGTACCGTCATGGGAGAAAGCGATCAATGTATTGGTGACACGTATTTGATACACCGTGTTCATGAGCTGATCAAGCAGGGGCTGCTAGAGTACCGAGGAGAGTTAATGCCTCTACATCGGTTAGAAATTCGGTTGAAGTAAAAAAACGCTGTTCTCTTTCGCAAAGAGACAGCGTTTTTTCATCTTTAATGCTTTTGATTTTTCTCCTGATTCCACAGCTTGATTTGCTCGATGATTTCCCGAATTTGATTTCGTGCTTCCATATGCTCTGGCTCGCTTCCCCAATGCTGAATCAGCGGTGGCATCGCTTTTGCCATTGTCGTGTACAGGCACCATACTTTCACCATTTCTACGCGTTCAGGAGTCGCTTCTCCTGTCAACAACTCTGTAAATTTATGAACTAGATCCTCCAGTTCAGGGACCAACGCTTCTTTTTTCTCGTCCATGTCAGTTACCTCACTTTCGGGAACATTTTCTATTTGTATCCTTGGTTTATTTTACGAAAAAACGACCACGTGGAAAAGGAAGATTTTTCAGGAGTGATCGGTTACGCTTAAGCTATCAAGATGATCGAGGTGAAGACCTATCAAAGACATACTTATCCGCTTGACTCCAACAACCAGGGATAACTGGCAAGATGCACTACACTTGCAGGTGCATGATGAGCAGCAGCACTTTGTCCCATCTGTTGCCGTTTCATTGGCAAAGGTTCACATCCGCCCTGATGGTGACGACTGCGTATATGAACCATTCTGTCTGTATGACGCTGATAAAATGGTTGGGTTTGTCATGATTACCTATGACGCATCAACAGATTGGTGTTACTGGTTCAACGGCTTTTTCATCGATCAACAGTATCAAGGCAAAGGATATGGTAGAGCCGCTCTCGTAGCGATAGTGGATACGGTACGGAACCGTTTCCCGCAAAGCCGATTTGTCAACTTGACGGTATGCCCGGGCAATGCAGGTGCAAGGCATTTATACAGTCAATCTGGTTTTGAAGAAACCGGTGACGTATACGATGGAGAGATTGTCTACAGACTCACCTTGTGATTTCGTATGAACAAAAACCGCCAGAAAAAAATGGCGGTTTTTCATGCATATAAGCTATTTCGCTTCTGGTACCATGAAGTGCAAAAGACCAAAAGCCACTCCTGCCGTCAATAACACACTCCAGATAATGATGCCCACCGACATCCACAACATGAGCTTTTTCGTAGGAGCTCCCAGCGAGATACCGATAGCAGCTCCCAAGGGTGCTCCTGTTAAAAGCGGCGAAGCGAGGCCAAGGCCAATCACCCCGTATTTATCCCATATCTGCCACATACGCCCCTGACGCTTGCTGCGTTTCTCCACACGCTTTAAAAGCCAAGTGCGCAAGGAGCCTCCCAGAAAAATGACGACACCTGCGCTGATGATCGCACCCACCGCACTAAATATTCCGATTAACACCGGTGGTAGTTTCAACATAAAACCTACAGGGATCGCTGCCCACAGCTCAAGCATGCCAGATAGTGTCACCGATCCTGCTTTCCATAATACATCCATTCTGTTTCGCCTTTCCCCTCTCGCTGTCTTTTTCATTCGTCTTGGTAAAGACGAGCAGACATGTAATAAAGTAACGGAAAAAGCCAAATTAGGATGTGACATCCCTACGGATAAAGGTCGCGTACGCAATGATCAACGCTGCGATGGCCCATACGCTCAATACCGTCAACGAGAACGGCAACGTCATCCCCTTAATCGGAGGCAGTGTTCCATTGAGATAATCCGTAAGCTGCAAATTTACCACGAACAAGTATTTGGCCGATTCCCAGGAGGATGCCATCTGCGTCAGGATCGTTCCGCTGATTAACGCTGCCATCATGATTCCCATCCCCGCAGCTGCACTCCGAACCAATACAGAGACCATGAGTGTTACCGTTGCAACCACGACGCAGACAAACCAGCCGAGACCATACTGCATCAGTAAAAATTGCCATTGTGGCAACATGAATGCGCCAGATGTCTCCAGTTCTCCTCCTGATACTTCAAATCCAGTCAAAATCGGCAGGTCCCACCCCGAATAGCCAAACACGACCCCAGAGAGCAAATAGGCAAGAATCAGTGTCGTGAGAACCGTCAGAGAGGTAAACAGCAGCAGAGTGATGTATTTACTGGTCAGTACCTTCCATCGCCGTACGGGTCGCGTCAGTAAGAGCTTGACCGTCCCTTCGCTAAACTCAGAAGAAACGAGATCGACCGCGAGTACGACGATAATCATCGGTAAAAACATCGAAATGGCCTGATCCATAAAACCACGGGCGAATGTAGGTCCACCCGGCGCCATCGGGTTAATGTCGTGATCCAAATAATATTGCTGCTGTGCGATCCTGACCTTGATAAAATCCCGCCACTCTTCGGGAAGACGGCTTGATGCCAGCCTGTTTTGCATATCGACGATTTGTTGGGTCAATAGCGGACGCCAGTCGGTCGTCCCCATTCGTTCTTGTGCAGTGACAACCGAGCGGTACTGCGCGTATGTAAAAATCGGGATCAAAATCGCCAAGATCAGTACAACGACGAGAAAACGACGCCGACGCAGCAATTTTATGGTTTCATTCTGTACGAGCCCCACCATGCTCTGATCCATGACTTCCCCCTCCTCCCGTCAATGTAAGGAACAGGTCTTCCAGCGTAACCGTCTTCGTCGCAATCCCCATTACAGGTATGCTGCTATTGACCAACGCTTGGTTAGCCTCGCTCACTTTTTCTACATCCATGCGAGATTTCAGGCGTTCTTCACTAACTACCCACACGTCAGTCACTGCTGGTAGTTTGCGCAAGACTTCCTCGGCCTTTTGTATGTGGGAAGACGGGATTGTCCAATCGACCTGATCAGCAAACTGCCCCATCAGTTCTTTGACTAATCCAACCGAAATGACCTTCCCTTGGCTGATAATCGCCACCCGGTCGCACATCATCTCAATTTCACTGAGAAGGTGACTTGAAATGAAGACAGCGAGCCCTTCTTCCTCGGCAAGCTTGCGAATAAACTGGCGCAACTCACGGATCCCCGCCGGGTCCAAACCGTTCGTCGGTTCGTCCAGGATCAATATTTTCGGACGGTGCAAAAGTGCCTGTGCGATCCCTAGGCGCTGCCTCATTCCGAGCGAGTACGTTTTCACCTTATCATCAATCGCTCGCTCCAAATCAACGAAGCGGACTATTTCCTCAATACGTTCAGGCGTAATACCGCCACTCATTCTCGCAAACTGCTCCAGATTCTCTCTGCCCGTCAAAAACTTGTACAGCTCCGGATTTTCGACGATACAACCAACCTGCGCAATCGCTTGCGGAAACTGTTGCTGAAGAGAGATACCTCCGATGCGGATATCTCCTCCATCCGCTTTTGCCAAACCGACGAGCATGCGGATCGTGGTGGTTTTGCCTGCGCCATTCGGCCCGAGAAATCCAAATACCTCTCCGGCGAAAACGTCAAACGTAATATCATGAATGATCGGCTTTTTGCCAATCGCTTTTTGCAATCCTTTTACTGTGAGGACCGTTTCGGCCAATGTACGCCCTCCTATCTGAGTCTCCCCTCGTCAACTGACGATGGTGTTCTGTTTATGGTACACTGTCATAAGATGTCCATCCACATTATACCATGACCATACACTTTAAAACGAATAGGAGGATACCCGATGCGCACATCCGGCCATCTTCTTTGGCGCACGGCAGGTCTCTTGTCTTTACTCTCTTTTCTCTTATTTGCAACAGGGTTTGTCCTCGCGATGAATCCGCAGCAGTTGGCCCCATCCACCGCAACTCCACCTGCTGAGAAAGCACAACCTCCTGCTCCCTTGCCAGAAAAAGGCGTTCATAAGGTAGTCGCTCTAGGAGATTCACTCACGCGCGGCGCAGGTGACGCAAGTGGTCAAGGCTATGTGGGACTCGTCCGCCAAGCACTGGAAAAAAATTCGGGTCAGACCATAACATTGACGAACCTTGCCATCAGTGGCCAGGAATCGACGGAACTATTGGAGCAAATGTCCCAGGAGCAAGTAAAGAAGCTGCTCGCTGAAGCTGATCTGATTCTATTTACTATCGGCGGCAACGACTTGTTCAGACAGACAGGCGGGCTGTATACCATCGAAAAAGAAAAAGTGACCGGAGCTCTCAATAAGCTCTCTGCCAACTATGAAGAGATTCTCAAACAGATTCGCAGCGTCAACAAGACGGCGACCATCGTATATACTTCGTTGTACAATCCGTTTGGGAATACGGAAGCCTCGGTCGACACCATCGGACCCGTACTCGACTGGAACAATCAGGCGTCCCAAATCGCTTCCCGCTATCCACAAGTCTTCGTGGTGCCGACCTACGACTTGTTCCTGAGAAAGGAACAAAATTATTTGTTCACCGACCATTTTCATCCGAATGCTGCTGGGTACGCGCGTATCGCTGAGCGTATCTTGCAAGCGCTAGAGTGATCCAAGCATAAAAAATGCCGGTTTTCACCAAGTATGGGTGTAACCGGCTTGACTATTTTAGGCATTTGAATTTGAAAATGCCACTTTTATATAGGTTCGTACGGTCAAACAATAGTAAATCAAATACATAACGGTATAGGCGACGATGGTCAATAAGACGAGCCAGGCGATCCCGGTCTCAGCACTAGTGAAATAAGAGCGTAATACAACAATGGAGTGTAAGATCCCTAATAACAAGGGCAAACCGAAAATAACCATGATCTGCCTGGAAATCGATTGTGTGATCTGGGTCTTATCCATCCCAATCTTTTTCATCAGAGAAAATTGCTCCTGGTCTGCGTACGCTTCCGCTACTTGCTTAAAATAAAGAATACTTCCTGTAGCCGCCAAAAAGACCAGTCCCAGGAACAGACCTACATATAAAAACAGTCCAGTCACGAACATGTTGTTGTTATAAAAATAGAGCTGAGAAATAAAATGGGTACCTGCAAATTTGTCCTGCAAGCTCATAAATGCTTCCGCTAGCTCTGGGCTATCTTTTTTAAGCTGAAACAAATGATTATAGGAACTTGCTTTGCCTTTTTTCATTTGATCAAAGGTAGCGTCATTTACAACGAGCAAAATATCCTCATTGCTTCTCATGGGCGCATACGTTTTGGCGCGGTCGGCAGTTATTTCAAATGCTCCACCCAATTGAACCGAAAAGGTTTGACCCGATATCCGATCGATCTCTTCCGAACGTAATTCTTCGGAATCAAGAACTGGAACCGCATGCTGAAGAGCTATCTTTTCTATGGTCTCTTCTTGTTTATCTGCTAATCTCAACATGGTGTTGTAATCTGTCACTGCAATTACCGTAAAATTCGGTGAATAACCCTTGGGCAGGGGAAGTTTAGAATCTGGCGTTGCTGTTACGTTCACAACCTCGACTCTCTTTTGAAATTTGATCCCGTCTTTTCCGACTTTTTCTGTTAGTAGCTGCTCAACTTGACGGTCAATCTCTTCAGTAGAATTTGATAGTTGGTAACTTACCGGAGAGAAGGAGCTCGCTTGCTTTTCTATCGTCAAGTAAAGGCTGCTTGTAAAACCAACCACGGTCAGGATACTGGCAATCAAAATCACAATCATCGTCATCAGATTGATTTGTGTGCGCAAACGAAAACCTAAATGTGAAATGCTAATCAGATTCGTCCCTCTGTAAAAGACAGATTTTTTCGTTCTCAACCAAATCAACCATGTTGGAATCATAGATCCGATAAACAAATACGTTCCCATCGTTAATAAAAGAATAATGACTAGAGCAAGTAGGGGAATGGGGATACCCTGCCAAGGTACACTCGGTGTAAGAGGCAATAGAAGGATGAGGTAGCCGAATAGTAGAAAGCTCATACCCACCATTGCTAAATACACGTTTGATCGAGGTCCCTTTTCTTTTTTACCTGCTGCTTTAAATAATTCAAGAAGGGAAAAACGATATACAATTCGGTACCCGCTAAATGATGTGATGACAATCAATATAAGGAAGGCAACAACGGTTATCACGATCGCCGAGGCGGAGAATGAAAAACTGGATTCCACTTTCATCCCGACGAATGCAAGCAATATGTTCACAAACATTCGCGATAACAACATTCCGCCAGCAAGACCTAGAAGAAGCGCCATTGCCCCCATAACGAAGTTCTCCATCAGCATCATACGCCCAACTTGGCCTTTACGTAAGCCTAATAATAGATATAGGCCCATCTCGTTTTTTCGTTTATGAGCAAAGAAATGGCTCGAATACATAATGAAGACGGTAATAAACAAGACGAGTACAAGCGCGCCGCCCGTTAGCAGTATCTCTGCCGCCAGTGATTCTTGGACAAGCTTGACAATCGTCGGTTCATATCTCAACGATACAAAGGTGTAAAAAATGATGATACTTCCCACTAACGAGATGAAATAGAGTAAATAGTGCTTGAAACTTCGTTGAACATTGCGGGTAGCTACATTAAATAACGTCATTGATATTCCCGCCTATCTTCGAGAGCATATCCAGTATTTCTTGGAAAAATGCTTTTCGAGAGGATTGTTCGCGTGTCAATTCTTCAAAAACGACGCCATCTTTGATGAACAGGATTCGCTCGCAAAAACTCGCTGCAAATGCATCGTGCGTCACCATCATGATCGTTGCTTTCTGCGTTTCGTTTAAGCTTTTCAAACTTTCCAGCAAGTCCTGTGCAGATTTGGAATCGAGTGCCCCCGTCGGTTCATCGGCAAAGATGATGTTTGGTTTCGTAACAATCGCGCGGGAAGAAGCCGTTCGTTGCTTTTGTCCACCCGAAATTTCATTAGGGAATTTATCAAGTAAAGTGTGAATCCCGAATGTTGTCGCTACATCCAATACACGATCTTCTATTTCATTCGCATCTACTTTAGCCAATGCCAATGGCAAAACAATATTTTCACGGACCGTTAAAGCATGCAGCAGGTTATAATCTTGGAAAATAAACCCGATTTCTTCACGGCGGAATTGCGCCATCCTTTTCTCATTCATCGTGCTCAGATTTTTCCCGGCAATCCTGACATCCCCCGAGGTGGGACTGTCAACGGTCGATAAAACATGGAGAAGCGTTGATTTCCCTGCACCGGACGGCCCCATAATGCCAACGAATTCACCTTCCTCCACTTGTATATTGATGTTCTCAAGAGCGGTAAATGATTGATTTTTACTCACAAACTTTTTGCAAACTTCTCGTGCTTCCAGCATAACCGCCATATTTTCTCCTCGTTTCTATGTTGTCGTTACAATGCTGTGATCCTATCGGTTTGGGCCATCTATTCGAGTGGTAGAGAAATATTAATTGTAGTACCCTTTCCGGGAGAGCTCTGGACCTTGATCGTACCGCGATGTGCGACGATAAGCTGCTTGGCAATTGCCATACCCAGTCCCGTTCCGCCGATGGGTGTATCGGTAGACGTTCCGCGGTAATAACGTTCGAAAAGCTTCTTCTGTTCCTCTGTGGTCATGCCAATGCCATTATCCGTTATCGTGATGGTCAACTCCGTATCGCACTGGACCGAAAGCGTAATCTCCGTACCAGCAGGATTGTGAATAACCGCGTTCATTAGAAAATTGGTTAATGCTCGTCTCAATACATGTTCGTCATAGCGGTAAACAAGCGTTTCTTTATCCGACTGGAAGTGAAGAAGAGATTTTCCCACAGACGGTTGATACTGCGCATCATCCACCAGTTTCCTGAGAAACGGAATGATATCTGTCTGTTTTTTATCCAGCTGCACTACACCGTTTTCAAATTGAAAACTTTCATTCAAATCGTTAATTAACTGCTGCATATGCAACGCCTTTTCTTGCATGATCGTTAGAAATGTTTTACGTTCTTCCTCTGTCCAATGGTGATCTTCAGACAGAAGCATGGTGGAATACCCCTGGATATAGGAAAGGGGAGTTTTCAAGTCATGTGTAACCCCTGAGGTCCATTCCTTGCGCATTGCTTCCAGTTCTTTGCGCTCCATTTCGTTTTGGCGCAGGCGGCTTGTCAATTGTTGCATCTTAACGATCAAATCTTTATACAATCGAAAGGATCGCTTCTTTCTTGGGGAAAGCTTGGGTTCTTCGTATATACCCTGTGATAGTAGATCAAGCCATTTCAGAAAATAGAAAATGGGAGCACTCATCTTTATGCTGTAGAGCAAAGCGATTAGTAAAAAAGTGCCGAAAAACAAAACCCAAAAATCGATATAAACATGTAAGTAGTATGAAGATATATTGACGGCTTGAGAAACCAGGAACACCGTAATAATAATCAAAAGGTAATGCAGAACCAATTTTCTTAGCAATTTCATTTCATGGACTCCTTCTTCTTCGCCGCCAGCTTGTAACCCAATCCTCTCATATTCACGATCAATGTCGGATTGTTCGGATCCGCTTCAATTTTTTGACGTAATCGCCTTACATGGACCATCACGGTATTCTCATCTCCATAGCTATTCTGTCCCCATATTTGTTCGTACAAGTGCTGTGTACTAAATATCTGGTTAGGGTGCTCACAGAGGAATTTCAGAAGCTCAAACTCTTTTGCAGGGCAGCTAATTTCCTGGCCCTGCACGACAAGCCGTCCTTCCTGTTTATAAAGTTGAAAGGTATCGAAATCGTATACGTCTACAGCATGCACCGTTCCCTCTTTCGCCAGTTCCTGACGGCGAAGCTGCGCTTTGATTCGGGCCACCACCTCGAGGGGATTAAACGGTTTTGTAATGTAATCATCAGCTCCTATGGTTAACCCCATGATTTTATCTATATCCATCGTTTTCGCTGATAAAAATAAAATGGGCACTTTCGTCATTTCACGGAGTTGACGGCATAACTCAAATCCATCCATGTCGGGCAGCATAATATCCAATACGATAAGATCGTATGGCCATTCATTTACATAACGAAGGGCTTCTTTGGCGTTTGTTGCTAACTGAATATGTTGAAATCCTTCTTTGGTCAACAGGTACTTTAACATGTCAAGCAGTCCTTGCTCGTCATCCACCAACAATAACTTATCGCTCATAGACATTCCCCTCTTCCTTGTACAATCGTAGTATTTATTACAGCGATATGGATCATGCACCTGCCTTTATTTGATTATCCTTTTTGGTTCGCAGCTTGCGAATCAGGAACCATCCGGAAGCAAGTACGATGAAGATACCTAACAATATCAAGGTAAAATATTGATCGATTACTTTGTCAGCCAGTGTGCCATAGACATAGAACAATACCCCGACGACATAAAATTTGGCTGCTCGTCCGATCGCAGCATACCCGAGCAGTTTCCATAGAGAGTAGTTCGTAGCCCCGGAAAGAATGGTGAAAATCTTAAAAGGAATCGGTGTGAAAGCTCCTAGTAAAATAGCAGCTTCGCCATGACGGTTAAACATCTTCGTGGCTGAATCGACCCAGTTTTTTTTGAGGATTTTGCCCAGAAACGATCTACCTGCCACTTTTCCGATCCAGTAACCAATCGGGGTTCCCAATAAACAACCGATAAACCCGACAGTAGCCAGCCATATTGCATTGGAAGGATCAATCATACTTAAGGATAACTGAGTAAAAAAAGCGGGAATAGGGAAAATAACTGCATCCACAAAAGAATGGAAGAACATTCCCCAAGCTCCGAATTCTTTTAGAAAATTCACAATGACATCTACCATGCTATCCTCTCTCCCCTCATTTCGTGTAATTCATCGATCAATTTCTCTTTACGCAATAACGGATAATCATATAATCTTCCTTCGTATACCCTCTGTACTGAGGCGTGTTGCAGAAAGTCATCCGGCGTAATGAGAGCAGACGGACGATTCCATAATGGAAGACCGCTTCTCTTTAGTGCTTCTGTTACGAACTGAGAACAAAAATAGGAATTTTTTGGAGCTATAGGAACATTCATCATTACACCAAACAGTCCGATGAAATTATATCGATAGTCATTTGCTTTCTTTTGAATATAACGAATGACTCTGTTTACTTTATCCCATTGTCGCTGTGTCATAGCTAATCGCAGTAGCACACATTTTGTATGAGGAAACTGGCGGTAGGTTCCTTTGTACACATCCTCTTTGATAAAACCACCGGCCAAAGGGTTATGCGGCTGTTTACGGCCAAAGCTGTACAGTTCGTCTAACCTGCTATCCATTGCAATAGACACATGATTGTACGGAGCACCCGTATACTGTTTAATCAGGTTTGTTAATAACGATCCTGTATGTGTAAGAAGAATATAGACGTTCTTCACTGCGTCTCGATTTTCCGATTGCTCGTTCATGACGATCACCTCGGGAATATAATAGTTCATGAACTTGAACGAGGACGGAAGGAAGACTGAACAAAACACTAACTTTACCTGAACGGAGCCTTAATTCTTTGTTCGAAATGAAAAAGAGCCGGTTTTCACCTGTAGCGCAGATGAAAACCGGCTTCGTTATATTTTCAATCCCAGAATTCCTTAAGCAAACGGTCATTCATAATTCAAAGACTTGCCACGTGTTGCCTCAAAGGCGCGAGCACCTGCCCATTGGAAGGCACTGCTCATCATCGAGGTAGCTGCTACAATCAGGAACAAGGTCGTACCTCCGTAGTGTGCCAACAGCAATCCACCCATCCACGGACCGATGAACTGTCCGAAGTTACTGAAGCTTTTCGCACCGTAATAGCTGCCGCGCATACTCTCTGGAGCCATTCGGTCGATTAGGACGTCCCCTGCTGTAAATGTTAGGATTTCACCAATTGTGAAAAATACCATCGCCACGATGAATATCAGCCACGAATTGGCAAATGCATAACCCACGTCACCAACCGCATACATGACGTTTCCCACCACAATCGCGGTGAGAGGCGTCCTTTTCTCTGCCCAGTTCGTCAACGGAAGCTGCATCAGAATGACGACGATCGCATTGACTGTCATCAAAATGGCGAATAGCTCCGTTCCATTTACGACCGTCATCTCCGCGAATTTTGCCAGCGTAGAAGACATCTGCGAGTAACCAATCGCTCCTAAAACTCCGGCGAGCATGTACAAGCGAAAGGCCTTGTCGTTCATCACAACACTGAATGCACGGCCGAATGTAACGACTTCTTTCTTTTGACCTTCAATTTGCTTAATGCCGAACTTGTTCAATAATCCTTGCAAGCTAATCACATAGATCAAATAAATCAGCGCCGTTATCAGGAAAGGCAGAGCTACAGAGCTTTTCGCGAGTACTACCCCTGCGATAGGCCCTACCGCTACCCCGACGTTAATCGCCATGTAGCGAATCCCGAACACACGAAGCCGCTTCTCTTGTGGCGTTACATCTGCCATCAGAGCCTGTGAGACCGGTTCGTAGAACGATCGACAGAGCCCCCCTGCTATATTGAGCAAAAGCAGAATCCACGGGTCTTTACTAAGCGCAAACCCGACGAACACGAGCGTCCACACGTACAACGCCCCGAGCATGACTCGCCTGCGCCCGATCCTGTCCGACCATGCCCCCGCAATAAAGCCTCCGATCGTACCCGCGAGCGGTCCTGCTCCAATCGTCAATCCGATCATTGCCAAACTCATATCTGTTTGATTGGACAAGTATAAAAATAAAAACGGCATGCTCATCGAGCTGGCTGCCCGGACGAACACGGTCCCGACGACTAATGACCAGACGATCGGGTGAAATTCCTGTAAACGCATCTTGATCCAGCTCATTGTCTCTCTCCTCACCACTGTTATGCCCTTCCATCTCTGCCAGAACAGATGCTCTGTGATGTTCCCATTGTAGAGAGGCAATTGTCGTTCGTCAATGAGCATTCAAAATTTTTTGATTATGAAACATTTCTATTAGAGTAATCAAAATTTCGATAGGGTTGGACAATGTAACACCTAAACAACTTCTATCCGATCAATCATTTCTCCCTGCTCGTTCCATTTCACCGCACGGTAAACGCTATCGTGGTAGAACGTGAACCAAGCTCCTTGCTTGATCCCGTTGTTGATCCATTCTTCTTTTGCAAAGATGGATGTCATCGGGTAGTCGTCGTAGGCCATCACCCATAATGGATTTTGATGGGCGTGTGTAGGCATGATGTCAGCTAGATGCAGAAGCAGCTGCCCCTCGGTCTCCATCCGTACAATGGCATGTCCTTGACTGTGACCGCCTGTATGATGAAGCGTTATTCCAGGCACAACTTCGTGCGAATCTCCGTACGTCTTCACCTGATTCTCAATCGGACGCCAGTTTTCTTCCCAATATGTATTCTTCGAACGAATATTAGGCTCTTTCATCTCCGCCCATTCCTGCTCCTGCACGTAGATGACAGCTTGTGGAAACGTAGAAACAAGTTGTCCATCACGAATAGAGACAAGTCCGTTGGCATGATCGTAGTGCATATGCGTCATGATGACGATATCAATATCGGCTGGAGTTAACCCTTTCGCAGCGAGGGAATCCACAACTTGAGACTCTTCCTCCAAGCCAAAATTGCGCTTCTGTTTTTCCGTTAACCGATCATTTCCCATACCCGATTCAATCAAAATACGCTTGCCATGAGCTTGTAACAGGATCGGGTCAGCTCGCAAAGGGATTTGATTGAGATCATTGGCTGGATATCTTTTGCTCCAGAGCGGCTTGGGCACCACTCCAAACATTGCGCCCCCATCCAACTTGGTGAGACCACCTCTCATCCAAGACAATTGAAACTGACCTACCTGCCATTCTTTCCCTACCATGATCATGCCGCCTCCTCGATTGCTCGGATTGATGATTGAAGTTGAAAGTGAAAAGCACCCCGTTCAGGGTGCCTTACTGCCTTACTGCTTTTCTGCTACACTTACAGTTCTAGTCGCCGGGGCGATTTCTAACAGGAGATCACTCGATACAGCCTGCACAGTGACATCTGAATCACTTCGTCTATGATGAAGCACGAGTTGCGCTACCTTTTCATTCTCTCGGTAAACGCTGATTAATGTCTGTAATGGATTGGCACTCCCGCCTGCGATCATCTTAAACCCCGGGGCTATCGTAAACGTCCATCCCTCCACCTCTACTAGCGGTGCTAACGAGTACAGGAAGTAACGTTTCCCTAAGAGAATGCCATTATGGTTCATCAAGGCGAGAGCCCCCAATCAAATGAATTTGAACAGTATAACTTCATTTTGCAAGAATTAGCGTAGGTTGAAAAGCGATTCGACAAAACTTCTGAAAAGACGACATATTTTTCTTAATCATATCCGAAAACCATTATTTTCGAAATAGAAATTCTTTTCAGTGCCTTAAATCGCTCTTCCTACGGTCGCACCCTCTAAAATGGCTCTCTTCGCATCGAGCTCTCCCGCTTCTTTAGCCCCGCCTATGAGGTGCACAGGCAGCCGATCAAGCAATGCGTGGTAGAGGGAATTGTTGGAGGTCGCTCCAGCCGCTACAATGACCGTATCAGCAGGTATCATGCGTTCTTCTCCATTTTGAATGAAATACACACCTTCTTCTGCAATCCGGCTGTATTCAATTTGTGTCAGCATCTCTACACCGCGTCGCTTCAGGTTGGCGAGAACTGCCCAGCGCGTCGTTTTGCCCAAGCCCAATCCGACATGCTTCCCACGACGTAGCATACTGATTTTTCGTTTTCTTTGCTGCATTTGCTGTACAGCTCTTCCATCCAGAATCCGATACTCCTGCAAGTATTCCGCTGCCTGCGGTGAAATCGTTTCGTCGTGCATCAGCAAATGGGACAAATCACATGCGATTCCCCCCGCACCGACGATGACTACTTGTCTACCGACCTTGGCACGCTTTTCAAATACCGCATCATATCCCTTCACATGCCCAAGCTCCATACCTGGAATCTCAGGTCGCCGAGGAATGACTCCCGTTGCCACCACAACTTCTGCAAAGCCTTCTTCGATCAGTGCCTCTGCCTCCGCCAATGTTCCCAGCCTGATTTCTACACCAAGACGCGCAAGCTCTGTCCGATAATAGCGAAGCGTTTCATTAAATTCTTCTTTACCCGGCACCTGTCTGGCGTAATTTAATTGTCCACCGATCTGTTTTTTGGCCTCCATGATGACCACCTGATGCCCTCGTTCTGCCAGCACACGGGCTGCCTCTAGTCCGGCAGGCCCCGCACCGATTACAGCTACCTTCTTACGGTTTTCCGCCGGAACCAGCTGCCACTCTGCTTCTTTGCCCACGAGAGGATTGACCAGACAGGAGGCTACCTTCCCATCAAAAATATGGTCGAGACAGGCTTGGTTGCAAGCAATACATGTGTTTACTTCATCAAATCGTCCTTCTTTACTTTTTTGAACGATATACGGGTCCGCTAAAAATGGGCGGGCCATCGAAACCATATCACAGCATTCTTCATACAAAATCTTTTCAGCCAGGCGCACGTCGCTGATTCGATTGCTGGCGATAACTGGGATGTTCACGACTTGCTTGATTTGCTGAGCCACCCATACATATGCTCCACGCGGCACCATCATGCCAATCGTCGGTACTTGTGATTCATGCCAGCCAATTCCGATATTAAGAGCATCCACACCTGCCTCCTCAAGCATTTTGGCAAATTGCAATGTCTCTTCCATCGTCGTACTATCTGGCATCAAGTCCAATCCCGACATACGATAGATGATTGGATATTCCGTTCCCACTGCTTGGCGAACACGCTTAGCCACCTCGATGCCAAAACGTGCCCTGCGCAAAAAGTCCCCACCCCACTCATCTTCTCGCTTATTTGTCACAGGGGATAAAAATTGATTGATCAAGTATCCTTCCGAACCCATAATTTCTACGGTATCAAAATCAGCTTTTTTGGCGCGGACGGCACCATCAGCAAAGCATTGGATCGTTGCTTCGATCTCCTCTGCTCGTAACTCTCTCGGCTTCCAACGATTAATCGGCGCCTGCAATGGCGATGGCGCTACCGGGTCTAATCCAGTTGCTTCCTTGTACGCATAACGCCCCGCATGGAACAGCTGCAACGCAATTCTCCCATTGGCTTGATGAACCTCTTTCGTGATCAGGCGCAATTTCTCGATATCCTCGTCTTGATATACATTGCAATACTCGTCACCCATGCCGCCTTCTGGGTGTACGGCAGCCCCTCCTGTCACGATCAGACCTGCTTCTCCATTGGCACGCTCTGCGTAAAAGGTGGCCAGCCTAGCTACACCATTCTGAAGCTTTTCAAATCCAACGTGCATGGACCCCATCATAATCCGATTTGGCAACGTCATCGAACCAATTTGAATCGGTTCCCATACTTTTGAAAGTTCCATGTGAAATGCCTCCTAACGAGTGAATGCTCATTCATTTCATTACCTATACGATTCTCTCTCTCCTTCTCATATTCCTTCTTCCTAACATTTCATGCAAAAAGCTCAGGACATAGCACCTGAGCTTTACTTGTATACAGCCTATTTTTTTATGCGCCGAGTTTGACGAGCACTCCCAAATCTGTGGAAAATCTTGCGATGGTTTCCGCAAATGCCATTTCCTCAGCTTCTGTTTGCGGCATCTGCACGACAAAGTGATAATCCAGCACGACATTCGTTTCTGCCTGCTTGCCAGTCTCCACAAATCGACGCTTTTCTGTCAGCGAGCACTCGGCTACCAAGCTTTTTGCTTGCATCCATAATTGTTGAATCTCCTCATCTTGCAAGCTATAGGGATAGTCAATTTCCACCTCAATTTCACAGCTGTCCTCTTCCTCAAGCGAGAACAAATGGATGGTAGCCTTTGGTTGCTTCTCGTCCTCCGCCTCGGAAAACGTAATCAGAACTTCCTGCCCTTCCGATTCTTCCAACAAAGAATGGTCGGAGCGCAAGACGATATCCGAAACCATTCCATGCATATGTAACTGTTGATTTAGTTTTTCCACCATAAATTGTAGCACGTACTTCTTTCCTCCTGTTTCACGATATCCTCTCGTAGCAGTATAGCACGAGTTCTACAAATGCGAAAAACCCCTTCACGAAGAAGGGGTCGGTGTATTGTTCATATTTTTTTGATTCATGAATTCTGACAGCCACGCACGACGTACTTCTTTGTTTGGACAGTAACCTAAAATGTAGCTTTCTCCGCGCATATATTTTTCCTTAATCCACTCTTTATGCTTGCGGAAAAAGGCATGCTGGAAATCGATCGGCATCTGCTGATATTCTTCCAGTGCTGAAGGGTTCTGGAGGAAAAAATCTTCATCGTACACAAACTCTTCGTTTTGTTGGCGGCTGATCAGGTACACAAAAGCAATCACCAGAAACAGGTTCACCAAGAAAATCGTCATAGAAATCCCTCCAGCTAGTAATAATTATCTGATTAATCTGTCTTATCAGCATATTATTATTGTACCACGAAATTGGTGTTTTCTAAACCTTTTCCATAAACGATTTTTTAAAAATTTCTAATGAATCGACAAATAAAAAACACCCGCTCGTTATGAACGGGTGTTTTTCGTATTCTTTAGGAGTTCGTGCTCGAACCTTCTGTATTTGCAGGACCAGCATCCTGACTGGACGGCGGGATGATATCCGGCGGTGGAGAAGAGTTGCTGCCGTTATTACCTGCTGGTACAGTTCCAGGTGATTGTGTTGCATCAGTCGAAGGCGTCTGCGCTTCTTGACCTTGATTTGTCGACTGGCCTTGCCCGTCTGAGTTCACGACATCAGGTGGCGGCATTGCGCCTTCATTTGTCGTACCGTCTTGACCTTCTGTTGTATTTGTCGGCTCTTGTTCTTTTGGAGCCTCCGTTTTTGATTTAGCTGACGTTGATGCTGCTGATTCTGTCGTTTTCTTCTTCACGCTCTTCTTGTTGCTTGTCGCAACTGCTTCACCGGAACCGAGTATCGGCGAATTGTTGAGCGACGCTACGACACTTCCACTCAATCCCATCTCTGTTTGCAAGGAATCGCGAACAGCATCGAGCTTTTCTTTTTCGAGATAAGTGTATCCTCCCTGCCAATATGCCCCATTTTCCAATGCGGTGACCGTAGAGGAATTGAATCCTTTGAAATCGAAGGCCAAGCCTTTGATCTGATCCTTGGAAAGATCCGTATGTATATTCTTGGCACCTACGTCCATAACGTTAAAGATCTTAGTCAAGCCTTCAAGAGAAGCCGTTTTGCCCACGACAGTCTTGATGACCTCTTGTTGGCGACGGTTGCGGTCGAAGTCACTGGAGTAGTACTTCGTTCCACGGTTGTCATGACGATGTCGTACATAACCAAGTGCTTGTTCGCCATTCAATGTTTGAACTCCTGGCTGGAGATTGATGTGTGTATTGTCAGTTGGATCATCGTATACCAGTCTACGATCCACATTGACTTCCACACCACCTAACTCGTCAATGACCGCTTTGAAACCATCGAAATCAATGGCTACAAAATGCTCAATCGGAATACCCAGTACTTCGTTCAACGTTTTCTTCGTTAACGAAATGCCATCTTCGGTAACCGTCTGGTTATTGCGCTCTGCTTGCCTGCGTTCTGCTTCGCCATTAGCATAGACAGAATTGATCTTGTGATAGTCGCGATAGCCTGGGATCTTGACGCGTGTGTCCCGTGGAATCGATACCATGGTAACTTTCTTCGTCTTCGGGTTGGCAACTGCCACGATCATTACGTCTGTGTTCATGGACCCCGTCTCAGGACGCGAATCAGAACCAAGCAATACGAAAGACATTGGCTTATCCGAGTAGTAAACAGGATCATTATTTTGGGATACTGGCGAAGTAAATCCACTGTTTACAGAGCTCGTTACTTCCGTCAGAGTGTCTTCAATTTTCCAATAAATTGCTCCAGCCACACCGCCAACCAGCAGCAAGGTGATCAATGTGAGGGATACAACGAGTTTACGTATTTTGCGATTACGGCTCGGCTGTTTCTTTCGAGAAGCTGAAGCGCGTGTTTTCACAACAGTATCTGGCATATGAATCAGTCTCCTTGTTCGCGCACGCTTTTTGACAAAGTAAAGGGAGGCACGATTTTGAATTGTGCCACTCGACAATATGCACCACTTTTTTCTTCAGTTGGTAATACTCTGATTCAGGTATTGTATCATATCGTTGTCTGCATTTGTAGAAAAATGTTCCTTTAAACGAAAAGTCCCCCATCTTTTTGTCGATAAGGGGACTTTAGTAGCAGATATCATTCTCGTCTTATTGCAAACCGCGTGGCGCCTGACTAAACCCTTGTACAGGACCGTCAGGACGCTTGTTTTTGGAGCGGTGTGAGTCTCCGCCCTGCCGAACATGGCTCTCTTGTTTTCCGTTAACATCATTCGATTTCTTTTCCATGACAATACACTCCTCCTAATTCCAACTAACGGGTAGTGTACGTCAAGCTATGTATTTTCATTCTCTGTCGATGATCTGTCGCTCTTTTGCGGCATAGTAATCTTTTCGTGCCAGAAGAACATCGATATCGTATCGGCCATTTCCCTTTGTCCTCATCTCGGCCAGAGCAACGCCGAAAGCTGCTTGTTCTGTAAGAGTGAACGCTTTGTTTTGAGCGTAAATGATACCGGCTGCAAACGCATCTCCCGCTGCCTCTCGAATCGGCATAGTCGGTGCAGCAAGCCATTTTTCCTCATGGGCGGTGCACAGCCACAGCCCTGCTTCCCCACAAATGACCATGACCTGATGAATTCCATCTGCCACCAATTTTTTCGCACGTGCTTCCACATCATTATAGGAATGGAGCGATTGGCCACCTAACACTTCCAGTTCCTCAATGCTTGCAACAAGTATATGAACGCCTTCAAGCAACCCTTTCCATTTTTCTGCTTTTTTCACAGAAACAGGGTCTACGATGATCTTTTTGTCGAGTCGTCTTGCTTCCGCCAAAAATGCCCGTATGACCTCAACGGGAAGATTGGCATCTAGGAACAAGCCTGCAGCCTGAGGCAAACGCTTGAGACCTTGCTGGACAATCTCCGCTGGCCACTCTTCATTTAGTTCCATATCTGCAACAGCCGTGTGCAATTCACCATCACGATCACGAATAGCCAAGTAGCGCCCAGTCGATTTTCCTGCGATTCGTAACATGCCATGGGTAGCCACTCCACTATTTGCTGTGACCTGTCTTAGCCACTCGCCATCTGCATCTTCTCCCACCAGAGCAAACAGCTGCACTTCTTCTCCTAGCCATCCCAGATTTTCCGCCACGTTTCGAGCTACGCCGCCTGCTGCTTGATGCACTTCACCCGGATTACTTGTTCCAGGCAACAGTCTGGCAGAAGTGACCCCCTGCACATCAACGTTGGCTCCTCCCACGCATAGCCAGTATTCTGTTATACCTTCCAGCATTCCAGCATTCCCCCTAGCCTTCTGCTCATGGTCTAGTCCATTGTGCTCCTCTCTCTTTTTTCGACAGGGTCTCTCCATTTACCTACCTTTATAGAAACTTCCTGACAGATCAAATCCTTTATTTCCAACCATCATATTCCGGTTGTTCATGGATGACGTCCTGTAGAATCCGTGCTACATTGAAAAAAACTGAAAAAGTTAGCTACGAAAGAAAGGTTGGGGATGAACTGACATGAGTGCCTCATCGACACCCATTCACTCTACACCAGCAGGGACTGCGGCACCGACTGTCTATCGCATGCTATTTGCCATTAGCATTGCGCATCTGTTAAACGACAGCTTGCAAGCGGTCATCCCTGCATTGCTTCCTATTGTAGAAAAAAACCTGGCGTTAACGTTTACACAAGTCGGAATGATTTTACTTGTCATGAATCTTACTTCATCTGTTTTGCAACCATTTGTCGGTTACTTCTCCGATCGCAAATCGATCCCTTTATTGCCACCACTGGCTTTGATCGTATCGGGATTAGGGATGCTGGCACTCGCTTTTTCCGGCAATTACTTTTTCGTTCTCCTAGCAGTCGCCTGTGTTGGAATTGGCTCAGCCATCTTCCACCCAGAAGCCTCACGCTTTGCCCACTTGGCATCCGGTCCTCGCAGAGGACTGGGACAATCGATTTTTCAAGTAGGTGGGAATGCTGGGCAAGCACTCGCTCCCCTGATGACCATCCTGGTCTTTGCGAACCTGGGACAGACAGGGGCTGCCTGGTTTCTTCTGCCCGCGCTATTAGCTAGTGGTATCTTGCTCTATGTTGCCCTCTGGTATCGTGGGCAACAGCGTTTGAAAAAAGCTACTGCCGCACCTGTCACGTATACGAATCGGAACAAGCGGTTGATTGCACTCGGCCTCTTGATTGTCATCGTCAGCGTACGATCCTGGATGAATGCTGGCTACCAAAGCTTTTACCAGTTTTATTTGATGTATGTGAAAGATATGGAATACGCCAGTGCACAGCTCGTCATTTTTGGTTTTCTTTTCGCAGGCGCGATTGGGACATTTTTTGGGGGACCGCTGTCGGACCGATTTGGTAAAAGGAACTTGCTCATCATTTCCACACTCGGTTCACTTCCACTGACACTGCTGACGCCTTACGTCTCAGGTTTTTGGACTTTTCCATTGCTGGTGATCAGCGGTTTTATCATGCTTTCCAGCTTTTCCGTCACGGTCGTATACGCGCAAGAACTATTGCCTGGCAAAATCGGGACCGTATCCGGACTGATTATCGGACTTGCCTTTGGAATGGGAGGCATGGGCGCTCTCGCATTCGGCTATCTCGCCGATCTCTACAGTCTGAACTTTGTCATTCTATTATGTTCGTTCCTCCCGTTGATCGGGTTTATGGGCTTTTGGCTCCCGAAAGACAAGACACTCCGCGAATGGGCTCACTAATCTACTAATCTATACCAACAAACAAATCAAGACAAAAAACCCGAGGACACGAATCCTCGGGTTTTTTATGCGTAGTGGATCTAGACCAATACACCTGTTGGTGCGCCCAGCACTTGGGAAATGACTGGTGGATACACCTCAGGCGTACCATACAGTCTCCAATTGCCGTCTTCGCCTTGTCCGAACAAGCCATGGATCATCCAATCTGCTGCCAGCATAGCACCCAATTCGGCGCCAATAGACAGCTTGATTGTCTCGCCATTCAAACGTTTTGCCGTACATCCAGATGAAGTGATCTCTTGCACGAGCATCGATTCTTCTGTGATATCTTTGATCACTATGGGGTTGCTGTAAAGATTTTGAGTCGCTTCTTTTTCCAGCACGCCACGCAAGCGATAGGTTTCCGGCAATGTTTCCTTCAACTCTGCGAACAATGGCTGCATGACAGAGTAAAGCGCGTATGGTCCTTGCTTATCAAGCCACTTGAAGAAGGCCGTCAAAACAGACATCAGATTTGTTGCCAACGTTTTGGTCGTTGCGTCCGTGCGCGTGAAAATGTCGTGGACGAGGAAGTATACCAGGTCCTCTCTGCGCAGTTGCTCCCATGTGAAAGATGGGCCAAACGCTCCTCTGACGAATGAACGGAAATTGTTCATGACCTCATCGTACTTTTTAACAGTTGCTTCCGACTTGCCCTCGGTCATCTCTTGCACGAAGCGATTGATGTCCGCAAGTCTGTCAGGATGTACGGTGTACACACTCTCCGGCAAGCCTTCGATCAACGGACGGCGCAGCAGGTTATGCACATGCAGGCTGTCATTTGACAACGAGAGGCGAGGACGAAGCATGTCCATTCGGATAAAGCGAGCCAAGCCTTGTCCAATTTTATGATCCTGTTCCATTTGCTCCATCAGCTTGTGGAGTTTTTCATGCAGCTCCTCGTTGTCTGTAGCGGCAACCAAGAGCGGAGCCAAATCATCGAGCTGTTCATGGGAAGTAACCAGCCATTTTTCAGCAAAATAGGTTTGGACTGCCCACTGCAACACTTTTGGTGGCAAAGTAGGCTGACTCGTGATAAACAGAGTTCCTTTGGACAAACGAGAACCCGTTGAAGTAAGAACACGAATCTCCTCTTCGTTTTCAAATGCAAGTAGCAGCAAAA
The DNA here is from genome assembly GCF_042878995.1 of Brevibacillus sp. NPDC003359. Taxonomy (NCBI): domain Bacteria; kingdom Bacillati; phylum Bacillota; class Bacilli; order Caryophanales; family Paenibacillaceae; genus Brevibacillus; species Brevibacillus sp. NPDC003359. The sequence continues at coordinate 1,999,134 of NZ_JBIAOR010000001.1, forward strand.
GCTCTGCGACTTCGTCCAACTGCGCCGCATACCCTTCCAGAATCAGGCTGTCATCCTGCAAAATCACTTCTGCCTGTACTTCGTATAGCTCCAGCAAGGCATCCTTTAAATTCGGGAACAAATGCTCTTCCTTACGTGTCGCATAGACCCATATCTCGCGAGCTCCGTCCCGTTTTTTTAGCTCAAATGCAGGGTTCGACTCGATTACTTTCAACAGCTGTTTACGATCTGGCATGGTATAAGTGCGTCGCAGAAGCGAATCTTGCTTTGGTGCTTCTGTCTCGCTTGCCCCTTCGCCAAATTGAACGATGAAGTGATACAGCTCTGTCGTATAACTTCTCTTGTTCGTATCTGTCTTCGCAACTTCTACTTCTGGGTGTTGGTGTAACCAATCGAGCAGGCTTTCCTTGACATGTGGCTGCAAAATGATGCTGCCAGAGAAGAGCATATCACGCAGACCTAGATTCAGCAGGCGCCCTACGATCAATTGTCCAGGGACAACATTCAACGTGTTGGCACGAAGCAGGTAGTGTTTTTCTTCGGAAATCGGTTGTTGAACCGTGATGACATCACGATCTACTTCCACGATTTCATAAACATTCAGGTGCAATCCAGCAAACGCACGGCGAAGATCAGGCTCCATCCGACGTCCATGCTGTTTGATATAGTTCTCAAGCAGCGTGCTTCCACCTGTTTTGACGTCCAATACACACCAGTTGAAGAAATGGGCTGCCCATTCAGGACGTCCGACACTCTCCTTGGTCAAGCCTACCTCTTCGGCAAAACGATTCCGCGCTTCTTGAATCGTCTCGCTGGTTACATTTGCGCCGACAAAATGGTTCAGTCTTTCGACCCAGCCAGCGTATTCTTTTTGCAGCTTTTGCTCGTGGCGGCTACGCAGCTCCGTAATTGGAGTGACAACCCCACAGCATTTTTTGTATTTTTTTCCGCTCCCACAAGGGCACAGTTCGTTTCTTCCTACCGACATAGAGGGTTTGGATCTCCTTTCCATCCCACGCGGCATGCGCGGGGAATCATGCACAATCCCCCTATTTTACCGCATTATTCGTCATCTGTTCAAGTGTTCTCGCTTTGGTTCATGTGCGATACCCACATCCGTGTTGTTGCTTTCCCAATGGACACTAAATTGTTCCAGTCGATTCATCAACCTGACGATGCGCTGCTTCTCGCCCATGCATGCTGAAATAGCAGAGAGCTGGTTGGTGGAAAAAAGCTCCACGACCTCCTGCTCCATGTCTTGAAGGCGAATCCGATAGCCCGCGATAACCTCGCGCAGAATGGCAAATCTCTGCTCTAACCGGATCGTAGCCTCAAGTTTACTCATTGTTGTTCACTGGTCGCAAGCACCTGTTGAATACCAAGTACGATCTGCTCATGCTTATGTTTCTCTTTCATCAGCACTTCTATAGCTTGCATATTGCTTTGTTGAAAATGAGCGACAACTTCTTGGGACATTTCTTGGTTTCGTGTCTCCAAGCGGTCGATGGCGTCTTGCATCAGTTTTTGTACTTCCTCAAGAACTTGCTGGTTGGTAATGGTAGACATAGTAGCTTCCTCCTTGGTAAATAGTAGTTCTTGTTGTTCTTCCACCTGGTGTAAGGGATTCGCTGGTTCTTCCGATGCAATTTCTTCTGAGACGGACTCGCTGTTTCCTATCGATACAGAAGGGGCAGGGGCAGCAACAGCAACCTCGAGAGCCGCCTGCTCTTCCTTGGAATCTTCGCTACGAGCAATGATGTACATGGTATCACCGTCAATGCGGAAGCGGTCATCTTGCGCAGGGAGAAAAGCAGCATCTGCAGCAATCCCTACTTCCTGCTCCAGAAAATGGACTAATGTGCGAGCAGCTACCTGCGTAATGCCATTGTCGCGGCAAAACGCATACACTTGGTCATTGCCCAACGTCCACTCTGCCAAAAACCATCTGCTGTCGCCTTGATATTGCACAAAGCGAGAATCGCGTTCCAATTGCAGCATACGAAGAATCTGGTTCCAACCAAACTGCGTTTGACGACGCAGTTCTGCGACAATTTGCTCTAGCTTTTTCGGTGTTTGGCTATCGCGCAAAAAGCGATAAGCCAAGTCGTACACCTGATGCGGCTGGTGAGTGACCTCTACGATCGCCTCTGAGCTTCCAACTCGCACAGGAGACTGCTCCATGTTCAACACTTTATCCAGTATTGTCTTGCAGTCCAGATCCAAAAAAGCATTCAGCTCATTCGCTTCCATCCGGGAGCAGATCTCCGTACGTGGAAGGGAGCGCTCACCGGGCCGGAATACCTTTTTTACAATACTTGCTAGGGTATAAGTTGGCCGTTTCATTGCACTTTCTCCTTCTCGTGATCGGCATTGTTTGCCAAATCAAATGGGAATCAAGAAGATATTCTACAAAAAGAAAAAAAATCCTACCTGTCTTGAAGTGTTTATGAATTCCGATAATGATGAAAAGGAAAACCCGACATGGTTTCTACACCATATCGGGTACTGGTTTATTGGGTAGCTGTCCATTCCAGCCAGGTTTCTTCCACCGCACCCGTAGCAGCATCGATTTGCAGAGACTTGGATTCGGCTGTCGGTAAATAGGCCAACTGCGGCAGTTTCGCTGCATGCGTACCTACCTTCGGATACCAGTATGCCAATCGCAAATTTGCCTCTTTGACATACGCATCCTTTGCTTTCTCATCCTTGACAATACCGTCTTTACTGATGGTAGCAGGCATGGACGGCAAGTCATTTACTTGAGCAAGGACTACATTGCCCTTCTTGGCGTCCACTTCAATGTAGAACAGTGGTCTCTTCGTAGGGATACCGTTAACCTCAGGATGAAAAGCAAAGCTACTGATCGGCCGCACCAGATTTTGATCCGCCCAGCCCGGCAGATTCTCCACAAGACTCTTCTCCTTCACAGAGAAAGATTGTTCTTTGGACAACAAATATTTCTCCACGAATTGAACCGCGATGTCTTTTGCCTCGTCATGCGCGAGCGGCTTTTCGAGCTCCTTTTCCACCGATCCGTCCAGTTTGAATTCGATGGGTGATTTTGTTTTTCGGTCGAGGGTAATCCACGCGCTTTGATATGAGTTTGCATTCCACTCATGGCGATCGATATCACTGTTTTTATATTGTTTGTCTTCTTTTACATTTTTGTACGTGCGTTGATTCAGCTTTAGACCGAATTCTTTCTCGAGCATCTGCTCCATTCTTTTCGTGTCACGCCAGACGCCCATGTCGGCTGTGCCTTTGATTTTCATCGTTTCACTCGTTGTTTTATACACAGACGGAACTTCTTCACCGGACAGAGCATCTATCGTTGGCAATGGGGCAGGCACGTAAACGAGCTTGCCCACTGACTCATCGTATACCAATTCCAAGGACACCTTGTCTTGCCACTCCTTCACTGCATTTTCGAGCGGAACAGCCTTGCTTGGGTCCGCTACTTCTGCTGCAGTAGGAAGCTTTACCTTTTCTTGCTGAAAACGGACAACCTGACCCTTTGCGTCAACCATGACCCGTGCTGTCTCTTTGTCCACCCATGTATTGTTCAACTGTGGATAGACACTGACAACTGCCAGATGATCCAGCTCTGATGCACGATCTAAAGAGAGCATCGCTTGCGAGGAAATAACATGGTCAACCGCTATGTAATTTCGAATGAAATCCACTGCCTTTTGATAGGCTTCTTTTTGATTGATTTTAGTTGTTTTGTCCCGGTTCACATCATGCAGGACAAATTTGGTCATATCTCCCTCTGCATTTGTAGAGATGTTGAGTGTCGTATTCGTGGTAATCACACTCTTCCGATCCGAAAGATTAATGACATACCCGGAGTTGCTTGTCCCTCCGTACGAGTCCACATGAAGGTCTTTCATGAGAGGCACATAGTCCTCTTTCAATTCGTTTAACAAGTGGACGATGTCTTCTGGCAACTCAATGGGTTCCAGACTCGATTTGCCATCATAGGCATAGGAAGAATACGGATGCAGAAGTGTCACTGGTGCTGTAACCATGGTGACTGCCAGTATGAGCATAGCAGCACTGTTTCGCTTTTTCACATAAATACCCCCTAATTACAAGACATTAATAGATAAGACGAGCTTGATAGAAGAAACGTTTCTGATTTATCGAAAAAAAACCAACTGCTTGTTGGTGCTAAGCAGTTGGCTTTTTCAAACTTGATTAATACCCGCGCCAGACTTTTCGTCTTAGCACGCCAGCATACGCCCATTCCTCTTCTTCCGTCATGTCCGCTAGTGTTTGGCTCAAAGCATTCATTTTGCTGTCGATTTGGTCCAGGTAATGGAACATGACAGCTGTAGGCGTTTTACCAGATACAGCACTGCCCCAGCCATTCTCTACCTCTCCATGGTGACTCAAAATGCAATGTTTCAAGTGCAGAACCTCAGCGTCCCCTAAAGAAATATCTAGCTTGCGACAAATGCCGCTCACCATCTCGACTCCCATGACCAGATGACCAATCAACTGACCCGGCGTCGTGTAATCCGGGGCGATGGGATCAGATAACTCGTACAGTTTTCCGATATCGTGCAAGATACAAGTCGCGTACAGTACATCCCTGTCCACATGTGGATACAGCGGCAAGAGGCTCTGTGCTGCCGTCAACAAAGAGACAATATGCTCGAGCAGCCCATGGTAATAGTTGTGGTGCATGCGCACGCCAGCTGGATAATGGCGAAGGCGATCCTGAATCTCCTCTGTAGCCAGAGCTTCTTGAATAATTGCCTTGAGCGTGGCACTCTGCAAGCTGTCGACTGCATAAATAAGCTTTGTCCACAATTCATCCACTGGGACTGGCGAGATTGGAATCAGCGACTCCATCTGAACTTCGTCTGATGCGGCAGCCGGTCTGATCCGTTGAATCACCAGTTGCTTTTTCCCACGATACATTTGGACGGCCCCGTCGATCTTTACGACAGTTTTGACGTTAATCCATTCCTTCATTTCTGCATTAACATCCCATAGCTTTGCCATGATCGTACCGGAGCGATCTCCCAACTCCAAATTCAAGTATTCACTCTGGTTACTCGCTACACCAGCTTCCTTGTTTTTAATCAGGCAAAAAGCGACAACACGCTCTCCCTCTTGATAATCCAACAAATATTTCATCTATTTGTCCCATCCTAGCTTATTTTTTTCGGAACAGGGTTTCTTCCAGCTTTTTCACTATTTTCTTGCCGACTAAATCATCCGCTGATCGAACTACCTTCGTAATGACAGCCAAGAGGTCTTCTTCGCCATTCCAATGCTCACGTACAATTGATTCATCGATATCCACCAAAATCTTGCGCAAAGCATAAACAGCCAAAATTACGTCGTCCACAAGCCCGAATCCGCCAACTAATACCTCCGGAATAAAATCAACCGGGGTAATGAAGTAGGCAACCGCTACACCCGCTAACGCTTTTGATTGAACACCTACGCGCTTGTCCAGCATAAGGCGGGCCAAGAGTACAAACAAATCGGGTGCAAGCAATATAAAGTTGGCTACAGAATCATTAACTCCTTTGTCTCTAATGAACGTTTCGATTTTGTCACGCAATTTATCATAAAATCGTTGATGTTTTTCCGGTAATACTACAGGAACCAGTTCGGTTGGCTTCTGAACCACAGGCAGTAAATTTTCGTTGCGGTTTTCTTCACTCATTCTGATCCCTCCGTAATTGCTTTTTTACATTCGCCTTGTGTCTGAAATACGACCATGTTGCGATCAATGCGAGCAAAGCGATAAAGAAAATCGCGAGGTTACGAGCAATCAAATCAAATAGCTCATCCCAGCGTTCTCCTAATTGCCAGCCAAGCGTCACAAAAAGCAAGCTCCAAAACAGCCCACCCAAATAGGTATAGAGCATGAAAGTCGGAAACGGCAATCGCGTGATCCCCGCAAAATAGGCCGTAAACTGACGAACACCAGGGATAAAATAGCCTAGTGGAAGCGCCCATTTACCGACGCGATTAAACCACTCTTCCGTTTTTTTATAAACGGTATAGCCCATCCCCAGTCGTTTCCCATATCGTTCGAGAAAAGCGTAGCCTAACGTTCTGCCGATCCAGTATGCCACCGTCATCGCTGTAACGGAACCGATAAAACAGACGAAAAAAGTAGGCCAAAATTGCAATTTTCCCGTTGAGACTAAAAATCCAGAAAAAACGAGCAGCGTTTCTTCAGGCAAGGGCATCCCCAAAATTCCTAGAAAGAACAATCCAAATAAGGCGCCATACCCATATTGCGTAATATAGTCACCAAAGGCTCCCATTACATCTGCCACGAATGTCACCACTTTTCCAGCTAGCTGCCCTCTTCCATTATGCCAAAAGAAAGGCGCATTCACAAATCAGAGCTCGTATGGCAACTATTAATTTTTGCCAAATTGGAGATACTCTACAACATCAAACTAAAAACGAATCCAGCTTCACCGTTCGCCGTACCCTTAGGGGATTTTACAGACAAATGACTTGGCACAAACGAGGGATAGCACGGATGTGGAAAAAAGCATATCGAAAACTAAAATTCGAATATTACAAGGTGCTGAGAATGAAAGGGGCTCCAGCTTTTGTCGCCCGCGGATTTTCACTCGGAATTTTCATCGAGTTCATTACCCTGCCTACTTTTGGCCTCGCGTTTCTGTTGCTTTTCCCACTTTGCAAACTGTTTCGTGCCAGCTTGCCCGCTGGTTTAGTTGCGTTTGTTATTGGAAAGCTCATCTTACCGCTTTTCATCCTTTTCAATTACAATATTGGATACGTGTTAATTGGCAAACCGTTACAAGGGCATTTGATCCATCACGAGCCTGGGATGCAATGGCTTGTCTGGGTGAAAGAAAAAGGACTTGCCTATTTTACCGGGAGTGCCATCATGGGGCTGATTGTCGCGTTCACGAGCTACTTTCTCATCTTAACCGGCCTTCAATTGTATCGCCGCAAGAAAATACGGCGCTCGTTGCCTGAGGAAAGCCCTACACCTTAATCGATCGAACGAAAAAGACCGGTCCGACAATCAAATGTCAGTCCGGTCTTTTTTGCTCGCAATGTTATGCAAAGTAGCCTTTATCGCGCAGGTGCTCCATGATTTCGGCAACAGTTTTCTCTTCATTCATGAGCTCCAAGGTTAATTCCACTTGCTCTGGGGACAAACCGTTCGCTCCCAAGCTCTCCTTGATCAACACGTCGTTAGGGCGACGGAAGTACGTTTGCAACGTGCGCTTCACACGTCCTTCCAGACTTGTTCTCAGCATCAATTCAGTCGTAGACATCTGTTCCACCTCTTTCCTAGAAAGATTTGCGTAACCCCTATTATCTTATAAAACCGTGGAATAATCAACCTTTCTGCGAAAGAGCTTCCTTGCATAGTTGATCCCGGTTTTGTTCATGGGAAGTAAGGAGATGTTCATCGATTCGCACACCATCATACGTCAGTTGTGAAAACCGCTCTCTTAGTACTTCTTCCTCTACGTTATTGGCGATACCCTCGAAAACAACTGCACGTGCATCCAACAAGTACTGGCGATCCCGTTCAATTCTATGCAGGATTTCCTCGCGTCCTTTTGCAGGTACACCGTGTCCAGGAATGACTTCTTCCACTTTTCCTTGAAGAACCAACTGCTCGATTTTTTCCAAACTATCCAAATAGGCACTGCTATCATCGATAAACGGGAACTCCAAATTGGATAACATGTCACCGACAACAAGCAGCTTCTGCTCCCGGAACAAGGTCGCCATCTGATCGGGTGTATGTCCTGGTACAGGCAGGAAATAGACGTCCTGCCAATCTTGGGCATCCTCCACAAACTTCGTGAACCTCGGCATTCCTACTTCATACGATCTGACCACATAATACGAACCGTCAAACCGTTTTGCCTTGCTCAGCTTTTTCTCGATCCGTCCATCGGTGAGGATTTCCTTTTGTGCAATGATTGTGGCATCCGGAAATTTGCCGACTCCGACAACATGATCCCAATCTCCGTGAGTCAGGACGAGAACGAGTTCTCTTCCATTCCTCTCACTTTGCACATAGTCAGCAATCGCCTCTATCTCATGGGGAAAATAGGCAGGATCAAACAAGTAGAGACGTTGCTCGGTTGATACGACTGCACTGGTCGTTTGCCATAGACAACTCGTAAACAGCTTGTAGGATTGTATCATATCTATATTCCTGGCATGATGTTGCGCTTATGTTCAGAGATTCGATGCAGGTAATCAATGCGTTCTTTGGCTTCCGGTCGAGTTTCCCCTGTAATCAGCAAACGATCCAGATCCTTATAGGTGAAACCCATCTCCTGTTCATCCGTTTGCCCTTCCCACAAATCGGCAGAAGGCGGCTTCGTAATGATCTCTCCAGGTACTCCGAGCTCGGCAGCGAGAATCCGCATCTCATGCTTGGTCAGGCTCGCTACTGGATTAAAGTCGGCAAGACCGTCTCCACCTTTTGTCATATAGCCAACATGAATCTCACTTCGGTTGCACGTATCCGCTACCAAGTAACCTTTTTGGTTAGCGATGGCATACAGCACTGTCATGCGCAAACGAGCCTTTGTATTTCCCTTTGTTTTGTCATCAAGCCCAAGTACACCTTCGATAGCAGGGACCAAAGCGTCGTAAGCTGGCCCTACATCTACCGTGTGCAAATTCAATCCGATCGCTTCAGCAAGTCGCTTAGAATCTTCTTCATGAACCGTCTGCGAGTAAGCAGGCAACCAAACACCAATGACGCGTTCTGAACCTAATGCCCGAACACAAATCGCTGCTGTAACGGCACTGTCAATCCCACCAGAGATACCGACGACTGCACCGCCGAGGCCATTTCCGTCAATTTGCTCACGAATAAAGGCAATACGTTTTTCCACGTCTTCTTTTACATGAATCTGGTAGTTCGCCAGATGTTCTTGAAACTTGTCCACGCTACCTACCCCCAGGGTTGATTATTTCTCCCTCATCCTACCATGCCGTTTTCAGTGTGGCAATTGGCGCAGATCGGGACTACACTATATACTATAGAGAGTTCTTGACTAACGAGGAGAAGGAGAGAGTCGATGATTATCCTCAAGACACCTGAAGAAATTGAACTCATGCATGCAGCAGGCAAGATTTTGGCTGCTTGTCATCGTGAGATTGCCAAGATGATTCGTCCAGGCATTTCTACCTGGGAGATTGATCAATTTGCAGAAGAATTTTTGGCTAAAAATGGCGCGACCCCTGAGCAAAAAGGGTTTCATGGATATCCCTATGCCACATGCGGTTCAGTAAATGATGTCATCTGCCATGGCTTCCCGAAAAAAGAGCCTTTGCGTGATGGCGATATCGTTACAATCGACATGGTTGTTCGCAAAAACGGTTGGCTGGCTGACTCCGCTTGGTCTTATGAAGTAGGAACAGTGTCCCCTGAAGCGAAAAGACTGCTGGAAGTCACTGAAAAATCGCTGTATCTCGGTATCGAGCAAGCTGTCGTAGGCAATCGGATCGGTGATATTTCCCACGCCATCCAAACATATGCGCAAGAACAAGGCTATTCCGTCGTGCGCGATTTTACCGGACATGGTATCGGGCAGGAAATGCATGAGGAGCCATTTGTTCCTCACTTTGGCCCTCCAGGCAGAGGACAACGCCTCAAAGAAGGCATGATCATTACCATTGAGCCTATGCTAAACATCGGGACGTACCATGCGACGGTCGATGAAGATGGTTGGACAGCACGTACACGCGATGGGAAGCTGTCCGCTCAATACGAGCACACCCTCGCGATTACTGCGAATGGACCTGTTATCTTAACAAAACAATAAAGATGTACGAAAAGCCCTTGCATTGTCAGGGCTTTTTCTTTTTCTCCCAATGTGCTCGGTCACACATTCAAGCGTTGACATCCCTTCTTCCGGTCCGTATGATGCAAGTACGTTTTGTTACTACTCAGTAACAAACTGATCAGACCAGCAACTGCTACGCACAAGGAGGGTTCCATCCCATGTCCGATACAATTTCATCTAAGCAACTACGCGATATCCCATTGTCCGTTCTCGATTTAGCCCCTATTACGGAAGGTAGCAACGCTGCTGAATCGTACAAAAATAGTCTCGATCTAGCGCAACAGGTGGAAAAATGGGGCTTTACACGTTACTGGCTCGCCGAACACCACGCGATGCCCAGCGTAGCCAGCTCTGCCACCTCCGTTCTCATCGGTCACATAGCCGGTGGCACCAGCAAAATCCGTGTAGGCTCAGGCGGCATTATGCTGCCCAACCATGCTCCACTCGTCATCGCTGAGCAATTCGGGACACTAGAGTCTCTCTATCCTGGTCGGATCGACTTAGGTCTTGGACGCGCACCAGGTGCAGACCAACGAACAGCACGTGCGCTACGACGTGATTTGCGGATTGGTGGAGAGGATTTCCCGGAGCTATTAGAGGAGTTGCGTGAATATCTTCGTCCACAAACCAGTGAGTCAGCATCAGCCGTCCGCGCTATCCCTGGCGAAGGTTTGAACATCCCGATCTGGCTGCTCGGTTCCAGCGATTTCTCAGCGCGACTCGCAGGCATGCTCGGGTTGCCGTTTGCCTTTGCAGGACATTTTTCACCGAACTTTACCTTGCCTGCGCTGCAAACGTATCGCCATTGCTTCCGTCCATCGGGAGTGCTGGATCAGCCTTATGCCATGGTTGGCGTCAACGTGATGGCAGCCGATACGGATGAGCTCGCGAATCGACTGGCCACCTCTCATTATCAGGCATTCTTAAATCTCGTCCGCGGCGATCTCAAGCCAATCCAACCACCTGTGGACAATATGGATGAGCTGTGGAGCGAATTCGAAAAACTGTCTGTCCAAGCACAACTGCGTTCTTCCATCATCGGCAGCCCTGCTACCGTGAAAAGCAAACTGCAAGAGTTGCTCGATGCTACAGGAGCAGATGAACTCATGATTACGACGCAAATGTACCACCATGCCGATCGTGTGCGCTCTTTTGAAATTGTCGCCGACGTCTGGAAGTCCTAAATGGGGGATTGTATATGACGGAAGCAAAACGTCCTCGCGTGCCGCGTGAAAAAGCACAAGAGATCATCTTGAATGCTGCTGAAGAATTGTTTTATCAAGAAGGGATCCATGCCGTCAGTGTAGACGCCATCGTCGAGCGTGCTGGAATGAATAAAATGAGCGTCTATCGGCAGTTTTCCTCGAAAACAGATCTGATTCTCGCCTACATGACGCGGAAGCAAAATGTTTTTTGGCAAGAGTGGGAAGAGAGCATCGCCAAGCACCCCAATCAGCCACGAGAACAAATCATTCAGTTTTTTGCTGATCTGGCTGCCAGAGCGTCCGACCAACAATTTCGCGGCTGTTGCTTTATCAATGTAGCTGTAGAGTTTCCTGATCCGATTCATCCTGTTCGCGAGTTGGTTTGCTCGCACCAGAAACGAATCCGGGACGCTTTTTTGGAACGTACGACTGCCCTTGGCGCTTCGAATCCATGCGAGCTGGCCTATACGCTTATCTTGTTGATGGAAGGAACTTACGCGGATAGCCAAACGTACGGCACCGATAGTGCAGCGATCCTCATGGTTCCTGCCATCGTTGAAAAAGTATTGGACCAAGCGATTCAAAATTAAAAAAAGTGGCTCCCTGCCTTTTTCCGGCAGTTGCCACTTCCTTCTTTTGCCGCTCATACAGCTGTTTTTAGCGCTGAGCGCTGGTCGCATACTTATCTTGCTTTGTCGTCATAGCTTCTAATTCTTTGACGTCTTTTTCCAAGTCATGAATGTCTTCTTCAATCAGTTTTTTCAGATGTTGCTTTTCTCGCAAGATTTTGCGGGTTTGCTCCAAACGCTGATTCAAATCGAACACGCCGAGATACACTGCTTTTCCCTCCCTATGTAGGTTTTCCACCTTACATATTATGCAGCGATTGCTAGAAGTTGCAGACCATTTTTTCGTGGGATCAAATATGGCAAACGGGAATGAGACTTTTTGCGGCTATTACGCCTGAACTGTGACCCGAGAACAATATTTGAAAAAGCCTTTCGAAACTTCCGCAGTTATGAGGTGACTCCTGAATTTATCAGGGGTCATCTTTTTTATGTTCGATGGTAACGATGTTTATATCTCTTGTTCAATAAAGCTTTTTCTGTTTCAACTCATTTTCCTTTTCCGTAACCTCACTTATTTCTTGTTAATAAATTGAAACACAAAAACCCGCTAGACGGTCACTTTTTCAAGGGATCTGTCTAGCGGGGCACAGTTCACACCCTACTCATTAATAAGGCACTTTATTAATGAGTACTACTTTTTTATGAAGCTTGACACCAACAGCAGAATTAAACCTGGTAGAGATGTATAGTACCACGCTTCTTTTGGAGCAATGCCCAATGGAACAACTACTCCTGAAAAAAGTAATACTATACCAAGAATTCCTATTAGTCTTTTTTTAAGAATCATTAAATTTCTCCTTTGATTCAGTATAGAGACCCAGTGCCTCACTTGCTAAATAAAATAATAGTAACTTTGTTCTTTTATCAAAGGCTTAGATGTTGTGATTTTGAGATTTCCAAATCAGATAATCCCTGTCCGATCAACCGGAGTATTTCTTTTTCTCTTTTGCTAAGTAGGAACAATCTTTTTATTTGTTCACTGATGATTACAACGCAAAAACCCGCTAGACGGTCACTTTTTTCAAAGTATCCAACTAACGGGTCACAGTTCAGTTCTGCCCTAGAAGTCCCTTTTTACGTTAAAGTCCTTTATATTTACCCAATTCTTCGCGCAGGCGATACACTTCCTGTACCAAAGCACGCTTCTCCAAACGGTCAATCTCCTGATCCAAGTCGTTCATGCGTGCATGTCCATTATATGGTGCATCATGCATCGAGAAGCTGTCAGAAGCGTATGACCACTGCGGCTCTTTTGGCATGATCATCGCCATCAGTAAGTAAAGCAAAATGGGTACTCCTGTAAAAACGGTGAGAACGACAACCCCTACACGTACCAGCGTAGAGTCAAAACGCAAAAATTGCGCAATCCCACCACAAACTCCAAATAACCGTTTATCATGATTCGAACGGTATAGTCGTCTTTCCATCATTGCATTCCACCCTCTCTACAGTATCCGCTTGCCTTGTATCTACAGGATACCCGATAGGCGATTCCGGTAAAATGGTCCGTAGAGGGATTTGTCCTCCGTCGCTGGGCGGAGATCAATCATTTGGTCGGTGGCTCATAAACGGGACGTGGACGATCAAACCGTTCGCCCAGAGTCGCATACGTATGGCCCGCTAATCTGCTAACGGGTGCAAACGCTGCGGCATCGATCCGTCCTGCATGGTATAGCTCATCCGCTACATGAACATGCACCACTTCCCCGATAATCAAATCCGAAGTCGTCGGACTCCCTAATTCCACAATCTGATGCAGCTTGCACTCAAAATGGATGCGGGATGCACGCAGCCTCGGCACCTTGACGCGCACAGAAGGAGCGACCTCCAGCCCCAATGCCTCTACTTCACTGATCTCTGGCGGATAATCAGCAGAAGTCTGATTGACCGCATCCACATTGTGTACGTCTACCATATTGACAACGAATTCTCCCGTCTGCATGATGTTTCGTGCCGTATCTTTCGGGACGCTACCCGGCTTGCGCATGACGGCAACCGAAACCATCATCGGTTCAATGCTGGCGACATTAAAATAACTGAAAGGAGCGGCATTGACGATTCCTCCCTCCCCTAACGAGGTGACCCAAGCTATCGGCCTCGGGACGATACATCCGATTAGTAGCTTGTATTTTTCCTGCCGTTCAATCTCGTGAATGGCGATTTCCATTATACGCTTACCCCTCTTCCTACTCGGTCGGTGGCAACCAGCTCGCCATGTACGCCTCATCCTCGATTTCCAACGCGTGCTTTGTGACGCAAAGCGGATGGAATGTGTCCAACATGACGGCAAGCTCTTGCGTTTCTTTTTTCCCAATGCTCGCCTCTACCTTGCCTGGATGCGGCCCATGAGGAATCCCCATTGGATGCAGAGTGATCGAACCCTCGTAAATACCTTTTCTGCTCATAAAATTGCCATCTACGTAGTATAACACCTCGTCACTTTCTACATTACTATGGTAATAAGGCGCAGGAATCGCTTGCGGATGATAGTCGTACATCCGCGGAACGAATGAGCAGATGACAAAGTTTTGACCGGCAAAGGTTTGATGGACAGGTGGCGGTTGGTGAATGCGTCCCGTAATCGGTTCAAAATCATGTACACTCAGTGCATACGGATACAAATAACCGTCCCAACCAACGACATCGAACGGATGGAAGTCAAAGAAGTAGCTGTAGACCACGGACTGACGTTTGACACGCACTTCGAAGTCTCCGCTTTCTACATGTGTCACCAATTTTTCCGGTAAACGAATATCCCGTTCGCAAAACGGTGAATGTTCCAACAATTGACCATACTCGTTGCGATAACGCTTTGGTGGCACGATCTCATTTTGGGACTCAATGACGAGGAATCGACTCTGCACAGAAGGTACAATCCGATATGTCGTGCCGATCGGAATGACGAGGTAGTCGCCAGGCTTATAAGTGAGTGTACCGAAAATCGTTTGCAGCTCTCCCTCACCTTGATGGACAAAGACAACTTCATCCCCATCCGCATTGCGATAAAAGTAATCCATCGGCTCTGTCGGTGCGCATACTGCCATGACGACATCGTTATTCCCCAGCATGTAGCGACGTCCGAAAATCGGGTCCCCGCCCGGCTGAACATCAAACGTTTTAAAATGCTGATGCTTCAAATCATCCTGCTCTACATATTCCAAGCGGACGTCTGCGTATTTTCGCGTCTCCCTTACTTGGGTAGGCGGATTGTGGTGATACAGAATGGATTGAATCCCGGAAAACCCTTTGGTCCCCATCACTTGTTCGCGGTACAGTCCCCCATCCGGCTTGTAAAACGTCGTATGCCGCTTTTGTGGAAGCTCCCCCATCCTTTGATAAAAAGCCATACGTTCCTTCCTCCTTTTTTCATCCTTATTCAGAAATCGTATTGCGGAGCACACCGAGGCGTTCCACCTCTAGCTCCACTACATCACCTGGCACAAGCCAGTCATACTGTTCTGCCCCAAGCTCCAAAATGCAGCCAGTCCCTACTGTTCCCGATCCGATGACATCTCCCGGATACAAGGAACAATCCTCCGAGGCGCGAGCAATCATTTCAGCGAATGTATAGTGAATGTCTTTGAGGTTTCCTTTTGAATACTCCCTACCATTGATGCGTGCCACCATCTCCAGATCGTAGCGGCTGCCCTTTTCGCCTGCGATACGTACATTTGCCAGCTCCTCCGGTGTAACCAGCCACGGTCCCATGGACGTTGCGAAGTCTTTGCCTTTGGCTGGCCCTAAACCGACCTTGACCTCCTCCCGTTGTATATCCCGGGCGCTCCAGTCGTTTAAAATACAATATCCTGCGATGTGCTCTTCCACGCGCTCAACTGGAATGTTTACGCCTGCTTTTCCAATCACGCAGGCAATTTCCAGCTCATAGTCCAGCCACTCGGTTGCTTTTGGTCTGCGAATATTCGCTTGCGTCCCTGTAAAAGCTGCTGCATTTGAAAAATAAAAGACAGGGAAGTGATACCATTCGGGCACCATCGGAAGTCCGCGTTTGGCTCTCGCTGTCATCACATGGGCCTCGAAGGCGTAAAAGTCACGAAAGCTGGCAGGACGTGGAAGTGGCGAACCTAGCTCGACTTGCTCCAGATCCCAGCCATCCTGTGCCGCGTATGCTGCTTGGAGAACGGGTAACCAGTTCGCCCACTCTTCGAGCAATCCAAGCACTGTACTCGGCGCCCCCGGGCAAGCATGTGCAATATCTTTGACTTTTCCTTCGTGCAGAAGCCCGGCTCGCCAAGCATCCTTTTCCCTTTCTCGATAGGAAACCAGCTTCATGAAACCCTCTCCTTCTCTTGGGCAAATAAGAAAACCCAGCTCACCCCCAAGGCAATTCCGGTGCATGACAAATAAAAAGGGAAACCCTCTTTGTCAAAACGATCCGAAACAGGCATCAGGCGCAAGCTGGGTCTAGTCTGCTACTGAAAAAAATCTTTGCGGGATTTTCCCCCGCAGACAGCCAGCTATTCTCTGTTATGTTTCCAATGTTTGTAACGTATTTCTTCTATCATATCGAAAACGCTTACAGCTTTCTAGTGGGAAATGACGAAATTTTTCGCCTAGGTCATTTCCTTGTGCAGATCATCCGAAAAAAACTGTTGGGCTACCTGCTCCATGTCACTTGGCAGCGGCTCCTCCCAGCTCATCGCAAGACCGCTACGCGGATGGACAAAGGATAGCCCCCATGCGTGCAAAGCTTGTCTGCCGATATGCTCCCGTTCTCCCCCGTACAGATCATCTCCTGCAAGTGGGTGCCCTTCACTGCTCATATGTACGCGAATCTGATGCGTTCGCCCAGTCTCCAGCTTCACCTCGACGAAACTCATTCCTTCCCCTCGGGCAAGCACACGATAATGGGTAACAGCTGTCTGCCCATCCGGTCTAACCTGTCTGGTGATAAACGAATTTTCCGCAAGGCCAATCGGCGCATCAATCGTCCCTTCGTCTGACTCCACGATCCCTTGAACGATAGCTCGATAGGTCCGCTGCAACGTCCTGATCTGTTGCATGCGGCTGAATTGTTCATGCGCCCATTGATTTTTCGCCACGATCATCAAGCCTGATGTATCTTTATCCAAACGGTTCACCGCTCGGAACTTTCTGTGCTCGCCGCGCTTTTTCCAATAAGCGATCATCCCATTTGCCAAGGTTCCACTGGGATGATTTCCTGTCGGATGAACGACTAATCCCGCTGGCTTTGCGATGACCATCAAATCCTCGTCCTCGTAACGGATGGAGAGCGGCATGTCCTCTGGAGCAACGGTCTCTTCCGCCTCTTCTTCAACCATGACTGCTATTTTGTCGCCAACTTGCAATTTTTCGTTCACGAATACGAGGACGCCATTCCGTGTAATGGAGCCTTTAAACTTGGCACGAATGAGCAAACGACGCGATACCCCATACCGCTTTTGCAGTACTTCTCGCACGGTTTGCCCTGCATCTACCTCATCAACTGTGAAGCTTATTAATTCTTCTAGCATGTTGTCTCTCCTTTAAGTCTTCCCTCCCCCTCAGTATAGCAAAAAACGATCATGGCTGTTTGACCATAACCGTCTGGTATGTTGATCCGATGCTGTCCTTTACTTCGATGACAAATGCATGCCCTGCATCACCTTGCGCCCACTGACCGCGAACGTCAAACAAATACCAGCCTGGCTGTTCGGGCGCCTTCCACTGATTGCCGTTCTCTATCACTTGCTCCACTTCTTTCATGCCGTTCCATTGGGTTACCTTGAGGGTATTTTCAGTTGGCTGCTGGGCAAAATTGACGGTCAGTGTGGCCCCTGGCCTTACTTGCAGTGGGGCAGGCTTATGCTCTGCGACAAGTTCCGGTGGTGCAGCCGTATCGCTGCAGATCGCCTCGCTATTATAGTTCCAGCAGGAAGATGCAGGCACCGTCGCAGCTTTTTTTCCGCTCCATTCAATGACTGGTTGCGGTGGTTGCGCAAGCTGTGAATTCCCTTGCGCGGACAATCCATTCCCACACCCCGTCAGTAACAGTGTCACTATCAGAAATAGTTGACCAATCCGTCCTACCTTTTTCATCCAATCACCTCAAACCTAAGACGCGAGAAAAAGGGGATTCGTTTCATATCATTCGGGTAAGTCGAAAAGTGCCCTATGATTGCCAAACACTACTTGGAATCGAATAAGAAGTAGAGACCTCTTTCAAATAGTCATCGAGCTGTCCTGCCGGATTTTGGATCGGCTTGCCATGGCATACTTCCAAATGGCGTGGTCGCAATTGGCGGACGATCAAACTACTTTTGAGTGCTTCCGCCATATCCGCCGTGAACATCGGCATGGGACGATGCAATCTGCCGCGTTTGGAAGTAAACAAGTCTCCCGCCAAAAGCACTCCGTCCTTTTCGTGATAATACACTACATGCCCCGGAGAATGACCGGGTGTTAGATAAGGTTGCAGTCCGCCAATTGGAGCTAAATTCCCTTCAGCATCCTCGGGCAAAGACTGAGCCAAGCCAGGCTGAACGTTTACTTCCAGCTTTTTACGACGAGGATACAGCTCTTTCCCTTCCATAAAAGGAATTTCGATTCGATGTGCATAGACTGGTACTGATTCTGCTTCCGTGATTTTTTTAACGGCCCCCACGTGATCCGAATGACCATGCGTCAGCAAAATTCGTTTGAGTGGTCCTGCATTCAAATGCTTGATAAAAGCCATAATCCGTTTCGTCATAAATGGCATCCCCGCATCAACAAGCGTAACGCCATCTTCCTCCCTGATAATCCAGACCCGCAAAGGAATCAACAACCACGCTTTGATACACCAAATGTTCGCCGAGATTTGCTCCACTCTGATCATTCTATCGTCACTCCCTGTTCATTATTTTTTGACTTCCTGCGAGAAAAACATCCACGGCTAGAGCGAATGTAGGTGCCAACCTTTCCATCAAGCTGTCCAACGGTTCTTCGGAATGTGTATACGTACCGACGATGCCATGCAGCGTGTAGAAATAAATCCGTGCATGGGCAAGCGCTTTTTCTTCCTCTATCTCACTTGGTAAGCATCTCCTTACAGCCTGCCTCAACAAACCAAACAATTGATTGCGCAGTGTTTGCAATTCTTTTTCCGGTTCCTCTACATCGATCCGAGAGGCCTTGATCATGAAGAATAAGGTATACATCGTTCGGTTGCGCAAACAAAAGTGGATGAACTGGCTGCTGATTTCACGCAAGATCTCTTCTGGTGTTCGTCCATGTTTGGATAGTATTTCTTCCAATTGTTGCGCCAAGCTTTGCAACGGTTCCTTGGACAGATGATGAAGCAGCGCTTCTTTGTCCTTGAAATATATATAGAGAGTTGTATGGGAACAGCCGGCTGCTTTGGCGATTTCCCTGATGGATACCGTATCAAAGCCTCGGGTGGCGAAGAGTTCTGCTGCCGCCGTCAAAATCGCCCGTTTCGTTTCTTCTGAGCGTATTTCTTGTTTGCTTGCCATGCGTGATATTCAGCTCCTTACTTCTACTACAGCTTTATAACCAGTGGTTAGTAACCGTTGGTTATAATATAACCACTGGTTACTAATTCCGTCAAGACTATTTTTCCACCTGCTGCAAATAAAAAAACTCCCTTTTCGTCACTTGGACAAAAAGAGAGTTTGCTTATGAAAAGGATCGTTTTTTGCTTACTTCGCAGCTTGTGCAGCAGCAATCGCAGCTTCGTAGTTTGGATGCTCACCAGCAGCAGCCACATACTCAGCGTGTACAACCTTGTCATTTGCATCGATTACGAATACAGCGCGAGCCAAGAGACGGAATTCTTTGATCGCTACGCCGTAAGCTGTACCGAAGGACAGGTCTTTGTGGTCAGATACTGTTTTCACCTTGTCGATGCCAGCAGCACCGCACCAGCGGTTTTGCGCGAATGGCAGGTCAACGGAAACAGTCAGCACAGTAACGCCTTCCAATTTCGCAGCCTCTTCGTTGAAACGGCGAGTTTGTGCATCGCACACGCCTGTGTCAATAGAAGGGATTACGGAGATGATGCGAACAGTGCCTTTGGAGTCTTCCAAAGTTACAGGGGACAGATCGCCACCTACTACAGTAAAGTTAGGAGCAGTATCTCCCACTTTGATTTCAGGACCGAGTAGTGTTACAGGACCACCTTTGAATACAAATGCGCCTTGACGCTCAACAGCAGTTGTCATGATTTCTTCCTCCTCACCAAATCTTTCATATGTACCTCAATAATCATACCCTATCATTCACTTTTTTTCACTATGCCAATAGTAGAAATTACAGATTCACTTGCACTTTACCGCCTCGCTCGGCTTGTACCTTAGCGATTCGCTTCACTTCATGCTCATATTCCCAATCCGTTTTCGCATTCAGCTCATGACAGCGCATCAGCGCGTGATAGAGGGCAAAAGCAAAGGTAACTTGCTTCATTTCGTACCGCGTTCCATGTGCTTTTGGCAATGCCGTGTTGATAATCTCGATTTGATACGTGGCTTTTTCCCGCTTGTCCCTGACTGGCACGATATACCCCATACGCTTTAAGACATGACCGTAATCGAATTCTCCTTCATCGTCAAAATCAATGGTGTCGTCCGATGTTGCCAAATACTCCAGCAAGGTCCCCATATCCAGCGTTTCGAAGCAAGCAGGTTGAGGCATGGCCAAAACTGAGCCGTCATTGTTTACAAAATAAATATGGTCGCGATAATGAAAGATCAGTTCATCTTCTGGAACTTCGTCGGGAAACATCCAGTGATTTTGCGGAATCAGGTAACGCCAGATTTGTGCAGGATCACAATGGAATAATTCCATGGCAGGGCTCCCTCCTTTTCCCTACCAGTTTTGGCAAAACTAGCACTGGCTATTCAGACAGCTCCTGCATGTAGCAGCGCCAATTCCCATGCGGAATGTGCACCCCTGTTTGCTTGACTAGTTCCTGGTCCAAATAACGATATACGTAGACGTTCATGACCTGACCTGTTCCTTCCATTGTCGCAGGTACGATGATTCGTTCATATTCATTGCGCGGATCACCCTCGCCATAGTACGTCTCGAGCTCGTCCAGTCCGGCTAGTGCTTGCTCGTATACGTCAGGGGCAAACGTAACGATTTCCCCCACGATCTCCTGCTCTCCTCCAAGCAATCCCGGATAGCCTGCTGGCAAATGATAGATCTCTCCTTGAATCGTCGCAGGTGTTGCCTCATGCTTATACGGTTTGACGTAATTCCTATGATTTCCAAAGCCCGCCAAAAGTGTGCCGTACACAAATACAGGCAGCTTTTCGTTCTGATTGTTCACGTTCATCCATCCTCCTGTGATCGAAAAAAGTATGTCTTGTGTCGTGAAAATTTTGTATATTTGTTCTATATATAATTTTAATACGTCTTTTTTTCCGAGACGTAAGGGGGAGAGAATAATGAAAAAGAGAAAAATCAATCGCCTACTGGTAGCAAACCGCGGTGAGATCGCCATTCGGATCTTTCGTGCAGCAACGGAACTCGGCATACGTACGGTAGCCGTGTACTCCGAGCAGGACAACGTTTCTATCCATCGCTTCAAGGCTGACGAGTCTTACTTGGTCGGAGCGGGAAAAGGGCCTATTGAGGCTTACCTCGATATTGAAAGTATCATCGAAATTGCCAAGCGCAACGATATCGATGCCATTCACCCAGGCTACGGATTTCTTGCTGAAAATGCTGATTTTGCAAAACGTTGCCAAGAGGAAGGCATCATTTTCATTGGACCATCCCCTGAGCTGATCGAAAAATTCGGGGACAAGGTAGAAGCCCGCCGTCTCGCGATTGAAGCGGAAATCCCGGTGATTCCAGGTACTCCGGAGCCAATCGAAACACTCCAAGAGGCGCTTCTCTTTGCCAAAGAATACGGCTACCCCATCATTATTAAAGGCGTATCTGGCGGCGGAGGCCGAGGCATGCGTATCGTCCGCAGTCAGGAGGAATTGCAAGATTCGTTAGATCGTGCACGTTCCGAGGCCCGCTCTTCCTTCGGCAATGCCAAGGTGTATTTGGAGCGATACTTAGAACAGCCCAAACACATTGAGGTCCAGATTCTCGGTGACAGCCACGGAAACATCGTCCATCTGTATGAGCGCGATTGCTCTGTCCAACGGCGCCATCAAAAAGTGGTCGAAGTAGCACCGAGCCAATCGCTGGATGACAAGCTGCGTGAAGATATTTGCCAAGCTGCTCTCACTCTTATGCAAAAAGCCGGTTATTCGAACGCTGGTACTGTCGAGTTTTTGTTAACGCCGGACAAGCGTTTTTATTTTATAGAAGTCAATCCTCGCATTCAAGTAGAGCATACCATCACGGAGCTCATCACTGGAATCGACATTGTTCAGTCGCAGATTCGCGTAGCGGAGGGTCATGCTCTCTCCGATTCGGAGATTGGCATCCGGGCGCAAAGTGATATCCAGATGAGTGGTTTTGCCATCCAATGCCGTGTCACGACAGAAGACGCTGAAAACAACTTTCTGCCAGATGCCGGTCGCTTGTCCGCCTGGCGTTCCGGTGGAGGCTTCGGCGTAAGGTTGGACGGCGGCAATGGTTATCCAGGCGCGATCATTACACCGTTTTATGACTCGCTTCTGGTCAAAATCTCCACGTATGGCGCGAGCTTTGATCAAACCGCTCGCAAAATGCTGCGAACATTGCGTGAGTTCCGTATTCGTGGCGTGAAAACGAACCTTCCATTTTTGGAAAATGTCGTGACACATCCCGATTTTTTGAGTGGTAACTACGATACGTCGTTTATTGACACCAAACCAGAGCTGTTCATCTTCCCTGGCCGTCAGGACCGGGGTACCAAATTACTATCTTATATCGGAGACACGATTGTCAACGGATATCCAGGACTGGGTAAATCGGAGAAAAAGCCGCACTTCGACTCGCCTCGCATCCCGCGGACACCATTTACCCAGCCCTATCCGGACGGTACGAAGCAAATTCTGGACAAAGAAGGCGCCGACGGTCTGGTACGCTGGATTCAGGAGCAGAAGCAGGTGCTTGTCACAGACACGACATTCCGCGATGCTCATCAGTCTTTATTTGCTACGCGTGTGCGCACCTACGACATCGCCTCCATTGCAGAAGCAACAGGCAAGCTCGGTTCTGGGCTCTTCTCGCTGGAGATGTGGGGCGGCGCCACTTTTGACACGACGATGCGCTTTTTGCAGGAATCTCCCTGGGAGCGGCTGCAAATCCTTCGCCAGCGCATACCGAATGTCCTGTTCCAAATGCTCTTGCGAGGAGCAAATGGCGTAGGCTACACCAATTACCCAGATAATGTGATCCAATCCTTCGTCAAAGCCTCTGCGGAAAATGGCATCGATGTCTTCCGGATCTTTGACAGCCTGAACTGGCTTCCCGGGATGCAAACAGCCATTGAAGCCGTACGTGAATCAGGTAAGGTAGCCGAGGCAGCGATTTGCTACACTGGCGATATTTTGGACCCGTCCAAAACAAAATATACCTTGGAATACTATGTCAATCTGGCAAAGGAATTGGAAAAAGCAGGTGCCCATATTCTCGCGATCAAGGATATGGCAGGTCTTTTGAAACCGTATGCTGCTTATTCGCTCGTCTCTGCTCTAAAACAAGAAATCAGTATTCCCATCCATTTGCACACGCACGATACGTCAGGAAATGCTGGCGCCATGCTTCTTAAAGCAATCGAAGCAGGCGTGGATATCGTCGATGCTTGCGTCAGCTCCTTGTCCGGACTCACTTCCCAGCCAAGCTTGAACGGGTTGATCGCGAGCTTAGCCCACACGGAGCGTGAGACTGGCTTATCCCTTGAATCGTTCAACAAGCTGTCTGATTACTGGGAGGATGTACGTCCGTACTACCAAGGCTTTGAAAGCGGCATGAAATCGAGCAACACGGAGGTGTACGTTCACGAAATGCCAGGCGGACAATACACCAATTTGGAGCAGCAAGCCAAAGCCGTTGGTCTGGAAGGTCGTTGGGACGAAGTGAAACACATGTATGCTGTCGTCAATCAAATGTGTGGCGACATTGTAAAAGTGACGCCGTCTTCCAAGGTCGTCGGTGATATGGCACTGTTCATGGTCCAAAATAACTTGAATGAGGAAAATATTTGGGAAAAAGGCACACGCCTCGACTTCCCGGATTCCGTCATTCAATTTTTCCAAGGGTATCTCGGCCAACCGCCGGGCGGATTCCCGAAGGAGTTGCAGGAGCTCGTGCTAAAAGGCCGCGATGCTTTTACTGCACGTCCCGGTGAATTGCTCGCGCCCATTGACTTTACGCAAGTTGCTGCTGAGCTGGAAGCCAAAATCGGACGTGAGCCCAGTCATTTAGACGTCCTGTCCTATATCATGTATCCGCAAGTCTACTTGCAATTTGAACAACGCCTGAAGGAATACGGTGACCTGTCTGTATTGAATACGGGAACGTTTTTCTACGGATTGCGTCCAGGTGAAGAAACCGCCATTACGATCGAACGCGGTAAAACGTTGATTATCAAGCTGGTCGCAGTCGGCGAGCTTCATCCAGATGGCCGACGCATCATCTATTTTGAACTGAACGGACAGCCACGTGAAATCTTCATCCGTGACCAGTCTGCGAAAGTCTCTGAACTGATCCGCCGAAAAGCAGAAGCGCAAAACCCTGCACACCTCGGTGCCTCCATGCCAGGAAAAGTGCTCAAGGTGCTAGTAGCAGAAGGTGACAAGGTGCGTAAAGGTGAGCATCTTTTGGTGAGTGAAGCAATGAAAATGGAAACGACCATTCAAGCCCCGCTCGACGGAAAAATTAAAGCCGTCTATGTGAAAGCAGGCGAAGCCATTCAAACTGGTGATCTACTCATTGAAATGGAGTAGGCATCGTCTATAATAGGAGATAGTAAATTGTTCCTGGAGATTCATTCCATTTACTTATGAGGAGGTGACCGAACATGAAAACGAATCGAGTCAGCCATGTTCCATTTACGCAGCGGGTAGGCCGCTATCATTCCCATATGCTTCAGGCAAAATTAAGCACGCCAGTCAATCCGGTCTTTCGTTATAATTTGCAGCCATATTACGCTCGTCAGCAGCAATGGACAACGGAGCTTTCCGATTCCTTATCGCGTCTGTACCGGTTCTCCTCAGACTTGGAGAAGAGTGCTCGGGAATTAATTGCCCAGGGGAAAGAGAACGAAGCTGGACCTGATATTGAGCAATTACATGAGCGCACACACTCGTTAGTAAGTAAATATAATCGCCTTCAGCTCCTTCTTACGGAAAAAGCAGATACTTTGACGACGCAAAAGCTGGATGCATTTGCTCAAGTTGCAAAAGACGCAGAGGAAATACTCCAAACGTTTGGAATCAAGCTATTACCCGATGGACAACTGGAAATGGACGATGAGAAATGGTTGGAGGCCGTCGCAACCCGCTATGTGGACTATACAAATACAATGGAGAATGTAGCCCAAGCTTTCAGAGCAGGTACATTCGGATTACAAAGCAAGCCCCTCGGCTCCTTTTCACGTTACTACGAGGAAGCGATGGCTCTCCATCCTTATATCGCTTCCAGCTCGAGCCTTCATTATCAGCATGTTGCGAAAACAGGATTGTATGTGAACGAACGCTGGTAATGCCATACGCCTACTACTGAAAAAACAGGTATGCCCCTTTTATGGAGGCATACCTGTTTTGTGCTTTCTTATTTTCGATCCATAAGGTCATCCAAATCTTGTTCTTCTGCTCTGGCAATAATCGTGTTGGAGTAAACAGGTGGTTCATCCGCTTTGGTAAACATCCCCTGAACTTTATCCACGATTTGCGGAACAGAATCCAAAATCCGGTCATAAAGATGGGTCGTATTTTCAAGCGGAATCGAACGAATTCCTTGTTTACCAACGACCAAAAAAGCTACAGGCGTGATGGAGACTCCGCCCCCACTACCCCCACCGAACGGGTGACCAGTATGTTCTTGTTGCTGATGATGTTGAGGCCCATTATGATTGTGATCGTATTGGAATTCACTACCCCCGGCCGCGAAACCAAATCCTACCTTGGAGATCGGAAGAATGACACTACCGTCAGGTGTCTCAACAGGATCACCAATGATTGTATTCACGTCCACCATCTGCTTGAGATTTTCCATCGCTGTTCTCATAAGGCCTTGAATCGGGTGGTCTGCCATATTTGTCGCTCCTCCTTCCTGTCTGTGTCATGTTTTATCATTCCCCCAACAAATCCGGAGCATGTACCCTGTACAAAGGAATAAATATGCGTGCTCCCACATTTGTGTTTAGGCACGCGTAGGCGTAGCTTGCCATTTTCGTTGATTACTTTTTCGGACCCGCAGAAATACTTTTAGCGTAGAGAAAAGGAAATGACCCAAATAAAAATGAAACACAGCTTGGACCTTCGTATGTAGAAGTGCTTGGTTCCAGACAGGCTGTACACTCATGGCAGGCATCGTCTGTAAAGAGACGGAGTGGGAGAAAACCCCGACAATCAGGCTTTTCACTCCCCAGATTAGGCCTGTCAGCGCCCCAGTTTCCGCCGCCTGACCTGTGCCCAATAATGTATGCCATTCTAACTTTGTACAGCGAATTTGTTTGAACAGGTCTTTTAGCAATGGGAGCAAATCACGGACTCTTTCCAGCACGTCACGATAATTCCGATACCATACCTTCACTTGCCTCCGCGTAAAATCTTTGACCCTCTCTCGAAGCTTGCTTCCTTGCTGGATCGTTTCCACCTTTGCGACAAGCTCAGGCCCAGTTTCAGTCATTTTCAAGAGGAGAATGGGAATTTCATACTTCCTGCGAATGATACCCCAAGCTGCAATCGTAATCTCCAATTGATCATTATCGCCCTCGCGACTGTAAAAACACGTCAATTGTATTGGCGTGATAACGAGTAGGACAAATAAACCAACCAATCCTAGCAACACCCATACCATGAAAAAATCCCACCCCTTCCACGTTAGTATGAGTGGAAAGAGCAGGAAATATGTTCAGCATTTTTATTAGTCAAGCACGTATACCTTGACGCCTTTTTGCAAGCCGTGATTTTCAGCTTCGTTCAGCGTCGGAAGATACAGATCCACATGGCGTTGCTTAACCGCACCACCGATATCAGCTGCCACTGCATAGCCGTAGCCATCAATATACAAGTGTGTCCCCAGCGGGATGACATTTGGATCAACCGCTACAACACCTTCGCGCAGTGGATACTCGAGATACGACAGGATCTTGTCGTTCGTGTAGCTGTAGGCAGTCGTCTGAACCGTTAATTCCTGGCGAAAAGGTGTACCGTTTGAGAGCGCTTTTGTTGTTCTCGGCTGACCCGAAGCCAAGTGAAGGGCCGCGTATGTGGCTGCTTCGGCTCTCGTCATGTACTTGTTCGGCTTTAATGTACCGTCCTCATAGGCACTCATTAACCCGTTTTGCATGGCGTAAACGAGTGGGCGTTGCTCTTTTTCTTTCACATTGTTCCCATCCGGGTATTGGTTCAATGTCTGGATCGTCGTAGACCACTTCAGGTTATTGACTGCTCCACTGTCTCCCATTGTCCTTACCAGAATAGAGGCGAGCTCTGCTCTTTTTACTGGGGCATCCGGATGTAAGTACAGGTGATTCCCCTGCTTTTGTCCATGGACAATTCCCAGTCGATAGGCCGTCTCTGCATAGGGCGACAGCCAACTGTTTGCAGGTACGTCCGCAAAGGATGTTTGCTTATTACCAACAGGTTCAACTCCTTTTGCATTCACAAACATCGTAAGCAGTTCACCCAATGTTACGTTGTCATCAGGTCGAAAATATTCGTTTTGACCAATTACGTCAGCTATGTAAAGTTGATTGATTTTTTGTTCTGCCCAATGGCCACTAATGTCTACATAAGGTGTTTCGTTTAGTTGAGTTGTTTCTGCCTCGACAACTGGTGTACCTACAAGTAAAAAGGCTGCCAGCGAGGCAAGGATCATCCGTTTCTTCATCATCAACCTCCATAGTGAAATATGCGAATCCTTTCGTTTCATTTTATCGAACTATTTTGCAATAACAACGAACAATAGTTTCCAGCAAAAAGGAAAGCCCTCGAACAGCACTATGACGAATACTGTTTCAAGGGCTAGAAGGGTGTTCGTTAAATGGCAAAAATGTGTTTGCCGATCTTTTTCACATGTTTACGAGACCAAATCCACTTGGAGGTTGCCGTAACGGGGTTAAAGTAGTAAAGAGAATTGTTTGTTGGGTCCCATCCTCGTACAGCATCCCAAGCTGCCTGGTAAGCAGTCTTGTTAGGAGTCATCCAGAATTGTCCATCATCTACAGCGGTAAACGCTAATGGCTCAAAGATGACACCCGAAAGTGTATTGGGAAAGCTTTTGGACTGGACACGGTTCAACGCGACCGCAGCCACAGCTACTTGGCCCTCATAAGGTTCTCCGCGCGCTTCGGAATAGACCAGCTGTGCCAGCATTTGCATTTCCGCTTGATTTACCGACACTTTCTTTAGAACGCGCCATGTATTTGAACCAGTGATACCGTCAGTCTGTAATCCGTATGCTTTTTGAAACTGTCTGACGGCCTTTGTTGTATTCGCACCGTAAATGCCATCCATTTTACCATTGTAATAACCCAGCATCTGCAAACGATACTGCAAATCCCAAACATCCCCGTTCACACTACCGCGTTGAATCTGTGTAGCCGCCAGGGAGTCGGCTGGGAATATAAACGCTACAGCCATAAAGGCAGCAAGCAAGGTTGTTACTGCTTTCTTGCTCCACCACATAAATTGTTCCCTCCTTTACCCAACCCATTCTACAAGTTGGCGAAAGTAGGTTCAATTCAAGTATTTTGGCACAAGAGGTAACATGTACCTCCCATTATCCTTTTGGTCGGAACAAGACTGCCGTGATAAATCCGAAGACGATGGCAGCCGAAATCCCCGCACTTGTCACTTCAAAAATGCCGGTAATAATGCCAATGACTCCATGTTGCTCGGCCTCCGCCATCGCCCCGTGCACCAAGGCATTTCCAAAGCTCGTTATCGGTACTGTCGCTCCTGCTCCGGCAAAATTAACCAGTGGCTCATATAGACCGAATCCGTCCAGCACTGCTCCAGTGACAACAAGAGAGGACATCGTATGGGCAGGTGTGAGCTTGACGACATCCATGAGAAATTGACCGATTAAACAAATCGTTCCTCCTACGAGAAACGCCCACAAAAACATCATGGTATCACTCTCCAAGTTGCTCCGACTCAACAGCCACGGCATGGGCGATGCAAGGAATGCTTTCTCCCTGCTGGAAGGTCAACGGGGATAAAAGGGCTCCCGTGGCAACCAGCAAGATTCGCTTCCATTCTCCTTGCTTCATCCTCCGAAGTAGATGCCCGTAGGTCACTGTAGCGATACAGCCACATCCGCTACCACCGGACCACACATTTGGATTTTCTCCATAAATGAGCTTCCCACAATCGATATAACGCTCTAATGGAATTTGCATGTGATGCTTGGGCAACAAATCAGACAAAATGGCATGGCCCGTTCGTCCTAAATCGCCTGTTACGATCAAATCGTAATGGTCGTGTGGGAGCTGAAAGTCACGGAAATGCGACTCAATCGTGGATAACGCGGCTGGTGCCATCGCTGCCCCCATATTGAATGGGTCTGTCAATCCCATATCGACGACATGCCCGATGGTTGCTCCCGTAATCCGTAATCCACTACCCTGACTGGCTACAACAGCAGCACCTGCTCCCGTCACTGTCCATTGTGCTGTCGGGGGCTTCTGTGAACCGTACTCCGTTGGATAACGATATTGCTTTTCCGCAGCACCATTGTGACTGGAGGTTGCAGCCAAGACGTAATCAGCAGATTGACTATTCACCATAAGAGCAGCCAAGGCCAACCCTTCCATCGCTGTTGAGCACGCCCCAAAAATCCCTAAAAACGGAATCGAAAGCGTCCGGGCCGAAAAGCTGGCAGAGATGATCTGGTTCATTAAATCCCCGGCAAGCATAAAGTTTATTTGCTCTTTCGTGAGCCCCGCTTTCTCCACCGCTTTCGAGCACGCTTCTTCCAGCAGGACTTTCTCCGCCTTTTCCCAGCTGTCTTGTCCGATCATTAAGTCTCCGTGCAAGATATCAAAGTCTTCGGCTAACGGTCCCTTAGCCTCAAAAGGCCCACCAATCGCAGCGTGCCCGAGAATGACAGGTTGTAAAGGAAAGACCCAAGACTGATGACCTTGGCGCATCCGTCAGCCTCCCATCGTAAACAATGTTTTGATCAAGCCAACGACGAATGCCGCCGCCACTCCAAACACAATCACTGACCCCGCGAGCTTGAACATGTTGCCGCCGACCCCCAGCACAAGTCCTTCGCTACGATGCTCGATGGCCGCAGATGCAATCGAGTTGGCAAAACCCGTAACCGGCACACTCGTACCGGCCCCAGCCCATTGGGCAATTCGGTCATATAGTCCTAGACCGGTCAAGAGAGCAGAAAGAATGATCAAGACAGCAACTGTGGGATTCCCAGCGGTTTTCTCCGTAAAATGGAAGTAGTGAATGAACATTTCTTGTATCCCTTGTCCGAACACGCAAATCAAGCCACCCACTAAAAATGCCCGGGTAAAATTGCGCAAAAGCGGTCGCGGAGGCTCGTGCCCCTTTGCCAATTGCTGATATTCTTGCTGGACGGGTGTCAGCTTTTTCTTTTTTTGATCTGCCATGTCACTCACTCCTTTTTACCGTATCATGAACGGTTTTACTTGATCGATGATCTGTTGTAGCTGTTCCGAATCGGTTTGGTAGGTACGCTTCATTTGTTCATTTTTTGTATTGAGTGCATATAGCTCCAGATCCGCCTGACATTTTTTCAATGTAGCAAAAGCCAGCTTCATCGCTTGGGCTCCAGGGACCATTAGTTTATCGTCATAGAGGTCCAGGTAGAGCTCTCCACCTTTGTCTACTTGCCCGAGGAAAACATTTTCCAGAGCCACTCCCGCTTTTTGCAGCTCCGTACGAACCCATCTGCGATTCAGACCTGCTGTTGCCAGGGGCTCATCCATGATCGTCCCATCCATAATGACCACTTGATTCTCTTCCGAAGGCGCAACTGTCAATTCAAGGTGTTTGGGAGTTACCGGCTGACTCTCTGATTTTAAAAGGACACTGAGTTCCCCGCTTGTTTCCATTAACGCAAACTCTACGTCTGCTACACGAAACACGTTTTTAATGCGCAATTGCTCCATCAGATCTTCTGCCGTCAAACGCTCTTTTTTCAGATTGTCCTCCAAAATTTTCCCTTCCTTGATGAGAACGGTTGATTTCCCCTCAAACAAGTCTCGAAGAACTTTGCTTTTGAGTGAAAGCCACTCCATCAAAACGGGGAAGAGCGCAAAAATACCCATGGCGATCAAACTATGGTAGACCGGCCCATCCATTTCGGTTGCCATAAAAGCCGCAATCGAACCGATGCTAATGCCGACGATATATTCGATGTATGTAAGTTGCTTGATTTGCCTTTTCCCAATGATCTTTGTCAATAGAAATAAGTAAGCAACAGCGCCTATTGAGCGCAAAATGATTGATAACCAATCGGGCATAAGCCACCTCCATCACCTGAGGTGATTTTTATAGGTAGTAAAACCAAGAGAGAGGAAGTCCCTCTCCCTTTCCCAACACTTCCTAGAATCCCTTAAACTGTGGTTCTTCCTTTTCCAGCTCCGTTACACGCTGCTGGAGGTTATCTACGATGGATTGCGTTTGCTCTGCTGCTTGCGAATACAATTGCTTCGCTTTCTTGTTTTGCGTACTAAGAGCAAACGTTTCAAAATCTGCCTGTGCACCTTTTAAGCTGGCAAGCGTCTGTTTCACTTGTACTCCTACTGTCATTTCCACTCACCTCCTAACACATATAGAATCCGCCTCCGCCCATTATTTATGCGGTGGTCCGCCCCAATTTCATCTGTCAATAATTTCCGTTATCCTAGATAACAAAAAGAGAGACACCATAGGTGCCTCCCCTTCATCCAGCTTATTAGATTAGCCACGTCCAGCCAATTGTTGCTCAGCAAAGGAGACAAGACGTTTTGTAATCTCTCCTCCAACTGAACCGTTTTGACGGGAAGTGGTGTCTGGTCCAAGCTGAACACCGAATTCGGATGCGATTTCGTATTTCAGTTGGTCCAGAGCTTGGTTTGCTTGAGGAACCACCAGATTGTTACTGGATCTGTTGTTGTTAGCCATCTGTATCACCTCCTCGTCGTTTGTAAGTTTAATATGTGTGAAGTTTTGCTTGTTCATTCGTACTTTTTTTCTTCCAATTTTAGTCTGTTAATTGGAGAAGAGCGTGGGCAATTTGATGAGCTGCTTCTGGTCGCCCCAGCTTGTCCAAACATCCTACAAAAGCATCCCTGTTTTCAGGCTGACGCCATAACCTGATGATTTCTTTGATTTCTACCGGCGTTTCAGCCAAGATCGCCGCTTGCTGCTCAAGTAAAAAGGAACAATTATGCTTTTCTTGTCCAGGCAATGGGTGGAATAAAATGAGCGGTGTCTTAAGAGCAAGTGACTCCGCGCACGAAATGCCACCTGGCTTCGTTATATAGGCGTCTGCTGCTCCAATCCACTGCCACATTTGCGGTTCAAACCCTTTCAATATAAAACGATGACAAGTGGCCTCCGTACCTAGTAAGTCCGCCAGTCGTTTGTACAGTCCTGCATTCTTCCCTGTTACAACTACGATCTGCAATGGTTGTTCTTCCAACATCAACTCTCGTACGACCTGCTCCACTCCACCATAACCGCCTTCTCCCCCACAAATCAGCACAGTGAATTGATCTGGCACGAGTCCAAGCTGTCTTTTCCAAGCCGCTTTGTCTGTAAGCAGCGCTGTAGTAAAAGCGGGACGAACTGGAATGCCATAAACATGTATTTTTTCAGGGGCAATCCCATAGCGCTCACGCAGAATTTGCGCAATGTGCTCATGTGCCACCATGTACGCATCAATTTCTGGATGAACCCAAAACCGATTGATATGGAAGTCCGTGGGCACACAAACGAGCTGGAAGGGCTTGGACACCCTTCTCTTCGCTTCTGCCAATGCGGACAAGCAGTATGCATGCGTAGCGATGACGACATCTGGTTTCTCTTCTTGCAAGAGTTGATTGGTTAATCTTTCGGATAACCACCATCCCAGTGCTTTGGTCAATGCAGTGCCCAGCATTTCTTCCTGTTCATAGATACGTTGCCACACTGGTTGACCGTAGCGCAGCATATTGCGATAAATAAAATGAGAGAGCACACGTAAGCTCGGACTGGCGGTTTTCAGTCCTCCCACCACTCGCGCCGCTTGTGCACCCTCCTTTTCCATTAAAACTTCTTGCAGAGCTTCGGCAGCCATCCGATGACCGCTCCCTGCCCATTCCTCTGTCACTAACAGAAACCGCTTTGCCATTAGTAGGACTCTCCTAGAGGCTGCTTGCTCTCAGCATATCGATTAAGTAAAAATTCCTTTGACATATAAACGCGCTTTAGGGGCATTTCATGATTCCATGATTGCAATCGCCGCTTTCCATTGGGGTGCACGATTCTGAGCATGAGACGCAAGTACCATCGCTTGTATCGAAAAAACCGGGTCATGGGCACATCAGAAATCGAGAATCCCAAAGGTGTTACCCCTTTATGTAGCATGGTAGTTCCCACTATCCCTTTTATTTGGTCTTTATTTTCCATGGAATTCAGGAACGTGGCTAGCTTCGGTAGTGACTGGAGGATATGTCTACGCAAGAGAAGAGCCACGCGCAGTTCATCCTTCACTTCTTTGCACAGTGTAGCAAAGTAATAATTGTGTATATGTAGCTTTAAGATCAAATCCCCGTCATAAATGATGCAATTATCGGTAGTAACGAGCGGCTCTCCCCGATAGCGTAAAACGACAACCCGAAATATATTATTCCCTTTCTCAATATAGGTAAGTCTGGTGCAACGTTGGTAGACTTCATCCCAGTATCCCCATAGCATCAAGAGGCTTGTATTCATTTCGAAATAGTTCCTTTCCCGCTATGTTTTCATTAGCTCGATGTGACCATTTACATTCCGCAAAAACGATCATGATCTTTGTTGTAGTATGCCCCAGAATGTACGATCCTCATCACCTTTTCACGTCCTTTTCATCCGCCCCCAAAACATGACCACTACGGCAGCAAATGCGGGTAACCACATATGATTGAGAAGCAAAGGGTTCACCCACTTCCAGACATACGGATCCTGAAGACACATATCAACTGCTGTAAAAGTAAGAATTCCGCCGCCTATAATGACCATACTGGGAAAACGATTCATCATGCGGGCAATCCACACACTCCCCCACATTAATAATGGAATGCTCATAGCTAACCCCAGCAAAACTAACCATAAATCGCCATGTGCTGCTCCACCAACTGCCAAAACATTGTCCAAGCTCATGACAAAATCTGCGACTATGATGGTCCTGACTGCCTGGCCAATTGTCTGATTATGCGATACGTCTGCGAGCCCTTCATTCTCACCCAGCATCAACTTACACGCTATCCATAGCAATAATATTCCCCCGATTGCCTTCACGAGTGGAATATCCAACATCCAGGTAGTCATTCCCGTTAGTACAATTCGCAATAGAATTGCACCCAATGTCCCATATAATATCGCCCGATTTCTCTCATTTTGAGGTAGTCCGCGGCAGGCCATTCCTATGACCACAGCATTGTCACTGCTTAATACCAGATCGATCATGAAGATGTGTACAAGACCCAGCCAAAAATACTCGCCCATCCCTGCCTCCCTCGTCCAATAAAGTTCGTCCATTCTACTTTATGCGACTAGAATCGGACTCATGATTGAATATTTTTCCGAAAAAAGGCGGTTTTCAGCGGATTTTGTAGATAAAAACTTCCGAAAAAAATACATTTTATTGCGAAATCAGGCTAATTATACCTTGTCTAATCTAGGCCTTTTCCCTTACGATTTTAGTGGGGTGGATAAGAGATGGTGGAGACTGTGACGCTGAACCTTTACGATGTTTCAAGGAAGATTTTAGACTTAACACCAAGTATCACCACAATATGGCTGCAAGAAATTGTTCGCAGCATGGAAATTCCTGTAACCATTCCTCGCGATTTTGCAGAAAAACGAACAGTGCTCTTGGCTCGCTATCTGGTTGAGGATGTAGATCATGACATGCAGACTTGGGCATTAGATATGGGAGAATGGCTTCGTTCTCAGGAATTCCCCTTCTCCTCCATTTTGCGCACATATCAATTGTACCGGAATGTATTCTGGCGGGTTCTTCAACCGGAATTACAGAGATGGTCCCTCTCCTCACAAGAAATGCACTATTTGGAAAGCCAACTGGGCAAAGCCATGGATGAAAGTGTCTTCTGGGCTGTTTATCACTTTGAACAAATGATGAATAAAGAACTTGTCCAGAAGGAAGAAACGATCTCCTATTTGCATAACGACAAACTGACCATGCTCGGAAAAATAGCCGCTAATATGGCTCATGAGCTACGTAATCCGTTGTGCGCCATTGAAGGGTTCCTGAAACTGATCGGCGAGTCTACACAGGAACAGGCCCAGCTACAGACGTATATCCAAGTCATCATGCATGAATTTGAGAATTTACATCGGCAACTGACCGGATTCCTCAGCTTTTCCAAGAAACCAATTCTCGATGAAATTTTTAAAACCGTTCAAGTAGAAGAATTGCTTGAAGAAGTAGAAATGTTGATTACGCCTCGCCTCGTGGGAGAAAACATACGTTTTGAAAAACAAATCCACCCCTGCTCACTCGCATGTTATGAAGAAGGCTTGAAGCAAGTTGTCGTCAATCTATTAAACAATGCAATTGACGCCGTGCAAAATCGTTCAGACAAATATATTCATGTCATTTCCACTTCGTCAGATGGATGGCTCTATTTGAGTGTGGAAAACAACGGCGAAAGGATTCCGCCCGAGATCGTGGAGAACCTTTTCCAACCATTCTTTACGACTAAACAAAATGGGACGGGTATCGGCTTGTCCATCTGCAAAAATATTATCGAAAAGCATCAAGGCACGATTCATTGTGATTCCAATGAAAAACGTACGCGCTTTATCGTTTCTCTGCCTATTGCGAATACCCAGGAGACTGGTCCGAAAATGGCTGCCGCCCTCTAAGACACATTCTCTCTTGTACCACGTAAAAAAGCCCCCTGACAGTGCAGGAGGCAAGGCAAGAGATCCGTTACCAATTTCATCGGTAAGCGATCTTAGTTTTACTGTACACGAAAACATATGTTTCAACCATAGAAAACGTCAGACAGCTTTCGACATAAATTTATATCTGTATTAAAAAAAGGCTTATCCATTCAACTATTGGATAAGCCTTCATACTTTTGGCTCTAGTAAAAATAGGGCTGCTTTCCTAAGACGTAAAAAAACAGAGAACCTAGTGGCTCTCTGCTTTATGTATGGAGCGGGTGATGGGAATCGAACCCACGCGACCAGCTTGGAAGGCTGGAGTTCTACCATTGAACTACACCCGCATCAAAATAAATGCTGGTGCCGAGGACCGGACTTGAACCGGTACGGGAGAAACTCCCGACAGATTTTAAGTCTGTTGCGTCTGCCCATTCCGCCACCCCGGCAAACCTGTAAAACGTGGGCAAATCATGGTCGGGAAGACAGGATTCGAACCTGCGACCCCTTGGTCCCAAGCCAAGTACTCTACCAAGCTGAGCTACTTCCCGACATTTTATTTTCTTCACTTTTGTAGTAAAGAAGCGTGCCCTGAGAGATTCGAACTCCCGACCTTTTGATTCGTAGTCAAACGCTCTATCCAGCTGAGCTAAGGGCACACATTATGGAGCGGACGAAGGGTCTCGAACCCTCGACCTTCGCCTTGGCAAGGCGACGCTCTACCAATTGAGCTACGTCCGCATCGCAAGAAGAAGTTGATTGGTGCGGTCGAGAGGACTTGAACCTCCACGGTGTTGCCACCACTGGCACCTGAAGCCAGCGCGTCTGCCATTCCGCCACGACCGCATTTTCCCATCCAAGTAGTCAGAGCTGTTGATAAGCTGACTTTTCACTTTTCGGGTTTATAAAAACTGGTGAGCCATGAAGGACTCGAACCTTCGACCCTCTGATTAAAAGTCAGATGCTCTACCAACTGAGCTAATGGCTCATGAAAAATGGTGGGGAGAGACGGATTCGAACCGCCGAACCCGGAGGGAGCAGATTTACAGTCTGCCGTGTTTAGCCACTTCACTATCTCCCCAATTTCATGGTGCCGGCAATAGGACTTGAACCCACAACCCCCTGATTACAAGTCAGGTGCTCTACCAATTGAGCTATACCGGCATATCTTTAATTATGGCATATCTTTCATGAAAAATCAACGTTTTTTTATTACATTAAACTTTTTTCATGTTCATGAACTATGCCATCTCGTTAAGAAAGATGGCGGAGCTGACGGGACTCGAACCCGCGACCTCCGGTGTGACAGACCGGCGTGAACTCCAACTTCACCACAGCTCCATATTTGGTTGCACCCAATGGGCACTCCGATCCTACTTGATCAAGAAGATTACTCGACGTAGAGCAAGTAGAAAATTTGGTTGCGGGAGCAGGATTTGAACCTGCGACCTTCGGGTTATGAGCCCGACGAGCTACCGAGCTGCTCCATCCCGCGATAATCAGGACAATGTCCTTTAATATAAGTGGTGGAGGCTGACGGGATCGAACCGCCGACCCTCTGCTTGTAAGGCAGATGCTCTCCCAGCTGAGCTAAGCCTCCAAATCACCTACAAGTATGTAGGGACTTTTCTAGGTGACCCGTAGGGGATTCGAACCCCTGTATGACAGCGTGAAAGGCTGCTGTGTTAAACCGCTTCACCAACGGGCCATTTTCATGAGAATATTTCTGGTGCTCCCGACAGGAATCGAACCTGCGACCTCTTCCTTACCATGGAAACGCTCTACCGACTGAGCTACAGGAGCATCATATGGCTCCTCGGGACGGACTCGAACCGCCGACCGATCGGTTAACAGCCGATTGCTCTACCAACTGAGCTACCGAGGAACATTGAAGGATTTATTCCTTCAAAACTGAATACGCATGATTGCTAAGAATTTGTGGATAAGTCCTCGACCGATTAGTATTCGTCAGCTCCACGCGTTACCGCGCTTCCACACCGAACCTATCAACCTCATCGTCTATGAGGGGTCTT